>NZ_JBVJVO010000008.1:0-336724 GCF_055603625.1 Streptomyces sp. NPDC037273
ATGTGGAAGCCCAGTAATGGGTGGAGCTGACCGGTACTAATAGGCCGAGGGCTTGTCCTCAGTTGCTCGCGTCCACTGTGTTAGTTCTGAAGCAATGAACTCCCATTTGCCGGTTGAGTTCAACTTCATAGTGTTTCGGTGGTCATAGCGTTAGGGAAACGCCCGGTTACATTCCGAACCCGGAAGCTAAGCCTTTCAGCGCCGATGGTACTGCAGGGGGGACCCTGTGGGAGAGTAGGACGCCGCCGAACAAATTTTAGCCTCAACCCCCGGATTTATTCCGGGGGTTGAGGCATTTTTGCGTTCTAGGCTTGGTGCATGCGATACGACCTGGTCATTTTCGACAACGACGGTGTGCTGGTGGACAGCGAGCCGATCTCGAACACCTTGTTGGCCGGCTATCTGACGGAGCTGGGGCATCCGACGACGTACGAGGAGTCGGTGCGGGACTACATGGGGTCCGCGATGCACCGGATCCATGAGCTGGTCGAGGAGCGGAGTGGGGAGAAGCTGCCGGCGGAGTTCGACGAGACGTTCCACGCGCGGGTCTTCGCTGCCTTCCGGGCGGAGCTGGAGGCTGTGGCCGGGGCAGGGGACGTGCTGAAGGGGCTGGCCGAGGCGGGGGTTCCGTACTGCGTGGCCTCGTCCGGGAGTCATGAGCGGATCAGGGTGGGGCATCGGAAGACCGGGCTCGACGTGTACTTCAGGGACGACGTTGTGTTCAGCGCCGAGGACGTCGGGCGGGGGAAGCCGGCGCCGGACCTCTTCCTGTACGCGGCGGAGCGGATGGGGGTCGCGCCCGAGCGGTGTGTGGTGGTGGAGGACAGCGCGCTGGGGGTGCGGGCGGCGCTGGCGGCGGGGATGGACGTGTACGGGTTCACCGCGATGACGCCGGAGGCGAAGCTGGCGGGTGCCAAGGGCTACTTCGGGCGGATGGAGGAGCTTCCCGCGATTTTGGGGATGTGATCCATCTACCCAGCGGTAGTTTCCGGCCGTACGCTGTGCCGCCATGACAGATGCGCGGTTGCGGCGTGGGCGGGGATCCCTGGCGGTCAGTTTCTTCGTGCAGGGAGTCACCTTCGCCCTGCTCGTGACACGGATACCGGCGATCCAGGATCAGTACGGGATCTCGGACGGGCTGCTGCCCGCGTTCCTGGCGGCGGTGCCGATTCTGGCCGGTGTGGCGAGCGTGGCGACCGAGAAGGTCGTGGCGCGGGTGGGGCCGGCGGTGGTGCTGCGGTGGGCGCAGCCGTTCGTGCTGCTGGCCCTGCTGGCGGTGGGGGCCGGGTCGGAGCTGTGGGCGGCGGCGGTCGCGCTGGGTCTTTTCGGTCTGGCGGTGGGGGCGCTGGACGCCTCGATGAACATGTTGGGGGTGAGCCTCCAGCGGGCGTACGGGCGGAGCATCATGCTCGGCTTCCATGCCTCGTACAGCCTCGGGGGGATCGCGGGGGCGTCGCTGGCGTGGGTGGGGGCGCACTGGCACCTGTCGCTGTTCGTGTCGTATCTGCCGGTGGTGGCGGTGCTGCTGCCCGTGGTGCTCGTCGGGAGCCGGTGGTATGTGGCCGGTGGGGACGGGCCGGTGGAGGTGGCGGGGGAGAGCAAGGGGAGCGGGATCGCGTTCAAGCTGCTGCTGCCGCTGTGTCTGGTGATGACCTTCGCGTACATCGGGGATTCCACGGTCTCCAACTGGAGTGCCAAGTACCTCCAGGACGTGCTCGGGAGTTCGGAGGAGCTGGCGACGGTGCCGTACAACGCGTACATGGTGACGACGCTGCTCGGGCGGGCCGTGGGGGACCTGGGGGTGCGGCGGCTAGGGGCCGTGGCGGTCGTGCGGGGCGGGGCGGTGCTCGCGGCGCTGGGGTTCGCGGTGGTGGCGGTGGCGCAGGGGGCGTGGGCGGGGATCGCCGGGTTCACGGTGCTGGGGTTCGGGCTGAGTGTGATCGTGCCGCAGACGTTCGCGGCGGCGGGCCGGTTGTTCCCGGAGAACAGTGACGCGGCGGTGGCGCGGCTCAATGTCTTCAACTACGTGGGTTTCCTGATCGGGTCGCCGCTGGTGGGGGCGTTGGGGGACGCGTGGAGCTATCGGTGGGCGATGGTGGTGCCGATGGCGCTGGTCCTGGTGACGGTGGTGTATGCCACGTCGTTCGGTTCGCGTGGGGCCCGATACGGTGGCGGGCATGAGCGGCCGCGCACTGTTGATGTGGGATGAAGCTGTCACGCAGTACGACTTCGGGTCGGAGCACCCGATGGATCCGGTACGGCTTGCGCTGACGATGTCGCTGGTGCGGGCCTTCGGGCTCGACCGGGCGGTGGACGTGGTCGCGGCGAAGCCGGCCGGGGACTCGACGCTGCGGCTGGTGCACCGCGAGGACTATGTGGCGGCGGTGAAGGCGGCTTCGGTGGATCCGCGCCACGCGGACCAGGCGTACGGGATCGGGACGGTCGACGATCCGGCGTTCGCGGGGATGCACGAGGTGTCGGCGCTGATCGCGGGGCAGTCGGTGGGGGCGGCCGAGGCGGTGTGGCGCGGGGAGGCGGCGCACGCGGTGAACTTCGCGGGCGGGCTGCATCACGCGATGCCGGGGGCGGCCTCGGGGTTCTGTATCTACAACGACGCGTCGCTGGCGATCGCGCGGCTCCTGGAGCTGGGGGCGGAGCGGGTCGCGTACGTGGACGTGGACGTGCATCACGGGGACGGGGTGCAGGCGGCGTTCTGGGAGGACCCGCGGGTTCTGACGGTGTCGCTGCACGAGCATCCGCGGACGCTGTTCCCGCAGACGGGGTGGCCGGAGGAGACGGGCGGCGCGGGGGCGGGTGAGGGCGGGGCGGTGAACGTGGCGCTGCCGGCGGGGACGGGGGACGCGGGGTGGCTGCGGGCCTTCCACGCGGTGGTGCCGGAGCTGCTGGCGGACTTCCGGCCGCAGGTCCTGGTGACGCAGCACGGGGCGGACACGCACTTCGAGGATCCGCTGGCGCATCTGGCGGTGTCGCTGGACGCGCAGCGGGCGGTGCAGGAGGCCTGTCACGAGCTGGCGCACGCGTACGCGGACGGGCGCTGGCTGGCGCTCGGTGGCGGCGGGTACGCGGTGGTGGACGTCGTGCCGCGGTCGTGGACGCATCTGGTGGGGATCGCGGCGCACGCTCCGGTGGCTCCGGAGTCGGTGATCCCGTCGTCGTGGCGGGACGAGGTGTACGCGCGGACCCGGCAGTTGGGGCCGGCGCGGATGACGGACGGGCGGTGGCCGGTGGGCTTCCGTGACTGGGCGGAGGGGTACGACCCGGCGGACCGGCTCGACCAGTCGGTGCTGGCGACGCGGAAGGCGGCTTTTCCGCTGCGGGGGCTGCTCGCCTGAGGTTCCGCGCGGGGCCGTGCTGGAACGGACGCGTGGGTGTTACGCCGACTGTGGGGTGTCCGGGAGGTTTGGGTACCCGGGCGGTGGTGTTCCGGCAGCATCGGGAGGGTGTTGAGTACCGGGGCGCTGCGGGCGCATCTGTTGGCGGCGGGGTTGGCGGGGACGGTGGCGACGTCGCGGGAGGAGAGCCTGCGGAGCTATCGGCTGTTCGCGGCGCGGGATCCGCGGGTGTTGCTGGGGCTGGATCCGGCGTGGGGGTGGGGTGAGGCGGAGCTGCTGCGGCTGATGGCGGACAAGTGCGGGGTGTCGGGGGATCCGGCGCACCGTTCGGGGCCGGACGTCATCGATCCGGAGCGTACGTTGAGGGGGCTCGACGCGTTCGCGGCGCGGTTGGGGGCGGCGGCGGCGCGGCGGGTTCCGGTGCTGTTGGGGACGGGGCATCCGCATCGTCTGCTCGGTTTCTACGTCGCTCTCGCAGACGCCTTGTCGGCGGCGGGATGTCTTGTCCTCACCCCGGCGCAGGGGCGATGTGTCGACATAACGACCCGGTTCGGCGTACGCACGTACCTGCTCGACTACGTGCGGGGGGTGGCGCTGGTACGGGAGCCGGGCCCGTCGGGGGGAGGGCGTGAGCCGGGGGCGCACTCCCACTCGCCGCTGCCGGTTAGGGCGGCGCTGGAGTCCGCGGCGGAGAGCGGGGGTCCGCTGCCGGAGCTGGTGGTGGGGGACCACGGATGGGTCTGCGGTGCTGGTCAGCTGGGTATCGAGGCCATCGGTCTGGCCGATACGGATGATCCCGCGCTGTTCGTGGGTGAGGCGGAGGGGCAGGTGTCGGTGGCCGTTCCGCTTGATGACGGCGTGCGCTCCGACTACTACCGTCCTCTCACGCGCTATGTACTCAATCGAGCGTGTCTGTCACGGTAAACGGCCGATGGCAGCTCCTCTTCCCCACTCGTACCACCCGCCCCTAGTCTGGAGAGTGAGCGCTCGGCGACGAAGAGTCACCGGAGGGGAAGCCGGTGGGCGTCGCGGCGGAAGGTACAGGTGGGTCATGGCTGCTGGCGATCGACCTCTCAACGAGGTCAAGTTTCTGACCGTGGCGGAAGTCGCCGCGGTGATGCGCGTCTCCAAGATGACCGTGTACCGCTTGGTGCACAGCGGTCATCTGCCGGCGATCCGGGTGGGCAGGTCCTTCCGGGTGCCGGAACAGGCGGTTCACGAGTACCTGAGGGAGTCCTTCGTGGGGGTGGGCACCGCGTAGCGAGCGCGCGGCGGAACACCGGGAGAGCTCCATGCGGCCCTCGGATTACGAGCGCGGTCCTCGGGACGGTAGGCTAGGCCGACGTAGGTCGTGTGGGCCCAGACGCCCCGCACCGATCCCCGCCGGGAGGCGGGGATGTTCCGAGAAGTGAGCGAGGGTAGTCGTGGGCTCTGTTATCAAGAAGCGGCGCAAGCGGATGGCGAAGAAGAAGCACCGCAAGCTGCTCAAGCGCACGCGCGTTCAGCGTCGCAACAAGAAGTAAGGCGACCGCTGCACCGCAGCAATCGTGCGTAAGGCGTGGCCCCTCACCGTTCGCGGTGGGGGGCCTCGCTGTTTGTGGCGCGTGACTGGCGCGGACTTTATGGCGTGGAAATCTGCAGGCGCTACGGTGGCGACCAACGGAAGACGACGGAAGGCGCTGATCTTGGGCAAGGTCGTGCTCGTCACCGGTGCTGCCCGGCATCTCGGCGGCCGCTTCGTGCGGCGGATCCAGCGGGACCCCGAGGTGGACCGGGTGATCGCGGTGGATGCGGTCGATCCGGCGCACCAGCTGGGCGCCGCCGAGTTCGTACGGGCCGACATCCGCCGGCCGGAGATCGCGAAGGTCCTCGCCGAGCACGACGTCGACACGGTGGTCCATCTGGACGTCACCGGTACGGCGCTGGGGGCCGGCGGGCGGACGTCGGTCAAGGAGACCAACGTCATCGGCACCATGCAGCTGCTCGGCGCCTGCCAGAAGTCGCCGCTGATCCGGCGCCTCGTGATCAAGTCCAGTACGAGCGTCTACGGCTCCGCTCCCCGCGACCCGGCCGTCTTCACCGAGACGACCGCGGCGAAGTCGCTGCCGAGCGGAGGCTTCGCCAAGGACGCCGTCGAGGTCGAGGGGTACGTGCGCGGCTTCGCCCGGCGCCGGCCCGACGTGGCCGTGTGCGTGCTGCGGTTCGCGAACATCCTCGGGCCCCGGATCGACTCCCCGCTGGCCGAGTACCTGGCGCTGCCGGTGCTGCCGACCGTCCTGGGCTACGACCCCCGGCTGCAGTTCGTCCACGAGGACGACGTGGTCGACGTGCTGCGCCTGGCGGCGCACGAGCCCCGCAGGGCGACCCAGAACAGCGGCACGTTCAACGTGGCCGGCGACGGGGTGCTGCTGCTGTCCCAGTGCGCGCGGCGGCTCGGCCGGCCCACCGTGCCGGTGCTGCTGCCCGCGGTCACCTGGGTGGGCACGGCGCTGCGGACGGTCGGGATCACCGACTTCGCGCCCGAGCAGATCCGGCTGCTCACCCACGGCCGGGTCGTGTCGACGGTGCAGACGCGCGAGGTCCTCGGCTTCTCGCCGCGGCACACGACGGCGGAGACCTTCGCGGACTTCGTGCGCGGCCGTGGGCCCGGGCTGCTGCCGCCGGAGACGCTCGCGGGGGCGGTGGACCGGCTCGCCGGGCGGCTGCTCGGGACCGCGGCGCCGGCTTCCCCCGTATCCCCTGTTCCCCCTGTTCACGACGGCGCCTGAGGAGACCGGACAAGCGATGGCGGACGCCAAGGTCATTCCGTTCGACGACGACCGCTCGCGGGCCCGGCGACGGCCCTCCCGGGCCGATGGCGAGGCGGCGGCCGTACGGGCCCTCCCGGGGCCGCAGCAGGCCGCCCGGGAGCCGGAGGAGGCCGAGGCCGCCCTGGACCCGCACGGCGGGGACGGCGGGTCCGGGGCGGAGCCGGGCGCCGGCGGCGCGGGCGGGGGCTGGGAGCGGCGGCTCGCGGGCGGACTCGCGTTCCTGCGGCGCCGGATCACCGGCGACTACGAGGTCGACGAGTTCGGCTACGACGAGGAGCTCACCGACCAGGTCCTGATGTCGCTGCTCCGCCCGCTGTACGAGAAGTACTTCCGGGTGGAGGTGAAGGGCGTCGAGAACATCCCGGCCGAGGGCGGGGCGCTGATCGTCGCCAACCACTCGGGGACCGTGCCGCTGGACGGGCTGATGATGCAGGTCGCCGTCCACGACCATCACCCGGCCGGGCGGCATCTGCGGCTGCTCGCCGCCGACCTGGTGTTCGTGCTGCCGATCGTCAACGAGCTGGCCCGGAAGGCGGGGCACACACTGGCGTGCGCGGAGGACGCGGAGCGGCTGCTGCGGGCCGGGGAGATCGTCGGGGTGATGCCGGAGGGCTTCAAGGGGATCGGGAAGCCGTTCGGGGAGCGGTACAAGCTCCAGCGGTTCGGCCGGGGCGGCTTCGTGTCGACGGCGCTGCGGGCCGGGGTGCCGATCGTGCCCTGCTCGATCGTAGGGGCCGAGGAGATATACCCGATGCTCGGGAACGCCAAGACGCTGGCGCGTGTGCTCGGGTTCCCGTACTTCCCGCTGACGCCGACCTTCCCGTGGCTGGGGCCGCTGGGCGCCGTGCCGCTGCCGACGAAGTGGACCATCCAGTTCGGTGAGCCGATCCCGACGGATGCGTACGCGCCCGAGGCGGCGGAGGACCCGATGCTGATGTTCAACCTGACGGATCAGGTGCGGGAGCAGATCCAGCACACGCTGTACAAGCTGTTGGTGCAGCGGAGGTCGGTGTTCTTCTGACGGATCCGGTCACGGGCCTGTTCGGTCAAGGGCCTGTCCGGTCAAGAGAAGAGGGGCGCCCCCCGTCCGTGGGGGCGCCCCTCTTCTCTTGCTAGCGAGCGTCCTCGCTGTCGATGCCGAGGCCTGGAAGGAGGCCCGGCAGGAGTGGTGGCAGGGTGACGTCCGGGACACCGGGGGCGGATTCGCCGGTGGGGGTCGTCGGGCTGCCGGTCGGGGAGGGCTTGAGGAGTCCGCCGGCGCTGCCGCCGAGGAGTCCGTCGTCCTCCGGTGAGCCCGTGCCGGTGCCGGAGCTCGGGCTGGTGCCCGTGCTGGGGCCGGACGGGCGGGGCGGTGCCGAGTGGCTGCCCTGGGTGGGGGTGTCGCCGGTCGGCGGACGCTGGGTGTCCGTGCCCTGGCTGCCGCTCGGGGAGCCGGTCCTGCCGCTGGGGCTCTCGGAGCCGATCGCGCCCTTCTCCGGGGTGCGGGGAAGCACCGACTGGAGCGGCTCGACGTCATCGTTTATGGCGTCGAAGACGTGCGTCACCTCGCTGCCGACGTCCGCGAGCTGGACGGGGAGCCGGTCGCGGAGGCCGTTCCAGGTGTCGCGGTGGGCCTGGGCGAAGGAGTTGAGCCGGGCCATCGGGCCGATCTCGCCGTCCCGCTGGTACGCCTGGCGGAGCAGCCGCCGGCCTTCGCTGGCGTCGTGCTTCATTCCGCTCAGGACGCGGCGGATCTCGGTGAGCGACTCGTGGTCGAGGTCGCCCGCGCGGCCGCGCTCCATGAGCCTGCGGGCTTCGCTGAGGCGGGTGGAGGCCTGGTCGAGGTAGATGCCGCCGCGGTCCGCGTCGTCGTCCGCCATGCCCAGCTTGATGTCCTCCATGCCCCGCTTGAGCCCGTAGAGCGAGTCACCCGGCAGGGCGTCGGAGCTGGCAGCGGCCACTCCGCCGAAGGCTCCGGCCGCCACACCGACGGTGAGACCGCCGGCGGCGAGGCCCTTGGTCCAGCGGGATCGGGGGCGGAGCTTGCGGAGCGGGGAGGCCCGGTGGGTTCCCTTGCCGCCGGCCGTCCGCTGCTCCGGCACCGTAGGGCCCGCGGCCGCGCTCCCCTCCATGAGCATCGCTTCCATGGCGGCGACGAGCTGTGCTCGCTGCACCACCTTGACCTCGGGATCCAGCTGTGGCTTCGGCAGCTCGCCGAGACCGTTCGCCAAGGCCAAAAGCCGCCCCTGCTCGGCCGGTTCGGCCGGGGCTTCGGGCTGCTCGGCCGCCGCGCCCTCGGACGCCCGGTCCTCCAGGGCCTGGGCGAAGGCGTTCGCCCGCCGGTGCGCCGATACGTTCGCGATCACTGGCGGCACCTCCTCTCGTCATGACGGTCGACTCCCCGGGGTGTCCGGAAGGTTGCACACCTTGAGCGCATCCACACGAAAGAGTGAGTGGCTGCGGACATGGCGTGTCCACAGGGAGCCTGCATCCCGCACAACGAGCGGCGCGGCACTTGGGTTACGCGCGAAAGATGATCGGACCAGTGCGTCATCGAGGCGTCACCGACTGTGAGTTGGGCGGGGGTCGTGGGGGCGTGGGGGGAGGTACGGGCGTGGGGGTGCCGACCGGGGGCGGGGGGCGCGTGTGGGGGGCGCGAACCGGTCAGCGGGCGTCGTCCGGGAGGAGGCGGGCCAGGGTGCGGACGGCCCGGTACTGGAGGGTCTTGATGGCACCCTCGTTCTTCCCCATGACCCGGGCGGTCTCGGCGACCGAGAGGCCCTGGAGGAAGCGCAGGGTCACGCACTCCTGCTGCTGGGGGTTGAGGCGGCGGACCGCGTCGAGCAGCGCCGCGTTGGAGAGGGACTCGAGGACGGAGTCCTCGGGGCTGCGCTCCACCTCGTTGGCGTCGAGCATTTCGCCGGTGGTGACTTCGAGGCGGAAGCGGCTGGACTTGAAGTGGTCCGCGACCAGGTTCCTGGCGATGGTGACGAGCCAGGCGCCGAAGTCGCGGCCCTGCCAGGTGAAGGTGGAGATCCGGCGCAGGGCGCGCAGGAAGGTCTCGCTGGTGAGGTCCTCCGCCGTCGCCTTACCGCCGACGCGGTAGTAGATGTAGCGGTAGACGGTGTCGCTGTACTGGTCGTACAGCCGGCCGAAGGCTTCGGCCTCGCCGGCCTGGGCCCGCTCGACCAGGTCCATCATGCGGGCGCTGTCGCTGTCGGCGGTGGGTCGGCGGTGGGTGGTCGAGGTCGTGGAGCGCGCACCACGTCTGCCCACGGCGGCCCCGCCGTCGGCCAGGGCGTAGCAAGGGCCGGCGGGTGCCGGTGCGGCGAAGGCGAAGGCGGGGACAGGGCCGGCGTACGCGGTGGGGACGAAGCCGCGCAAGTGGTCGAGGACCGTTGCGCGCAGCGTAGCCAGGCCCGAGGTGTCAACCCCGACGTGTGGGTACACGGGACTCCCAGAGGCAGAGCTTCCATCACGTGCAGTGCGGGACCGTTCACCCGTCGTGGCGACGTGAGGGGTCCTTTGTGCGTCTGAGGAGAATAACGCTTCGTACAGGCAGCGCTACACCCAGTTGCTCAAATCACCGGTTCCGTCGTTTCCGTTACTGCTTGCAGTCGGATAAAGGCCCAGTTCGTGACTGGTTGTTGATCACTTTGCTTCCGAGTGTGACTGCGCAGGCGGTGAGTTGTGCTCAAGTGCGGGGCGGGTGAGTGATTGTGGCCGCTGCTGGGTAAGGAGTCCGGAATGCCCGCGGGTCGACGTGTGCGGGGGTGTTCGACCACGGACGGGTGAGGGCGCTTGGTCCGGGGTTGTCGCAGATGATCGCAGCCGAAACGTATCGGCAGACGGGCGACGCGCCGGGCGGAGAGAGCCGGGTGATCTTCGGCGGGGCCGCGTCAGTGGCGGCGGCGGTGCAGCGCGACCGCGGCGGCGGTGCCGCCCGCGATGGCGCCCAGGCCCGCGGCCGCGGGGATGCCGACCTTGGCGGCCTTGCGGCCGGTCCGGTAGTCGCGCAGCCGCCAGTCCCGGTCCTTCGCGTGCTTGCGGAGCTTGGCGTCCGGGTTGATCGCGTAGGGGTGGCCGACGAGCGAGAGCATCGGGATGTCGTTGTGGGAGTCGCTGTACGCGGCGCAGCGGCTCAGGTCGAGGCCCTCGGCGGCGGCGAGGGCCCGTACCGCCTCGGCCTTGGCGGGGCCGTGCAGGGGCTCGCCGACCAGCTTGCCGGTGTAGACGCCGTCGACGGACTCGGCGACCGTGCCGAGCGCGCCGGTCAGGCCGAGCCGCCGGGCGATGATCGTGGCCGTCTCGACCGGGGCGGCGGTGACCAGCCAGACCTTCTGGCCCGCGTCGAGGTGCGCCTGGGCGAGGCCGCGGGTGCCGGGCCAGATGCGGTCGGCCATGTACTCGTCGTAGATCTCCTCGCCGATCGACATCAGTTCGGAGACGCGGTGGCCCTGGACGATGGACAGCGCGCTGTCGCGGGCGTCCTGCATGTGCTCGGGGTCCTCGACGCCGGCGAGCCTGAACCAGGCCTGCTGCCAGGCGAAGCGGGCGAGTTCGCGGCGCTGGAAGAACTTCCGCTTGTAGAGGCCGCGGCCGAAGTGGAAGATCGCGGCGCCCTGCATCACGGTGTTGTCGAGGTCGAAGAAGGCGGCGGCCCGTACGTCCCCGACGACCGGGAACTCCGGTTCGGCGGGCGCTTCGGCCTCGGCGGCGCCGGTCGACGCGGCCGCCTCCTCCCGCTCCCGTTCCAGCTGGAGCGAGGACTTGCGCGCTGCCTCGGCAGCGGCCTCGCCTGCGAGGACGCTGCGCGCGGTGGCGGAGCGCCTACGGGGGGTGAGCCATCCCAGAGCGGCCATATCGTGAGCATAGCCAGTCTGTTCGGTACTTCCCGACTTGTGACGATGCCAGGGCGTGAACACTGTGGGGCTCCCCTGTTAATCCGTGGCGGGGTCCCGTACGGCCGAGGGGACAGAATGGACGGCATGTTCGGACGGACGAAGAAGAAGGCCGATCCCGCCTCGCGCACCGTGACGCTGATCGGCAAGCCGGGGTGTCATCTCTGCGACGACGCGCGCGCGGTGGTCGAGGCCGTGTGCGCGGAGACGGGTGCACGCTGGGAGGAGAAGGACATCTCCCAGGACGAGGAGCTCCACCGGGCGTACTGGGAGCAGATTCCGGTGGTCCTGATCGACGGCGAGCAGCACACGTTCTGGAAGGTGGACGCGGAGCGGCTCCGGCGCGAACTGGGTGCCTGACCGAAAGGCGGTTACCATCGTGGACGTTTTGTTGGGTTTCGGGGGCGGCGTCGTGAGAGGTGTGTGCGGTTTTGCCCCCTTCGGGTTCTCAACGCGCTGACGCGCTCCGCGGTTCCACGACGATACGAACCGGCCGCGTGACCCCGGTCACTTTGGCCAGACAAAACGGACACCATCTTTGTGCACGCGTTCACAAAGACATAGCCTGCATTCGACGGGGCGGTCTTGGGACATATGGCCGCCTGCAGCCCCGCTCATCCCGCAGGAGCACCGTGGCAACTGGCCGAACTCACCGACCGGCGACCCGTAGCCGAGGAATTCCCGAGGCCACCGTCGCCCGGCTTCCGCTGTATCTGCGCGCACTGACCGCGCTCTCGGAGCGCTCCGTACCCACGGTCTCCTCCGAGGAGCTCGCGGCCGCCGCGGGCGTCAACTCCGCGAAGCTGCGCAAGGACTTCAGCTACCTCGGCTCGTACGGCACCCGCGGGGTCGGCTACGACGTCGAGTACCTCGTCTACCAGATCTCCCGTGAGCTGGGGCTCACCCAGGACTGGCCCGTCGTCATCGTCGGCATCGGTAACCTCGGCGCCGCGCTCGCCGGCTACGGCGGCTTCGCCTCCCGTGGCTTCCGGGTCGCCGCGCTGATCGACGCCGACCCGGCCATGACCGGCAAGCCGGTCGCCGGGATCCCCGTACAGCACAGCGACGACCTCGAGAAGATCATCAACGAGGACGGCGTCTCCATCGGCGTCATCGCGACCCCGGCCGGCGTCGCCCAGCAGGTCTGCGACCGGCTCGTGGCCGCCGGAGTCACCTCCATCCTGAACTTCGCCCCGACCGTGCTCTCCGTGCCCGACGGCGTCGACGTCCGCAAGGTCGACCTCTCCATCGAGCTGCAGATCCTCGCCTTCCACGAGCAGCGCAAGGCCGGCGAGGAGTCGGGCAACGAGAACGCCCCGGAGACGGACGCCGAGACCACCGTCGCCACCCCGCCCGCCCCCCGCGGCGCGGGCGGCGGACGCAAGGGACCCGACGGGGACCTCCCCGCGGTGATGCCGGCATGAGCCTTCTCGTCGTCGGGCTGAGCCACCGCAGCGCACCCGTCTCCATCCTGGAGCGGGCCTCGCTGTCGGGGGACACCCAGGCCAAGCTCCTCCAGGACACCCTCGCCGCCGAACCGGCCGCCGAGGGCACCGTCCTGGCCACCTGCAACCGCATCGAGCTCTACGCCGACGTGGACAAGTTCCACGCCGGGGTCGCCGAGCTGTCGACGCTGCTCGCCCAGCACAGCGGCGTCGGCCTCGACGAGCTCACTCCTTATCTCTATGTGCACTACGAGGACCGGGCCGTCCACCACCTCTTCTCGGTGGCCTGCGGCCTCGACTCCATGGTCGTCGGCGAGGGCCAGATCCTCGGCCAGATCAAGGACGCCCTCGCCCTCGGCCAGGACCTGCACACCGCGGGACGCCTCCTCAACGACCTGTTCCAGCAGGCCCTGAGGGTCGGCAAGCGCGCCCACAGCGAGACCGGCATCGACCGGGCCGGGCAGTCGCTCGTCACCTTCGGCCTGGAGCAGCTCGCCGACGGCACCGACGTCGAGACCTGGGCCAAGGGCAAGAAGGCCCTCGTCATCGGCGCCGGCTCGATGTCCTCGCTGGCCGCCGCCACGCTCGCGCGCTCCGGCGTCTCCGAGATCGTCGTCGCCAACCGCACCCTGGCCCGCGCCGAGCGGCTCGCCCAGATCCTGAACGAGCCCGGTGGCACGGGAGCGGCCGCACGCGCGGTCGAGATGGTTGCCGTCGGCGACGAACTGACACGTGCCGACGTCGTCGTCTCCTGCACCGGCGCCACCGGACTCGTCCTCACCGGCGAGGCCGTCGAGAACGCCGTACAGGACCGCTCCGCGCCCCTGTACCTGCTCGACCTCGCCATGCCCCGCGACATCGACGCCGCCGCGCACCGCGTCCCCGGCGTCCGGCTCGTCGACATCGAGTCGCTCGCCGAGGCCTCCGCCGACGCGCCCATGGCCGCCGACGTCGACCAGGTCCGGGGCATCGTCTCCGACGAGGTCGCCGCCTTCGGCGCCGCCCAGCGCGCCGCCCACATCACCCCCACCGTCGTCGCCCTGCGCACCATGGCCGCCGACGTGGTGGCCAACGAGGTCGCCCGTCTCGAAGGCCGGCTCCCCGGCCTTGACGACAAGCAGCGCGCCGAGATCACCCAGACCGTGCGCCGGGTGGTCGACAAGCTCCTGCACGCGCCGACCGTGCGGGTCAAGCAGCTGGCCAGCGAGCCCGGCGGCGCCGGGTACGCGGACGCGCTGCGGACACTCTTCGACCTCGACCCGGAGACGGTGGCTTCTGTCAGCCGGGCCGACCTGAATGACGCCGACGTCAAGAACCGAGGGCGAGTATGACCGAGAGGGCACTGAGGCTCGGGACCAGGCGCAGCAAGCTCGCCATGGCCCAGTCCGGGCACGTGGCCGATGCCGTCCGGCAGCTGACCGGCCGGCCCGTCGAGCTCGTGGAGATCACGACGTACGGGGACACCTCCCGGGAGCACCTCGCGCAGATCGGCGGCACCGGCGTCTTCGTCGCCGCCCTGCGCGACGCGCTGCTCGCCGGCGAGGTGGACTTCGCCGTCCACTCCCTGAAGGACCTGCCGACCGCACAGCACCCGGAGCTCGTCCTGGCCGCGATCCCGCGGCGCGAGGACCCGCGCGACGTACTCATCGCGCGGGAGGGCGTCACGCTGGACACCCTCCCCAAGGGCGCCCGCGTCGGCACCGGCTCGCCGCGCCGGATGGCACAGCTGCACGCCTACGCGCGCAACCACGGCCTGGAGCTCACCTGCGTCCCGATCCGGGGGAACATCGACACCCGGGTCGGCTATGTACACAGCGGTGAACTGGACGCGGTGGTTCTCGCCGCGGCCGGCCTCAACCGCATCGGCGGGACGGCGGAGCTCACCGGCTCCCTGTCGCTCGACCACCTGTCGGTCGACTCCGTCCTGCCCGCCCCCGGTCAGGGGGCACTGGCGATCGAGTGTCCGGCGTCCGACGCCGACCTCGTCGCCACGCTCGCCGCGCTCGACGACCCGCACACCCGGGCCGCCGTGACCGCCGAGCGATCCCTGCTCGCCGCCCTCGAGGCCGGCTGCTCCGCACCCGTGGGTGCGCTGGCCGACCTCCAGGCCGACGACCCCGGTCACGGGCAGGTTGTCACCGAAATGCGCCTGCGCGGCGTCGTCGGCACCACCGACGGCTCGACGCTGGTGCAGCTGTCCACCACCGGACCCGTACCCACCTCGCACGACGAGGCCATGGCGCTCGGCCGCGAACTCGCGGACGAAATGCTCGCCAAGGGCGCGGCCGGTCTTATGGGGGAGCGAGCACTTTGAACCCCACCAGCCCGACCACCAGCCCCCTGTCCCCGGCCTTCGGCGGCCATGGACACGTGACGTTCCTCGGCGCAGGGCCGGGCGACCCCGGACTGCTGACCCTCAGGGCCGTCGAAGCCCTGGCGGGAGCGGACGTCCTGATCGCCGAGCCCGAGGTGCTCGAGGTCGTTCGCGGCCATGCCCGTGCGGGGGTGAGCACGCCTGAGCTGACGGTTGTTGACGAGGCGTCAACAGCCGCCGGTGTCCCCGTGTTGAGGGATGCGGCCAATCTTGTCATGGAGGCCGCGAGGGGCGGCAGGCGGGTCGTCCGTGCGGTGACCGGCGACCCCGGCCTCGACGGGAACGCGGGAGCCGAGATGCTCGCCTGCGCCGCCGAGGGCATCCCCTTCGAGGTCGTCCCCGGTGTCGCCACCGTCGTCGGCGTGCCCGCGTACGCGGGTGTGCCGCTGCGCGACGCGCAGGGTACGGACGTGCGCTTCGTCGACGCCCGTACCGCCGACGAGCGGTGCTGGGCCGAGGTCGGTGCCTCCGACGGCACCGTCGTCGTCTCCACCTCGCTCGACTCGGTCGCCGCCGCGGCCGGTGAGCTGGTGTCCGCGGGCCGTAAGCCGGACACCCCGCTCACCGTCACCATCGCCGGTACGACGACCAGGCAGCGCACCTGGAACGCGACCCTCGGCACCATCGCCCAGGTCTTCAAGCAGGGCAAGGTACTCCCCTCGCCCGAGGGCCACCGGCCGGTCATAGCCGTGGTCGGCGAGCGCAGCGCCGCCGCGCAGCGGGACCAGCTGTCGTGGTTCGAGTCGAAGCCGCTCTTCGGGTGGCGGGTGCTCGTGCCGCGTACCAAGGAGCAGGCCGCCTCGCTCTCCGACCAGCTGCGTTCCTACGGCGCGGTGCCGCACGAGGTGCCGACGATCGCCGTCGAGCCGCCGCGGACCCCGCAGCAGATGGAGCGGGCCGTGAAGGGGCTCGTCACCGGACGCTACGAGTGGATCGCCTTCACCTCGGTGAACGCGGTCAAGGCCGTGCGCGAGAAGTTCGAGGAGTACGGGCTCGACGCCCGCGCCTTCGCCGGGATCAAGGTCGCGGCCGTGGGCGAGCAGACCGCCGCCGCGCTCGTCGACTTCGGTGTGAAGCCGGACCTGGTGCCGTCGGGCGAGCAGTCCGCGGCCGGGCTCCTGGAGGACTGGCCGCCGTACGACCCGGTCTTCGACCCGATCGACCGCGTCTTCCTGCCGCGGGCCGACATCGCGACCGAGACGCTGGTCGCCGGTCTGATCGAGCTCGGCTGGGAGGTCGACGACGTCACCGCCTACCGGACCGTACGGGCCTCGCCGCCGCCGGCGGACACCCGTGAGGCGATCAAGGGCGGCGGTTTCGACGCGGTGCTCTTCACCTCGTCGTCCACCGTGCGGAACCTCGTCGGCATCGCCGGCAAGCCGCACAACGTGACCGTCATCGCCTGCATCGGCCCGGCCACCGCCAAGACGGCGGAGGAGCACGGCCTGCGGGTCGACGTCCTGTCGCCGGAGCCGTCGGTGCACAAGCTCGCCGAGGCCCTCGCCGACTTCGGCCTGCGCCGCCGCGAGGCCGCGCGCGAGGCCGGCGACCCGGTGACCCGGCCCAGCGAACGGCGCCCCGGGGCGCGGAGGCGTCGCACGACCTAGTCGGTGCGGTGTGGTTCCGAGCAGGGTGCGGGTCCCCTTGGGGGCTCGCACCCTGCTTTCGTCTGTGCGGGGGCCTTGGTGCGCGGGGGGTGCGGATATGCCCACAAGGTGTTGGTAAGGGGTGGGGGGCGGCGGGCGTAGTTTGGGGGGATGAACTCGTATGGATCGTTTCCTGGGGCGCGGCCGCGGAGGCTGCGGACGACGCCGGCAATGCGGCGGATGGTCGCTGAGACGCGGCTGCAGCCGGCGGACCTGATCCTGCCCGCGTTCGTGCGGGAGGGGATCTCGGAGCCGGTGGCGATCCAGGCGATGCCGGGGGTCGTCCAGCACACGCGGGACACGCTGCGGAAGGCCGCGGTGGAGGCGCTCGAGGCCGGGGTCTCCGGGATCATGCTGTTCGGCGTGCCCGAGGACGAGAAGAAGGACGGCGCGGGGACCGCGGGGACGGACCCGGACGGGATCCTCCAGGTCGCCATCCGCGACGTGAAGGCCGAGGTCGGCGACGAGCTCGTCATCATGTCGGACCTGTGCCTCGACGAGTACACCGACCACGGCCACTGCGGTGTCCTCGGCGAGGACGGGCGGGTCGACAACGACGCCACCCTGGAGCGCTACGCCGAGATGGCGCAGGTCCAGGCCGACGCCGGCGTCCACGTGGTGGGCCCCTCCGGGATGATGGACGGGCAGGTCGGAGTGATCCGGGACGCCCTGGACACCATCGGCAAGGAGGACGTCTCCATCCTCGCGTACACCGCGAAGTACTCCTCCGCCTTCTACGGCCCCTTCCGCGAGGCCGTCGGCTCCTCCCTCCAGGGCGACCGCAAGACCTACCAGCAGGACCCCGCCAACCTCCGCGAGTCGATGCGCGAGCTGGCGCTGGACCTGGAGGAGGGCGCGGACATGGTGATGGTGAAGCCGGCCGGCCCCTACCTCGACGTCCTGGCCAAGGTCGCCGAGGCGGTGGACGTCCCCGTCGCCGCGTACCAGATCAGCGGTGAGTACGCGATGGTCGAGGCGGCGGCCGAGAAGGGCTGGATCGACCGGGACAAGGCGATCCTGGAGACCCTCACCGGCATCCGGCGCGCCGGCGCGCAGATGATCCTCACCTACTGGGCCACCGAGGTCGCCCAGAAGCTCGCCGCCGGGCGCCGGTAGCCGGTTCCGGCGGGGCGGTTGCCGGTTCTGGCGGGGCGGTAGCCGGTTTCGGCGAGGTGGTTGCTCAGTCCCACCAGAAGCTCCAGACGGGGGCTTCGAGGAGGGCCTTCGCGGCGTACTCGCGCAGGGTGGCGTGGTGTCCCTGCGTGATGTTGTCCGGGCAGAACGCGAAGTGCTCCGCCGCCACCGCCTCGGCCTCCTCGGGAGTCCGGGGCGGTGCCGCCACCGAGACGAGCAGCTGGTCGGCGGTGAGGGCGACGACGCGGGCGCCGAACCGGTCCTCCCAGGAGCGGAGCACCGCGCACAGCCGCGCCACGTCGTTCTCGTGGTTCAGCGGGCCCGTCCAGCCGATGACCGCCGGTATGTCGGCGCTGCGCCGGGCCGGGACCAGGGCCGGGCGGGCGTCGGCGAGCCACGCGCCGGGCTCGGTGAGGGTCTCGGCGACGGCGGCCGCCGCGCGGTCGGGGTCCGAGCGCGGCGGGAGCGCGGGGGACCGGCCGGGCCAGCCGGCGGCGAAGGGGGCCACGATCTCCTCGTACTCCGGCTGCTCGCCGAACAGCTCCACCACGGCGGCGGTCGTCGCCGGGTCCCGGTCCTCCTCCGGTATCACCGAGGCCGCGTAGTCGTCCCAGAACTCGGCGAGCACCTCCTCGGCGTCGTGGTCCGCCGGGTCGGTCATCAGCTCCGGCATCAGGTGCCACTTGGCCAGGTCGCGCGGCCCGTCGAGCAGGACCGGCAGCAGCCCCGCCGAGCGGGCCGCCGGGCGCAGCGCCGCCCAGCCTTCGGGCCCCGCCGGGGCGTGCCCCGACCAGAGCCAGGGGGCGTCCGCCGGGCCTGTGAGGGCGCCGGGCGGCAGGTCGAGGCCGAGGGAACGGCCGGTCGGTTCGGCTGCGAGCCGGGGCAGCTGGTTCGGGATCATCGCCATGACGAGAACGTACGGTGCGGCACTGACAACGGGGTGTGAGCAGGGCGGATGCCGCCGCGGGCCGCGCCGGCCGGACGGGGGCCCGGGCGCGTGGCGGGCCCGTGGTGGGCGAGTGGTGGGGGCCGTGGGGGCGGGGCACTCTGGAGAGGTAGCCGACAGGTACCTCGGTGGAGGTGGTCCTCATGATGAACACGCTTGTCGGATGGCATGTGGAGATGGAGTTCAAGGAGCAGGGCAGCCGGACGGAGTGCGCGGCCATGGTCCGGCTCACGGACGGGACCGAATACCGGTCCCACGGCAGCGCGAACCGGCACCCCTCCGACCCGGAGCAGCTGCGGGTGGGCGAGGAGATCGCCGGGGCGCGGGCCCTGATGGACCTGGCGTCGAAGCTCCTGCAGAAGGCCCACACGGAGATCGACGAGGTGTCGGGCCGGACCTCGCACAGCATCCACTGACGACGAAGCCCCCGGCACGGATGCCGGGGGCTTCGCTTCGTCCGTGCGGTCAGAGGCGCTCGGGCGTCCTGATGCCCAGGAGGGCCATGCCCTGGTGGAGCGTGCGGGCGGTCAGGTCGCACAGGAAGAGGCGGTTCTCCGCGACCTCGAGCGCCGGCTCCGGCTTGATGACCGGGCACTGGTCGTAGAACGTCGTGTACAGCGAGGCCAGCTGGTACAGGTACGCGGTGAGCTTGTGCGGCGCGTACTCCTCCGCCGCCTCGGCCACCGTCTCGGCGAACCGGTCCAGGTGCAGGCCGAGCGCGCGCTCCGCCGGGGCGAGCTCCAGCTCCGGGTGGGCGGCCGGGGTGCGGTCGCCGGCCTTGCCGAAGATGGACTTGATCCGGGCGTACGCGTACTGCAGGTACACCGACGTGTCGCCGTTCAGCGACACCATCTGGTCCAGGTCGAACTTGTAGTCACGGGCGGCGGACGTCGACAGGTCGGCGTACTTGACCGCGCCGATGCCGACGTACCGGCCGTTCTCGACGATCTCCGTCTCGGTCAGGCCGACCTTCTCGGCCTTCTCGCGGACGACCGCGGTCGCCCGGTCGACGGCCTCGTCGAGCAGGTCGACGAGGCGGACCGTCTCGCCCTCACGGGTCTTGAACGGCTTGCCGTCCTTGCCGAGGACGGTGCCGAAGGCCAGCTGGACGGCCTTGACCTCGTCGTTCAGCCAGCCGGCCCGGCGGGCCGTCTCGAAGACCATCTTGAAGTGCAGGGACTGGCGGGCGTCCACCACGTAGAGCAGGGAGGTCGCCTTGAGGTTCCGCACCCGGTCGCGGATCGCGGACAGGTCCGTCGCCGCGTAGCCGAAGCCGCCGTCGGACTTCTGGACGATGAGCGGGGTCGGGTTGCCGTCCGGGCCCTTCACGTCGTCGAAGAAGACGCACAGCGCGCCCTCGGAGCGGACGGCGACGCCCGACTCCTCGAGGATCCGGCAGGTCTCCGCCAGCATGTCGTTGTAGCCGGACTCGCCGACGACGTCGCCGTCCCGGATGTCCATGTCGAGCTTGTCGAAGACCGAGTAGAAGTAGATCTTCGACTCGTCGACGAAGCGCTGCCAGAGCGCGAGCGTCTCCTCGTCGCCGGCCTGGAGGTCCACCACGCGCGCGCGGGCCCGGGTCTTGAACTCCTCGTCGGAGTCGAACAGGGCGCGCGAGGCCTTGTAGAGCCTGTTCAGGTTCGACATGGCCTCCTCACCGGAGACCTCGGCGCCGTCCTCGGCCTTGTGGTCCAGCTCGTGCGGGTGCTCGATCAGGTACTGGATGAGCATGCCGAACTGGGTGCCCCAGTCGCCGATGTGGTGCCGGCGGACCACGGTCTCGCCCGTGAACTCCAGGATCTCCACCATCGCGGCGCCGATCACGGCGGACCGCAGGTGGCCGACGTGCATCTCCTTGGCCACGTTCGGCTGGGCGTAGTCGATGACCGTGGTGCCGGCCGACTCGCGGAACGGGACGCCGAGACGCGCGTCCGCGGCGCGCGCCGCGAGGGTCTCGACGATCGCCGCGTCGGTGACCGTGATGTTCAGGAAGCCGGGGCCGGAGACCTCGATCTCCTTCAGCACGTCGTTCGCCGGGATCGCCTCGACGACCTTCGTCGCCAGCTCACGCGGATTGCCCTTGAGCTGCTTGGCGAGCGCCAGGATGCCGTTGGCCTGGAAGTCGGCCCGGTCGCTTCGTCGCAGCAGCGGGTCGGCGGAGGCGGCGTCCGGCAGGGCTGCCGAGAGGCCTTCCGCGAGGCGCTGTCGCACGGTCGAAGCGAGGGAAGGGACCGAGGCCATGAGCTTCCGTTCCTGTTGAGTTCGTCGGGTCTGAAATCGCTTGTCAAGTGTCCCATGGCGGGGCAACGTGATTTCCCCGCCTGTGGACGACTCCGGAGAGCTCCGTCTTGTGGACGACTCCGGAGAGCTCCGTCTTGTGGACAACCTCGGAGTGTTCCGTTCCGTCTGGGAGAATGGCTTCACGTAGAGCTGTCAGGCAGCACCCCTCAGGAAGAAGGACGTACCGACCGTGGCTCAGAGCAGCACCGAGACCGACTGGGTCTCCCGTTTCGCGGACGAGGTCATCGCCGAGTCGGAGCGACGTGCGCCTGGCAAACCGGTCGTCGTCGCCTCCGGCCTCTCCCCGTCCGGCCCGATCCACCTCGGCAACCTCCGCGAGGTCATGACCCCGCACCTGGTCGCCGACGAGATCCGCCGCCGCGGGCACGAGGTCAGGCACCTCATCTCCTGGGACGACTACGACCGCTACCGCAAGGTCCCCAACGGCATCGAGGGCATCGACGCCTCCTGGGCCGACCACATCGGCAAGCCGCTGACCTCCGTCCCGGCCCCCGCCGGCTCGCCCCACCCGAACTGGGCCGAGCACTTCAAGGCCGCCATGGTCGAGGCCCTGGCCGAGCTCGGCGTCGAGTACGACCCGATCAGCCAGACCGAGCAGTACACCTCGGGCGTCTACCGCGAGCAGATCCTGCACGCGATGAAGCACCGCGGCGCCATCGACGCCATCCTCGACCAGTACCGGACGAAGAAGGCCCCGAAGAAGCAGTCCCAGAAGCCCGTCGACGAGGCCGAGCTGGAGGCCGAGGAAGGCTCCGGCGCCGCCGGCGAGGACGACGGCTCCGGCGGCACCTCCGGCTACTTCCCGTACAAGCCCTACTGCGGCCGGTGCGAGAAGGACCTGACCACCGTCACCTCGTACGACGACGAGACGACCGAGCTGGCCTACACCTGCACCGACTGCGGCTTCGCCGAGACCGTCAAGCTCAGCGAGTTCAACCGCGGCAAGCTGGTCTGGAAGGTCGACTGGCCGATGCGCTGGGCGTACGAGGGCGTCATCTTCGAGCCCTCCGGCGTCGACCACTCCTCGCCCGGCTCCTCCTTCGTCGTCGGCGGCCAGATCGTCCGCGAGGTCTTCGACGGCGTCCAGCCCATCGGCCCCATGTACGCCTTCGTCGGCATCAGCGGCATGGCCAAGATGTCCTCCTCGAAGGGCGGCGTGCCCACCGCGGCCGACGCGCTCGAGATCATGGAGCCGCAGCTGCTGCGCTGGCTGTACGCCCGCCGCAAGCCCAACCAGTCCTTCAAGATCGCCTTCGACCAGGAGATCCAGCGGCTGTACGACGAGTGGGACAAGCTGGAGGCCAAGGTCGCCGACGGCTCCGTGCTGCCCGCCGACGCCGCCGCGCACTCCCGCGCCGCCCGCACGGCCGCCGGCGAACTGCCCAGGACCCCCCGCCCGCTCCCGTACCGGACGCTGGCCTCGGTCATGGACATCACCGCCGGCCACGACGAGCAGACCCTGCGGATCCTCACCGAGCTCGACCCGGAGAACCCGGTCACCACGCTCGACGAGGTCCGGCCGCGCCTCGACCGCGCCGAGAACTGGATCACCAAGCACGTCCCGGCCGACCAGCGCACCATCGTCCGCGACGAGCCCGACACCGAGCTCCTCGGCTCCCTGGACGACGAGGGCCGCGAATCGCTGCGCCTCCTCCTGGAGGGCCTCGACACCCACTGGTCGCTCGACGGGCTCACCACGCTCGTCTACGGCGTCCCGAAGGTCATGGCCGGACTCGACGCCGAGGCCAAGCCGACGCCCGAGCTCAAGCTCGCCCAGCGCGCCTTCTTCGCCCTGCTCTACAAGCTCCTCGTGAGCCGTGAGACCGGGCCCCGCCTGCCCACGCTGCTCCTCGCGGTGGGTGCGGACCGGGTGAGGAAGCTGCTCGGCGCGTGAGCGCGTGAGCGCGTGAGCGTGTGAGTGCGTGAGCGTGTGACGTGAGTGCGTGAGCACGTGAGTACGTGAAGAGGCCCCGCCTCCGGAAAACCGGAGGCGGGGCCTCTTCACGTGCCTGGCCCTGTCGTCAGGGCGTGTCGTACTCGGCCATCTCCTGGTGGATGCGCTGCAGGGTCTCGGCGATCAACTGCTCCAGCAGCGGAGTGTTCCGGAGGTGCTGGGCGCCGTAGTTCTCGATCACCGTCTGTTCGAGCTCGGCCGGCCCCGGAAGCTGCCCGTGGTCGTCCAGATGCGACCAGGCCAGCTTGTAGACGACCTCGCGGAACTCCTCGACCTGCGGATCCTCGACGTACTCCGGGTACTCGACGAACTCCTCAGGGCCCGGCGGGGGCACGTCCTCCGGCCCCTGGGGGACCGGGACCGGCATCGGTTCGAGCCCCTCGACGATCTGCGGGTTGTACGTACCCTCGTACGACTCCGGGGAGACCTGCTGAGCGTCGAACCACGGGCTGTCATGGTTCACCGGCATCGCCTGGGCGTCCGGGTGCGCCAGCGCCATCGCCTGGGCGTCGGCGGGGGCGAGCCCCGGGTGCGGAAGCTGCGGGGGTACGGGGGCCTGCGGGACCATCGCCACCGGCTGGGACGGGGAGGTCTGCGCCTGCTGGGGGAGCTGGGCGAGCGGCGGCTGCGGCTGCGGGGGCAGCAGGGCCGGCTCGATGCCGGCGGCCGCCAGACCCGCCCCGGCGGTCTCTGCCAGCGGGACACCGTAACGGGCCAGTCGGAGGGGCATGAGGGCCTCGACCGGAGCCTTACGGCGCCAGCCACGGCCGAAACGGGCCTGAAGCCGGGCCTGGTAGATCAACCGTTCCTGCTCCAGCTTGATGACCTGCTCGTACGAGCGCAGCTCCCAGAGCTTCATGCGCCGCCAGAGGCGGAAGGTGGGGACCGGCGACAGCAGCCAGCGGGTGATGCGCACACCCTCCATGTGCTTGTCGGCCGTGATGTCCGCGATCCGGCCCACCGCGTGCCGGGCGGCCTCCACGGCCACCACGAACAGCACCGGGATCACCGCGTGCATGCCGACGCCCAGCGGATCAGGCCAGGCCGCCGCGCCGTTGAACGCGATCGTCGCCGCCGTCAGGACCCAGGCCGTCTGCCGCAGCAGCGGGAAGGGGATCCGCAGCCAGGTCAGCAGCAGGTCGAGGGCGAGCAGGACACAGATGCCCGCGTCGATGCCGATCGGGAAGAAGTACGAGAAGGTGCCGAAGCCCTTCTGCAGGGCGAGCTCCCGCACAGCGGCGTACGAGCCCGCGAAGCCGATTCCCGCGATGATCAGCGCACCGGCGATGACCAGGCCGATGAGTATTCGGTGTGTGCGTGTCAGCTGCATCGCGGCCACCCGCGATCCCCTCCCGTCAAACGACATCCGGCGCGCACAGACTGGCACATGCGCGCGAAGCCCGGCCCCCGGGGGAGGGACGGGCTCCGCGTGAATATGCCAGTCTGTGCGGTTCTCTGGCTAGTTGTTCGCCGCAGCGACCGCTTCCGCGACTACTTGTTCGCCGTCGCGACCGACGCCACGGCCTCCTTGGCCGCCCGCACCGCGCCGTCCAGGACCTGCTTGTCCGTCGGACCGATGGCACCCGCGTACCCGGCGCCGTTGAACGAGAGAAGGACGAGCACGTTGCCCGTACGCGCCACCACCGAGGTGTAGACGAAGTCCTCGTCCGTCTTGCGCAGCTGGTACGAGACGGCCTGCGCCTCGTCGCCGACACCCGTGACGTCCGTGGTGCGGAGCTTCTTCGCGCCGGCCGTCGCCTGGACCTTGGCGACCTCCTTGGACAGGTTCTCCTTGGCGCGGTCCTGGCCGCTGCCGAGCGAGGAGTCCGAGTCGTAGCGGTAGAAGGACACGTCGAGCCAGCGGTAGTGCGAGCCGTGGACGCCCTTGTCCTCCAGGCCGTTCCACGAGCAGCCGCCGCGGCTCGCCAGGTCACTGGACGCGGCCGGCGTGCCGTTCTTCGTCTTCGCCTTGGGAACCAGCCCCCCCGTCGTCTTGGCGGAGATCGACTTGCAGACGTCGGGCAGCTTCGCGAACTTCGCGGGCTCCACCGTCTTCGTCGACTGCTTCGGGGACGGCGTCGCCGACGCCGAGGACGTGCCCTTGCCCTGCGCCTTGCCGGAGTCACCGGAGTCGGAGGAGCAGCCGGCGGCCACGAGCATCACCGGGACGGCGGCGCAGGCGAGTATGCGGGAGAGTCGCGGAGCTGATCGCTGCATGGTTCCTTCAGTCGCTTGTCGTGCGGTCCGGGTCGGCTGTCCGGGGGGCGTGGCCATCGCCGTGGCCACGGGGACGGTCACGGTACGCCGACACGTTACGTGGTCGTCGTCCGCTCACGGGGCGGAGCCGGACGGCTACTCCTCCAGCCGTTCGGCGAGCAGCCGGGCCAGATTCCGGGCCCTTTCCTGCAGCTCCCGGCTGTCGGGGGCCTCGGCGGAACCGGTCGTCTGCTCCCGGTAGGAGACCGTCACGATCACGTTGGATGTGCGGAACACCACGCTGACGGCACGCTGATGGCCGCTCGCGCCGACCTTCCCGAGGACGTCGTCGAGGTACGCGATCTCGCCGAGGTCGTCGAGGAGGCGGGGTTCCAGGCCGGTGGTGGCGGATTCGGTGGTGGATCCCGAGGGAGATCCGGAGGGAGACCCGGAGGGGGTGGTGCCGGTGGTCGGGGGCTTGGCCGTCGGGGGCTTGGCGCCGGGGGATGTGGCGCCGGTGGCGGAGCCCGTGGTGCCGGTGGAGCCTGTCGTGGTCGGCGAGGCCGGGGTGGAAGGGGGCACCGGGATGCCCGCTTCGAGCTGCTTCGCGGTGAAGACAGCCTGCGCGCGGTCGGCGTCGCTGACCGTGGCGTCGTACGAGACGACCCGCTCCACGTCGAGCGTGAGCCGGTGCGAGATGTCCGGGGTGTCGGCGCGCCAGGTGCAACCCACCCGGCGGTCGGTGTCGTACGTGACGGCGGCGGTGCCGCGGTACGCCTTCTCCCGCTCCCCGTCCGGCAGCGAGGCTGCGCCCGGGAGGAGGTCCTTGAGGGTGGCCTGCGGGACGGCGCCACAGGGCTCGAAGAGCGTGCGGTAGCGCCCGGGGGGCGCGACGGGAGCGGCGGGTCCCGCCTTGGCGTCGACGGCGATGTCGTCCGCGGGTGAGCCGGCGGAGCATCCGGTGAGGCCGAGCCCGAGCCCCAGCCCCAACACGCTGGTCAGAGCGACGGCTGTCCGCGCCGTGGACCCGGTGCGGCCGGGGGCGTACCTCTTTCGCTGCACGGTCCCAGGCTCCCTTCTCCCGAAGTCTTTCCCGAAAACTGTTTGCCGCGCGAACCCGGCCGATGGACACAATGTCTATCGCACACGCAGCTGTTGATGCCGGTCCGCTGTCACCTGTACGGGCTTTGGCTCCAGTTTTTGCGTTATCAGACTTTTCGGGGGAATTGAGGAAGTATGTCGTACGTAGAGGTACCCGGCGCGAAGGTGCCGATCAGGATGTGGGCCGACCCCTCCACGGTCGAGGGCGGTGCCATGCAGCAGCTGCAGAACGTGGCGACGCTGCCCTGGATCAAGGGCCTCGCCGTCATGCCCGACGTCCACTACGGCAAGGGCGCGACAGTCGGCTCCGTCATCGCCATGCAGGGCGCGGTCTGCCCGGCCGCGGTCGGCGTCGACATCGGCTGCGGCATGTCGGCCGTCAAGACGTCCCTGACGGCCAACGACCTGCCCGGCGATCTCTCCCGCCTGCGCTCCAAGATCGAGCAGGCCATCCCGGTCGGCCGTGGCCTCCATCGCGACGCGGTCGACCCGAAGCGGCTGTTCCAGTTCCCTACGGCGGGCTGGGACGACTTCTGGTCGAGGTTCGACGGGGTGGCGGACGCGGTGAAGTTCCGGCGGGAGCGGGCGGGCCAGCAGATGGGAACGCTCGGGTCGGGAAATCACTTCATCGAGTTCTGTGTCGACGAGTCCGGCGCCGTGTGGCTCATGCTGCACTCCGGGTCCCGGAACATCGGCAAGGAGCTCGCCGAGTACCACATCGGCGAGGCGCAGAAGCTGCCGCACAACCAGGGGCTCGTCGACCGTGACCTGGCGGTCTTCGTCGCGGACACCCCGCAGATGGCGGCCTACCGGCACGACCTCTTCTGGGCGCAGGAGTACGCGAAGTACAACCGCGCGATCATGATGGCGCTCTTCCAGGAGGTCATCCGCCGGGAGTTCCGCAAGGCCAAGGTGTCCTTCGAGCCGGTGATCTCCTGCCACCACAACTACGTGGCGGAGGAGCGGTACGAGGGCATGGACATGCTGGTCACCCGGAAGGGTGCGATCCGGGCCGGCTCCGGGGAGTTCGGGATCATCCCGGGCTCGATGGGCACGGGCTCGTACATCGTGAAGGGCCTCGGGAACGCGGCCTCCTTCAACTCCGCCTCGCACGGAGCGGGCCGGAAGATGAGCCGGAGCGCGGCGAAGCGGCGCTTCTCGACGCGGGACCTGGAGGAGCAGACGCGGGGCGTGGAGTGCCGTAAGGACTCCGGTGTCGTGGACGAGATCCCGGGCGCCTACAAGTCGATCGAGAAGGTGATGGAGCAGCAGCGCGACCTGGTGGAGGTCGTCGCCAAGCTGAAGCAGGTCATCTGCGTGAAGGGCTGATGCCCGAGACGGTCGTCGAGCGGCCCCTGGCACCTCGTGCCGGGGGCCGCCGTGCGTTCTCCCGGACGTGTCAGAGCTCGCGGTGGACCTTGGTGTTGGAGGCCTGGGCGCGGGGGCGGACGACGAGGAGGTCGATGTTGACGTGGGAGGGGCGGGTGCAGGCCCAGGTGATGGTGTCGGCGACGTCGTCGGCGGTGAGGGGGGCGGAGACGCCGGCGTAGACCTTGGCGGCTTTGTCGGTGTCGCCGCGGAAGCGGGTGGTGGCGAACTCGTCGGTCTTGACCATGCCGGGGGCGATCTCGATGACGCGGACGGGGGTGCCGACGATTTCGAGGCGGAGGGTCTCGGCGAGGACGCGGGCGCCGTTCTTGGCGGCGACGTAGCCGGCGCCGCCCTCGTAGGTGGAGTGGCCGGCGGTGGAGGAGAGGACGACGACGGTGCCGTCGCCGCTCGCGGTGAGGGCGGGGAGCAGTGCTTGGGTCACGTTGAGCGTGCCGATGACATTGACCTCGTACATCTGGCGCCAGTCGGCGGGGTCGCCGGTGGCGACGGGGTCGGCGCCGAGGGCTCCGCCGGCGTTGTTGACGAGGACGGCGAGGGTGCGGAAGGCGGTGGCGAACTCGTCGACGGCGGCGCGGTCGGTGACGTCGAGGGCGTAGGCGGTGGCCTGGTGGCCGGCGTCGTTCAGTTCGGCGGCCAGGGCCTCGATGCGGTCCTTGCGGCGGGCGGTGAGGACGACGCGGTAGCCGGCGGCGGCGAGCTGCCTGGCGGTGGCGGCGCCGATTCCGCTGCTCGCTCCGGTGATGACGGCGATGGGGGTACCGGGGCCGGTCATGACGTGCTCCTCGCGCAGGTGGTCGATTACGTCGATCGCCCGGTCAGGATAGGTGGGGTCCGGGTCTGGTCGGGTGGGTGGGCGTGACACGCGGGCTGATGGGTTGTCAGAAGATGTGATGGTACGTGGGTATTTTGTGCCTATGCGTGGATTGCGGAAGGGTGTGCTCGGGGTCGCTCTCGCGGCCGCGGTGTTGACGGGTGCCGGTACGAGTGCCGGTGCCGTGGGGTCGAAGGCCGGGCCAGAGGCGGATCTGTCCCATCACGGTCATGTCTCCCTCTGGGACGGGAGGCTCGGCGTCTGGCTGGTCAGCGAGAACCACGGGCCCTCCGATCTCTCCCAGGCGACCGTCCGGCTCGCCTTCTCCGTGCCGATGGCGGGAGGTCAGGAGCTGCCGCCGGCCTGTCTGTGGAGCAGTGACCGGGTGGTCTCCTGCCGGACCGGCGCGCTGCGGGCGGTGGGAGGTGCCGGTGAGCTGGCGCTCGATCTGCGGACCGCCGGCATGCCGGACGAACTGACGGTGGACATCACCACCGCCTGGCGGGACGGGGTGGCCGACCGGAACCCGCGGAACGACCGCCACCGCGTCCTGGTGCTGGCGACGGGTGACCCGTACGTCTTCTGATTTCGGGTGTTCACGCTCAGTGGTGGGCTGAGAAGACGTAGCCGTCGGGGCGGATGAGGACAGTGGCACGCTTGGCCGGGTCGGTCCAGGTGGCGCGGGTGAGGTGCTCGGGGGTGACCGGGGCGGTCGGGGGGAGGGTCGGGGCGGCTCCTCGTGGGGTTGCCTCTTGTGGGGTTGCCTCTTGCGGGGTGATCAGGACGAACCGGCCCGTGCGGAGGAGTTCGTAGAGGCGGCCTTCGCGGAGGGTGAGGTCGGGGGCGCGGCGGCCGGAGGGGCGACTGGTGCCGGGGGCGGGGGCGTAGCTGATGGCGATGCCGCTGATCATGCCCATGGTGCGGGCGGTGGCGGGCCGGACGGCGCTCAGGAGGCGGGTGGTGAGGGTGCGGGCGGCGCGGGTGAGCGGGGTGTGGGCCATGGCGAGCCGCACGATGGCGCCGCTGCTGCGGAGCACGGCGGCGCCGACGGGGTGGCGCTCGGACTGGTAGCTGTCGAGGAGGGCCTCGGGGTCGGGGGCTTCGCCGCGGAGGACGGCGACGAGCTTCCAGGAGAGGTTGGCGGCGTCCTGGAGGCCGGTGTTCATGCCTTGGCCGCCGGCGGGGGAGTGGACGTGGGCGGCGTCCCCGGCGAGGAAGACCCGGCCTACGCGATACGCCGGGGCCTGGCGCTCGTCGCTGTGGAAGCGGGAGATCCAGCGGGCTTCGTGCATGCCGTGATCGGTGCCGAGGGCCCGGCGGGCGATCTCGCGGAGCTCGTCGAGGTCGACGGGTTCGCTGTCGGGGACCTGGCGGGTGCGGTCCCAGCCCATCACCCGGTACCAGCCGTCGCCGAAGGGGGCGATGAAGGCGAAGGTGTCGCCGGCGCCGCTGACGGTGAAGGACTCGGCGGGCTTCCGCGCGAGGCGGACGTCGGCGAGGACGATGGAGCGGATCACGGAGCGGCCGGGGAAGGGCAGGCCGAGGGCGGAGCGGACGGCGCTGCGGACGCCGTCGGTGCCGACGAGGTGGCGGGCGCGCAGGGTGAGGGGCCCGTCGGGGCCGGCGAGGTCGGCGGTGACCGTGTCGGCGTCCTGGCGCAGTCCGCGGAGTTCGGTGTCGTACCGGAAGGTGACGCCGGCGGCCTTCGCGCGGCGCTCCAGGAGGCGCTCGACCTCGTACTGCGGGGTGACGAGCAGGTGGTTGAAGCGGGTGGGCAGGCGGGTGAGGTCGAGGTCGAGCCTGCCGAAGAGCCGGGCGTGGGTGAGGGTCGTGCCGGTGGCGAGGAGCTCGTCGGCGAGGCCGCGGGCGTCGAGCTGTTCCAGGGTGCGGGCGTGGACCCCGAAGGCCCGCGTGAGGTTGCCGAGGCCGTGCGGGCGGCGCTCGACGAGGGTGACGTCGATGCCGGCGGCGGCGAGGTCGCCGGCGAGGAGCAGGCCGGTGGGGCCGGCGCCGACGACGAGGACGTCCGTGTCCGTCGGGGCCGTCGGGGTCGTCGTGGGGGTGGTGTCGGTCGTGTCCTTGGTGGTGCTCATGGCTGCCTCCATGTGTCCACGCTCGTTGGCCAACGGTTGTTTGCCAACGCTCGTTGGCAACGGTAGGGGTGGTCGGGATGGCATGTCAACACCTGTTGGCCTACAGTCGTTGGTATGACGACCGTCCGCCGCTCCGACGCCACCCGGGCCGCCATCCTGGAGGCCGCTCGCGAGCGCTTCGCCTCCGACGGATACGAGCGCGCCACCATCCGGGCCATCGCCCGCGATGCCGGGATCGACCCTTCGATGGTCATGCGCTACTACGGCAACAAGGAGGGGCTGTTCGCGGCCGCCTCCGAGATCGAGCTCGACCTGCCCGAACTGGGTGGCCTGCCGGCGCGGCACATCGGGGCCGTCCTCGTCTCCCACTTCCTGGAGCGCTGGGAGCGGGACGAGGTCCTGACCGGGATGCTGCGGGTCGGCGTCACCAACGAGGCCGGGGCCGAACGCATGCAGGCGATCTTCGCCCGCGAGCTCGGGCCCGCCACCCGGGGCGTCTGCCCCGACCCCGAGGAGGCCCCCCGCCGGGCCGCGCTCGTCGCGTCCCAGATCCTCGGGATGGCCCTCGCCCGCTATGTGCTGCGGCTGCCGCCGGCCGTCGAGATGACCACCGACGAGATCGTCGCCTGGCTCGGCCCGACCGTGCAGCGCTATCTGACGGACGAGACCCCCTGACCAGGCGGTTCCTGGGTCGTACACTCTCTGCATGACGCAGAAGAGTTCCGTGCGGCGCGAGGCCCTCATGACCGAGCTGTACGGCGAGGCCCGCCGCTACATGGCCGCCTACGCCCTGTTCAACCAGGCCGTCGCCGACCATCTGGGACTCCACCCGACCGATGTGCAGTGCCTCAACCTGCTCAGCCTGGAGGAAGGCCCGGTGACGACCGGCCGCGTCGCCGAGCTGACCGGCCTCACCACGGGCTCGGCCACGCGGCTCGTCGACCGCCTCGAACGGTCCGGCTACGTCACGCGCCAGCGCGACACCGAGGACCGGCGTCGGGTCCTGGTGGCCCTCGTGCCCGAGCGGGTCGCCGAGCTCGGCGCGCTGTGGCGCAAGCTGAACCAGACCTGGGGCACGATGTTCGACGTCTACAGCGACGCCGAACTCGCGCTGCTCATCGCCCATATGCGGCGCACGGTCGAGGTCAGCGCGGCGCAGATCGAGCGGCTTCGCGGCGGGGAACTCGGCTGACGCCTCCCTTCGGGCGAGTGCTTCCGCAGCCCGCCCGGCCGGTGCGGCGCGGGGCAGTCAAGTGGGTGCGGCCCCCGGGCTTTCAGGCCGTGCGCGTGCCGCCGAACTCCCGTACCGCGTCGGAGACGATCGCCTCCAGGCGGGCGTGGTGGGCGCCGCGCCAGTAGACCCGGCCGCAGTCCGCGCACTGGGCGAAGACGTCGTACGTCTTCTCCGTCCCCTGCTCCAGGCGCTCGCGCACGGCGTCCTTGTCCGCGTCGGTCAGCTCCCCGTTGCACGCGGTGCAGCGGGTCCAGGGCGCGAGGGTCGGCGCGAACCGTTCCAGTACGTCCCGGAGTTGGTCCTCCGGACGGTCGCTGTAGATGTAAGCGCCCGCCCACAGCTCGCGGCGGCGCAGCAGGCCGCGGTCGCGCGAGAGCATCACGCGGCGCTCGCTCGCGGAGCGCGTCGCCAGTGCGGGGTCGCCGATGTCCTCGCTCTCGTACGCCGCGTCCACGCCGAGCAGGCGCAGGCGGCGGGCGAGGGTGCCGAGGTGCACGTCGAGCAGGAACCGGAGAGGGGCACCGGGGACGGGCTGGGGTCGTGCGACGTCCTGGACCTCCACGGTCTCCCCTGCGGCGGGGACGTGCGAGACGTCGACCGGGCGTCCGTCGACCAGGAGCCGTCCTGCCTCCGTGAGCGGGACGCCCAGGGACTCCACGACGTGGCCCAGCGAGGAGGTGCCGTCGGTGGTGAGGGGCGTGGGGTGGCCTGTGCGGTGTTCCGGGGGGACGAAGAGGCGCAGGCCGGGGGTGAAGCTGATGTGGATCTCCGGTCCGTTCACGGGGACAGGATGTCACCGGCGCGGGCGGGGTGGCCAGGGGATTTGACCCCGCGGCCGCGTCGGGGCGGCCGGGTCGGCCGGGCCGGCGAGGCCGACGGGGCGGGCATGGTCACCGGGCGGGCGTGGTCAGGGGAGGAAGGCGGCGGCGTGGTCGGTGGTCCAGGTGGTGAAGGAGCGGGCGGGGTGGGCGGTGAGGTGGAGGACGGTGGGGGTGAGGGGGGCGGGGTGGTGGGTGTGGGAGGACCAGTAGGAGAGGAGGGCGTCGGCGAAGGGGGCGGGGACGTAGGGCGAGACGGAGGCCTTCCACTCGTCGGGGGTGACGGCGGTGTGGGGGGCCGGGCGGCCGGTGACCTCGGCGATGATCGCCAGCTGGTCGGTGAAGGTCAGGGATTCGGGGCCGGTCAGGTGGTACGAGGAGCCGCGGAGGCCGGGCTGGGTGAGGACCGCGAAGGCGGCTTCGGCGACGTCGAGTTCGTGGATCGGGTCGGTGTGCGCCTGGGGATGGGGGAGGGCGGGTCCTCGGCCGGCGCGGAGGCCGGCGGCCCACTGGAGGGCGTTGGTGGCGAAGGCGCCCGGCTGGAGGTAGGTGGCCTCGAAGGCTCCCGAGGCCGCGACCGCGGCGAGGGCGCGCTCGGCCGCCAGATGGGAGGCGGCGATGGGGTTGTCGGCGGCGTCCGGGGCGTGGACGGAGCTGGAGGAGAGCAGGGCGATGTGCTCGACGCCGGCGGCGCGGGCCCGCTCGGCGAACGTCTCTGCGTGGGTCGCGTCGGCGTACAGGAAGACGGAGTCGACCCCGGCGAGGGCCGTGTCGAAGGTCGTCGGGTCCGCGAGGTCGCAGCGCACGGCCTCGACGTGACGGGGTGGCGAGAGGTCGGCGGGGTTCTTGGAGGCCGCTCGGGCCTTGATGCCCGCGGCGTCGAGCAGGCCGAGCAGGGTGGAGGCGACGCGGCCGCGGCTGCCGGTGACGAGAACGGTCATGAGGTGTCCCTTCGGGGGTGACTGGTGTGCGCGCAGGGCATGGCGGGCCACCATGCTTGCGCTGAGAAGCATCTGCGTTACGCAGATAAATATCCGTGAGGGTGCCTCGTCCGTCAACCCCGAAAAAACCTGGGGTACCGTCCCGGCATGAAGATCATCGAACTTGAGCCCGGTGACGCCCGGCTGGAGAGCGACCTGCTGCCGGTCCTCCTCGAACTGCGACCGCACCTCACGCCGGAGCTCTTCCGCGAGGTGTACGAGGCCGGACACCCGCAGGGACTGCGGTTCAGCGCCGCCTACACCGACGAGGGCCGCTGCGTGGGCGCGGCGGGCTGGCGGATCATCAACAACACCAGCTCCCTGCGCAAGCTCTACGTCGACGACCTGGTGACCGCCGGCGCCGACCGCTCCACCGGCGTGGGCCACGCCCTGATCGCCCACCTGGAGGCCCACGCCCGCGCCGCCGGCTGCCACGAGCTCAACCTGGACTCCGGAACCCACCGCACCGGCGCCCACCGCTTCTATCTGCGCGAGCGGTTCGACATCGTGGCCTTCCACTTCACCCGTGAGCTCACCGGGCCGGAAGCCACCTCCTGAAGCTGCCTCTCACGCCTGCTTCTCAGCCCTGTTTCTCCAGGTCGAAGCGCCAGTCGTTGCAGACCATCGGGCGGCCCGGCGGGTATTCGAGCTCGCGCTCGCCGAGCAGCTCGAACCCCGCCTTGCGGCACACCCCGTTCGACGCGATGTTGTCCGTCGACGGGTACGCGTGCAGGTAGCGGTGGCGGCCCGCAGTGCGGGCCCGCTCCACCACCGCGCGCGTGGCGGAGGTGGCGAGGCCGCGGCCTTGGAAGCCCGGCAGGACCGCCCAGCCCGTCTCGTACACCTCCTCGCCGTCCTCGGTCTGCGTCCAGTAGCCGACGCTGCCGACCACGACCTCCTCGGGCAGCAGGACGATCCGGAACATCCGCCCCGTGCCCGTGTCGTCGGTGCTCAGGTTCACGTACCGACGGTGGCGCCGGACGAGCTGCTCCTCGGTCTCGGGGCCGCCGAGATGGCCCATCAGTTCCGGTGCGTTCAGGGCGCGCAGCAGGTCCGCGTCCTGCTCGGACCAAGGCTCCAGGCGTACGGGTGCGGTGGTGTCGTTCATGTCCGTACGGTAGGTCAGGGCACTGACAGGCCCCGGGCGTAGGCCGTCGGAGGTACCCCGATCGTCGCCGTGAAGTCCCGTACGAGATGGGCCTGATCGCTGTAACCCAGCTCGGCCGCGAGACCGGCCCAGTCCGGGACCCCTTCCCTGGTGCCTTCCTTGGGCCCTGCCTTGGTCCCTTCCCCTGGCCTTTCCTTCCCCGCCGACTCGGCCCGTTCCAGGGCCTCGTGGATGCGGTAGCGCAGGATCACCCACTTCGGGCCGACGCCGACGTGCGAGGCGAAGAGCCGCTGGAGCGAGCGCGCCGACAGGCCGGACGCGGCGGCCAGCCGGGACACCTTGCGGACCGTGCGGTCCGAACGGATCAGGTCCACCAGCTCCATCGCCTGCGTGGCGGCCGGGTCCGGTGTCGGGCCGTGGGCGAGGAGGAAGGCGTCGAGCGCCGCCGCGCGCGCGTGGTCGGCGTCGGGGGAGAGGACGGCGGAGAGGACGGCGGAGAGGGCGGCGGAGAGCCGGGCGGACTCGTGGAGCACCCCGTCGAACACCTCGGTGAGCGGGACCCTGCGGCCCGTCCACGTGGAGACCGGCCACGCGGGCGCGAAGGGGCGGAAGCCGCCGGGGCGGAACTGGACGCCGCAGACACGGCCCCTGCCGGTGAGCTTCCGGGTGAAGAGTCCGAGGCCGATCCCGGAGACCTCGGCCGAGGAATCGGCGGCGTCCGGAGGGGCGTCCAGGGAGCCGTAGCGCTGGAAGACGATGTTGACCGACGGGTGCGGGACGACGTGGGTCGCGTACGGCTCCGGCAGCTCCCAGTCGATCAGCCAGTAGTGCTCCAGGAAGGGCCGCAGCTCCGGCGCGGGCATGTGGCGGCGGAAGCGGACACGGGAGAGCAGTTCGGCGGGGTCGACGATGCCCCGGGTGTCCCGGCGGGGAGCGGAGGCGGACATGCTCCGCATGCTAGGTGCGGGGCGGCTTCGGAGCCTGGCGCGTTTCTTCAAGAACGGAGTGGGCATGATCACCTAGCGTCGATTCCATGACGAACCAGGACACGCCCCGTATCGCCGACCTGCTGCACACCGCCGCCGCGCAGGCCGCGCCTCTCGTCAGGGACATCGACGACGCGTCGCTCGACGCGCCCACGCCGTGCGCCGAGTACGACGTGCGCGCCCTGCTCAACCACCTCTTCGCGGTCGTCGTGAACTTCCAGGCCCTCGCCGCCAAGCAGCCGGCCGACTTCTCCGAGACCCCCGACCGGGTCGCGGAGGCGGACTGGCGGGACCGCTTCGAGGCGGAGGCCGGGAAGCTGGTCGCCGCCTGGGCCGCGCCCGGCGCGGAGGAGGGCGCCTCCGGGGCGATGGGGATGCCCGCGCGGACCGTCGGGTCCATGGTGCTGCTCGACCTGACCGTGCACGCCTGGGACCTGGCCCGTGCCACCGGCCGCGTCTACGAGCCGGACCCGGCGGTGGTCGCGGGGCTCGTGGACGAGGTGGAGCGGATGGCTCCGATGGGCCGGAAGATGAGCGTCTTCGGCGACGCCGTCGACCTGCCCGACGGGGCCTCCGTCTTCGAGCGGCTGCTCGCGACGACCGGCCGCGACCCGCGCGCCTGGCGGTCCTGAGACGGATCCCGCCCAGCGGGCCCGCCCCCCTGGCCTGACCAGGGCGGGTCTGGCGTCAGCGCCGGTCGGGCCTCAGCGCAGGCGGCCAGGGGAGCCGAGGGAGAGGCGGGAGACGACCTGGCCGAAGGCGTGTTCCTCGGCGGGGGTCAGGGCGACGGACTCCTGGGGGTGCCAGACGCGCTCAAGGGGCACGGCCGCCCGGTCGCGGCGGACGCGGGCGCGGGCGCGCAGGCCGAGCGTCAGCCAGACCACCGTCGAGACGGCGAGGACGCCGAAGAGGGTGAGGACGCGGGGGTCGGACAACTGGCCGGGCAAGGACATGGCTCACTCCAGGACGTGAGGGCCGCCCGTATCCCGTGTGCCCCGGCAGGTGGCACGCGTGCACGACGGCGCTGGTGATTCCTACTGCTTCCTCCCGACCCGTTCAGTTAACACCACCCTGGGGGACTTTCGGCAGGGGGGTCCGGGACCAAAGTCCCGGGCAGTTGCTCGGGCTGTGGCTTGGGCGGTGGGCTTCGTGGGCCGGACGCAGGCCCTCTTGTGCGGGCCGGGGAACCGCTTCAAGGTGGCGGGAGAGGGAGATTCCGGCCGGGGAGGGAGCTGCCGCATGTCCGGAACGCAGGCATGGGGATTCACGGACGACAGAGGTACGGAGGTGGGGGCGGCCCGTGTGCCACGGCGGGTGGTCGCGTACGTGAGGGCCGGCGCGGGCCTGCTCGACCTGGGGGTGACGCCGGTCGCCGTCTACGGCTCCGGGCACGACGGCGAGGCGATCGACCCGGCCAAGGCGGGAGGGCTCGCCGCGGCCGGGGTCCCGTATCTCGGCCCCGGCCGGGTCCTGGACGAGGCGCTGCTGCGGGAGCTGCGGCCGGACGTGATCGTGGACGTCACGTACGACGGGAAGAGTCCGTACGCGCTGGACGAGGCGGTGGCCGAGCGGCTCGGCGTGCCGCTCGTCGCGCTCTCCGTCGGCGGCGAGCTGCCCCTCGGGGCGATCCTCGACCGCTTCGGCGCGCTGGCCGCGTCCCTGGAGGCCGCCACCCCGGCCGAAGCGGCCGCCCCCGCCGGAGCGCCCGGCGCCGCACAGAACCCCGCCGCCCCCGCCGAAGCGCCCGGGGCCGCGGAGACTCTGGCCGCCTCCGAGGAGGTGGTCCGGGACGCGGCGCGGCGGGGTGGGCTTACGGTGCTCGCGCTGTCCGGGGCGGGGCCGGAGCAGGTGCATCTGGCGCGGTCGCAGGCGTGGCCCGAGCTGGCGCGGCTGGCGGAGCTGGGGGTGCGGCTGATCGATCCCGGGCCGGGGCCCGGGGCGAACTGGCTCACCGCCGACTGGGGGCGGGTCGTGGAGTTGGGGCCTGGTCTGGTCCTCTTCGACAGCAGGGGGAACGCCACGCCGCCGTACGAGGTGCCGGTGGGGGCGCGCCTCACTCCGTGGAACCCGGAGACCCCGCCGAGCCCGGCCGCGTACGCGCGTTTCTTCCACGATCTGGCGCGGGCGCTCACGGACTGAGCGGGGGCCGCCTCGGGGGGCCTCGGGTGGCTGTCAGGCCGGCGTCGGTGTCAGGCGGGTGCGCAGGGAGTGGGCGAACTCCTCGGCGCGGGCGAGTTGGGCGCGGAGTTCGGCGACGCGTTCGGCGGCGGCCTGTTCGTAGCGGCGGACACGGGCGGTGAGGGCGGCGCGCTCGGCGGGGTCGAGCTCGGTGTCGGTGCCGGGGCGGTCGGCGGTGAGGCGGTCGACGGCGGTGAGGAGTTCGCGGGTCTCGTCGAGGGTGAAGCCGAGGGGCTTCATGCGGCGGACCACCATGAGCCGGGAGACGTCGGCGTCGGTGTAGAGGGGGAAGCCGCCGGGGGAGGCGGCGGAGGGGACGACGAGGCCGCTGTCCTCGTACTGGCGGATGGTCCGCAGGGACAGTTCTGTGCGTGCGGCGACCTCGCCGATCTGCATGGGTTCGCCGGCCAGGCGCATTCCTCGGGCTCCGCTCACGCGTGGTCCTCCTCGTACGGGCTCCCTCGGGGCGTACGGCTCCCCCTAGGGCGCGGCTTCCGTGCATTACATACCATTCGTCCTAACTTCAGCACTTATGAGAGCAAAGGGTGTGGCGAAACGCCTGCTCGTAGGTCGTCCGTTGGACAGCGGACGGCTCGGGGAGACGCTGCTTCCCAAGCGGGTGGCGCTGCCGGTCTTCTGCAGCGACCCGCTGTCCTCGGTCGCGTACGCCACCGAGGAGATCCTGCTGGTCCTCGCCCTCGGCGGGCTCGCAGTCCTCCATCTGGCCTGGTACGCGGCGGTCGGGATCGTGATCCTGCTGCTCGTCGTCGTCGCCTCCTACCGGCAGACCTGCTACGCCTATCCGGGTGGCGGCGGGGCCTATGTCGTCTCGGCCGAGAACCTGGGCGAGCGGGCGGCGCTGACCGCCGCGTCCGCGCTGCTCATCGACTACGTGATGACCGTGTCCGTGTCGGTCGTCTCCGGGGTCGCCGCGCTCACCTCGGCCGTGCCGTCGCTGGACGGGCACGCGGTGGCCATGTCGGTGTTCTTCGTGGTGGTGCTCACCTGGCTGAACCTGCGCGGGGTGCGCGAGTCGGGGCGCTGGTTCGCGATCCCCACGTACGCCTTCATCGCGGTCGTCTTCCTGATGTTCGCGGTGGCGGCGGTGCGGATGGGGACGGGGGCGACGATCCGGGCCGAGTCCGCCGCGCTGCCCGTGAAGGAGGTCTCCGTCTACTCGGGGCTCGCGCTCGTGCTGCTCGCCCTGCGGGCCTTCGCCTCGGGCTGTACGGCGCTGACCGGGGTGGAGGCGGTCAGCAACGGCGTACCGGCGTTCGCGAAGCCCAAGAGCCGCAACGCGGCCATGACGCTGGCGATCATGGGCGGGCTGTCGGCCGCCATGTTCTTCGGGATCACCGTGCTCGCCATGGTCTACGAGGTGCATGTGGCCGCGGACCCCACCGAGCTCGGCCTCGCGCCGGGCACGCCGATGTCCACCGCGCTCGCGCAGATCGGGCGGGCCACCTTCGGCGACTGGCACGTCCTCTTCTACGCGCTCCAGGCCGTCACCGCGGGCGTCCTGATCCTGGCGGCGAACACCGCCTTCAACGGCTTCCCGATGCTCGCCTCCGTCCTCGGGCGCGACCGCTACGCGCCCCGCCAGCTCGTCCACCGGGGCGACCGGCTCGTCTACTCGAACGGCATCGTCCTCCTCGCGCTCGCCGCCATCACCCTGATCGTGGCCTTCGACGCGCAGCTGACCCGCCTCATCCAGCTGTACATCATCGGCGTCTTCGTCTCCTTCACCCTTTCCCAGGCGGGCATGGTCAAGCACTGGCGGCGAGAACTCGCCACGCCGGAGGGGGCCGCGGGCCGGCACCGCATCCGGCGCAGCCTCGCGATCAACGCGTTCGGCGCGTGCCTGACCGCGGTGGTCCTGGTCATCGTCCTGGTCACCAAGTTCACCCACGGGGCCTGGCTCGTGGTCCTCGCGATGCCGCTGCTCTACGCCGGGATGAAGGGGGTGCGGCGGCACTACGACACGGTCGCGGCGGAGGTCGCCGTCGGTCCCGGGGCGCGGCCCCGCACCCTCGCCGGGAACCACGTCCTCGTCCTGGTGGCCTCGGTGAACGCGCCGAGCCTCCGGGCGCTGTCGTACGCGCGGACCCTGCGGCCCGACTCGCTCACGGCCGTCACCGTCGCGGAGGACCCGGCCGAGGCGGAGGTGCTGCGGGCGGCCTGGGAGGCCCACGGCATCGACGTACCGCTGCGGGTGCTCGATTCGCCGTACCGCTCGGTCGTGCAGCCGGTCCTGCGGCACATCAAGGACGCGCCCGAGCGGACGGGGGATTCGGTGGTCTCGGTGGTCATCCCCGAGTACGTGGTGGGGCACTGGTGGGAGCAGCCGCTGCACAACCAGAGCGCCCTGCGGCTCAAGGGCCACCTGCTGTTCGTGCGGAACGTCGTCGTCATCGACGTGCCCTACCGGCTCGCCTCCGCCCGCGAGCGCGCGGAGACGACCGCGGGCCGGTAGTCGGCCTCAGCCCCGGACGGCCTCAGGGCCGGGCCTCATGGCCAGACCAGGCAGTACGGCTGGTGGCCGGCCTCGTGGAGGCGGACGGAGAAGTCCTGCCATTCGTGGAGGAGCTGGTAGACGTCGAAGGCGTCGCGGGGGCCGCCGCGGTCGGGGACGGTGGACCAGATGAAGGCGGCGGCGCCGACGGACTCCTCGCCGATCCCGCGGAGGGGGTCGACGACGGTCATCGGGAGCTTGACGACGGCGTAGTCGGGGTGGAGGACGACCAGCTCAAGGGGCGGCACCTTGTGCAGGGGCATGCCCTGGATGCCGGTGAGGACCATGGCCGCTATCGTCTCGGGCTTGATCTTGGTGAACATGCCGCCCATGCCGAGCTCGTCCCCGCCGAGCTCCTCCGGACGCATCGAGATGGGGACGCGGGCGGCGGTGGCGCCGTCGGGCGCGCCGAAGTACTTGTACGTCACCCCCAAGCTCCGGCCTCCGGTCGCGGGGGGTGATTCCGCAGCGGGGTCCGGGTTCGGCCGGCCTCCCGACGCGGTCTGGTCCTCGCTCCGCCGGCGCCGGTGCCGCCCCCGCCGGGCAGACTCCGGGCCCAGGTCGTCCGTCCCCTCGCCCGGTCCGCCACCGCGATGCATATCTCCACCCGACTGCTTTTTCTCGGCAACACGACCCCGCCGCGCAACCCGATCATCGTGTCAGTGACCTCCCCCGCGTTCGTACGGTGAAACACCTGTCCGCAAGAACGCCGTGGCCTCTGACACCATGGATTCCGTGAGCCATCCCTATGACGCCCCAGTTTCGCAGACGCGGAGGGCGAGCGTCCCGGCGTAATACAGAGGATGTCCACCACCGTCCCTCCGTTCCCGATGTCGTGCCCGAAGTCGTTCTCGCAGGTCAGGATCACAGTGCCGTATTCATACGAAGCCCCAGTCTCACAGACGCTTTTCGACCGCGCTTCCCTCGTGACGCCCGGCGGCGTGAACTCACCGGTGCGTGCCTTCCGGGCCGTGGGCGGAACGCCCCGGTTCATGGTGTCCGGTTCCGGTCCGTACCTCACCGACGCGGACGGTCGTGAGTACGTCGACCTGGTCTGCTCGTGGGGGCCGATGATTCTCGGCCACGCGCACCCGGAGGTCACCGCCGCGGTGCAGGCCGCCGTGGCCCGTGGCACCTCGTTCGGCACGCCCGGCGAGGGCGAGGTCGCGCTCGGCGAGGAGATCGTCGCGCGGATCGAGCCGGTCGAGCAGGTGCGTCTGGTCTCCTCCGGCACGGAGGCGACGATGTCCGCGATCCGGCTCGCCCGCGGGTTCACCGGGCGCGCCAAGGTCGTGAAGTTCGCGGGCTGCTACCACGGCCACGTGGACGCGCTGCTCGCCGCCGCCGGTTCCGGTCTGGCCACCTTCGGTCTGCCGGACACGCCCGGGGTGACCGGTGCGCAGGCCGGTGACACGATCGTGCTGCCGTACAACGACCTGGAGGCGGTGCGGGCCGCGTTCGCCGCGCACCCGGGCGAGATCGCCTGTGTGATCACGGAGGCCTCGCCGGGCAACATGGGCGTCGTGCCGCCGGTGGCGGGCTTCAACCAGGGCCTGGCGGACCTGTGCCGGGAGAACGGCGCGCTGTACATCTCGGACGAGGTGATGACCGGTTTCCGTACCTCGCGGGCGGGCTGGTACGGCGTCGACGGCGTGAAGCCCGACCTGATGACCTTCGGCAAGGTCATGGGCGGCGGCTTCCCGGCCGCCGCGTTCGGTGGCCGCGCCGACGTCATGGGGCACCTGGCGCCGGCCGGGCCGGTCTACCAGGCGGGCACGCTGTCCGGTAACCCGGTGGCGACGGCCGCGGGCCTTGCGCAGCTGCGGCTGCTGGACGAGGCGGCGTACGAGAAGGTCGACGCGGTCTCGAAGGAGATCCAGGGCCTGGTGACGGGCGCGCTGGCGAAGGAGGGCGTGGCGCACCGGCTGCAGACCGCGTCCAACATGTTCTCGGTGTTCTTCACCGCCGACGAGGTGCGGAACTACGACGACGCGAAGAAGCAGGAGGCCTTCCGCTTCAACGCCTTCTTCCACTCGATGCTGGCCGACGGTGTGTACCTGCCGCCGTCCGCGTTCGAGTCGTGGTTCGTGTCGACCGCGCACGACGAGCGGGCGGTCGAGCGGATCGCCGCCGCGCTGCCGGCCGCCGCCCGTGCCGCCGCGGAGGCGACGGCATGAGCGAGTCGAGCACGCGGGACCAGGACATCACCGTCGTCCACCTGATGCGGCACGGAGAGGTGCACAACCCGGACGGGGTGCTCTACGGGCGCCGCGCCGGCTACCACCTGTCCGAGCTCGGCCGTCAGATGGCGGACCGGGTCGCCGAGCACCTGGCCGACCGGGACATCACGTACGTCGTCTCCTCCCCGCTGGAGCGGGCGCAGGAGACGGCGACGCCGGTCGCCAAGGCGCACGGTCTCGACCTGGCGAGCGACGAGCGGCTGATCGAGGCGGCGAACGTCTTCGAGGGCAAGACCTTCGGGGTCGGTGACGGCGCGCTGAAGAAGCCGGCGAACTGGAAGCACCTCACGAACCCGTTCCGGCCGTCGTGGGGCGAGCCGTACGTCGAGCAGGTCGTGCGGATGATGGGCGCGCTGGACGCGGCGAAGGACGCGGCGCGGGGTCACGAGGCGGTCTGTGTCAGCCACCAGCTGCCGATCTGGATCGTGCGCAGTTTCGTGGAGAAGCGGCGGCTGTGGCACGACCCGCGGCGGCGGCAGTGCACGCTGGCCTCGCTGACCTCGTTCACGTACCAGGGCGACAAGATCGTCTCGGTCGGGTACAGCGAGCCGGCGCGTGATCTCGTCCCGGTGCACCTGCTGGCGGGCGCGAAGCCGGTGAAGGGGAAGTCGAAGGCGTTCGGGGCGTAGGGCCTGTCCTGGCGAGTTAGGCCGGACAGGGCGTAGGGCCTGTTCCGGCGAGCTTGGCCGGATAGGGCGTAGCCCCTGGACGACGTACCCCGGGAAGGGGTACACCCACAGGGCGGTCGATGATGTTCATGTCATCCGGCCGCCCTGAAATTTTTGTGCTAATTCCCGGAACCTCCGTGTTCCGCCCTGCATCTCACTCATTGTCGGTTTGGATGACGTTTCGGTCATATGTCAGCGCGAATGGGGATGTCATGCGCGGGATCAGTCGAAGGGGCCTTCTCGGGGCGGGGGTTGGTGCCGCGGCGGCGCTCGGGATCGCCGGATGCAGCACCGGGAACCAGGACAAGCCGGGACGTTCCGGACCCGGTAAGGGGGGCGACACCACGACGGATCCCGGTACGCCCACCCCGACCAAGGACGACGCCCGGCTCATCGGTGACGGTTCCACCGCCGACACCGGCAAGCAGCCGCACCAGCCGGACGCGCCCGTCCCGCTCGAACCCGGCCAGACCCCGCCCCAGTTCGTGATCTTCTCCTGGGACGGTGCGGGCGAGGTCGGCAACGGCCTCTTCCCCCGCTTCCTCGAACTCGCCAAGAACCACGACGCGGCGATGACGTTCTTCCTCTCCGGGATCTACCTCCTTCCCGAATCGAAGAAGAACCTCTACCGCCCGCCGAACAACCGCGTCGGCGCCTCCGACATCGGCTACCTCACCGACGGCCACATCAAGGACACCCTGAAGTACGTCCGGCAGGCCTGGCTCGAAGGCCACGAGATCGGCACGCACTTCAACGGGCACTTCTGCGGCGGCTCCGGATCGGTCGGCAACTGGACCCCGGCGCAGTGGCAGAGCGAGATCGACCAGGCCATGAAGTTCGTCACCGAATGGAAGACGAACAGCGGCTGGACCGACCTCGACCCGCTGCCCTTCGACTACTCCAAGGAACTCGTCGGCGGCCGCACCCCCTGCCTCCTCGGCCAGGACAACCTGCTCCCCACCGCCAAGCGCCTCAACTGGCGCTACGACGCCAGCTCGCCCGGCGGCCGCCAGATGTGGCCGGTGAAGCGCCAGGGCATCTGGGACCTTCCTCTGCAGGCCGTGCCCTTCCCCGGGCACTCCTTCGAAGTCCTCTCCATGGACTACAACATGCTGGCCAACCAGTCGAAGAACACCACCAAGGGCATGCCCTCCCGCTACCCGGGCTGGCGCAAGCAGGCCACCGAGGCGCTCCTGGGCGGCTTCACGCGCGCGTACGAGTCGAATCGCGCGCCCTTCTTCATCGGCAACCACTTCGAGCAGTGGAACGGCGGCATCTACATGGACGCCGTCGAGGACGCGCTGAAGGGAATGGCCGGAAAGAAGGAGGTCCGGCTCGTCTCCTTTAAGCAGTTCGTGGACTGGCTCGACGTCCAGGACCCCAAGATCCTCGAACAGCTGCGTACCCTCGAAGTCGGCCAGAAGCCCGCCGGCGGATGGAACACCTTCCTGAAGCCCGCCACGTCCACGCCGACTGCTTAGCCGATCTTGACAAGGGGCTTTACGGGCACGTAGGGGGGTGCCCAAGATCCCCCAAACGCCCATGCGAAACTTTTCACATGAGCCTTAGCCGTGCCCCCCGTCGCACCCGGCGCACCCTGGTCGCCGTCGGCATGCTGTCCGTCGCCGCCCTCACGCTCTCGGCCTGCGGCGGCGACAGCAACGGCAAGTCCGGCGGCGGTGGCAACACCAACTTCGTGACCAACACGGGTGGCATCTCCACCGTCGCCAAGGGCGAGCGCTCGGCCACCGGCAAGCTCGCCGGCGAGACCCTCGACGGCAAGCAGCTCGACGTCGCCGGCCTCAAGGGCAAGGTCGTCGTCCTCAACGTCTGGGGCTCCTGGTGCGGCCCCTGCCGCGCCGAGGCCCCGCACTTCGCCAAGGTCGCCGCGGACCTCAAGGGCCAGGACGTCGAATTCGTCGGCCTCAACACCCGCGACCCCAACAAGCAGCCCGCCCTCGCCTTCGAAGAGGACTACGGGGTGCCCTACCCCAGCCTCTACGACCCGCAGGGCAAGCTGATCCTCTTCGGCTTCCCCAAGGGCACCCTCAACCCGCAGGCCATCCCCTCCACCGTCGTCCTCGACAAGGAGGGCAAGATCGCCGCCCGCTCGCTCATGGCGCTCGACGAGAAGAAGCTCCGGTCGATGATCGAGCCCCTTCTCAAGGAGAAGTGAGCCCGTGAACGAGACGGTCACCAGCGGAGCCCTGCTGCTCGCCCTGCCCATCGCGGTCCTCGGCGGCCTGGTCTCCTTCTTCTCGCCGTGCGTCCTCCCGCTCGTCCCCGGCTACCTCTCGTACGTCACCGGGGTCACCGGCACCGACCTCGCCGAGAGCCGCCGCGGCCGGATGACCACCGGGGCCGTCCTCTTCGTGCTCGGCTTCACCGCCGTCTTCGTCTCCGGCGGCGCCCTCTTCGGCTACTTCGGGACGAACCTCCAGGAGTACCGCGACACGCTCTCCACGGTCCTCGGCGTGCTCATGATCGCCATGGGCGTGTTCTTCATGGGCCTGATGCCCTGGTTCACCCAGCGCGAGTTCCGCTTCCACAAGAAGCCCGCGGCCGGGCTCGCCGGAGCCCCGCTGCTCGGCGCGCTCTTCGGCATCGGCTGGACCCCGTGCATCGGCCCGACCCTCGCCTCGGTCAACGCACTCGCCATCGACCAGGCGAGCGCCGGCCGCGGCGCGGTGCTCGCCTTCGCGTACTGCCTCGGGCTCGGCGTACCGTTCGTCCTCGCGGCCGTCGCCTTCCGCAAGGCGCTGGGCGCGTTCAGCTGGGTCAAGAAGCACTACGTATGGGTCATGCGGATCGGCGGCGGGATGATGATCGTCACCGGCGTCCTGCTCCTCACAGGGGCGTGGGACAGCATGGTCGCCACGATGCAGACCTGGTCCAACGGTTTCACGGTGGGGATCTGAGTTCCATGAGCACAACCGATACGACGGAGTCCGAGCGGACCGGCGACGAAGCCGCCGGCGCCCAGCTGTCGACCGCCCCGCTGGAAGAGACCGTCGTCGGCGGACCCACGCTCGGGGTCGTCGGCTGGATCCGCTGGTTCTGGCGCCAGCTGACCTCCATGCGGGTCGCGCTGATCCTGCTCTTCATGCTCTCCCTGGGCGCCGTCCCCGGCTCCCTCGTCCCGCAGACCAGCGCGGACGAGCTGAAGGTGGCCACCTTCAAGGAGGCCCACCCCACCCTGACGCCGCTGTACGAGAAGCTCCAGTTCTTCGACGTCTACAGCTCGGTGTGGTTCTCCGCGATCTACATCCTGCTGTTCGTCTCCCTCATCGGCTGCATCGTGCCCCGCACCTGGCAGTTCGTCGGCCAGCTCCGCAGCCGCCCGCCGGGCGCCCCCAAGCGCCTCACCCGGCTCCCCGCGTACACCACCTGGCGCACCGACGCCGAGCCCGAGCGGGTCCGCGAGGCGGCGCTCACCGTCCTCAAGGGCCGCCGCTTCCGCGCCCACACCGCGGGCGACGCGGTCGCCGCCGAGAAGGGCTACCTCCGCGAGGCCGGGAACCTGCTCTTCCACATCGCCCTGATCGTGATGCTGACCGCCTTCGCCTGGGGCCAGCTCTTCAAGTCCGAGGGCGGCAAGCTGATCGTCGAGGGCGACGGCTTCTCCAACACGCTCACCCAGTACGACGACTTCAAGTCCGGCTCCCAGTTCGGCACCGAGGAACTGGAACCGTTCAGCTTCACCCTGAACTCCTTCAACGGCACGTACGAGAAGGGCGGCCCGCAGCGCGGCACCCCGCGCACCTTCGAGGCGGACGTCACCTACTCCGAGGACGGCGGCACCGACAAGAAGGCCGTCATCCGGGTCAACGAGCCGCTGAAGGTCGGCGACTCCAAGGTCTATCTGATCGCCCACGGCTACGCGCCGGTCATCACCGTCAAGGACGGCCGCGGCAAGACCGTCTTCCACGGCGCCGTGCCGATGCTGCCCATCGACAACAACATCACCTCGACCGGCGCCATCAAGGTCATGGACGGCTACCGCGACAAGAACGGCAAGAAGGAGCAGCTCGGCTTCACCGCGCTCTTCGTGCCGACCTTCGCGGGCGCCGGCAGCGGCACGATGTTCTCGCAGTTCCCCGCGCTCGACTTCCCCGTCATGGCGCTCACCGGCTACCACGGCGACCTGCGCGTGAACTCCGGTCTGCCGCAGAACGTGTACCAGCTCAACACGACCAAGATGAAGCAGTTCAAGATCGACAAGGGCACCGGGGTCGCGCAGCGCATGCTCCCCGGTGAGACGATGACGCTGCCCGACGGCGCCGGCTCGATCACCTTCGAGAAGGACATCAAGGAGTGGGCGAGCTTCCAGATCTCGCAGCAGCCGGGCAACGGCCTCGCGCTCGCCGGCGCGATCGCCGCGATCGCCGGGCTCACCGGTTCGCTCTTCATCCAGCGGCGCCGGGTCTGGGTCCGGGCCGTCCGCGGTGAGGACGGCGTGACCGTCGTCGAGATGGCCGGCCTCGGCCGCAGCGAGTCCGCCAGGCTGCCGGAGGAGCTCGGCGACCTCGCGGTCGCGCTCACCGCGCAGGCCCCGCCCAGCTCCGTACCGGAACCCGCGGAAGAACCCGCAGAAGACCCTGCCCCTTCTGGAGAGGCCGACAAGTGATCCTCGCCGCCACGACCAACGAGAGCCTGGCGCGGATGAGCGACCTGCTCATCTACTCCTCGATGGCCGTCTACACCCTGGCCTTCTTCGCCCACATCGCCGAGTGGGTGTTCGGCAGCCGCAGCAAGGTCGGCCGCACCGCCGCCGCGCTCACCGCGCAGAAGGCCGCGGCCCCGGCCGTGACCGTGCGGGTCAAGAAGGCCGGCGGCACCGCCGTGCTCGACAAGCCGCAGGTCGTCACGCGGTCCGCGGCCGGCACCCGGGACGTGCCGGACGGCCCCGGCGCGGCGGGCGGCACGGTCAAGGGCGACCTGTACGGCCGGATCGCGATCTCGCTGACCGTCCTGGCCTTCCTGGTCGAGGCCTCGGGCGTGGTCGCCCGCGCGCTCTCCGTGCAGCGGGCCCCCTGGGGCAACATGTACGAGTTCTCCACCACCTTCTCCACGGTGGCGGTCGGCGCGTACCTCGGCTTCCTGGTCGCCAAGAAGAACGTCCGCTGGATCGGTCTGCCGCTGGTGACCACCGTCCTGCTCGACCTGGGCATGGCCACCACCTGGCTGAAGACCCCCAGCGACCAGCTGGTCCCGGCGCTCGACTCGTACTGGCTGTGGATCCACGTCTCCACCGCGATCTTCTGCGGCGCGGTCTTCTACATCGGCGCCGTCGGCACCCTGCTGTACCTCTTCCGGGACTCGTACGAGAACAAGCTCGCGACCGGCGGCGACCCGGGCTCCTTCGCCCGCTCGGTCATGGAGCGGCTGCCCTCGGCGGCCTCGCTCGACAAGTTCTCGTACCGGGTCAACGCGGCGGTCTTCCCGCTCTGGACCTTCACGATCATCGCGGGCGCCATCTGGGCCGGCGACGCGTGGGGCCGCTACTGGGGCTGGGACGCCAAGGAGGTCTGGTCCTTCATCACCTGGGTCGGTTACGCCGCGTACCTGCACGCGCGCGCGACGGCCGGCTGGAAGGGGCGGAAGGCCGCGTACATCGCGCTCATCGCCTTCGCCTGCTTCCTGTTCAACTACTACGGCGTCAACATCTTCGTCAGCAGCAAGCACTCGTACGCGGGCGTCTGAGCCCGTCCCCGGGGGCTCGTCCGGCTCGCACCGGGCCCGCCCCGGGGTGACGCTTGAGGTATGAGCGAGATACCCCGGGGCAGGAGCGAGACCCACGGCGACACCCACCTGCTGCGGTTCGTACTGGACCTCCCGCACCCCGTGCCGGTGGTCTGGGCGGCCGTCGCCTCGCCCGAAGGCCTGCCGGCCTGGCTCTGCGAGGCGGACCCGCTGGAGCCCCGGCTCGACGGGCGCGTCACGCTCCGCTGGCTCAACAGCGAGACGGAGGTCTCGGGGCGGGTGACCGCCTGGGACCCCGACTACGTCGCCGAGTACACGGTCGATCCGAGCACCCACGGACGGATGCGGTTCCATCTGGAACCGGGATCCGGGGCCGGGGGGCGCGGGTCGACCGTTCTGCGTTTCACCAACGAGCTGCGCGGCTCGCGCGAGTACCGGCTCGACTGCCTCGCCGGCTGGCACGACCACTTCGAGCGGCTCGCCGCCGCCCTTGACGGCCGGCCCACCGACTGGCGGGGCTGGACCGCCGAGCGGTGGCAGCACCTGCGGGACCTGTACGAGCGGGACGAGGCGGCCTGGCCGCAGTGGGTGCCGTAGGGCCCCCGGAACAGGGCCTTCCCGGGAGCGTCATCCCTTCTTCGGGGGGAGGCAGGCGGTGGTGGGCGGTGCGCCCTCGGGCCAGGCGATCGCGACGAAGCGCTGGCTGCCGTCGAGGGCGAGCTCGACGATCGGGACGGCCTTGTTGTACGGGTTGCCGTAGTTGTCGAGGCAGATCCAGCCGCCCGCGCCCTGGACCCGGAGCGAGCCCTTGACCTGCGGCCACTGGGTGACGACGTCTTCGAGCTCGGGGAACCGGGCGCCCTGCGGGGTGGCCTGGCGGATGGCGTGGACGGCGGTCGCCATCGCGTCGTAGGCGACGATCGCCTGACCGTCCGCGAGCGCCACCGGCTTCTTCGAGGCGCGGGCGATGTCGGTGACGAAGGTCGCGTACGCGACGGCCGAGCCGCCCGTCGCCGGGATCGGGCGCCCCGGGGCGGGCTTCCAGGCGTCGGGGTGCGCGAGGGACGCGTACCGGACGGTGAGCCTGGCCTTCAGGGCGTCGCGGTCGAGCAGCTTGTCGGCGCCGAGGTAGGAGCCCTCGTCGCCGGTGAGGATGGTGAAGGCGCGGTCGGTGCAGCCGCGGGCGCCGAGCGCGTTGATGAACTGGCGCAGCTGGGTGTGGCGGCCCGCGAAGAAGACCGTCTCGGCGCGGGTGTCGCAGATCAGATGAGTGATCTGGCGGAAGGTGTTGGCGGTGGTGCCCTCCTCGGTGGGGTCCGCCGGCGAGGTGAAGAGCTGCGGCTCGTAGGGGGCGCCCTTGAGGGAGGCGGCGAAGGCCGCCTTGAGGGTGTCGGTGTAGTGGTCGCCGCCGCGGGTGTCCTGGACGAGGAGCGCCTTGGCGGCGTCGACCCGGCCGAAGTGCGCGAGGGCCTTGGCCTCGTCGCTGTTGGTGGGGGAGACCCGGGCCAGGCCGGGGTAGCGGTCGGGGGCGGCGGGGCCGTTGGCGATGTCGTCGGCGGTGATCGTGGTGCCGACGACGGCGATCCCGCCGCCGGTGAGGGCGGCCACCGCCTCCCGTACCTCGGTGGAGGAGGTGGCGACGCCGGACACGGCCCGCAGCCGGTGCGGCGCCCCCGTCATCGCGGTGAGACGGTCGACGGTGGCGCGCCAGTGGGCGTTGCCCTTGCCGGTGTTGGCGAGGACCAGCCGGATCTTGGGGGTCTCGCTGTTGGACGCGTGGTTGGCGCGGAACTGGTAGGCGTACGCGCCCTGGACCTCGTGCAGCACCTTGGTCCGCATGCCCGCGTCGCTCGACGTCAGCGGCAGGAGGACGGCGACGGTGGCGTACTCGCCCTCCGTGAGCGTGGCGTTCTCGCGGCCGATGGCGGCGGCGACCTCGGTCAGGTCGGCGACGCGGAAGTCGAAGCCGTCGCCGTTGACGCCCACGCACTCGTCACTGCCGGCGGGGCGTTCGACGCCGTCCGCACAGGAACGGTTCTCCGGTTGTGCGATCCGGACGCCCACGTAACCGCCCACGCCGATGACGAGGGCGGAGACGACGGTCCAGGTGAACAGCTTCTGGCGGGGTGTCCAGTACAGGTGGCGGCGCAGCCATTCGAGCATGGCGTCAGACTCCGTCCTCGCTGCCCGGCGGAAGCGACAGCTCCCGCCAGGAGCGGATGTCGCGCGGCCAGTGGGTGGCCGCGTCCCACAGCGGACCGCTGCCCGTCAGATGACGGCCGGACAGCCGGCGCAGCTCGTGCGCGAGACGTTCGGCCACCTCCTCGTCGGGCAGCGCCAGCGGATCGGTGAGCAACCATACGGCGTGCAGCAACCGCCGTACGGACAAATGGAGTTCGGTGGCGTCGGCGTCAAGACCGGCGGGCGGCGGGACGGCCGGACCCTGCCCGAGGGCGACCGCGCGGCGCGGATCCGGCCCCGTGTGGTGCCTCTCGCGCGGGTACGGCGCCGCCGCGACGAACCGGAGCCGGCCGAGCCAGCCGAGGACGTCCGGACCGGCGAACGACAGCCGCAGCTGGGTCACCGCGAGCTCCGTCCGCCCCAGCGCCAGGTCGTGACGCAGCCGGTACGGCCCCGGCTCCGGCCCGTAATGCCGGTGCAGCGTCTCGTGGACCGCCCGCCAGGCCGCGTACCTCGGATGATCCCCGTCCTGGAAGCGCAGCCGGTGCAGCAGCAGCGCCCGCAGCAGCGGGTCCGCGACGAAGTGCCCCGGCCCCTCGGGCCAGTTCTCCGCCCGCAGCCGGTCCCGCACCCGCAGCGCCACGTCCCCGTCCAGCGACTCCCCCTGCAGCCGCGCGTGCGCCAGCATCCGCGCCGACTCCTCGTCGTGCGTCGCGGCCAGCACCGCGTACGGCTCCTGCCGGGGTACGGGCAGCAGCTCGGCGAGCAGCGCCGGCGCGACCGGCACCGGCGGACTGTCCTCCCGCAGCTCCACCGTCAGGTCCAGCAGCGCGCCGGGCGTCAGCGTCGCCCGCAGCGCAGCCGGCGCCTCCCCGGCCGCCCGCCCGAGCAGCGCCACCCCCAGCGGCCGCCCGCCGGTCAGCCGGTGCACCGCCCGGGCCAGCTCCGGCGGCGTCCGCCCCGCCGGATCGTGCCGGTCGAACACGGACCGGGTCTGCGCCGCCGACAGCGGGGTCAGCTCCACGGCGAGGATGCCGGAACCGATGCTCGTCCCGCGCGGACAGGGCGCCCGGTGCGCCGTCTCCGGCAGCCGGGTGCGGGTCGCGTGCCGCATCGCCTGGTACTCGCGGTCCCGGGAGGAGGCGAGCACCACGACCCGGTCGCGCCGGCCTTCGGCCCGCGCCCGCAGGACCGGCTCGACGAGCTGCCTGCCTACCGGCTCGTGGGCGTTGTCGAGAAGGAGCAGCGGACGGCCGATGCGGGTACCGCGCTGCCGGATCCCGGTGTAGGCGCGGAACAGGTCCTCGACCAGGGCGCCCACGAGGAACGCCTCCGCCTCCCGTCTTCGCTCCCCGCCCTGCTCGAAGTCGATCGCCAGCTGCTGAAGCCCCGCCTTTCCGCGCCCGCCCGCGTTGCGGTACCCGCCGTACCAGCTCTCCGACGTCCGCTGGAAGCGGCTGAACACCTCCTCCAGGACGGTCTCCACGGTCGCCTCGGCCAGCAGCCCGGCCAGCGGGGCGGCGGCGTCGGCGAACGTGGCGGCCAGCTTGGACAGCACCTTCCCCACCCAGTTCGTGGCGGCGCCCCGCGTCGCGTCGACCGTCGCGAGCAGCGGCCCGAGCCGCTGGAGGTCACGCCTCGCCCGCTCGTCGTCCTCCTGCGACCAGGCCAGCGACGCCACCGCCACCAGACCCAGCGACAGCCGCGGGAACTGCACCGCCCGGACGACCGTCCCCCTCGGCGCCAGCTGCACCGCCAGCTCCGCGAGCGCCCCCGTCACCGGCGTCCACCCGGGCCCGTGATCCGCCGGCGGCTCCACCCGCGCGCAGTCGAGCAGCGCCAGCGGCGTGAACCCCCGGTACCCGTTCCTGACCTCCTTGAGCAGCGCGGTCTTCCCCATCCCGCGCCCACCCGTGAACACCGTCACCGGCGGATCGTCCCCGTGCTCGTACGCCACCCGCGCGGCGCCCTTCCGGGTGAGCCCGACGAGCCGCGCGACGAGCCCCCCGTCCTGCAGGACCGCTTCGCGGCCGTACAGCTCTCTGTCCACGAACCGCCACCCCCGTCACAGTCAACTCAAGGATATCCAGGGTGTGTTGGGAAAGCGGTCAGCTTGTCGACTCTGTTGTGCAGGAGTTGTCACTCCGTGGCGATGGCGTCCAGCTGCGCCCGCAGATACGCGTGCGACTCGATGCCGTGGATCGTCGTCCCCGGCGTGCACTCGTAGAAGTACACCAGCGACATCAGCTCCTCGGCGGGCGCGTCCGCCGGTGGCGGCAACACCCGGTGCCGCCCCGAACGCCACCGTCCACCGGTCCAACCCGCCATCAGATCGCCGATGTTGACGGTGAACGCGGCGGGGTCGTACGGCGCGTCCTGCCACCCCCCGGCGTCCGTGAACACCTGCAACCCGCCCTTCCCCGCCTCCCGGTCCAGCACCGTCACCGTCCCGAAGTCCGTGTGCGGCCCGATCCTGAACTGCCCCGGCTCCGGCTCCCCCGTCCGCTCCCGCCCCGGATACCAGTTCACGTTGAACCCGAACGTCGGATGCCCCGTGTGCCGCGTGAAGAAGTCCCGCTCCTCGCCCAGCGCCTCCCCCAGCAGGTCGAGCACCCGGTCCGCCAGCGCCTTCATCTCCGCCAGGTACGTCTCGACGAGGGGCTTCAGCTCCGGGACCTCGGCGGGCCAGGTGTTCGGCAGGAACCACTCGGCGTCGACGGCCGGGTCCCCGGTCCGTTCCTCCGCCGCGAAGGACAGCGACTCCTTCAGGTCGGGAGGGGTCGCCGTCCCCTCCGCGTACCCGTTCGCCTCCGCCCCGGGCCCGAGCCATCCGCGCCCCCCGACCCGTACGGCGTACGCCTCCTTGGTAGCGGCGGGGAGGTGGAAGAAACGGCGGGCGGTGGTCCGGATCTCCGCCCGCAGCCCCGGATCCACCCCGTGCCCGGTGACCAGCAGAAACCCGGCCTCGCGCAGGGCCCGGTCGACGGCGGGGAGCTGGGGGGCCGGGTCGCGGCCGAGGTCGATGGTGGGGAGGGTGGCTTCGGTGCGTGCTTCACTCATCGCCGATGTCCTCGTTCCACAGAGCGGGGTTCTCGTCGATGAACTCCTTCATCAGCGCGACGCACTCCGAATCGTCGAGCAACACGACCTCCACCCCGTGCTCGGTCAGCCACTCGTGTCCGCCGTGGAACGTCTCCGCCTCGCCGACGACGACCCGCGAGATCCCGAACTGCCTCACCAACCCCGAGCAGTACCAGCACGGCGAGAGCGTCGTCACCATCGTCGTACCGCGGTACGAGCGCTGCCGCCCGGCGGCCCGGAACGCCGCCGTCTCCGCGTGCGTCGACGGGTCCCCGTCCTGTACCCGCCGATTGTGCCCGCGCCCGAGCAACGTGCCGTCCGCCCCGTACAGCGCGGCCCCGATCGGAATCCCGCCCTCGGCGAGCCCGGATCGGGCTTCGGCTAGGGCGGTGGCGAGCCACTGGCGGGCTTGTTCCTGGTCCATGCGGGGAGCCTTCCCCGGTGGGGTGGTCGGATATCACCCGGGGAACGGCGGACGGGTTCGCCCGCGCCGTTGGACCGCCGGTCAGCTGGCCTGGCCAGTGGGCATGATGGTGACCTGCTGGAGGTTCACCCGCGGCGGCAGCGTGGCGATGAAGCCGACGGTCTGTGCGATGTCCTGCGCCGTGAGCCACTCCATGGTCTGCCTGGAGCCGTCCAGCCAGTCCCGGGCGCCCTGGTCGGTGACGTGGCTCTGCAGTTCGGTGCCGACGATGCCCGGTTCGACCGCCGAGACGCGCACGTTCTTCGCGCCGAGCTCGGCCCGGAGGTGACGGGAGAGGTGGGTGACGTACGCCTTCGTGCCGGAGTAGACCGCGAAGTTCGGGAAGATGTTCTGCGCGGCGATCGAGGAGGTGTTGATCAGGTCGGCCACACCGCGCTCGGCGGCGGTCTTGACCAGCTGCGGGGTGAACGCGCCGATCGCGTTCATCAGACCCGTGATGTTCAGGTCGATCTGCTGCCTCCACTGGTCCGTCGCCAGCTCCTCGATCGGAGCGGGCAGCATGACGCCGGCGTTGTTCAGGAGCAGATCCGCGCCGCCGAACTCGGCCTCCACGCGGTCGGCGGCGCGCTGCACGGCGGCGGCGTCGGTCACGTCGGCGGCGATCGCCACCGCGCTGCCGCCGTTCCCCTCGATGCGGGCGACGAGGTCGGCGAGCCGGTCGGCGCGCCGCGCCAGGACGACGACGCGGGCACCCAGGGAAGCCAGTTGCTCGGCGGACGCCTCTCCGATGCCGCTGGAGGCGCCGGTGACGACCGCGATGCGACCGGTCAGAGGCAGGGACAGGGTGTTCGTGGACATGATGCGTACCTTCCAAGGGGAGAGGGAGAGTGCGATCGCGGGCCGCTCTTTCGGCCGCACACCCAGCACACCACCCGGACAAGCCCCTCAGGACGCCACGACTGGCCCTGCCCTGACAGGTACCCGCAGGGCCACCCTGGAGCGGACACCCCACCGCTGACGTGTTCACACTGGAGCCATGGACCGCACGAAGGAAATCTCCGGCTTTCTGCGCTCACGGCGCGCGCGTATCACTCCGGAAGAGGCCGGGCTGCCCTCTGACGGGCGGGTCCGCCGCGTGCCCGGCCTGCGCAGGGACGAGACGGCCCGCCTGGCCGGCGTCAGCACCGAGTACTACACGCGCATGGAGCAAGGGAGGGCGGGCAACCCCTCCACCGAGGTCGTGGAAGCGATCGCCCGCGCGCTACGGCTGGACGAGACCGAACGCGAGCACCTCACCGACCTCCTGCGGTCCGGCACCGGCACCAAGACCGCGCGCCGCGCGCCGGCCAGGGCCCAGCGGGTCCGGCCGGGCCTGCACCTGATGCTGGAGACCCTCGGCCACGTACCGGCCTTCATCCTGGGCCGGCGCACCGACGTGCTCGCCTCCAACCGGCTCGCCAGGGCCGTCCTCACCGACTTCGACGCCCTGCCCGCCACCCGCCGGAACCTGGCGCGCTACTACCTCCTCGACCCTCAGGCCCGCGAGCGCGTGGGTGACTGGGAACGGATCGCCTCGGAGACGGTGGCCATCCTCCGACTGGAAGCAGGTCGCTACCCCGACGACCGGCAGCTCGCCGATCTCGTCGGCGAACTCACTTTGTCCTGCGCCGAGTTCACCGTCTGGTGGAACGATCACCGGGTATTGCGCCGCACCCATGGCGCCAAGCGCTACCACCACCCCCTCGTCGGAGACCTGCACTTCTCCTACGAGTCCTTCCAGGCACCCGGCGACCCGGAACAGACCCTCTGCGTCTACAACGTCGAACCAGGCTCCGAAACCGCACAGGCCCTGCAGATCCTGGCCAGCTGGAACGCCTACGCCGCCCCGGCACCCACCACTGCCTCCTCCTCGTAAGGGAAGCGGGCGAGGGGGGTCGGGTTCTGGAAGAAGGTCTTGGCGCGGATCATGGCTTGTTCGTCGGCTCGGATGCGGCCGGGTCGGGAGGCTGTGCCGGTGAGGACGCCGCCGAAGTGCATGTGGAGGTAGGCGGCGGAGTGGTTGAGGCCGGTGACGAGGCCGTCGGCGACTTCGTGTTCGTCGTGGGCCATGGCGGTGACGCCCCAGAGGGTGCCGCCGGCCATGCGCTGGGCGAAGTCGGAGTCGGGGACGTTCAGCCAGCCTGACCAGTAGTCGAGGTAGCGCTTGGTCTGGGCGGAGAGGCTGTACCAGTACAGGGGGGAGACGATGACGATGTCGGTGGCGTCGATCGTGGCCTGGCGGAGCAGTTCCTCCACGTCGTGGGGCTTGCGGTCGGCGGACTCGTGGCGGCCGTCCTGGAAGTCGGGGAGCGGGAGCTCGTTCAGGTCTATCCAGCGTTGGGGGATGTCCGCGGGGAGGTGGGCGGCGGCGGTGCGGGCGAGGAGTTCGGAGTTGCCGTCGGGGCGGGAGCTGCCGAGGACGAAGAGGAAGGAGCGGTTCGGGCGGTCGTGAGCGGGGGTTTCGTCGGCGGTCATGTTCGGTGCCAACTGGCGGGACTTCGGGGGTATTCCGGGGGGCATCGGCGGGGCCGATCGGGGTCATCGGGAGGACGGTGCACTGGCTCGTGGACCGGCGGGTGGGCCCGCTCGTAGCGTCGTCGGCATGAGGAATGAGAGCAGGGGAACCGTTGAGCTGACGCTGGCGATGGTGCTGTCGGGCACGTTGGGGGTGTTCGTCGTCGAGTCGGGGGCGTCGCCGTTCGAGGTGGTGTTCTTCCGGTGCTTGTTCGGGGCGCTGGCGCTGGGGGCGTACTCGCTGGCGCGGGGGTTCTTCACCGGGCACGGGTTCACCGGGAGGAAGCTGGGGATGGCTGCCCTGGGCGGGGTGTTCATCGTCTTCAACTGGGTGTTCTTGTTCGAGGCGTACGAGGCGAGTTCGATCTCGCTGGCGACGGTCGTCTACCACACGCAGCCGTTCTTCCTGGTGCTGCTCGGGGCGGTCTTCGCGAGGGAGCGGATCCCGGGCGGGAAGCTGGGGTGGCTGGTCGTCGCGTTCGTGGGGCTGGTGCTGGTGTCCGGGGTGAGGCCGGGGGACACGGCGTCGCTGAAGGGGATCGGGTTCGCGCTGGCGGCGGCGGTGCTGTACGCGCTGTCGACGTTCGTGACGAAGCGGATCACCGGGGTGCGGCCGCATCTGATCGCGTTGGTGCAGGTGGTGGTGGGGATGCCGCTGCTGCTGCCGTTCACGGACTTCGGTGCGATGGCCGGGCTCGGGGGCGGGTGGGTGTGGCTGGTGGGCCTGGGGTTGATTCATACGGGGCTGATGTACGTGCTGATGTACGCGGCGTACGCGAAGCTGCCGACGGCAAAGATCGCGGTGCTGGCGTTCACCTACCCGGCGGTGGCGATGGGTGTCGACTGGGCGGTGTACGGGCACCACATCGGGCTCGTGCAGGCGCTGGGGGTGCCGTTGATCGTGCTGGCGAGCCTGAAGGTCACGCTGGCGGGGTCTGCTCGGACACGAGGCGCCGTGCCTGGTCGACGAACAGGCGGACATGTGGGGGAAGCCGCTTCCCCCGCCGCCACGCGAGCTGGGTGAAGAGGGTGAAGGGGGCTTGCCAGGGGAGGGGGACCAGGGTGCCGGAGGCCAGTTCCTCGGAGACGGTGACCTGGGGGAGGAGGGCGACGCCGAGGCCGGAGGCGACTCCGCGCTTGGTGGCCTCGATGGTGCCGAATTCCATGAAGGGCGGGGCCCACTCGCGAAGCTCTCGCTCGAAGAGGTCGCGGTAGGGGCAGCCGGGTTCGGTGCCGACCAGTTGGGCGTCGGCGAGGTCGGCGCTGGTCAGGGAGGTGCGGGCGGCGAGGGGGTGGCCGGGGGCGGAGACGAGGACGAGGGGTTCGGGGGCGAGGACCTCGGACTCCAGGCCCTCGTGGTCGGTGTCGGGTTCCATGAGGAAGCCGACGTCGTAGGTGCCCTGGCGGAGGGCCTGGCGGGTCTCGTCGCCGAGGGTGGGGCGGAGGGTGAGCCGCACCTTGGGGTAGCGGTGGTGGAAGTACTCGAGGAGCGGGGGCAGCCGGTAGGAGGTGAGGGACTCCATGGTGCCGACGGAGATCGGGCCCGAGGGTTCCTCGGTGACGGCGACGGCCGCCCGGGCCTCCTCGGCGAGGTCGGCCATGCGGCGGGCGTACGGGAGGAGCCGCTCGCCGGCTTCGGTGAGGCGGATGCGGCTGCCGAGGCGCTCGAAGAGCTCGACGCCGAGGGAGGACTCCAGGGAGCGGATCTGGCCGGTGACGCTGGACTGGGCGTAGCCGAGCTCGGCGGCGGCGCGGGTGAAGGAGAGGACGTCGGCGACCTTCTCGAAGGTGGCCAGGAGCCGGAGCTCCATCAGCTGTCGCTGTCCTTGCCGTCGCCACCCTGTTCGCGCTTCTTCAGCTCTTCCTCGCGGCGGCGGAGGTCGGCCTCCCAGTCCTTGAGGAGGGACTCGTCCTTCTTGTTCTCCTCGCGGAGGGACTTGAGGAACTCGGGGTTGTCGTCGGGGGCGACCCACTCGTGGCGGTGGTTGCGGTGCCACTCGGAGGGGGTGCGGCCGCCGGCGGGGGCGCGGCGCATCTTGCCGGCGGCGAACCAGACGATGGGGCCGACGATCCAGAAGAGCAGGATGATGATGACCCAGACGACCTTGGGCAGGTGCTTGGCCTCGTCCTCGGGGGTGTTGAGGCAGTCGATGAAGGCGTAGATCGTCAGCGCCAGCGGCAGGATGTACATCAGTGCCCTGAGCATGTGGGACAGCCCCCTGGAAGCAGCGGCGGGGCACGGCGACACGGCCCCGGTGACGGTCCAAGCCTAGCCCGTGGCGGCCGCGCCCCACCGGGGGACGGCGTCGGGGCTCCCGGGGGACCCGCCGGGCCCCGGGGCGGGAGCGCGGGCGGTGCTCGGGGATACTTGGCGCCATGGCTTACGACGATCTCCGCTCGCTGCTCAGGGCCCTGGAGCGTGAGGGCGACCTCAAGCGCATCAAGGCCGAAGTCGACCCGTACCTGGAGGTCGGGGAGATCGTCGACCGGGTGAACAAGGCGGGAGGTCCGGCGCTTCTCTTCGAGAACGTCAAGGGCTCCGCCATGCCGCTCGCGATGAACGTCTTCGGTACGGACCGGCGGCTCCTGAAGGCGCTGGGCCTGAAGTCGTACGGCGAGATCAGCGAGAAGATCGGCGGGCTGCTGAAGCCCGAGCTTCCGCACGGTTTCGTGGGCGTGCGCGAGGCCTTCGGGAAGCTCGGCTCGATGGTCCACGTGCCGCCGAAGAAGGTGAAGGACGCCCCGGTGCAGGAGGTCGTGCTCACCGGCGACGACGTCGACCTCGACCTGCTTCCGGCGCTGTTCACCTGGCCGAAGGACGGCGGCTCCTTCTTCAACCTGGGGCTCACCCACACCAAGCACCCGGAGACCGGTGTGCGGAACCTGGGTCTTTACCGGCTCCAGCGGCACGACAAGCGCACCATCGGCATGCACTGGCAGATCCACAAGGACAGCCGGAACCACTACGCCGTCGCGGCGGCGAAGGGCGAGCGGCTGCCGGTCGCGATCGCCTTCGGCTGCCCGCCGGCCGTCACGTACGCCTCGACGGCGCCGCTGCCGGGTGACATCGACGAGTACCTGTTCGCCGGCTTCGTGCAGGGCAAGCGGATCGAGATGGTCGACTGCAAGACCGTTCCGCTCCAGGTCCCGGCGAACGCCGAGGTCGTCGTCGAGGGCTGGCTCGAGCCCGGCGAGATGCTGCCGGAGGGGCCCTTCGGTGACCACACCGGCTTCTACACGCCGCAGGAACCGTTCCCCGCGCTGAAGATCGACTGCATCACGATGCGGAAGCGTCCGCTGCTCCAGTCGATCGTGGTCGGCCGGCCGCCGACCGAGGACGGGCCGCTCGGGCGGGCGACGGAGCGGTTCTTCCTGCCGCTGCTGAAGATCATCGTGCCGGACATCGTGGACTACCACCTGCCGGAGTCGGGCGGCTTCCACAACTGCGCGATCGTCTCGATCGACAAGAAGTACCCGAAGCACGCGCAGAAGGTCATGCACGCCATCTGGGGCGCCCACATGATGTCGCTGACCAAGCTGATCATCGTGGTCGACAAGGACTGCGACGTGCACGATCTGCACGAGGTGTCCTGGCGGGCGCTGGGCAACACCGACTACGCGCGGGACCTGACGGTCGTCGAAGGGCCCGTCGACCATCTCGACCACGCCTCCTACCAGCAGTTCTGGGGCGGCAAGGCCGGTATCGACGCCACGAAGAAGCTGCCCGAGGAGGGCTACACCCGGGACGGCGGCTGGCCGGACATGGTGGAGTCCGACCCGGCGACGGCGGCCCTGGTGGACCGCCGCTGGAAGGAGTACGGGCTGTGACCACGGCTGCCGTGCCGGGCGCCCAGCCGGGGCGTACGAAGGCGTTCCTGCGGCTCGTGATGATCGAGCACTCGGTCTTCGCGCTGCCCTTCGCGTACATCGCGGCGCTGACCGCCATGTTCCAGCTGGACCGGAACGTCCACTGGTGGACGCTGTTCCTGGTGACGGTGTGCATGGTGGGGCTGCGGACCTTCGCGATGGCGTGCAACCGGATCATCGACCGGGAGATCGACGCGCGGAACCCGCGGACGGCCAACCGCGAGCTGGTGACCGGCGCGGTGTCGGTGCGCTCGGCGTGGGTCGGGGCGGGGATCGCGGTCGTCGTGTTCCTCGGCGCGGCGGCGCTGCTCAACCCGCTGTGTCTGGCGCTGGCGCCGCTCGCGGTGATCCCGATGGTCGTGTACCCGTACGGCAAGCGGTTCACGAACTTCCCGCACGCGATCCTCGGGCTCGCGCAGGCGATCGGGCCGATCGGGGCCTGGCTCGCGGTGACCGGCGAGTGGTCGTGGGACGCGGTGATCCTGGGCCTCGCGGTGGGCGTGTGGATCGGCGGCTTCGACCTGATCTTCGCCTGTCAGGACGTGCAGGCGGACCGGGCGCACGGCGTGATGTCGGTGCCGGCCCGCTTCGGGGTGCCGGCGGCGCTGTGGGGGGCCCGCGGTTCGGCGGTCGTGACGACGGGGCTGCTGGTCTGGTACGCGCTGGCGACGGACGCGGGGCTGTTCTTCTGGGTCGGTCTGGTGATCGTGGTGGCGGCCTTCGGGTACGAGCACTCGATCGTGAAGCCGCATGACCTGTCGCGTCTGAACAGGGCGTTCTTCACGACGAACGGTTTCATCGGGATCAGCCTGTTCGTCTGCGCGCTGCTGGACCTGCTGGTCCGGGGGCTGACGCTCTAGGACCCGTCAGGCTTCGGGGGCGAGGCCGTCCAGGAGGGCGTCGAGGCCGTTGGCCAGGCCCTCCGGGCCGCCCGGCTCGGCGAGGGCGGGGGCGGCGTCGCGGAGGCGGGGGAGTTCGCGGGCCGGCATGCGGTGGAGGCCGAGGCGGAAGGCGGGGTCGGGCTCGTCGGGGTTGTCGACCATGGCGCGGAGCTCGCCGAGGACGTAGCCGAGGAGCCAGCCGGTCACGGCGCGGAAGGCCGCGACGGTGGCCTCTTCGGCCAGGCCCGCCCGGCTCAGTACGGCCAGGATCCGCTCGTGGTCGCCGAGCACGGCGAGCGGGCGGCGGGCGAGCGGGACGGCCAGCATGCGGGTGGCGAGGAGCGGGGCCACCTGGGGGTGGGCGAGGGCGACCGCGTAGGTCTCGGCGGCGATCCGGTGGAGCTCGTCCCGCCATCCGGGTGCCTCGGGGGAGGCGGCGAGCCGTTCCTCCAGTTCGGTGTAGAGGGCTTCGACCAGGCCGTCGAGCAGGGCGTCCTTTCCGGCGGCGTACCGGTAGAGGGCCATGGCCTCGACGCCGAGCTCGGCGCCGAGGCGGCGCATGCTCAGGGCGGAGAGCCCTTCGCGGTCGACCAGTTCCAGGGCGCTGGCGAGGACGCGTTCCCTGCTCAGGCGGCCGTAGCGGCCGTGGTCCCCGGCGCGCCGGCCCGGGGCGCGGCGGCCCCGTGCGGGGTCCTTCTCGCTCGCCATCGGCTCGCCCTCCGCCGTACGCCTTGACCGGGGAACATCCAGGGATAAAGTGTACATATACGTCGTAAACGTACGGTGCATTCGGCAGGGGAACCCGCCGGGTACCGCGTTCCGGCGGACGGCCTCCGCGGCACGGCACGACCGTGCACCGATTCGATCCGGAGCCATCATGACCATTCACCCGACCCTGCCGCAGAGCACCGGCTCGCGGCCCGCGGACCACCCCGAACGCCGGTCCACCGACCCGCCCCCGCACCCGATGAGGCGCGCCGGGGACCGGGCGCCGACCCGGCTCACCGTCAGCCTGGTGGTCCCCGCGCTCAACGAGGCCCGCAACATCCCCTGGGTCTTCGAGCAGATCCCCGACTGCGTCGGCGAGGTCCTCCTCATCGACGGCGACTCCCGCGACGCCACCGTCCGCGTGGCGACCCAGATCCTGCCCACCGTCCGCAGCATCCCGCAGAGCGGCAAGGGCAAGGGGAACGCGCTGCGCACCGGCTTCCTCGCCGCGCGCGGCGAGTACATCGTGATGATGGACGCCGACGGCAGCATGTCCCCGGCCGAGATCCCGCACTTCGTGCACTTCCTGGAGAACGGGTACGACTTCGTCAAGGGCTCCCGCTTCGTCGAAGGCGGCGGCTCCCTCGACATCACCCGCTTCCGCAGGCTCGGCAACCACGCCCTGCTCGCCCTCGTGAACCGGCTCTACGACGCCCACCTCACCGACCTCTGCTACGGCTTCTGCGCCTTCCGCCGCACCTTCCTCGACCAGCTCGACCTGCACGCCACCGGCTTCGAGATCGAGACCGAGATGATCGTGCACGCGCTGCGCGCCGGACTCCGCATCGCCGAGGTCCCCAGCCTCGAACTGCCCCGCCGCAACGGCCGCTCCAACCTCCACGCGATCTCCGACGGCCGCCGGGTGCTGCGCACGCTCCTGTCCGAGCGCCCCGGCGCGATGACCCCGCCCGCCCCGCGGGAGGGGAGCACGCCGTGACGCCGGCTCCGGCCGGGCCGGCCGCGCCGATGCCCGTCGTGGACATCGACCTCGCCGAGCCGGGCGCCTTCCGCCGCCCCGGCGGCCGGACGCGCACCGGACCCACCGGGCGCGCCCTCGGCCTCGTACGCCTCCACGGCCGCCCCCTCGGGATGGCCGAGGCGAGCGGACGGGAGCCGGCGGAGCTCTGGCGGGCGCTGGCGGACACGGTGCTGCGGGACCTGCCGGCGGGACCCGAAGGGCGGGCCGCGCGCACGGCCCCCGCCGGGACCGCCACCGAGGCCCCCGTGATCAGCGTGATCGTCGCGACGCACGACCGCGCCGGGATGCTGAAGGACTGCCTGGACTCGCTGCTCGCGGTGGAGTACCCGCGCTACGAGGTCATCGTGGTGGACAACGCGCCGGCGGACACCTCCGCCGAGGAGCTGGTCAGGAGGGAGTACGGCGGGGCGGACGGGGCCCGTCCCGCCGTGCGCTACCTGTGCGAGCCCGTGCCCGGCCTCGCCCGTGCGCACAACCGGGGGCTCGCCGCGGCCCGGGGGCGTATCGCCGCCTTCACCGACGACGACACGCTCGTCGACCCCGGATGGGCGGCCGCGCTCGCCGCGGCCTTCGCGGCGGACGCCCGCACCGGATGCGTCACCGGCCTGATCGTCCCGGCGGAGCTGGACACCGAGGCGCAGGTCGCCCTGGAGCGGCACGGGGCGTTCGCGAAGGGGTACGCGCCGCGGGCCTGGTCGCTGCGGGACCCGCCGCCCGATCCGCTGTTCCCGTTCACCGCGGGCCGGTTCGGCTCCGGCGCCAACATGGCCTTCCGTACGGACCTGCTGCGCGAGCTCGGCGGATTCGACCAGGCGACGGGCGTCGGGACGCCCGCGCACGGCGGCGACGACCTGCTGGCGTTCTTCCGGGTCATCGCCCGCGGCCGCTCCCTCGTCTACGAGCCCGGCGCGATCGTCTGGCACCGCCACCGGCGCACCCCGGAGGCGCTCGAGGCGCAGGCGTTCGGCTACGGCGCCGGTTTCGGCGCCTATCTCGCCGGGGCGCTCGCCCACGAACCCCGCATGCTGCCCGCGCTGCTGCGGCGGCTGCCGGGCGGGGTGCGGTACGCGCTGGCCAGAAGCCGGGAACGCGCGGGGAAAGCACCGGAGGCGGGGACGGGACCGGGGGGTGGGGTGGGCACCGGGCCGGGCGTCCCACCGGCCCGGATCGCCCGCCTGGAGTGGCGGGGGCTGCTGTACGGGCCGTTCGGCTATCTGCGCGGCCGGTTCGGGGAGCGGAGCCGGGCATGAGGACCGAACAGCCGGCACGGCACGGAACGGCCGCGTTCCACCAGACCGGCCGGCACGCCAGGACGACGACGGTGGCACCGGAGGGCCGTACGCCTCCGGACGCGCGGCGGAGCCCGTTCACCACGGTGCTGCGGGCCGGGGCGCGAGGACTGCTCTCCCGGGACCCGCTGCTGCGCAACGGGCATCTGCTCGCGGTGAGTTCGCTGGTGAGCGCGGGCCTGGGGTCCGTGTTCTGGGTGCTCGCGACGCACTGGTTCGACGACGAGGTGGTGGGCGTCAGCTATTCGGCGCTGTCGATGACGCTGCTGCTCGCGGGCGTCGGGCAGCTCAACCTGTCCGACTTCCTGGTGCGGTTCGTGCCGTCGGCCGGGCACCACACCCGCCGGCTGATCCTGGAGTGCTACGGGGTGAGCGCGGCCGTCAGCACGGTCGCGGCCGTCGGATTCCTGCTCCTCGTGCCGGTGGTCGCCCCCGAACTGGACTTCCTGCTCACGCCGGTGGCCGCGGGCTGCTTCGTCGCGGCGACCGCCGGATACGCGGTGTTCGTCATGCAGGACGGGGCGCTGACGGCGGTGCGGCGGCCCGGCTGGGTGGTGGCGGAGAACGTGGTCTTCGCCTGCGTGAAGATCGGACTGCTCGGCGTCGGCGCCGCGCTGGCCGTGTCGACCGGCATCCTCGCCGCCTGGGCGGGAGCGCTCGCGGTCTCCCTCGTCGTCACCAACTACGTGCTGCTGCGCCGGGCGGTGCCGCACCACGTGCGGGTGTCGAAGGTGGCCGAGCGGCCCGCGCGGGCGCTGCGGTACGCCTCGGCCGACTACGTGGGCTCGCTGTTCAGGATGGCGGCGTACACGCTGGTGCCGCTGATCGTCCTGGACCGGCTCGGCGCGGAGCAGAGCGCGTACTTCTCCCTGGCGTGGATCGTCGGGTACGTGCTGTACCTGGTGGCGCGCAACCTGGGCAGCTCGCTGGTGGTGGAGGCGGTGACCAGCCCCGCGCGGCTGGTCGAGCACGCGCTGAAGGTGCTGCGGCACGCGGGCCTGCTCCTCGGGGCGGCGGTCGTCCTCGTCGTGGCCCTCGCGCCGCAGATCCTCTCCCTGTTCGGCGGCGAGTACGCCGAGCACGGCACCACGCTGCTGCGGCTCCTCGCTCTGTCCTCGTTGCCGAACATCGTCGTCAGCATCGCCATCGACTCCTCACGGGCCCGCCGCCGGCTGCGCTGGGCCGTCGGACTGCAGGTCGCCATGTGCGTGCTCGTGCTCGGACTCACCAGGCTGCTGCTTCCGGTCCTGGGGATCACCGGCGCCGGCGTCGCCTGGCTGGCGACCATGTGCCTGCTGGCCGCGCCCCTGCTGATCTGGCGCGCGCGCTGGCTCACGGCCGCACCCGCACCCGCACCCGAAGCCGCACCCGAAGCCGGACCCGAAGCCGCACCCGAAGCCGGACCCGCACCCGGACCCGGGAGGTCCTCGTGAACGCCCTGCCGAGCATGACCGCCGTCGTCTGCGCCTACACCCTCGACCGGTGGGACGACCTCCGGGCGGCGATCGGGTCCCTGCGCGCCCAGCGGCACCCGGTGGACGAGATCGTCCTGGTCGTCGACCACTGCGACGAGCTGTACGCGCGCGCGTCCGCCGCGTTCACCGGGGTACGCGTGCTAGCCAACACCGGGCGCCAAGGCCTGTCCGGCGCCCGCAACACCGGTGTAGGGGCGGCCCGTTGCGAGGTCGTGGCCTTCCTCGACGACGACGCGGCCGCCGCACCGGACTGGTCCGCGGGCCTCCTCGCCCGGTACGTCGACCCGGCCGTCGCCGGGGTCGGCGGCCTGGTCAGGCCCTGGTGGGCCACCCGGCGGCCCGCGTGGTTCCCGCCCGAGTTCGACTGGGTGGTCGGCTGCTCGTACCGGGGCCTGCCCGAACACCTCGCGCCGGTACGGAACTTCATCGGCGCCAACATGTCCTTCCGGCGCGCCGAGGTGGTCGCCGCCGGAGGGTTCCGCGCCGACCTGGGCCGGGTCGGCACCCGGCCGCTGGGCTGCGAGGAGACCGAGCTCTGCCTCCGCATCGCCGCCCGCCGCCCCGGCGCGGTCCTCCTCCACGAACCCGCCGCCGCCGTCCGCCACCGGGTGCCCGCGGCCCGCGCCACCTGGGCGTACTTCGTCTCGCGCTGCTACGCGGAAGGCCTCTCCAAAGCGCGGGTCGCCCGCCTCGGCGGCACCCGCGCGGCCCTCTCCAGCGAGCGCGCCTACCTCCGCTCGACCGTTCCCCGCGCCTTCGTCCGCGCGCTGCGCCCCGGCCGCCCGGCCGGCCTGCGCACGGCGGGCGCCCTCGCGGGCGGCGTCGGCTGCACCGTCGCCGGCTACGCGGTCGGCCGGGCGCGGCGCCCCGAACCAGGCCCGCGCCGCCCCGCCGTGCTCCAAGCCCCGCCGGTGCGCCGGCCGGCGGTCGCGGGCGGTGGGCGGCCGTGACCACGGCCCCGGGCGGCCGGAACGGGTGGCCGGCCGCCCCGCCGGGCGGCCCGGGGGAGCGGGTGGCCGCCGTGCCGGGCGGCCGGGAGGGGCCCGGGGCCGGGCGGGCGCCCGTGCCCGTGTTCCTCTACCACTCGGTGGCGGCCGATCCGCCGTCGTGGATCGCGCCGTTCACGGTGAGCCCGCGGACGTTCGAGGCGCAGCTGGGGCTGATCGCGGACAGCGGTCTGACGGTCGTGCCGCTGAGCGGGCTGGTGGCGGCGCAGCGGGGCGGGGAGCCGCTTCCGGCGCGGGCCGCGGTGCTGACCTTCGACGACGGGTTCGCGGACTTCCGGGTGACGGTGCTGCCGCTGCTCGCGCGGTGGGGCCTGCCCGCGACGCTGTACGTGACCACGGGGGGTCTCGACGGCGGCGGGGCGTTTCCGCGGGGCTCGCGGATGCTGAGCCGGGCGCAGCTCGCCGAGGTGGACGCGGCCGGGGTGGAGGTCGGCGGGCACACGCGGACGCATCCGCAGCTGGACGTCCTTCCCGCGCGGCGGGTGTGGGAGGAAGTGGGGGAGTGCGGGCGGGAGTTGGAGGATCTGCTCGGTCACGCGGTGACGTCGTTCGCGTACCCCCACGGCTATTCGAGCCGGGCGGTGCGGGCGCGGGTGCGGGAGGCGGGGTGGAGTTCGGCGGCGGCGGTGCGGGACGCGTTCAGCTCGGCGGCGGACGAGCCGCTGCGGATCGCGCGGCTCATGGTGCGGGCCGATACGGACCGGGAGCGGTTCGGGCGGTGGACGAGGGGTGAGGGGCCGGCGGTCGCGCCGTTCCGCGAGGGGGTCAGGACGAGGGGCTGGCGCGCGTACCGGCGGACGAGGGAGCGGCTGAACATCCCGTACGAGGCGATCTCCTGAGGGCGGGCGGGCTCATCGCTGCCAGACCCGCACCCAGTCGACCTTCATGCGGGCCCTGTCGACGTCGTCGGGGGGCTCGTCGGGGACGCCGACGGCGAGGTTGAGCAGCACCTCCATGGGGACGTCGGGGATGCGCTTCGGGTCGGTGACGCGGAAGCGCTCGACGCCGTCGACGTACCAGACGAGCGCGTCGCGCTGCCAGAGCAGGCCGAAGACGTGGAAGCCGTCGGTGAAGTCGGCGGGGCCGTACGTGCCGCGCTGGCGGGCGCGTTCGCCGTCGGGCTCGCGCCAGTGGACGTACATGCTGAGCTCGGTCGTGGTGCCGATGAACTCCATGATGTCGATCTCGGGCGGGGTGAAGCGGGAGGCGGGCATCATCCAGAACGCGGGGAACATGCCGGATTCCGGGGGGATGCGGATCGAGGCCTCGAAGTAGCCGAAGGTGAAGACGCGGCGGGGTTCGCCGTACCACTGGTCGCGACCGGTGGAGACCATGCCGGAGCGCCAGGGGTAGGTCTTGTCGTCGCTGCCGCGGGTCGGGCGGCGCTGGGCGGTGAGGACGAGTGCGCCGTCCCGGACGGAGACCTGGCCCGGCAGGTACCACTCGGACTCGTCGTTGCTGCTGATGGTGCAGCCGTTGTTGTTCCAGTCGTAGCAGGTGGTCCAGAGGGCGGTGTCGAGCTCGGTGCCGTCGAAGCCGTCGTCGAGGACGAGCCGCCACGGGCCGGGGGTCGGCGGTCCCGAGGCGGCGGCGGGCCGGGCAGGGGCCGGGGGCGTGGCGGTGCCGGCCGGGCCGGCGCAGGCGGTGAGGGCGAGCAGGGCGGAGGCCAGCGTGAGCGCCGCCCTGCGGCGGCGGGAGCGGGGCGTGGCTCCTCGGGTCACCGCTGCCTGCCCGCGACCGAGCCCGCGACCCGGCGGGCGGCGAAGTCCGTGCCGCAGACGAACCGCAGGACGGGCCCGAACGTGGGCGCCGCGGCCAGGCTGGTGAAGTACAGGCCGGGCACGGACGACTCGAAGCCCGCGGACAGCACGGGCGCGCCGCCGGGCAGGGTGCGGACCGCCTGCCGCAGGGTCGGTTCCAGGAGGGCGAGCCGGTCCACGTCCACCCGGTAGCCGGTGGCCGACAGGACGTGGTCGGTGTCCATGAGTTCCGTCCCGCCCGCCGTGTCGGCCAGTTCCAGGCGTACGGTCCCGTCGTCCTCGCCCGGCCGGGCCGACACCACCCGGTGCCCGCACAGCACCGGGAACCGGCCGTCCACCCGCGCCCGCAGCCACCAGGCGCCCGAGGGGCCGAGGACGGTCCGCAGGAGGTGGTCGCGCACCGGGAGCGGCAGCCTGCGGTAGAGGCCCGCGCCCCGGCTGACGGCGGCGTGGGACCAGCCGGGGCCGAGCGGCGAGGCCGGTTTGAGGAGCCTGACCGGCCGGGAGCGGGACTCGGGCCGGTCGGTCTCCGGGGGGACGCCGAAGAGGAGGCTGCCGGTGCGGGCGATCACCGTGGGGCGGGCACCCGCCTCGTACAGGAGCGCGGCGCTCTCCAGCGCGGACTGGCCGGCGCCGACGACCGCGACCCGGCGGCCGGCGAACGCGGACAGGTCGGCGTGCTCGCAGGGGTGGGACGCGAGGCCGGCCCGGTGGAGCGGGGCGAGGCCGGGGAGCCGGTGGGCGTACGGCACGAGCCCGCTGGCCACCACCACGGCGCTCGCGTCGACCACCTCGCCGGTGTCCAGGGTGACGCCGAACCCGCCGCCCGCCGCCCGCACCTCGCGCACCGCCGTCCGCTCCACCCGCGGCACCCGCCGCTCCTGGAACCAGCGGCCGTACGCGATGAACTCGTCGACCGGGATGGGATACGTGTCCCCCACCGGCCGTCTGCCGTGGGCGGCGCGGAAGTCCGCGAACCGGTGGCCCTCCTCGGGGGCGGAGATCGAGGAGGCCGCCGGGACGGACTTGAGGAACATGCCGTCGGGCATGTGGGCCCGCCAGCCCTGCATCGGCTCGCCGAGGACACGGGTCGGCACGCCCGCCCCGTCGAGCCACGCGGCGGTGGCGAGCCCGTACGGACCCGCTCCGACCACCACGACGGGGTGCCGGCCTTCGCCGGGGCTGCCAGGCTCCGAGGTCATCAGGGATCTCCTCTCCGCCGGCCGTTCCCTCCACCAGGTTGCACCTCGGCGTCCCGTTCCCGCGCGCGGTGGCGGCGGGGCAGCAGCGCGAGGACCGTGGTCACGGCGGCGAGCACCGTCAGGGCCCGGCCGGCCGTGAAGACGCCGCCGAGGAAGAGGCCCACGGCCACCAGGGTCGCCAGGGCGAGTCCGAGCGTCAGGGCGAGCAGGGGGGCCACCAGGGCCGCGTACCGCGGCATGCCACGGCCGGTGACGGCCGGCCGCAGCGCGAGGACGGCCGCGAGGCCGGGGCAGACGAGCAGGAACGCCGTCACGGCCGCCACCCGCGCCGGCGAGGCCGCCGGCAGCGCCGTGGCGAGCAGCGCCAGCCAGCCCGAGACGGCGAGCCCCAGGCGGGTGAGCCCCTGCGCCGCGGTCACGGGGAGCCCCCGTCGAGCGGCGGCGTCACGTAGCGGTAGACCACGGCGTCCTTGTCGGCGAAGACGAGCGTGAAGCCCGGGGCGGTCGCCATGGCGTCCCGCAGCCGCTGCGAGGTGTCCGCCGGAAGTACCCCGGTGAGGTAGCCGTTCATGTCCTGGGCCCTGCTGAGCACGATGAACGCGGGCCGCTCCTCGGTGGAGCCGTACAGGAACGCGGTCACCCCGGCCAGCGGGTGCCTGATGAGGCGCTCGGTGTCCCTGGGGTCCTGGTGGGCCAGCTGGATTCTGCGGTGCTCCTCGTAGTTCAGGTCGAGTCCGGGGACGTCGGAGGTGAAGCTGACGATCACCGAGCCCGGGGCGGCGTGGTCGGTCACGTACCGGGCGGCGGCGACCTCGCCGGTGGTGAACCGGTTCACGGCCTCCTTGCCGTAGTAGCCGAAGACCAGACCGCCGAGCAGGGCCAGGAACACGGGGTAGACGACCAGGGCCCGCGGGACGCGCTGCCGGGCGCCCGGCGGCAGCAGCAGGGCCGCGACCAGGAACGCGGCGGCGGGCAGCGCGAACAGGTAGGCCCGGAAGAGCATCTCGCCGCCGTAGGCGTTGGCGGCCAGCAGCGGGATCGGTGCCACGGCCAGCAGGGGCAGTCCGGTGCTGCGGGTCCACCAGCGGACGAAGAACGCGGCCACGGCCAGCACGACGACCGTGGCGGAGAGGCCCCGGTCGATCCAGGACAGCAGGATCTGTCCCGGGGCGGCGTTGCCCGTCGCGGCGAGTCCCGAGGCGACGTTCTGGTCGGGCTGGCCGAGGGACGCCACGAGGTTCTCGATGTGGACGGAGATGTACGACCGGGCCACCGTCGCGTCCCACGCGAAGGTGAGGGCGACGGCGGCGGCGAGCACCGGCAGCGTCACCCGCCGGTTGCGGCGCGGCAGCGACAGCGCGACGAGCGCGCTGATCAGCATCAGCGGGGTGAGCGGGTGGGAGACGACGATCGCGGCGACCAGCACCACGACGCCCGCGAGCAGCGCGGGCGGCCAGCCGCCCCGCCGGCGCGGATCGGGCCGCGGCAGCACCGACGTCGGCAGCTGCCGGAACAGCAGGGCGATCACCGTCATGAAGAGCAGGAAGGCGAAGGACTGCGGCGCGAAGTAGTCCTGCCCGACCCAGGAGCAGCTGTAGAAGATCCAGACGGCGCCCCAGACGAGCCGCCGGTCGCGGGTCACCGACCGGTACAGGAGCAGCAGCGGGGCGAGCAGCAGGGCGTTGGCGAAGGCGGGTGTCCAGGCGGCGTACCCGACGGCCGATTCGAGGCCGGTGGCGCGCAGGAACAGGGCGTTGAGCTGGAAGAAGCCCGGCCAGTCGTTGTAGACGGACAGTTTCTCCGCGTGCGGGACCTCGCCGCCGTGCCGGAGCATCGCGTCGATGACCGCCAGGTGTTTCCAGGCCCACGAGTAGCGCAGGGTCGGGTACAGCAGCGTGGGCGTGGCGTGGAGCAGGGCGATCAGCCCGAGGACGTAGCCGGTGAGCCAGCCGGCGTGGGTGCGGGGGGTGCTCAGGGCGAGGCAGAAGCCGAGGGTGAGGAGGGCGGCGGCGACCCAGAAGAGCGGGGGGAGGACCTGGAGGAGGCCCAGGTCGCGCATGTCGTCCAGGGGCACGTCGCGGAGCGAGAGGAGCCACAGGGCGAGGGAGAGGGGCAGCAGGGCCCGTACGGACCAGTGCCTGACCGGGTGCGTGGCGGTGCGGTTCGGTGTCTCGGGGGCGGGTGCGCCGTCCAGGGTGCCGTCCCGGGTGCCCACCCGTGGGTCTCCCGGGCCCTTCACGGGGGGCCCGCGCTTCGGGTCGTGGCGTCGAGGACCGGCGCGACGGTGCGGGAGAGCCAGCGGCGGCTGTGGCCGAACTGCCGTGTCTTGCGCAGGTTTCCCGAGACGTGCCACAGCCAGGTCAGCAGCGGCAGCGCCGTCGGGTCGCCGCCGCTGTCCGGGTCGACGCCGTGCGCGGTCAGCAGGTCGCGGTCGGCGGACGGGAGCCGGCCGCGGCGCAGGACCTCGGCGACCTGGTGTCCCATCGGGGGGCCGCCGAGGGCCTCGCGGGTGGCGAGGACGAAGGTGCAGGCGTCGATCTCGGCCGGGCCGTCGGCGCGGGCGCTGCCCCAGTCGAAGACGCCGGTGATCCGGGCGCGGTCCTCGTCGAGCAGGAGGTTGTCGGCGTGGAAGTCGCCGTGCGTCCAGCCGCGCGTCAGGGTGGCGGTGGCCAGCGCCTCGTCGAGGCGCCGGCGCAGCGGGTCGAGGGCGGTGGGCCCGGCTCCGGGGCGGCCGGGGGTGATCTCCGAGGTCAGGACGGCCAGCCGGGCGTGGGCCCAGTCGGCGGTGTGGCCGGCGGCGGCCTCGCGGACGCCGGTCGCGGACCGCAGGGCCGCGAGCAGACCGAGCGCGGCGGTGACGGTGCGGCGCAGCTCCCGGGGCCGGCCGGGGAGCAGCGGCCCCGCGGGGACGCCGTCGAGCCGGGTCTGGACGAGCGGCCGGCGGGGCGGCCCGCGATGCGGCCGGGCGCCGACGGGGCGCGGCAGCAGCGGCCGCCACGGGTCGAGGCGCCGGTCGGCCGCGAGGGCGCGCAGGTGGTCCCACTCCTCGCCGAGGGCGTCCGAAGCCCCGTCGGTCCTGGGGTACTTGACCACGACTCCGGTGTCCGCCCAGTCGACCGTGAAGACCAGCAGGCACGCGTGGGACAGGGTCCGCCGCGGCAGTACGGTCACTTCGCAGGGTCCCGCCCGGCGCACCATGCCGTACGCCGCGGTCCGGTCGGCCAGTGCTCCCAGGGGCCGTGGTGTGCTGAGCGGGAGAGCATTCCCCAAGGCGGACATAACGTATCAACTTTAGAACACCCCCTGTTTTCCTGCCTTATGGGACAATAGGGAAGGTGCTTGAAGGAGAACCGTGAGGCGCGCGTCGGACGGACCGCCCCTCGACCGGGCGGTGCCCGCACTGCTGGCCAAGGTCGGCAGATACCCGCAGCACCACGGCGGGCTCGGCGTGGTGCGCACCCTGGGCCGCGCGGGCGTCACCGTGCACGCCGTCGTCGAGGACCGCCTCACCCCGGTCGCACTCTCCCGGCACCTGTCCCGCGCGTTCGTCCGGCCGACCACCGGCCTGGAGAACCCGGACGCGCTCCTCGCCGCCTTCCTCGCCATCGGCCGGTCCCTCGGCACCCCGTGCGTCCCCGTGCCGACCGACGACGAGGCGGCGATCCTCTTCGCCGAGCACGCCGACGCCCTCTCCGAGCACTTCCTGCTGCCCCCCGTGCCCGCCGCCCTCCCGCGCCTCCTGGCCGGCAAGGCCAGCCTCCACGCGCTCTGCGAAAAACTCGGCGTCGGCTCGCCCCGCAGCAGGGCGCCCGCCGACCGCGACGAACTCGTCGACGCCGGGCGGGAACTGGGCTTCCCCGTCGTCCTCAAGAACCGCGACCCCTGGACCCGGCTCCGTACCCCCGCGGTCGGCGGCACCACCGCGGTCCGCGACGAGCGCGACCTCCTCGACCGCTTCCCGCCGGGCGCGCTCCCACCGGTCCTGGTGCAGGAGTACATCCCGCGGGAGGGCGCCGAGGACTGGATCACCCACCTGTACTGCGGGGCGGGCGGCGCGCCCCGGGTCGTCTTCACCGGCCTGAAACTGCGCTCCTGGCCGCCGTACGCCGGGGTGACGACCCGGGCCGTGGCCCTGGCCAACCCCGCCCTCGCGGAACTGGCGGCGGACCTGTGCCGCCGGATCGGCTACAGCGGGGTGGCGGACCTCGACTGGCGCTACGACGGCCGCGACCAGGTGTACAAACTGGTGGACTTCAACCCGCGGACCGGCGCCCAGTTCCGGCTGTTCGAGACCACCGGATCGGTCGACGTCGTCCGGGCCCTGCACCTGGACCTGACGGGCCGTGCCGTACCGGCGGGCCCCCAGGCCGACGGCCGCGTCTTCGTCGCCGGCCACCTCGACCTGCCGTCTGTCGCGGCCTGGCTCCGGGAGGAACGCCGGCTGCCGCCCGGCCTGCTGCCGGGCCGCGACACCGAGCGCGCCTGGCTCAGCTTGGAGGACCCGCTGCCCGCCGCGGCCGAGGCCGTCCGCTTCACCGGCACCGTCGCCCGCCGCCTCGGCCGCGAGACGCACGCCTTGTTAAAGTGAGATGTCCGATTCAGGGAGGATCCGTGGACGCCGTGTTCCTCCGGGCCGTGCCGGGGGAGCGGCCGGGTGCCGGACGCCTGGCCTTGAGCGGACTCCTCCCGCTCGACCCCAGCCCGCTGCTGACCCGGCCCTCCGACCTGGTGCGCGCCCACCGCCTCGCCGGACTGCTGCGCGGCCACGACGTCCGCTTCCGCGACCTCCACCGGCTGAAGCGGACCGTCTCCGACCTGCTGGTGTTCCGCCTTGAGGACCAGGCGGCCGAGCCCCTCGTGATCAAGCACCCGCGCAGTGCCCGCGCCGCAGGATCCCTCACCCGCGGCTGCGCCGCCCTGCGCGAGCTGGCCGCCGACGAGCGGACCGGCGAGTGGCGGCGGCTCCTCCCCCAGGCCGAGGAGCTGTGGCGCGGCGACCGGCTGCTGCTCGTGACCGAGCGCTGCCTGCCGGGCGTCGAAGGGGACGTACTGCTCCGCCGCGCACCCGGCAGGACCTGGCCGCTGGCCGTGGCCGCGCTCGGCACCGTGGCGGCCCTGCACCGCGCGACCGGCCGCCCGGAGCGCGTCGACGGCAGGACCGCCGACTGGGTGGACGCGCGCCTCGCGGTCCTCGCCGAGCAGATCCCCTGGTGCGGCGGCGCCCGTGGCACGGCCGCCGTGCGGGCCCTGCGCGAGCGCCTCACCGGCGGTCTCGCCGGACGCACCCTGACCGTGGCCCGGACCCACGGCGACTTCCACCCCGGGAACATCCTGGTCGACGAGGAGAGCGGCAGGCTGTCCGGAGTGATCGACTGGGCGGACTCGTTCCCCGACGGGCCGTGCGCCGTCGACTCCTACCTGTTCGTCCTCACGCTCCGCCAGCAGCGCGAGCGGCGGCAGCTGGGCCGGATCGTCGCCGACGCCGTGCGCCGCGGCGGCCTGCTGCCCGAGGACCGCGCCCTCCTCGCCCACGCCGACGTCCCGCCCCCGCGCCACGAATCCGACGAAGCCCTCCTCCCCCTGCTCACCTGGCTCTGGCACGTGGCCGGCAACACCGCCAAGTCCGCCCGCTACGGCCGCAGCCGGCGCTGGGTGACCGGCAACGTGGTGCCGGTCCTGACGGAGGTGGCGCGGCGATGACGGGCCGTCACCACAGCGCCACCGGTCCGGTGCGGGTGACGGCCCCCGCGCCGCGCGAGGTCTGGTGGCGGCTCGCCGGGGAGGACGGGGCGGCTCTGGTCACCCAGACCCCGGCCTGGCTCGACGCCTTGTGCGCGACGGCCCCCTACGAGGACGCCAGCCGGCTGTACGCCTTCGACGGCGGCCCCCTGATCCTCGTACCCCTCGCCCGGCGGCGCGGGCTGCCGGCCCGGCTGACCGCCGAGGAGTCCTGGCCGTCGGGCTGGGGCATCGGCGGGCCGCTGGCCTCGGCGGGCGCGCCCACCGGGGAGGAGGCCGGGGTCGTCCTCCGCGACCTGGCCCGGAGCCCCGCGCTGCGGGTCGGCCTGCGCCTCGGGCCGGACGCCGACCCGGCGTGGACGTCCGCCGCGCCCCCGGGCTTCGCCGCCGAGGCGCTGACGACGCACGTCCTCGACCTCAGCGGGGGGTTCGGCGCGGTGTGGGACCACCGCTTCCACGGCCGCGTCAGGCGCGATGTGCGCAGGGGCGAGCGGTCGTCCGTCGAGGTCGAGGTCGACCGCGAGGGCCGGCTGGTGGCCGAGTTCTACGGGCTTTACGAGACGTCCATGGTGCGGTGGGCGGGGCAGCAGCACGAGCCGAGGGCGCTGGCCCGGCTGCGGAGGTCACGGGAGTTCCCGCGGCGGTACCTGGAGGAGGTCGCCGACCGGTTCGGCTCCTCGTGCGCCGTCTATCTGGCCCGGGTCGGCGGGGAGCCGGCCGCGGGCGTGGTGGTGCTGTCGTACGGCGGCCGGGCCAAGTACTGGCGCGGGGCGATGGACCGGGACCTGGCCCATCCGGTGCGGGCGAACTTCCTGCTCCAGCGGCTCGCGATCGAGGACGCCTGCGCCGAGGGCCGGACGGCGTACCTCATGGGCGACTCCCGTCCCGGGTCGCCGCTGGCGCACTTCAAGGAGGGCTTCGGGGCCGAGGGCCGCCCCTCGATGCGCTTCCGCCGCGAGCGTCTGCCCCTCACCGGGGCGGACCGCGTGCTGCGGACCACGGCCAAGCGGCTGCTGCGATTCCGGGACGCCTGACCTGGTTTTGTTCGGGCCGGATAGGCTCAGGGGCGTGGAGTCGCAGGAGATGAAGAGTCGTCGGCCCTGGGTGGTGGGGGTTTCCGGGGCGTCGGGCACGCCGTACGCCGCCGCCGTACTGAGGGGGCTGCTGGCCGCCGGGGAGAGCGTCGACCTCGTCGTGTCGCGGGCCTCGCGGCTCACGCTGCTCGACGAGACGGGCATCTCCTTCCGGGACGCCCACTGGCGCGAGGACCTGGCGGCCTGGCTGGCGCGGGGCGCCGACGGGAAGCCGGACACCTTCGACGTGGCGGGCCGTCTCGACGACGTGAAGTACTGGGCGGCCGGTGACCTGGCCGCGGGGCCGTCCTCGGGTTCGTACCCGGCGAAGGGGATGCTCGTGGTGCCGGCCTCGACCGCCGCGGTGGCGGGAGTGGCGCTCGGACTCTCGAAGGACCTGCTGCAGCGGGTCGCGAGCGTGACGCTGAAGGAACGGCGTCCGCTGGTGGTCGCCGTGCGGGAGACCCCGCTGAACGGACAGACGCTGAGGCACATGGTGACGCTGGACGAGGCGGGCGCCGTGGTGCTGCCCGCCTCTCCGGCGTTCTACGCGGGTGCGACGCACATCCAGGATCTGGTGGACTTCGTCGCCGGGCGGGTGCTCGACGCGGCAGGCGTGCCGCACGAGCTGTACCGCCGTTGGGAAGGAGAGCTCGGTGCGGCTCTCCCTGCTGATTAGCGCTTCTTGGCGCGCTTCTTCGCGGCGCGCTTCGCAGCGGTGGACTGCTGGTGGGCACGCGAGCGGTCGGCCATCTCCTGCAGCTCGCGCATGCGGGCGTAGGCCATCTCGATCGTGTACACGGTGATCACCACTCCTGAAAGATCGTCTTTGATCCACTGAAAGATTCACAGGGTGTCGCCCCTGTGTACCTTAGATTTTACACCTAAACTCGCGGTATCGCTGGACAATGGAAGGTTCCTCCCTATGGACGCCGTGGACAGGCAGCTCATCCAGGCTCTGCGCGAGAACGGCCGTGCCTCGTACGCCGAGCTCGGCCGGCTCGTCGGGCTCTCCGGCCCCTCGGTCACCGACCGCATCAACCGCCTTGAGGCGGCCGGGGTCATCACCGGTTACCGCGCCACCGTCGACGCCGCCTCGCTCGGCCTCGGCGTCACCGCGCTGATCGGCATCTCCCTCTCCGACGCCGCCGACCACGAGGACGTGGCCCGCCGGCTCAAGGACCTCGCCGAGATCGAGGACTGCTGGTTCATCGCCGGCGACGACTCCTTCATGCTCAAGGTCCGCGCCAACGACGTCGACGGCCTGGAGAAGACGATCCGCCGCCTCTCCGGCACCAAGGGCGTCTCCCGCACCCGTACGACGATCGTGCTCTCCACCAAGTGGGAGAACCGGGTCGGGGACCTGCCTGAAGAAGGCTGACGCGAAGCGGCAATGGGGGTACCTCCCGCCCGAAGGGTGGGGGAGTACGGTGGGCGGAGCTTGGATTTCGGAGACAAAGGGAGGCGGCCGTAGTGGACGCTGGACTCAAGCGCGAACTTGAGCAGAAGGTCCGGGACGGTGAGCGGCTGAGCCGTGAGGACGGCATCGCCCTGTACGAGTCCGACGACCTCGCCTGGCTCGGCGGGCTGGCCCACGAGGTCCGGACCCGCAAGAACGGCGACGTGGTCCACTTCAATGTCAACCGGCATCTGAACATGACCAACGTCTGCACCGCCTCCTGCGCCTACTGCTCCTTCCAGCGCAAGCCGGGCGAGAAGGACGCGTACACCATGCGCATCGAGGAGGCCGTGCGCCTCGCGAAGGCGATGGAGAACGAGAACCTCACCGAGCTCCACATCGTCAACGGGCTGCACCCCAACCTGCCCTGGCGCTACTACCCGCGCTCGCTCTCCGAGCTCAAGAAGGCCCTGCCGAACGTCTCCCTCAAGGCGTTCACGGCCACCGAGATCCACCACTTCGAGACGATCTCCGGGCTCTCCGCCTCCGAGATCCTCGACGAGCTGATCGACGCCGGTCTGGAGTCCCTGACCGGCGGCGGCGCCGAGATCTTCGACTGGGAGGTCCGCCAGCACATCGTGGACCACCGCACCCACTGGGAGGACTGGTCCCGGATCCACCGGCTCGCCCACGAGAAGGGGCTCAAGACCCCCTCGACCATGCTGTACGGGCACATCGAGGAGCCGCGCCACCGCGTGGACCACGTGCTGCGGCTGCGCGAGCTCCAGGACGAGACCAACGGCTTCCAGGTCTTCATCCCGCTGCGCTACCAGCACGACTTCGTCGACATGCAGGACGGCAAGGTCCGCAACAAGCTCCAGGCGCGCACCACGATGGCGACCGGCGCCGAGGCCCTGAAGACCTTCGCGGTCTCCCGGCTCCTCTTCGACAACGTGCCGCACGTCAAGGTCTTCTGGGTCATGCACGGCGTCCAGACCGCCCAGCTCGCGCTCCAGCACGGCGCCGACGACATGGACGGCTCGGTCGTCGAGTACAAGATCACTCACGACGCCGACAACTACGGCACCCCGAACAAGCTCGGCCGTGAGGACCTGCTCGAACTCATCCGCGACGCCGGCTTCCGCCCGGTCGAGCGCAACACCCGGTACGAGATCATCCGCGAGTACCCGGGCCCCGACGCGGAGCGCCGCGAGACGCCGCAGGCCATGCGGTTCTGAGGCTCCACCGAGTGCGTGAGGAAGGGCCGGCGGGAATCCCGCCGGCCCTTCCTCGTATCCCTCAGTCCAGGGGGAGCAGCATGACGATGTCGTCGCGGTCGTCGCCCGGGGCCACCCGGATCGCCCCGGGGATGCGGCCGACCTCCTTGTAGCCCGCGCGGGCGTAGAAGCCTTCGAGGCCGAGGCCGCCCCGGCAGGTGAGGCGGATGGCCTCGATCTCCTCGAAGCCGTCGGCGGTGCGGGCGGCCCGTTCGACGGCCGCCATGAGGTCGAGGCCGTACCCCTTGCCCTGGTGCCCGGGGTGGACCATCACCGTGTACAGCCACACCCAGTGGCCCATCAGCGGGTGGGTGTTGAAGGTGAAGAACGCGGTGGCGGCGATCTCGCCGTCCCCGTCGCGGCCGACGAGCAGACGCGTGCGGCCCTCCGTCATCGCCACGAGGTGCCTGAGCAGCGCCGGGCGGATCGTGTCGGCGGTGGCGGGGGGTACGAAACCGACCGCGCCGCCCGCGTTGGTGACGTCGGCCCAGAGGGCGAGGACGCCCTCGCGCAGGGCGGTGTCGACGGTCGGGTCGACCTCGAACGTAAGGGTCATGAGGCGATCGTATCTATTACTCGCGGGTGGGCTCAAGAGTTGCCGGTCGTACGCGAGCACCGCCGGCTCCTCTGAACCCACCCGCGGCCGGCTCCGCACCCCGCTCCCGGCGGGCGCTTCTCCCCGTGCTTCACTGGAGGGGCGCTCGTCCCGTATGGGACCTTGGGAACTTTTCGGAACGTCGGAACGGAAGAGTGAGCTGACATGCTCCGCTACACGCTGATGCGTCTCGGCATCTTCGCCGGATGCTTCCTCGCCCTGTGGGGCCTCGTCTACGCCGGCGTCCTGCCGCGCGGCCTCGGCGACTCGAACCTCCTCTGGGTCCTCCTCCTCTCCATCCTCATCTCCGCCCCCCTCAGCTTCGTCCTCCTCCGCAAGGCCCGCGACGAAGCCAGCGCCGAAGTCGTCGCCAAGGTCGACCGCGCCAAGGACCGCCTCGCGGCCAACCGCTCCCAGGAGGACGCGCTCTAACCCTCCCCACGGCGTATGGCTGGGTCAGGTGAACGCCGAGCCCGTCGCGTAAGCGCTGCGTAAGCTTGCTCACAGATCAGTGGGATTCGGACACCCCGGGTTGGGCCTTCCAAGGCTGCTGCCTGGGGTGTTCTGCGTTTCGGAGGTCGGGGGGCTGGTTTGGGTCTCAAAGAATGGCTTTGAGGATGTCAAAGTTCAAGTGTTAACGTGGTCGCCATGAAGACATCAGTGCGCCTCTCTCATGCCGTGGGCATTCCGCTCGTGGCGCGCCTGCATGTCGATCTGTGCCGCTGTATGTCCGCGGTCTGTTGCCGCGAGGTCTGATCCGGCATCATGCAGCGGCCCGCGCGTTGAGCGTGTGGTGCCGCACACCCGTTCTCGTATTCATTCGATACGCATCTGTGGAGTGTGTCTGTGTCCGCGCCTGCGAACGCGACCGAGGCGAAGGCCTCGTCCCGTATACCCAAGGTCCCTTTCTGGGCCCAGATCATCGCCGGTCTCGTGATCGGTGCGCTGCTGGGCTGGGTGGCCCGCAGCCAGGACGTGTCGTGGCTGAAGGAGACGCTGGGGCAGATCGGCGACATCTTCGTCCAGCTGTTGAAGCTGGCCGTGGCGCCGCTCGTGTTCTTCGCGATCCTGGTGTCGATCACGAACCTGCGGAAGGTGAACAACGCGGCGAGGCTCGCGACCCGCACGCTGCTGTGGTTCATGATCACCTCGCTGATCGCGGTGGGCATCGGCCTGGCGATCGGTCTGATCACGAACCCGGGCTCGGGCACCGGCCTGACCCCGCAGGACGGCAAGCTGCCGAAGCGCGAGGGCTCGTGGATCGACTTCCTGACGGGGATCATCCCGACGGACGTGATCACGCCGTTCACCGAGCTGAACGTGCTGCAGATCGTGTTCATGGCGGCCGTCGCCGGCATCGCCGCGCTGAAGCTCGGTGACCGGGCCAAGCCGATCCTGACGCTCTCCGAGTCGATCCTGGAGCTGCTTCAGAAGGCGCTGTGGTGGGTCATCCGCCTCGCGCCGCTGGGCACCGTCGGCCTCATCGGCTTCGCCATCGCCGACTACGGCTGGGACCTGATCGGCAAGTACGCGACGTTCACCGCCGACATCTACGTCGGTTGCGCCCTGGTCCTGTTCGGCGTCTACCCGCTGCTGCTGGCCACGGTCGCCAAGGTCAACCCGCTGCACTTCTTCAAGGGCGCCTGGCCGGCCATCCAGCTGGCGTTCGTCTCCCGCTCCTCGGTCGGCACGATGCCGGTCACCCAGAAGGTCACCGAGCGCCTCGGCGTCCCGAAGGAGTACGCCTCCTTCGCCGTGCCGTTCGGCGCGACGACCAAGATGGACGGCTGCGCGGCGATCTACCCGGCGCTCGCCGCGATCTTCATCGCGCAGATCTTCGACGTGCAGCTGGGCATCGGCGACTACCTGCTGATCGCCTTCGTCTCGGTGATCGGCTCGGCGGCCACCGCCGGTCTGACCGGCGCGACGGTCATGCTGACCCTGACCCTCTCCACCCTGGGCCTGCCCCTGGAGGGCGTCGGCCTGCTCATGGCGATCGACCCGATCCTCGACATGATGCGGACCGCCACCAACGTCGCCGGCCAGGCGCTGGTCCCGGTGATCGTCTCCGCCCGCGAGAAGATCCTCGACCTGACGGCGTACGAGAACGCCTCGGCGTCCCCGATCGACGAGCTGGTCGAGATCGGCGAGACCGACGAGAAGGTCGCGGTCACCGCCGCCGCCTGACCTGAACTGACAGGCCCCCGAGGTCCGCGTGCCCCCTGCCCCCGTCCGGGCAGGGGGCACGTACGCTTTCGCGGGGCATCCGGTGGATCTTGGAAGCGGGGATGTGGTCGCGATGGCCGACGGGACGAAGGCGCGGCGGTTGCCGAGGGCCGTGCGGGAGCGGCAGATGCTGGACGCGGCCGTACGGAGCTTCGCGCGGCACGGGTACCAGACGGCGTCCATGGACGAGATCGCCGAGCTGGCGGGGGTGTCGAAGCCGCTGGTGTACCTGTATCTGAACTCCAAGGAGGAGCTGTTCACCGCCTGCATCAGGCGGGAGGCGGGGGCGCTGCTCGCGGCGGTGGCCGCGGGGGTGGAGGACCGGAGCGTGCCGCCGGACGAGCGGCTGTGGGCGGGGCTGCTGGCGTTCTTCACGTACGCGGCGGAGAACCCGGACTCGTGGGTGGTGCTCAGCCGGCAGGCGCGGACGCAGGGGGAGCCGTTCGCGACGGAGGCGGCGCGGATGCGGGACGAGATCGCCGCGTTCGTGGCGGGGCTGATCGGGGAGGCGGCCCGGGAGGCGCAGGGGGGTGCCGAGATCACCGGGCGGGATGTGGAGGCGCTCGCGCAGGCGCTGGTCGGGTCGGCCGAGTCGCTGGCGGGCTGGGCGAACGAGACGCCGGGGGTGACGGCGAGGGAGGCGGCGGCGACGCTGATGAACTTCGCCTGGGCGGGGCTGGGAAACCTCATGAAAAGTCAACGGTGGTCTCCCCGTTGAGGCTTACCGCGCAGTAAGGTTACCGGCTAGTTAAAGCTCCGTAAGGGCGCGACAAAGCTCCGTATGGGCGCAACGTACCGACGCACGACCTCAGTTCATCGCGATAACCGAGGAGCCGCACGTGTCCGTCGCCACCGCCGCAGCCGGGACCGAGCCCGTCGAGCCGCACAAGACGCTGGTGGACGGGCGGGTGCGGGAGGTCTCCCTGCCGCCCCTCGTGCCCGTGGTCCGGCGCGGCTCGCTCGCCGACCTGCCCTACGACAACGCCCGCCAGGAGCCCGAGGTCCCGCTCTTCTCCCGTAAGGACGCGGACGGCGCCTGGTACGACGTCACCGCCTCGCGCTTCGCCGCCGAGGTGCACGCCGTCGCCAAGGGACTCATCGCCCACGGCCTGCGGCCCGGCGACCGGCTCGCGCTGATGGCCAGGACCACCTACGCGTGGACGCTGCTCGACTTCGCCGCCTGGGCCGCCGGACTCGTCACCGTCCCGGTCTACCCGACGTCCTCCGCCTTCCAGACCCGCTGGATCCTCCAGGACTCCGGCGCCGCCGCCTGTGTCGTCGAGGACTCCGACCAGGCGCGGCTCGTCTCCGCCGAACGGCGCCAGCTCCCCGGGCTCGCCCACCTGTGGGTGCTGGACGCCGGCGCCGTCGACCTGCTCCGCAGGGCCGGGAGCAGGGTCGCCGACGAGGCCGTCACCGCCCGCCGGGGACTGCTCACCCCCGAGACCCTCGCCACCCTCATCTACACCTCGGGCACCACGGGACGGCCCAAGGGCTGCGCCCTCACCCACGCCAACTTCTTCGCCGAGGTCGACAACGCGGTCCGGCTGCTCCACCCCGTCTTCGTCTCGGAGAGCAAGGAGCCCGCCGCCACCCTGCTCTTCCTGCCGCTCTCGCACGTCTTCGGGCGGATGGTCGCCGTCGGCTGCGTCCGTGCCCGGGTACGGGTCGGGCACGCGCCCTCGGTGGAGGGCGAGGAACTCCTCGGCGACCTGGCGGGCTTCCGGCCGACGTTCCTGCTGGCCATCCCGTACGTCCTGGAGAAGGTCTTCAACACCGCCCGCGCCACCGCCGAACGGGGCGGCAAGGCCGCCGCCTTCGACCGGGCCGCGCGGATCGCCCGCCGGTACGGACGGGAGGCGGCGCCCTCGCTCGCCCTGCGGGCCGCCCGGGCGCTGTACGACCCGCTGGTCTACCGGCGGATCAGGAACGTGCTCGGCGGCCGGGTGAAGTACGTGATCTGCGGCGGCTCCCCGCTCGGCGCCCGGCTCGCCGAGTTCTTCGCCGGCGCGGGCGTCGAGGTCTTCGAGGGGTACGGCCTGACGGAGACCACCGCGGCCTCCACGGTGACCCCGCCGCAGCGGCCGCGCACCGGGACCGTCGGCTGGCCGTTGCCCGGCACGGCCGTCCGGATCGCCGACGACGGCGAGGTGTGGCTCAAGGGCGGTCACGTCTTCGCGGGCTACTGGGACGCCCAGCGCGGGGTCGCCGTGCCGTACACCGACGACGGCTGGTTCCCCACCGGCGACCTCGGTTCGCTGGACGAGGACGGCTATCTGCGGATCACCGGCCGCAAGAAGGACATCATCATCACCTCCGCCGGGAAGAACGTCGCCCCGGCGCCCCTGGAGGACTGGCTGCGCGCCCACCCGCTGGTCGCCCAGTGCCTCGTCCTCGGCGACGACCGCCCCTACGTCACCGCCCTGATCACCCTCGACCACGAGGGCCTCGTCCACTGGCGCCGGATGCGCCACAAGGACCATCTGGCGCTCTGGGAACTGGCCCGCGACCCCGACCTGCTGGCCGCGGTCCAGCGCGCGGTCGACGACGCCAACCGCCTCGTCTCCCGCGCCGAGTCCATCCGCGCCTTCCGCGTCCTCACCACCGAGTTCTCCGAGTCCTCCGGCCACCTCACCCCGTCCCTCAAGCTCAAACGGCGGGCCGTGCTGCGGGACTTCGCGCGGGAGGTCGAGGAGATGTACGGCTCCGGTGCCGCTTCCGGCGGCGAATAGGCCTCAGGGCCAGAGGAGTTCGCGGGTCCAGGTGCCGTCCGGCTCGCGGCGGTAGCGGAGGCGGAGGTGGCGGCGCTGTTCGTCGCCCTGGAAGAACTCGACCTCGGAGGGCTCGACGACGTAGAGGGTCCAGGTGGGGGCGGGGGCGTCGGGCTCGGCCTGGGCCCGGCGCCAGGCGGCGGCACTGGCCTCGGCGAGGGCCGCGGGGGAGTCGAGGACTTCGCTCTGCCGGCCGACCAGGGCGGAGGCGAGGGCGCCGGTGGTGCGGGCGTGGAGGTCGGCGTGGGCTTCCTCGGGGGTGCCGGTGGTGACGTGGCCGCGGACGCGGACCTGGCGGCCCTGGACCGGCCAGTAGAAGCCGAGCGCGGCCTCGGGGCGGGCGGCGAGCTGGCGGCCCTTGGCGCTGGTGGCGTGGGAGGCGAAGTGCCAGCCGCGTTCGTCGGCGTCGTGCAGCATCACCGTACGGACGTCGGGGCGGCCGGTCCCGTCCACGGTGGCGAGGGAGAGGGTGTGCGGCTCGGTCTGGCCGGCCGCGACCGCCTCGGTGAACCAGTCGTGGAAGAGGGCGAGGGGCTCGGGCGGGGCGCCCGCCGGGTCGAAGGAGGGGAGCTCGGTGTCCCAGACCCGGAGGGAGTGGAGGGCACGGTGGAAGTCGGTCATGCGGCCACGGTAGGGCGCCGGTCCGCCGCCGTCGTGCCCGGCGCGGCGTAGTCCTCGATCGGGACCGCGTTCGCCGCCGCCTGGATGCCGTCGCGGATCTTCTTCGCGATGAGGTTCTTCCAGGGGGTCTTCGGCAGCGTCCGCACCATGAACATCCGCAGGGCGATCTTCCACTTCGAGCCGACCGTCATCTCCTTCACGAAGCCCTCGGCGAGCCGCTGGTTCTGCTCCACGCCGGGCCGCATCCGCTCCTCGTAGCGGGCGAACGCCACCGTGTGGTCGCCCCGGGCCCTGGCGAGCTCGCCGGCGAGGACGTAGGCGCCGGTCAGGGCGAGACCGGTGCCCTGACCCGAGGCGGGGGAGGCGCAGTGAGCGGCGTCGCCGAGCAGCACGACCCGGCCCTTCGACCAGCTGTCCATCTCCACCAGGGACATGGAGTCGAGGTAGAAGTCGTCGGCGTCGGCCGCGTGCCCGAGGAGCCGCGGGACCTCCCAGCCGTCGCCCGCGAACGTGTCGGCGAGCAGCCGCTTCTGGTCGGTGACGCTCCGCAGGTCGTACGGGAGTTCCTCGGGCGCCGAGAAGATGAACAGGTTCTTCGCGTCGCTCTCGCCGGAGGAGCTGTAGACGCACAGCAGCTTCTTCGGGATCGCGTGGTACGTCTCCCAGCGGTCCAGGCCCAGGTGGTTGGGGGCCGTGAAGATGGAGATGTACGCGCCGAGGTGGCGCTTGAACCGCTCCTCGGGGCCGAAGGCGAGCCTCCGGGTGTTCGAGTGGAGGCCGTCGGCGCCGACGACCAGGTCGAAGCGGCGGACGGTGCCGCTCTCGAAGGTGACGGTGACGCCGTCGGCGTCCTCGGCGAGGGCCGCGATGGAGTCGCCGAAGACGTACTCGACGTCCTGCGAGGTCCGGTCGTGGATGATCCGGGCGAGCTCGCCGCGCATGATCTCGTCGTCCTCCTCGACGCGCCCGCCGAAGATGTCCGCGGGCAGCTCGCCGATGGTGCGGCCGGCGTCGTCGACGTACGAACCGCCGCGCATGTCCGTGGAGTTGGCGCGGATCTCGTCCAGGATGCCCATCCGGCGGCAGACCTCGATCGCGGTGCCGCGGATGTCCACCTTGTAGCCGCCGGTGCGGAGCTCGGGGGCCTTCTCGACGACCGTCGGGACGAAGCCGTAGCGGTGCAGCCAGAGGGCGAGGGCGGGGCCGGCGATGGAGGCGCCGGAGATGAGGACGGTCCGGGCGGAGGTCTGGGCGGAGATCTGGTGCGCGGTCATGGCAGGACTCCTTGTCGGGTGTCTGCGGGCCGGGGTGCTCCCTGCCCGCAGACATGACTATACGGATGTCCTACACGCGTGTCTATGACGCTTGTATAGATTCTCGCGCGGGGCGCTCCGGGGGTCAGCCGCGGCCGAGGATCACCGTCCCCGAGGAGCAGAACCACCCGCCCGTCCCCGAGGCCACCGCGAGCTCCGGCAAGGAGCCGTCCGGGCGGCGCACCTGGAGGCCCGGGGCCTCGCCGCGCAGTTGCCGTACGGCCTCGACGAGGAGGAACAGGCCGCGCATCCCCGGGTGGCAGGCCGAGAGGCCGCCGCCGTCGGTGTTCACCGGCAGCCGGTCCTTCTCCGCGAAGTACGCGCCGCCCTCGCCCTTCGCGCAGAAGCCCAGGTCCTCCAGGGTCACCAGGGTCATGTAGGTGAAGGCGTCGTAGACCTCGGCGAGGTCGATGTCGGCGGGGGAGACCCCGGCCCGCTCGAAGGCCAGCCGGCCGCTGACCGCCGCCGGGGAGACCGTGAAGTCCTCCCACTCGGACATCGTGGTGTGCGAGGCGTGTTCGCCGGTGCCGAGCACCCAGACCGGGGCCGTACGGCAGTCCTGGACGTACTCCTCGGCGACGAGGAGCACCGCGCAGCCGCCGTCGCTGCGGATGCAGCAGTGCAGCTTGGTGAAGGGGTCCGCGATCATCGGGCCGCCGAGGACCTCGTCGACGGTGACCGGCTCGCGGAACATCGCCTCCTGGTTGAGGGCCGCGTTCGCGCGCGCCTGGACGGCGACCTCGGCGAGCTGCTCCAGGGTCGTGCCGTACTCGTGCATGTGACGGCGGGCGGCCATCGCGTACTTGGCGATCAGGGTGTGCCCGTACGGGACCTCGAACTGGAGCGGGCCGCGCGAACCGAAGGACAGGTTCGCGGTGCGGCGCCGGGCCCGGATGTCGGCGCGGGCGGTGGAGCCGTACACGAGCAGGACGGCGTTCGCGTGGCCCGCGGCGATCGCGTCGGCGGCGTGCGCGGCCATGACCTCCCAGGTGGCGCCGCCGACGGCGGTCGAGTCCACCCAGCGGGGGCGCAGCCCCAGGTACTCGGCCACCTCCACCGGGGCGAGGGTGCCGAGCCCCGCCGAGGCCAGGCCGTCGATCAGCGAGCGGTCGAGACCGCTGTCCGCGAGGGCGCGGCGGGCGGCCTGGGCGTGCAGGGCGTAAGGGGTGGCCTCGTCGACACGGCCACAGTCGGAGAGCGCGACCCCGACGGCGGCGACGCGGCGGGCGCTGCGTGTGGTGGGCATGAATCTGACGGTACATCAGATTCTTTGAATCGGGACCGGTGTCTCTCTGGGCAACCGCGCCCGCACCGCCCTAGCATGACGCACCGTCAGATACGGAGGGAGCTCCATGGACGCCGCCGATCACGCCGCGCTCACCGCCGCGCCAGCGGACCCGCTCACCACCCCGCCGGCGGACCCGCCCCCGGCCCCCCTCGCCGAAGGGCCCACCGCCGAACAGCGGCGCGAGACCCGCCGGGCCCTGCGGGAACTGCTCGCCGAGCGGGCCGGACCGGAGGAGAACCGGGCGGCCACCGCCACCGCCGAGGGCTACGACACCGCCCTGTGGGCCCGGATGTCCGGCACCCTCCGCCTCGCCGGACTCACCGTCCCCGAGGAGTACGGAGGAGCCGGACGCGGCCCCGCCCTCGCCGAACTCGCCCTCGCCTGCGAGGAGACCGGCCGCGCCCTCGCCCCCTCCCCGCTGCTCGCCACCACCGTCCTCGCCGCCCCGCTCCTCGCGGCCCTCGGCACCCCCGCCCAGCGCGCCGAACTCCTGCCCCGCCTCGCCGACGGCAGCCTGACCTGCGCCCTCGCCGTCCCCGGCCCCCTCGCACTCGCCCTCGGCCTCACCGGCGACAACACCGCGCACGACTGGTCCGGCGGCGGCCGCGCCGGCGGCATCCAGGCCGCCCGCACCCCGGAAGGCGGCTGGCGGCTGTACGGCGAGGCCGCCCACGTCGTCGACGGCCACAGCGCCGGCCTGCTGATCGTCGCCGCCCACACGGGGGGCTTCGCCCGCAGCCGCACGCTGCTGTTCCTGGTGCGGACGGAGGCGGGGGGCGACGCGCGCGCCGGCGCACGTACGGACGCGGCCGGTGACGCACGTACCGAGGCCCGTACCGCCGCGCCCGGCGGCGTCCGTACCGACGCGCCCGCCGACCCCCGTACCCACGCCGCCGAGGTCCCCGGGCTCGTCCGGACCCGGCAGCCGGCCCTGGACGCCACCCGCGCCCAGGCCACCGTGCAGTTCCGCGACGCGGCGGCCGAGCTGCTCGGCGAGGAACCCGCGGACGTCCTCGGCGCCCTCGCCGCCACCGGCCGTACCGCAGCCGTCATGCTGGCGGCCGAAGCGGTCGGCGCCGCGCGGGAGGCCCTCGACCGCACGGTCGCCCACGCGGGCCGCGCCACACCCGCCGGGCACCGGCTCGCCGACCTCCACGCGCGGATCGAGGCGGCCCGCTCCCTCACGTACTGCGCCGCGCGCGAGGCGGAAGGCGGCCCGCTCGCCCTCGCCCACGCGCTGGAGGCCCTGCGCGCCACGGCCGGGGAGAGCGTCCAGCTGCACGACGGCACCGGGCGCGGCCGGCAGCACGAGGCGCAGCTCTACTTCCGTCGCGCCGCCTCCGACGAACTGCTCTTCGGGCCCGCAAGGCGGCTGCGCGCCCGGGCCGCGGAACGGACCGGACTCCTCGGAGAGGTGGCGGCCTGATGCCCGTCGGCGTGAGGCTCATGCAGAAGGTGTCCTCGACCAGGACCTTCGCCAGGATCGCCCCGCACGTCATCCCGGCCATGGACCGGACCGTGCACCGGCTGACCCGAGGCAAGGTCCTGCTCAGCGCCCGCATGCTGCCCGGGGTGGTGCTCACCGCCCGGGGCGCCAGGAGCGGGCAGCCCAGGGTGACCCCGCTCGCCTGCATGCCCGAGCCGGACGGCCGCTGGCTGCTCATCGGCTCCAACTTCGGCCGCCCCGGCCACCCCGCCTGGACCGCCAACCTGCTCGCCCATCCGGACGTCCAGGTGAACTGGCGCGGCGAGGACATCCCCGTACGGGCCGAGCTGCTCGGCGGGGAGGACCGGGCCGCCGCCTGGGCGGCCGCGCTGAAGTTCTGGCCGCCGTACGCCACCTACCAGGCGCGGATCGACCGCGAGATCAGGCTCTTCCGGCTGACCAGGAGGTAGCAGCGGGCCCGGCCCGGAACACGGCGACGCCGACGACGGTCCGTGGGGGCGGACCGTCGCCGGCGTCGACGACAGGACGGGTGAAGGAGTGGACGGGCTATCTGGTCGGCTTCTTGCCGGTGATGCCCAGATGCACCAACAGGGCGAGGTTCGGCTTGAGTTCGGCCTGCTTCACACCCCAGGTCTGGAAGCCCTTCTGGTGGCCGGCGACCGAGGCCAGCATCGCCACCAGGGAGCCCGCCATGGCGGCGGGGTTGACGTCCTTGTCGACCTTGTTCTTGGCCTGGAGATCCTTCACCGCGTCCGTGAGGGAGTTGGTGACCGAGTTCAGGATCTTCATGCGGATCTTGTAGAACCGCTTGTCCCCCTCGGCCGCGCCGAGGTCCACGACCCGCAGGATCGCGTCGTGCTTGCGCCAGAAGTCCAGGAAGCCTTCGACGAGTTCCTCGGAGGTCTGCCAGCCGGCCTTGCCGACCCAGGAACGGCCGGAGACCAGCTCGGTCAACCCGGCGCCCTCCTTGGCCATTTCCTCCGCGATCTCGAGGACCGCTCCCTCGACGTCCGGGAAGTACTGATAGAACGTCGCGGGTGAAGTACCCGCCTTCCGGGCCACATCGATGACCTTGACGTCCCGGTAGGGCGAGGAGCTGAGCATCTCACCGAGGCAGTCGAGCAGCTTCTGCCGCGTCGCCTGGCCGCGTCGTCCGGCCACGCGGCCGTCGACGGTGCGTACTTGTCCTGTCATGCCGTCAGCTTACCGAGGGGCGATCGGCGCGCGATTCGGCCGAGTGCAAATGGGGTGCGGCCCCCTCCCGGCGGCGTTCTGCGAGGTCGGCGCGGGTGCGGGGGCCGGGGCGCAGGGGCGGGTTCAAGCCAGCTTGCGGGCTTTCTCGAGCGGTCCCGGGGAGCCGCGCACCCGAATAGGCTTATGAACAGCCTGTGGACAACTTCGGTGGACAACCCAGTCACCCCAAGGGCCCCGGGGCCGTAAAGGCCCGATAAATCGCCACTTAGGGACCCCCGCGGACCGCTCGGGCCGTGCGCGGCCGCCCCCACCGTCCTAGCGTGGAACCATGGCCGTACGCATTGAGGGCACCCCCTGCTGGGTGGACGCACAGCTCCCCGACCTGGAAGCGGGCAAGCGCTTCTACGGCGAGCTCTTCGGCTGGACCTTCGACGACGACCGCGACGAGGCCCTCCTCGACGGCCGCCGCGCCGCCGGACTCGTCCCCAAGCGGGACGGCCGCATGCCCACCACCTGGACCCTCTACCTCGCCACCGAGAACGCCGGCACCCTCGCCGCCCGCATCAAGTCCGCCGGCGGCCAGATGGTCATGGAGCCCTACCCCGTCGGACCCTTCGGCGTCCTCGCCCTCGCCGCCGACCCCGGCGGCGCCGTCTTCGGCCTCCGCCAGTCCGGCGACGACGACGGCTTCGCCGTCACCAACGAACCGGGCGCCTTCTGCTGGATGGAGGTGTACACCCGCCGCCCCGACGCCGTGGACACCTTCTACGCCACCGTCTTCGGCTACCTCGGCCGCCAGGCCGACGCCGCCGAGGAAGGCCGCGACGCCTCCTTCGACTACCGCATCTGGTCGCCCCCCGGCTCCCGCTCCGACGACACCGCCTTCGGCGGCCGCGCCGTCATCCCCGACGACTTCCCCGCCGAAATGCCCGGCCACGTCCTCGTCTACTTCGCCGTCCACGACTGCGACGAGGCCTGCGCCACCACCGAACGCCTCGGCGGCCGCATCGCCACCCCTCCCTTCGACACCCCCCACGGCCGCATCGCCGTCCTCCACGACAACCAAGGCGCCCGCTTCGCCGTCCTCGCCGAACCCGAATCCCCCCACGAGAACCCCTGACACCACCGGTCACCGCGCCACCGGTATGAGGTGTGACACCCCGAGCCGCCCCCGGGTTCGCAACCAGGGCTTCGGACAGGAAGAATCAGGGCGACGGGGCCGTACCCTCATGGCCCGTACGGGGAGGTGGCAGGCAAGTGGAACAGCTGACGCAGCACGACCCGAGACGTATCGGGCCCTTCGAGGTGCTGGGCCGGCTCGGCGCGGGCGGTATGGGCCTGGTCTATCTGGCGCGGTCGGCTTCGGGGCGGCGCGTGGCGATCAAGACGGTGCGCACCGAGCTCGCGGAGGACCAGCTGTTCCGGGTCCGGTTCACCCGGGAGGTGGAGGCGGCGCGGGCGGTCTCCGGCTTCTACACGGCGGCCGTGGTCGACGCCGATCCGCGCGCGGCGGTGCCGTGGCTGGCGACGGCCTATGTGCCGGCGCCCTCCCTCGAAGAGATAGTGAACGAGTGCGGGCCGCTGCCGGCCCAGGCGGTGCGCTGGCTGGCGGCCGGGGTCGCCGAGGCCCTGCAGTCGATCCACGGCGCGGGCCTGGTCCACCGTGACCTGAAGCCGTCGAACGTCCTCGTCGTCGAGGACGGCCCGCGGGTGATCGACTTCGGCATCGCGTCGGGGGTGTCCAACACGCGGCTGACGATGACCAACGTCGCCGTCGGAACCCCCGCCTACATGTCGCCGGAGCAGGCCCGCGACTCGCGCAGCGTCACCGGCGCGAGCGACGTGTTCTCGCTCGGTTCGATGCTGGTCTTCGCGGCCACCGGGCACGCGCCGTTCCACGGCGCCAATCCGGTGGAGACCGTGTTCATGCTGCTCCGTGAGGGTCCGGACCTGGCGGGCCTGCCGGACGAGCTGCGGCCGCTCATCGAGTCCTGTATGCAGATGGACGTCAGCCGGCGCCCCTCCCCGGCCGACCTCCAGGCGCAGCTGGCCCCGCATCTCTTCGGGCCGGGCAGCGACGACAGCGGTACGGCGTCGGCGTGGCTGCCGCACAGTGCGACCGCCATGATCGAGCGGCGCAGGGGCGGCGGCCGTACGCCGGTGCCGCCGGTGCCCGCCGATCCGCCGGAGGGCTTCTCCGACCCGCGCTTCCCGGACCGCGCGCCGGGCGGCCGGCGGCAGCCCGAGCCCGTCGGCGGCGGCCGGCACGCGGGCCCCGCCGAGAGCGCGGGCGGCCCGGTGCGTCTCGGCGGCGGGACGGTGCCGATCGGTCCGGGTCCCCGGGTCGCCGACACGCGTGCCGCGCTCGCGGTCGGCCGGAGCGCCGACGCGGGCCCCGCGACCGGCTGGATCCGTCCGCCCGGCGGCGGCCCGCACGGCGCCGAGCCGGGCCCGGCGCCCGGCTCGCGTCCGGTGAACGTCCCGGCGCAGGGCACCGACCAGACGGCCCCGCAGCCGCCGCCGGAGCCCGGGCACTGGCGGCCGTGGCGCTTCCGCATGTCGAACGACGTGTGGGGCACCCCGGTGGTCGCGGGCGACCTGCTGTACGTGACCTCCTTCGAGGTGCACGCCCTGGACACGGGGAGCGGCCGGCGCCAGTTCAAGACGCGGGACGTGGCCTGGTCGATGGCCGTCTCCTCGGGCCGTATCCACGCCTCGGACGGCCCCACGCTGTACGCGCTGGACGCCGGCGACGGCGGTGAGCGCTGGCGGCTGCACACGGACGCCTGGGTGTACTCGCTGCAGGTCGACCGGGGCACGGTCGTCACGGGTACGCGCGGTGGCGGCGTGCAGGGCTGGGAGGCCTCCAACGGCGCCAAGCTGTGGGAGATCACCGGCGCGCAGACGGACTTCGAGACCCCGGAGGCGGGGCCGGCCGTGCACGGCGACACGGTGTACGTGTGGCGGGACGCCCGGCTCCAGGCGCTGGACGCCCGGACGGGCGTGGAGCGCTGGTCGTACCCGATCGGCGACGCCGCCTCCTGCGCCAACGTGCCGGTCCGGGTCGCCCCGGCCGAGGACGGCTGTGTGTACGTGTCGGCCGGGACCCGGGTCCTGTCGATCGACATCGCGGCCGGGCACGTCCGCTGGCACTTCGAGGCGCCGGCCGTCTTCCTGTCGCCGCCCGCGTTCGCGCCGGGTCCGGCGGTCACCGGTGGCGGGGTGTACCTCTCCGACCACCTCGGCACGGTGTACGCGCTCGACGCGACCACCGGCCAGGACCGCTGGCGCATCGCGACCGAGCCGCGCCAGTCGGCCGAGCCGGTCCTCGTCGCCGACGGGAACGTCCACGTCGGCAGCGGCAGCGCGCTCTACACGCTGGACGCGGTCACCGGCACGCCCCGCTGGCGGTTCGCGGCGGGCGGCGAGCTCGTCGGCGCCCCGGTCGTCGCCGACGGCCGGATCCACTTCGGTTCCGCCGACCACGTCCTCTACACCCTGGACGCGACGGGCGGTCAGCTCCGCTGGAAGCTCGCCACCGGCGGCGAGATCACCGGCTCGCCGGTGGTCAGGGGCGGCGTCGTGTACGCCTGCAGCAAGGACCGCTGTGTGTACGCGCTCGACGCGGTCAAGGGCACGGCCACCGGCCGGGGGGCCGCCGCCCGCTAGACCGGGTGCCGGTCCGGAACCGGTGTGGATCAGGGAACCCGCTAGCCCTTGGGCGGCGGGTTCTCGCGTTCCGGGTCGGGCGTGGGTACGTCGAAGGTGCGGGTCGCCGCGTACGGCGTGGAGGCCTGCGGGGCCTCGGGGGCCTGCGGGGCCTGGGGCCGGACCGGCGGGCCGTCGAGCGTGGGGTGGGTGGGGCGGTAGGACGGGTCGGTGCCGTCCCGGTGGTCGAGCCGGTGGGCGCGGCTCTTGCGGCCGGACATGACGAGCGCGCCGAGGAGGAGCAGGACGCCGCCGCCGAAGGCGTTCGCGACGCCGTCGCCGAGGCCGCGGCCGTCGCCGGAGACGACGAGGCTGCCCTCGGCCTGGCCGACCCTGACCATCCAGAAGACCGTGAAGCCGAGGACGACGAGTCCGGCGAGGGCGACGAGCGGCCGGGAGCGCAGGATGACGCCGACGAGCGTGAGCAGGGCGGCGAAGGCGAAGGGCAGCAGGATCGAGCCGAGGACGTCGGACTTGGCGTCGGTGATGCCGGTGAAGAGCTCGTCGATCGCGTAGTCGCGACCGTGACGGCCGTCGTACCAGGCACGGAAGGGGCTCGAGACGGCGGCCGTCGCTCCGGCGAGAGCCAGGACCGAGCCGACGACGTTGCGGATCATCGATGCGGCCTCCTTGACGGTTCGGCTCTCGTTCCCGACGCTACGCCGGGTGCGGGGGGCCCGCCACGCGGCACCGGGGCATCCCCTAGGGTGGCGCGGACACGACAGACGGGACGGTTTTCGGGATGGTACGGACACGCCTGAAGCTCGCGGCGACGCTCACGGTGGTGGTGCTCGCGCTGACCGGTTTCCACACCGGCAAGGGCGGCGGCCACGGCAGCGGCGGCAAGAGCGGGAAGAGCGGCAAGAGCCGCAGCCACTCGGACTCCGACGACGACTCGGGCGGCGGCTGCTCGAGCGACGAGAAGAGCAACGACGACTACAGCGGCTCGGGCGGTGCCACCCCGGAGTACAGCTACGACCCGTCGCCGTCCGCGACTCCGACGTCGGACGCGGTCGTGGAGGTCGTCGACTGCGTGAAGCCCGCGCAGAAGAAGCGCAAGGGCAAGCCGGCCCGCAAGGCGGACACCACGGCCACGGTGAAGATCACCTCGGACGACTGGACGGAGAAGACCTTCCGCGTCGTCGTGTACTTCGAGGACGCGAACCGCAAGACGGTGGACCAGACCGAGACGACGGTGACGACCGGGCGCACGAAGACCTTCGAGGTGGCGATGGCGCACCCGGGGACCGTGGGCCGGGTGAAGAAGTGCTGGGCGAGCGTCCTGCGCGAGGTGCCGGGGGCGACCCCTACGGGCACCCCCGGCACCCCCACGGCTACCTCGTCCTGAACGCCGGTCCCCGCCGGGTGAACAGCTCCGCCTGCCGGTCCGCCGGCAGGTTGCCGAGGGCCACCAGGTGCGGGGCGTGCGCGAGGGCCGGGGTGCGGGAGGCCTCGGTGACGGACCAGAGGGCCCGGACCGTGCCCTGGACGGCCTCGGTGGGGTGCGTGGCGATGACGCCGGCGGCCCGCACGGCGGCTTCCAGGGCCTGGCCGGTGGGGGTGAGCTCGGAGACGAGACCGGTCTCGTACGCCCGGCGGGCCGAGGTCCGTTCCGCGCTGCCCATGAGGGCCATCCGGGCGATCTCCCCGTAGGGCATCCGCTGGGCCATGTGGATGGTCTCGAAGGCGCTGACCATCCCGTAGGTGGTGTGCGGGTCGAAGAAGCTCGCGTCCTCGCCGGCGACGACGAACTCCGCCTCGCCGATCAGATAGAACGCCCCGCCGCAGGCCATGCCCTCGACGGCCGCGATGACCGGCTTCCACAGGTCGTTCGCCTTGGGTCCGATCGCGAGGAGGGGGTCGTCGATCGTGTACGGGGACGAGGGCTGCGGCACGTTCCCGGCGGCCTCCCGGTCGATGCCGGTGCAGAAGGCCCGTCCGCCCGAGCCGGTGACGACGATCGCGCGGACCTCGTCCTCGTACCGGAACCCCCGCCAGATCGCGGCGAGTTCGCGGGCCATGTCGAGGGTGATCGCGTTGTGTTTCGCGGGCCGGTCGAGGGTGACGACGGCGACGCCGGTCTCCTTGTCGCGCTCGACCGTGACGTGGGAGGCCCCGGTGGTGCTCATCCGCGCTCCAGGAGCCAGCGCGGGACGGTGACGCCGTCGATCTCGGTGAAGGCGACCCGGACGGGGGCGCCGATGCGCAGCCGGGCCGGGTCGACCGAGTTCAGCGGGGCGTCGGGGTCGGCGACGACGTTGCCGACGAGGCGGATCAGGGGGGCTTCGGCGAGTTCGACGAGCACCGCGTTGTACGGGGCCACGGCGGCGTACTCGGGCAGCAGGGGCGGGTGGGGGAGCACGTACGACCAGATCCGGCCGCGCCCGGACATCAGGCGCCACTCGCTGTCGAAGGAGCGGCAGTGCGGGCAGCAGGGGCGGGGCGGGAAGCGGAGCTCGCCGCAGTCGGGGGCCGCGCAGGCCTGGACGCGGAGCTCGCCCCGGGCGGTGTACTCCCAGAAGGGGGCACCGTCCTCGTCGGCGACGGGTGTCAGCATGTCGGGATCAACTCCTCAGGCGCGAAGCAGGATGGCCGAAGTGGGGACGCCCTCGCCGGCCGTGACGAGGCAGGTGGCGGCGTCGGGGACCTGGGCGGTGGAGGTGCCGCGGAGCTGCTTCACGCCCTCGTTGATGAGGTTGAAGCCGTGGACGTACGCCTCGCTCAGTCCGCCGCCGCCGGTGTTGAGCGGCAGCCGGCCGCCGATCTCCAGCGCGCCGCCCTCGGTGAACGCGGCGCCCTCGCCGCGCCCGCAGAAGCCGTAGCCCTCCAGGGAGAGCGGGACGAGGGGGGTGAAGGCGTCGTAGATCTGGGCGACGTCGACGTCCTGGGGGCCGAAGTCGGCCTGCTTCCACAGGTGCCGGGCGGCGGTCCAGGCGGGGCCCGAGAGCGGGTCGTCGTTCCAGTAGTTGACCATGCCGTGGTGCTGGGCGGGCAGGCCCTGGGCGGCGGAGTGGACGTACACGGGCTTCTGCCGGCAGTCGCGGGCCCGCTCGGCGGAGACGATGACGCAGGCGAGGGCCCCGTCGGTCTCCAGGCAGTTGTCGAAGAGGCAGAGGGGTTCGCTGATCCAGCGGGCCGTCATGTACATCTCGCGGGTGAGCGGGCGCTCGTACATGATCGCGGCGGGGTTCTGGTTGGCGCGGTTGCGGCAGGCGAGGGCGACGTTGAACAGGTGGTCGCGGGTGGCGCCGTACTCGTGCATGTAGCGGCGGGCGAGCATGCCGATCTCGTCGGCGGGGCGGAGCAGGCCGTAGGGGCGGGTCCACTGGCCGGGGGTGGGCAGCTGGACGGCGGTGTTCTTCCAGGGGCGGGGGCCCGAGCCCCGTTTCCTGGACCGCCAGGCGACGCCGACGCTCGCCTGCCCGGTGGCGACGGCGGCGGCGAGGTGGCCGACGGTGGCGCAGGAGCCGCCGCCGCCGTAGCCGACCTTGGAGAAGAACGTGACGTCGCCGGCGCCGATGGCCTTGGCGACCTCGACCTCGTCGGTCTCCTCCATCGTGTAGGAGGCGAAGCCGTCGACCTCGGACGGGTCGATCCCGGCGTCGTCGAGGGCGGCGAGGATCGCCCGGCAGGCGAGGGCCTTCTCGGTCTCGGGCAGGTGTTTGGCGAAGGCGGTCTGACCGATTCCGACGATCGCCGTGGCGTCCTTGAGCACCGAACCTCCTCATGGGGCAGCACTGCTGACAGCGCGTCAGGCTACAACTAATCTGACGGATAGTCAGCTACAGGGAGGTTGGGTATGGACATGCGCGGCGACCTGGAGTGGGGCACGATCCCCGGTCTCGTACGGGCGGCGGCCGAACGGTACGGGGAACGCGAGGCCGTCGTCGACGGCCGCGCCCGCGTCAGCTACGCCGAACTCGGCGAACGCGTCGAACGGGCCGCCGCCGCCTGCCTCGCCACCGGCATACGGGCCGGCGACCGCGTCGCGATCTGGGCCCCCAACACCCTCGACTGGATCGTCTCCGCCCTCGGCGCCGTCACCGCCGGCGCCGTCCTCGTCCCCCTCAACACCCGCTTCAAGGGCACCGAGGCCGCCGACGTCCTCCAGCGCTCCCGCGCCCGCCTCCTCTTCGTCACCGGCACCTTCCTCGGCACCTCCTACGTCGCCTCGCTGCGCCGCTCAGGCGTCGAACTCCCGCACCTGGAGAAGGTCGTCGTCCTCGGCGACACCGCCCCCGACGAGGCCGACTGGACCACCTGGAAGGCCTTCCTCGCCGAAGGCGACCGCGTCCCCGCCGCCCGGGTCCGCGCCCGCGCCGACGCGATCGACCCCGACGCCCCCTCCGACATCGTCTACACCTCGGGCACCACCGGCCGCCCCAAGGGCGCCGTCATCAGCCACGCCCAGTCCCTGCGCTGCTACGCCGTCTGGTCCGACATCGCCGGCCTCCGCGAAGGCGACCGCTACCTCGTGGTCAACCCCTTCTTCCACACCTTCGGCTACAAGGCCGGCATCCTCGCCTGCCTCATGCGCGGCGCGGTGATCGTCCCCCAGTCCGTCTTCACCGTCGACACCGTCCTCGCCAACATCGCCGCCGAACGCGTCACCGTCCTCCCCGGCCCGCCCACCCTCCACCAGTCCCTCCTCGACCACCCGGCCCGGGGCGCCCACGACCTCTCCAGCCTCCGCCTGGTCGTCACCGGCGCCGCGGTGGTGCCGCTCAGACTCGTCGAGCGCCTCCGCACCGACCTCGGCGTCGGCACCGTCCTCACCGCGTACGGCCTCTCCGAGGCGAGCGGCATCGTCACCATGTGCCGGCGCGACGACGGCGACGAGACCATCGCCACCACCTCCGGCCGCCCCGTCCCCGGCACCGAGGTCCGCCTCTCCGGGAACGGCGAGGTGCTCGTCCGCGGCCACAACGTCATGAGCGGCTACTTCGAGGACGAGGAGGCGACGGCGGCGGCCGTCGACCCCGAAGGCTGGCTCCACACCGGCGACATCGGCGTCCTCGACGAGGCCGGCAACCTCCGCATCACCGACCGCCTGAAGGACATGTTCATCGTCGGCGGCTTCAACGCCTACCCCGCCGAGATCGAGCAACTCCTCGGCCTCCACCCCGACATCGCCGACGTCGCCGTCATCGGCATCCCCGACCCCCGCCTCGGCGAAGTCGGCAAGGCCTTCGCCGTCCGCCGCCCCGGCGCCCGCGTCACCGCCGACGACCTCATCGCCTGGTCGCGGCGCGAGATGGCCAACTACAAGGTCCCGAGGCAGGTCGAGTTCGTGACGGAGCTGCCCAGGAACGCGAGCGGCAAGGTGGTGAAGGGGGAGCTGCGGGCGCGGGCGGCGGGGTGAGGCGCGGGGGTACGGGGGACGGCTGCAACCAAGCATCCCCATGTACACGTCATACGTGCCGTCCTGCGGCGATCAGCAGCGCACCCCTCCTCCCCTCCTGGAGCAGCCCGTGTCCACGCCACAGCCACCCCAGCTCCCCCTCAGCCTCACCCCACAACAGGCCGCGCGGGGCGTCACGCTCACCCTCCAGCTCCCCACCGGCCCCGCCCACATCACCGTCCCGCCCTGCCGGAACGGCGACGTCATCCCCACCGTGATCGGCGGCAGCCCCGTCCTCCTCCGCATCACCGTCACCGGCGCCCCCCAGCAGAAGAAGTCCGGCCTCCTCGGCTGCCTCGTTCCGCTCCTCGTCATCGGCGCGCTCGTCGGCGGCTCGTACCTCTTCGGTGACAAGGACGAGTCACCCGGCTCCAGAGGCCCCGGCCCCGTCCCCACCTTCTCCTACTCGCCCCTCCCCAGCCTCGGCCTCGACCCCACGGCCACCGCGAGCCCCACCGAGGAACAGCCCGACCCCTTCGAGAAGGGCACCTGCCTCAACGGCTCCCTCCCCGACTCCACCACCGCCCAGAGCGTCGACGACGTCGAGGAAGTCCCCTGCTCCGCCTCCGACGCCCACTACAAGGTCATCCAGACCTTCCCCTTCACCTCCGACATGAACAACTGCAACTCCAACCCCAAAACCCAGTACGCCTTCTCCCACCGCTACACCATGAACGGCACCACCATCAGCGAATACGTCTACTGCCTCATCGGCCTCGGCTCGTACGCCCGCTGACCCCGGCACCACGCCCGCGCCCCCGCCGTGCGCTCGGCCGGCCGGGTGACGCCGGGCGTATCGCGCCCACCCGGCCCCGGACCTGCGGATACGCTCCGAGATCCGGGTCCGGGATCGCGCGAGGAGCACGCCATGAAAGCAGCGGCCTCCCTCGCCGCGGCCACGACCCTCGCCTCCGGCCTCCTCCTCAGCCCGCACGGCGCGCACGCCGCGGCCGTCGACCCCGCGCCCTGCGTCTCCGGCGAATCCGAGACCCGCGGCGACTCCAGCGTCGACGGCAAAGAGCTCCGCTGGGAGGACGACAGCAAGTACAACGACCCGCTGACCTGGGCCCACCGCGTCTGGTCGCTCGGCCTCGTGAAGATCGCCCCCGACGGCGCCGGCAACGTCAACGACCTCGAATGGCGCGACTACTCCAAAGCCGACGGCCACGGCGGCTACTGGCAGGGCAAACCGGGCGTCGACTACATCTACCTCAACTCCTACTACCTCGACGGCCGCTACAAGGACCGCGACTCCCGCCGCCACGTCGCCGTCCACGAACTCGGCCACGCCCTCGGGCTCTGCCACAAGCCCGACACCTGGGCCTCCGTGATGTGGACGAAAGTCCCCGACAACCCGCCGACCGAGCCCACGGCCCGCGACGAGGCGAACTACCGGAAGCTGTGGAAACAACCATGAAGCCGATGCGCACCGCCGGCCTCGCCCTCGCCGCCGCCCTCGTCCTCGGCGCCACCGGCTGGGCCGCCACCGAGGCCCTCACCACCGAGCGGACCCCCGTCCACGCCCTCTGCCTCCCCGACCTCTCCCACGACGAGTACGTCCCCGCCGCCATGAGCCACCTCGCCTACGCCACCGTCGAGGAGACCGTCGGCTACGACCCCGACACCGACGGCGGCCCCGGCGGCATCCAACGCGTCCACCTCCGCGTCCTCCGCGCCCTCAAGGGCCAGGTCCCCGCCACCCTCACCCTCGCCCAGGGCGTCGGCCGCGACCCCCACGGCCGCTACACCAGCCACGACCCCCTCTACCCCGTCCTCCACCCCGGCCTCACCTACATCGTCGGCTACACCCCCGACCCCACCTACGGCGACGGCTACACCCGCTACGCCAAACAAGAACCCGACTCCGCCCTCGCCCGCTGGGCCTCCCACGTCACCCACGCCGCCGTCCCCCCACCCGCCCCCGGGTGCGCCGAAGGCGCCTGACCGCACACGAAGGGGGCCGGGCATCCGCCCGGCCCCCTTCGCGGTGGTCCGATCTCCTCGCGCGAGCCCTGCCCCGACGAATCCCCCCTGGTTCCGTCGTGCGTCCCCCGAGCCCGCGCGCTCCCCCGTCGACCGGACCTTCCCGGCCGGCCCCGGCAGCTCCCCCGATGGCGCCGCCGCGGCCGTTCTCCCCGTCGGGAATGGTCTAGTTGATGGGCTCCGACGTGATGTGCAGGTTGTCGGTGGAGGCGCCGTCGCCGAGGACCTTGTCGGCGATCGCGTCGGCCGGCTCGGAGGTGATGTGCAGGTTCTTCGTGCCGATCTGGCCGGTCTCGGTGCCGGTGATGTGCAGGTTGTCCGGCTCGTTGACCGGCTTGGTGGCGTCGATGTCGCCCATGGCGTTCCCCTCCTGATGGGTGCTGCGGGTTGCTGGTGGGTGGAGCCCGTCCGGCTGTTCCCCCGTGGACGGTCGGACGGGCTCCTCGGGGTCGTTCACCCTAGTGCGTACGGGTGAGGACCTCACCGGCGACCCGTCTGCCCCCCGACGCGACGGATCGTTGAGGGCAACTCTGCCGGGGGGCGATAAACGAATGATGAACGCCGCTCGGGGCCCCGCGGCTCAGGCGGTGGCCAGGGGGCCCAGGAGTGCTCTGACCTCGGTTGCTTCCGGCGCCGACAACTCCTCGTAGATGTCGAGGGCTTCCCGCCAGCAGACCTGGGCGCGTCCGGACTGGCCGATGCCGTGCAGGGCCCGGCCGAGGACGGTGAGGACGTTGCCGCGCCGCCAGTCGCCGCCGATGCCCCGCAGGACGGTGAGGGCCTTCTCCGCGCCGGCGGCGGCCTCGCCGTACCGCAGGGCGGCGATGTCGACCTCGGCGATGCGGAACAGCGTCATGCCCTCCCACAGCCGCTGGCGGCTGTCCACGAACACGCTGAGCGCGCCGCGCAGTTGCTCCCCGGCGGCGGCCAGCTCGCCGCTCTCGGTGAGGGCGAGCCCCAGGGCGTACCGCCCGTTGGCCCCCTTCAGGGCGTGACCCATCTCGTCGTACATGTCCGCGCCCTGCTGGGCCATGCGGACGGCGTCCGCCCTGCGGCCCGCCGCCAGGTGGATACGGGACAGGTTGCACAGCGCGGCGGCCTCGCCCGCCCGGTCCTCGGCGGCCCGGAAACCGGCGATGGCCAGGGTGAGATGGTCGGCCGCGTCCTCGTAACGGGCCTGGTAGTGGGCGATGGCGCCCCTCGCGTTCAGGGCCCAGCAGATCGGAAGCGGGTCCTCCACGGACCGTGCCATGCCGATCACCACGTCGGCTTCCTTGTCCGCCTGCTCGAACCGGCCCTGGTAGTGGTGGACGTACGCCAGCGTGTTGGCCGCCCGGCCCTCCGCCCGTACGTCGCCCGTCTTGTGCGCGGCCTCGCGCAGGACGGTGGCGACGGCCTCGTACTCCTTGGAGTTGGCGCCGGATTCGGCGAGGTCGAGGGAGGCCCAGAGGAGGTCGACGCCGCGGCGGAGGGTGGTGGGGGAGGAGGCGGATTGGCGGACGGTGGCGAGGAGGGAGTTGGCTTCGGCGTAGAGCCAGTCCTGGGCGGCGTGGCGTTCGGTGAAGGTGAGGCCGTCGTGGGTGGTGGGTTCGAGGTGGTCGACGAGGCGGTCGCCGGGGCGCTCGATGGCGTACACGCGGGCGGTGGTGGAGAGGTAGAAGTCGAGGAGGCGGGAGAGGGCGGCCTCCTTCTCGGACGGGGGCTGTTCGTCGCGGTCGGCGCACGCACGCGCGTAGAGGCGGACGAGGTCGTGGTAGCGGTAGCGGCCGGGCGCGGCCGATTCGAGGAGCGAGGTGTCGACGAGCGCTTCGAGGAGGTCCTCGGTGTCCCAGACGGGCAGGTCGAGGACGGCCGCGGCGGCGGCGAGGGAGATGTCGGGCCCGTCGGCGAGGCCGAGCAGCCGGAAGGCGCGGGCCTGGGCCGGTTCGAGCTGGCCGTAGCCGAGTTCGAAGGTGGCCTTGACGGCGAGGTCGCCCGCCTGGAGTTCGTCGAGGCGCCGCCGCTCGTCGGCGAGTTTGGCGGCGAGGACGGACACGGTCCAGGTGCGGCGGGCCGCCAGGCGTGACGCGGCGATGCGGATCGCGAGCGGCAGGAAGCCGCAGGCGGCGACGACGTCGAGGGCCGCCTCGCGCTCCGACTGGACCCGCTCCTCGCCGACGATCCTGGTGAACAGCTGGAGCGCCTCCTCGGGGGACATCACGTCGAGGTCGACGAGGTGCGCGCCGGCCAGGTCGACCATGCGGATGCGACTGGTGACGAGGGCCGCGCAGCCCGCTGTGCCGGGCAGGAGGGGGCGGATCTGGGCGGCGTCCCGGGCGTTGTCGAGGAGGACGAGGACCCGGCGGCCGTCGAGCGTCGAGCGGTAGAGCGCGGCGCGGTCGTCGAGCGAGTCGGGGATGGCCGAGTCGGCGGTGCCGAGGGCGCGGAGGAAGGAGCCGAGGACCGTCTCGGGGGCGGCGGCGCGGTTCCCGGCGCCTTGGAGGTCGACGTACAGCTGGCCGTCGGGGAAGTGCGGGCGGGCCTCGTGGGCGACGTGCACGGCGAGCGTGGTCTTGCCGACGCCGCCGATGCCCGCGAGCGCCGAGACCGCCATGACGTGGCCCTCGGCGGTGGCGAGCCGGGCGCCGAGTTCCCGTACGAAGGAGGCGCGGCCGGTGAAGTCGGGGACGGTGGCCGGGAGCTGGGCGGGCCGGGCGACGGGGGCCGCGGCCGGGGCGGGCTCCTCGACGGGGCGGGCCAGCTCGGCGTCGGCCTGGAGGATGCGCTGCTGGAGCCGGGAGAGCTCGGGGGTGGGGTCGACGCCGAGTTCGTCGGCGAGGAGCCGGCGGGTGTCCGCGTAGACCGCGAGGGCTTCCGCCTGCCGGCCGCTGCGGTACAGGGCGAGCATCAGCAGTTCGCGCAGGCGCTCCCGCAGCGGGTGCGCGGCGGTGAGCGCGGTCAGCTCGGAGACGGCTTCGGCGTGCGCGCCGATCTCCAGGTCGATGTCCAGGCGGGTTTCGAGGAGCGTCAGCCGCCATTCCTCGAGGCGGGTCCGCTGTGTCTCGGCGTACGGCCCCGGCACGGAGGCCAGTACCTCGCCGTCCCACAGGTCCAGCGCCTCGGCGAGCCGCTCCCGCGCGCCCGCCCGGTCCCCGCCGGCCCGCAGTTTCTCCGCCTCGGCGGCGAGCTCCTGTGCGACGGTGACGTCGAGCGCGTCGGCGGAGGTCCGCAGTGCGTACCCGCCCGACTCGCTGACCAGGACCTTCGGGTCGAGGGCCTTCCGCAGTCGCGAGGCGTACGTGCGTACCGCCGCGAGGGCCTGCGAGGGGGGCTCCTCGCCCCACAGCGCGTCGATCAGCTCGTGCGCGGTCGCCGTCCGGCCGCCGCGCAGCAGCAGCGCCGCGAGCAGTGCCCGCTGCTGTGGCGAGCCGGTCGGCACCGCCTCCCCGTCCCGCCAGGCCCGCACGGGCCCGAGCACCCCGAACCGAAGCGACCCGGCGGCGGCGCCGGAGCCGGAGGGGCCGGACGCGCCGGAGACCTCCGTGCCAGGCACGTCCTGCGGTCCGGTGCCCGGCACGTCCTGCGGCCCGGCGTTCTGCGGTTCCGTGACGGCGTCCGTGCTCGGTTCCGTGACGGCGTCCGTGCTCGCGAAGGTGCCCGGGCGGGTGTCGTCACCCGCCGGGGTCGCCGCGTCCGTCCTCGGAGCCCGCTGTTCCGGAACTCGCGGCCCGTTCTCACGGTCCATCGCTCCCCCTGCCCCTACCGCTGGTATCGCCCAGGACAGTCTGCCTTGTACGGAGGGGGTCCGTCAGCATCGGGTCAGCCGTTGCGGGGCCGTAACCCGGGCCGTTCTGGGCCGCACTAGCTGACGGGTCGTCAGATCAGCGCTACCGTGAAAGCCATGGAGACCTTCCCGAAGATCATCTCGGTGGACGACCACACCGTGGAGCCCCCGCACGTCTGGCGGGACCGGCTCCCGTCGCGGTACCACGGCACCGGGCCCCGGATCGTCCGCGCGCCGCTGAAGGAAATGACGTTCCTCGGCGGGAAGTTCGCCCCGGTGATGGGGGCGAAGGGCGACGACGGGCCGATCGGCGACTGGTGGGTGTACGAGGACCTGCACCGGCCCCTCACCCGGCTCGACACCGCCGTCGGCTACGACCGCGACGAGATACGGCTCGAAGTCATCACGTACGAGCAGATGCGGCCCGGATCGTTCTCGGTGTCCGACCGGCTGGCCGACATGGACGTCAACCACGTCCAGTCCGCACTCTGCTTCCCGACCTTCCCGCGCTTCTGCGGGCAGACCTTCACCGAGGCGAGCGACCGCGAGCTCGGCCTCCTCTGCGTCCGCGCGTACAACGACTGGATGGTCGAGGAGTGGTGCGGGCCCGAGGCGCACGGGCGGCTGATCCCGCTCACGCTGATCCCGCTCTGGGACCCGGAGCTCGCCGCCGCCGAGGTCCGCAGGAACGCGGCGCGCGGGGTGCGGGCGGTGGCCTTCTCGGAGATCCCGCCGCACCTCGGGCTCCCCTCGGTGCACACCGACCACTGGGACCCCTTCTTCCGGGCGTGCGACGAGACCGGCACGGTCATCGCGATGCACATCGGCTCGTCGAGCCGGATGCCGTCCACCTCGGCGGACGCCCCGCCGGCGGTCGGCTCCACCATCACCTTCGCCAACTGCTGCTTCTCGATGGTCGACTGGCTGATGAGCGGCAAGTTCGAGCGCTTCCCGAACCTGAGGATCATGTACGCGGAGGGCCAGATCGGCTGGATCCCGTACATCCTGGAGCGCGCGAACGTCGTCTGGGAGGAGAACAGGGCCTGGGGCGGCGTCGCCGACAAGGTCACCCGCCCGCCGTCCGAGCTCTTCGCCGAGCACGTCTTCGGCTGCTTCTTCGACGACGCCTTCGGCCTGAGGAACCTCGACTCCATCGGCGCCGCCAACGTCCTCTACGAGACCGACTACCCCCACTCCGACTCCACCTGGCCCAAGTCCAAGGAAGTCGGCGAGGCCCAGATGAGCCACCTCGCCCCCGACGTCGTCGACCGCATCGTCCGCGGCAACGCCATCGACCTCCTGAGCCTGAGCCCGGAGGGCCTGTGGCGGCCGTGACGCAGGGCGTCGCGTAACGGCCCCCGCCGGCCGCGCCCGGTAGGGCCGGGGGTCCTTACGGCCCCACCGGCCCGACCGGCCCTCTCGGCCCTACCGGACGTCGTGGACGCTGTGCTCGCTCAGGTCGGCCGCGTGCCGTGCGAGGGTGCGGTAGTCGCCGTCGTCGTGGAGGACGGTCAGTCCGTGGTGGGCGGCGGTGGCCGCGATGATCAGGTCGACCGCCGAGGCGCTCCGGTGCTCCCCGGCTTTCGCCATGCGGTGCTGTACGGAGGAGATCCAGCGTCCCGCGTTCTTGGGTACCGCCACGTCGGGGTAGAGGTCGGTGAACATCTCGGCGATCTCGTCGTACTCGCGACCGTCCCGCGCGCTGTAGAGGAACTCGGCGCGCTGCGGGTAGCAGGAGGCGATGGCCTCGGCGTCGATGGCGTCGTACCAGGCCGACTGGAGCTCGGGGTCGGCGAGGAGCCGGACGAGTCCGGAGGTGTCGAGAAGGTAGATCACCGACCTTCCTTCTCGGCCTGGTGGCGCTTCGCGGCGTCCTCGACCGCTCCCCACTGGCGGGCGCGCTCGAAGTGGCGGCCGATGCGTGCGGCGCGTTCCTGCCGGTCCGCGTAGAACCGGAGGGCCAGGTTGACGGCCTCCTTCTTGGTCCTGGCCTTGGACAGGGCCATGGCGCGTTGCAGCGCGTCATCGTCTATGTCGATCTGGGTCACGGCCATGCCGTGCCTCCTCGCCCGCGATGTTGGTTATGTACAAAGAATCGTATGGCATCCACAAGGCTTTCGCGACTCTTGCCTGATGGCGCATGGGTGGCGACTATGGGCCCCTTCGATATCTGACGGATCGTCAGTCCAGGGGGTTTCTCATGGTGGTCTACGGAATGCAGCTGCCGGTCCAGTCGCAGTCCGCCCTCTACGCCGAACCCTGGGAGGCGGACGCCGGGCCCGCCGATCTGCTCGCGATCGCGCGGGCCGGGGACGCTCACGGCTTCGACTACCTCGCGAGCTGTGATCACGTCGCCATCCCGCGGCGGCTGGCGGCGGGGATGAGCACCGTCTGGTACGACCCGGTGGCCACGCTTTCCTTCCTCGCGGCCGCGACCGAGCGGGTGCGGCTGCTGTCGCACGTGGCGGTCGTGGGGCTGAGGCATCCGCTGGTCACGGCGAAGGCGTACGCGACGCTCGACCACCTCTCCGGGGGGCGGCTGATCCTCGGGGTGGGGGCCGGGCACGTGCAGGAGGAGTTCGAGGTGCTGGGGGTGGACTTCGCGCGCAGGGGGGCGGTGCTCGACGAGACCGTGGACGCGCTGCGGGCGGCGCTGGGGCCGGAGGAGTTTCCCGAGCACCTGGGGGAGCGGTTCGCCTTCAAGGACCTCGGCCAGCTGCCCCGGCCCGCGCAGGAGCGGGTGCCGTTGTGGGTCGGCGGCTCGTCGCCGGCGGCGGTGCGCAGGGCCGCGCTGAAGGGGGACGGCTGGCTGCCGCAGGGCGACCCGCGGGACAGGCTCGCCGCGCAGATCCGGAAGCTGCTGCGGCTGCGCGCCGAGGCCGGGATCGCGGAGCCGGTCACGGTCGGCGCCATCACCGAGGCCCTGTACGTCGGCACGCCCGGCTGGGAGGTCGGCCGCCGGACGCTCAGCGGCGGCCCCGAGGAGCTCGCCGAGTCGCTGCGGGCGTACGGGGAGATGGGCGTGCACCAGATCCAGGTGCGGTTCCGGTCGCGGAGCCGTGCCGAACTCATCGATCAGATGGCGGCCTTCGGCACGGAGGTCGCCCCCCACCTCCAATGAAGAGGGGTACGGACATGGGCAAGCTCGACGGGCGGGTCGTCCTCGTCACCGGCGCGGCGCGCGGGCAGGGTGAGCAGGAGGCGCGGCTCTTCGCGGCCGAGGGGGCGAAGGTGGTCCTCGCGGACGTCCTCGACGGCGCGGGGGAGGCGCTCGCGAAGGAGCTGGGGGAGGAGCGGGCGGCGTACGTCCATCTGGACGTGACGAGCGAGGAGGAGTGGGCGGCGGCGGTGGCCGCGGCGAAGGAGCGGTTCGGGAAGGTCGACGGGCTCGTCAACAACGCCGGGATCCTCCGCTTCAACGAGCTGCTCTCCACGCCCCTGGAGGAGTTCCAGGCGATCGTCTCGGTCAACCAGACCGGCTGCTTCCTCGGCATCCGCGCGGTCGCGCCCGAGATCGCGGCGGCCGGCGGCGGCACGATCGTCAACACCGCCTCGTACACCGGTGTCACCGGCATGGCGGGGGTCGGGGCGTACGCGGCGAGCAAGCACGCGGTTCTCGGCCTCACCCGGGTCGCGGCCCTCGAACTCGCCGCGAAGGGGATCCGGGTGAATGCGGTCTGCCCCGGCGCCATCGACACCCCGATGAGCAACCCTGAGGGCGTCGACCCGGCGGCCACGGCCGAGCTGTACCGCAAGCTCGTGCCGCTCGGGCGGATCGGGCGCCCGGAGGAGGTGGCGGCCCTGGCGCTCTTCCTGACCGGCGCGGAGTCGGCGTACATCACCGGCCAGCCGTTCGTGATCGACGGCGGGTGGCTGGCGGGCGTGAGCCTCTTCTGACGCCACGTCAGGTATTGACGCACCTGTCGCTCGGTGCGACAGTCGGGCACATCACGAATCTGACGACTCGTCAGAAACTCACGAGGACGGTGAACCCCCTTGGAATTCGGGATCTTCGTACAGGGATACGTCGGCAAGCGCGCCGAGACCGATCCCGAAGCCGAGCACAAGGCCCTCATGGAGGAGACCGAGTACGTCATCCAGGCGGACAAGTCCGGGTTCAAGTACGCCTGGGCCTCCGAGCACCACTTCCTGGACGAGTACTCGCACATCTCGGCCAACGACGTCTACCTCGGCTACCTCGCCCACGCCACCGAACGCATCCACCTCGGCTCGGGCATCTTCAACCCCCTCGCCCCCGTCAACCACCCGGTGAAGGTGGCCGAGAAGGTCGCCATGCTCGACCACCTCTCCGGCGGACGCTTCGAGTTCGGCTCCGGGCGCGGCGCCGGCTCCCACGAGATCCTCGGGTTCATGCCGGGCATCACCGACATGAACCACACGAAGGAGATCTGGGAGGAGACGATCGCCGAGTTCCCCAAGATGTGGCTCCAGGAGGAGTACGTCGGCTTCCAGGGCAAGCACTGGTCGCTGCCGCCCCGCAAGGTCCTCCCCAAGCCGTACGGCAAGTCCCACCCCGCCATGTGGTACGCGGCCGGGTCCCCCTCCTCGTACGCCATGGCCGGCAAGAAGGGCCTCGGCGTCCTCGGCTTCAGCGTGCAGAAGGTCTCCGACATGGAGTGGGTCCTCGAGTCCTACAAGTCGGCGATCAAGGAGGCCAAGGCGGTCGGCGACTTCGTCAACGACAACGTCATGGTGACCTCGACGGCGATCTGCGCCGAGACCCACGAGAAGGCCGTCGAGATCGCCGTCGGCGGCGGGCTCAACTACCTCCAGTCGCTGCTCTTCCGCTACCACGACACCTTCCCGCGGCCCGAGGGCATCCCCGAGTGGCCCGAGCTGCTCCCCGAGTACTCGGCCGAGATCATCGAACTCCTCATCCAGGAGGAGCTGATGATCTGCGGCGACCCGTCCGAGGTCCTCGCGCAGTGCAAGCGCTGGGAGCAGGCCGGCGCCGACCAGCTCTCCTTCGGCATCCCGATCGGCGTCTCGTACGAGGACACGATGAACTCGATCAAGCTGATCGGCGAGCACGTGATCCCCAAGATCGACACGGACCCGGTCCACCGCACCACCCGCTTCCGCCAGGGCGCGGGCCAGTAGGCGGAGCCGGAGCCCCGCACACCGGGGACCCCACCGTGGGCGGCGTCTTCCCGGACCGCCGCCCGCACGCCCCGACCGCGGCGGCCCGCGGCCGGGGCTGGGGCCTGTCCGGACCTGCCCGGAACCGGGGCCGGCCCGGCCCCGCAAGCGCCCCCCCCCGCACCCGCAAGCGCCCCCCGCACCCGCCCCCGCACGTTCGCAAGAAGGGACCGTCATGCTCGACCACCTGATCACCGGTGCCACCGTCGTGGACGGCACCGGCGCACCCGCCTTCGTCGCCGACGTCGGGATACGGGACGGGCGGATCGCCGTCGTCGCCGAACCCGGGGCTGTCCGGGAGGAGGCCCGGAGCAGCGAGGACGCGACGGGGCTCGTCCTGACGCCGGGGTTCGTCGACCCGCACACCCACTACGACGCCCAGCTGTTCTGGGACCCGTACGCCACCCCGTCCATGAACCACGGCGTCACCACCGTCGCCGGCGGCAACTGCGGCTTCACCCTCGCCCCGCTGCACCCGGACCGGCCCGAGGACGCCGACTACACGCGGCGGATGATGTCGAAGGTCGAGGGGATGGCGCTCAAGGCCCTCGAAGAGGGCGTCGAGTGGAGCTGGTCGTCGTTCGCGGAGTACCTCGACGCCCTCGAAGGACGGATCGCCGTCAACGCCGGCTTCATGGTGGGGCACTGCGCGCTGCGCCGGTACGTGATGGGCGAGGACGCGGTGGGCGGGCAGCCGACACCGGAGCAGCTGGAGCGGATGGTGGCCCTGCTCAAGGAGGCCATGGCGGCGGGCGCCTGGGGCCTGTCCACCACGCAGTCCGCCACGCACTCGGACGGCGACGGCGCCCCCGTCGCCTCCCGGCACGCCGCCCCCGCCGAGCTGATCGCGCTGTCGAAGGCCGTCGGCGAGCACGAGGGCACGCAGCTGGAGGCGATCCTCGCGGGCTGCCTCGACCAGTTCTCGGACGACGAGATCGAGCTGTTCGTGGAGATGACGGCGGCCGCCGGACGGCCGCTGAACTGGAACGTGCTCACCATCGACGCGGCCGTCCCCGAGCGGGTGCCGCGCCAGCTGACCGCCTCCGAGCGGGCCCGGAAGTCCGGGGGCCGGATCGTGGCCCTCACGATGCCGATCCTCACGCCGATGAACATGTCCCTCGGCACGTTCTGCGCGCTCAACCTCATCCCCGGCTGGGGCGAGATCCTCGGCCTCCCCGTGCCCGAACGGATCGCGAGGCTCCGCGACCCCGAGGTCAGGGCCGAGATGCTGCGGCGCGCCGACTCCAGGGAGGCGGGCGTCTTCCGGCGGCTCGCCCACTTCGGGCGGTACGTCATCGGCGACACGTACAGCAGGGAGAACGAGGGGCTCACCGGCCGGGTCGTCGGCGACATCGCCGCCGAGCGCGGCCAGGACGCCTTCCAGGCGCTCGTCGAGATCTGCGCCAACGACGACCTCAGGACCGTCCTGTGGCCGATGCCCAGCGACAACGACCCGGCGTCCTGGGCGCTGCGCCGGGAGACCTGGGAGCACGAGGACGTCATGCTCGGCGGCTCGGACGCCGGCGCCCACCTGGACCGGATGTGCGGAGCGCCGTACACCACCCGCTTCCTCGGGGACTGTCTGCGCGGCCGGAAGCTGGTGCCGCTGGAGCGGGCGGTGAAGATGCTCAGCGACGATCCGGCGCGGCTGTTCGGGCTGCGGGAGCGGGGCCGTATAGCGGAGGGCTTCCACGCCGACCTCGTCCTCTTCGACCCGGAGCGGATCGACGCGGGCCCGGCGACGCTCGTGCACGACCTGCCGGGGGACAGCCCCCGGCTCGACTCGCGGGCGGTCGGCATCGTGTCGGTGCGGGTCAACGGCGTGGAGACGGTACGGGACGACGAGGTGACCGGCGCGGTCCCGGGCAGGGTGCTGCGCTCCGGCCGCGACACGAGGACGGTGAGCACGCGGTGACGACCGGGAACGCGAGGCCCCAGAGCGTGAGGACCGAGGGCGGGAGGACCGAGGGCGTGAGGACCGACAGCGTGAGGACGAGGGCGGGAGGACCGAGGGCGTGAGGACCGAGAAGCTCTTCATCGGCGGCGAGTGGGTCGAGCCCGCCGGCGGGCACTACGAGGTGATCGACCCGGCGAGCGAGGAGGTCGTCGGGCTCGCGCCCGAGGCCTCCCGGGCCCAGGTGTACGAGGCGGCCGCCGCCGCCCGCGAGGCCTTCGCGACCTGGTCCCGCACGAAGCCGGAGGAGCGGGCCGCGATCCTCGACCGGGCCGCCGACCTGATGGCCAGGGACGCCGAGGCGAACACGCTCCTCGCGCGGGCCGAGACCGGCGCCACCACCGGCACCGCGCGCGGCATGCAGGTCGCCGTCGGCTCCTCCCGCTTCCGGCGGTACGCGCGCGGGGCCATGGAACCGGTCGAGCAGGCGCTGCCGCCGCAGATCAACGAGGCCGGGCCGATGGGGAAGGCCGGCGTGTTCGGCGCGGTGGCGGTACGGCGCCCGGTCGGCGTCGTCACCTGCATCACCTCGTACAACAACCCCTGGGCCAACCCGGCCGGCAAGATCGCCCCCGCGCTCGCCATGGGCAACACGGTCCTCGTGAAGCCGGCCCCGCAGGACCCGCTCTCCGTGTACGCGATGACCCGCGCCCTGGAGGAGGCCGGCGTCCCGGCCGGGGTCGTGAACGTCGTCACCGGCTCCGACCGGGCGGTCGGCGAGGCGGCCGTCGACTCCCCGGACGTCGACATGGTCTCCTTCACCGGCTCCACGGCCGTCGGACAGGCGATCGGCGAGGTCTGCGGCCGCTCGCTCAAGCGGCAGCTGATGGAGCTGGGCGGCAAGGGCGCCGCGCTCGTCTTCGACGACGCCGACCTGGACGCGGCGGTGATGGGCATCGGGACGACCTTCGCCTTCTACAGCGGACAGATCTGCACGGCCCCGACGCGGGTGCTCGCGCAGCGCGGGATCCACGACCGGCTGATCGAGAAGCTCACCGGCTACCTGGCCTTCATGAAGGTCGGCGACCCGGCCGCGCAGGGCACGGTCGTCGGCCCGGTGATCTCCGCCGCGCACCGCGACCGGGTGGAGTCGTACATCGAGCTGGGCAGGAAGGAGGGCGCCCGGGTCGTCGCCGGCGGTGAGCGCCCGGACTTCGCCAAGGGCTTCTACGTGGCCCCGACGCTGCTCGCCGACTGCACCAACGAGATGCGGGTGGTGCGCGAGGAGATCTTCGGGCCGGTCGTCGTGGTCGTCCCCTTCGACGACGAGGAGGAGGGGATCGCGCTCGCCAACGACAGCGACTACGGGCTGATCGACTACGTCTGGTCCGGCGACGTCGCCCGCGCCTTCCGCGTCGCCGCCCGGCTGCGGGCCGGCGGGGTGGGCGTGAACACCATCGGACGGAACATGGAGGCGCCGTTCGGCGGGTTCAAGAAGAGCGGTGTCGGACGGGACGTCGGCTCGTACGCGCTCCACGCGTACAGCGAGCTGCAGGCGGTCGTCTGGCCGGGGTGAGACACGTCTCGAAAATTCCTCGGGAAAATTTCAAACCGGACATTTGGGACTCTGCTGCGGTTCCCGCATATCGGACACTCGGCGACGGACCTACCAGTTGGTCGGTCCGTTGCGGTGGTCGATCTTTCAATCATCGGTCGATGTCCACTTCGACCCGCTCATTGCAAGGCGATGATCGATCAAGTGAGCGGAGGGCGATCCTCCGGATGTGGAAACCGCAGCATTTAACGTCCTGTTCATGACTCAGGTGGAAGCCCGGCCCCAGGCCGGAGACACGGTAAGGGGCGCCGACACCCCCGACGGCACCCCCGGTGTGCGCACCAAGGGCCTCGGCGGAAACTCCGTCGGCCTCCTCGGCAGTGCCGTCATCGGCATCTCGACCGTCGCGCCCGTCTACTGCCTGACCTCGACCCTCGGCTCCACCGCCGGCGAGGTCGGTCTGCAGATGCCCGCCATCTTCCTCGCGGGCTTCCTCCCGATGCTCCTCGTCGCCTTCGCGTACCGGGAGCTCAACAAGGTCATGCCCGACTGCGGCACCTCGTTCACCTGGACCGTCAAGGCCTTCGGGCCCAGGATCGGCTGGATGTGCGGCTGGGGCCTGGTCATCGCGACGATCATCGTGCTGTCCAACCTGGCCGGCGTCGCGACCTCGTACTTCTGGCTCCTCGCGGGCGAGATCACCGGCAGCGACTCCATCGCCGCCCTGGACGACAACAAGGCCGTCCACATCGTCACCTGCCTCGCGCTCATCGCCGTCGCCACCGCGATCAGCTACCGCGGCATGACCGCCACCAAGGGCCTGCAGTACACCCTCGTCGGCCTCCAGCTCGTCGTCCTCGCGCTCTTCGTGGTGATGGCCCTGTCGAAGGCCGGCGACTTCGAGACCTCGGTCTCCTTCTCCTGGTCCTGGATGAACCCCTTCGCGGTGCAGTCCTTCGCGGCCTTCACCGCCGGACTCTCGCTCTCGATCTTCATGTACTGGGGCTGGGACGCCTGCATGGCCTCCAACGAGGAGACCACCGGCAGCGCCAAGACCCCCGGCCGCGCCGCGCTCATCGCCATGGTCGTCCTGGTCGGCTCGTACCTCGCCACCGGCATCGCCGCCCAGATGGCCGTCGGCTCCGGCGACCAGGGCCTCGGCCTCGCCAACCCGAAGACCTCCGACAACGTCTTCGCCGCCCTCGCCGGCCCCGTCATGGGCCCCGCGCTCGGCATCCTGCTCTTCGTCGCCGTCCTCGCCTCCGCCGCCGCCAGCCTCCAGACGACCTTCATCCCGGTCGCCCGCACGGTCCTCGCGATGTCCACCTACGAGGCGCTGCCGAAGTCCTTCACCAAGGTCCACCCGGTCTTCAAGACCCCCGGCAAGGCCACCGTCGTCGCCGGCGTCGCCACCGGCGTCTTCTACACCGTGATGACCCTGGTCAGCGAGCACGTCCTGGTCGACACCATCTACGCCCTCGGCCTCATGATCTGCTTCTACTACGCCCTCACGGCCTTCGCCTGCGTCTGGTACTTCCGCGCCGAGCTCTTCCGCTCCGCCCGCGACTTCGCCTTCAAGGGCCTCCTCCCCGCCCTCGGCGGCCTCATGCTCACCGCCGTCTTCGCCAAGACCCTCTACGACATGTGGGACCCCGCCTACGGCTCCGGCTCCGCCGTCCTCGGCGTCGGCTCCGTCTTCGTCATCGGCGTCGGCCTCCTCCTCCTCGGCGTCGTCATCATGCTCCTCATGCAGCGCAAAAGCCCCTCCTTCTTCCGCGGCGAAATCCTCACCAAGGAAACCCCCTCCCTCGTCGTCCCCGACTGACCCCCTCCCCGACGCCCTCCCTGGGCGTCCTGCGAACGCGAAGGGGCGGGCCCGTGGGGGGTCCCGTCCCTTCGCTGTTTCACGAATCGCAAATGAAGAAGCATGAATGCTCTCATTTGATCTTTTCTCTGCTTTTCATTCGACCTGCCTGTGATGTCGGCTAGGTTCGCCGGTGTCAACGCTCGGCAGGGGAGGGCGAGGGGGTGGGCGGCCATGGCAGAGATGAGGCGGCTGCGACAGATCGCACGCCCGTTCGTTGTCGACGGCCCCTCCGGCGTGAGCATCCGAGACCGGCTCAAGGGCGTGACGGCTGAGGACGAAGAGGTCCTGCGTGCCGTGGGTGCGCACATGGGGCGCCTGGCATCGGGGGACTTGGCGAGGCGGGTACGGGACGGGCTCGGGCACTCCGCCGAGACATGGGCGACCCGTAAGCGGGAGCTGACCGCCGTCTCCTCCTCTCGGTGGGCCGGGTCGATCACCGCGAACACCCACGACCAGTGGGGTCTGTCCCGCCGGGCCCAGCACGCGCATCTGAAGACGCTGGACGCCGGGATCAGGACGATCCGGCTCCGACTGTCACTGCCGTTGGGGGAGAAGGGGCCCCGGGGCGGGAACGGCGGTTACACGTCCCGCCGTGAATGGTTCCAGAAGTCCCGCCGTCTGACGGTTCTCGAAGGTCGCTACGAGCGGGCCAAAGCCGCGTACGAGTCGGGACGCGTGTCGGTCGTGCGTGGTGGCAAGCGGCTGCTCAACCAGCGTCACCACCTTGCCGCTGCCGACAGGACCCCGGGGCAGTGGCGGGCGAGGTGGGAGGCAGCCCGCTGGTTCCTGACCGCCGATGGCGAATCCGGGAAGAAGTTCGGGAACCAGACCATCCGAGTCAGCCCTGACGGCGAGGTGAGCATCAAGCTCCCGGCGCCGCTGGCCGGTCTGGCCCATGCGAAGCACGGTCGGTACGTGCTCACGGCTCGCGTCTCCTTCCCGTATCGCGGCGAGGAGTGGTGTGACCGTGTCACCGGCAACCGGGCCGTCGCCTACCGCATCCATCTCGACCCCTCAACCGGCCGCTGGTACCTGGACGCTTCCTGGACTAGGAAGGATCTGCCCGTCGTGCCCTTGGCGGCTTTGAGGGTACGAGGCGTGATCGGCGTGGACATGAACGCCGACCACCTCGCCGCCTGGCGGCTGGATCCCCACGGCAATCCGGTCGGCGAGCCACGCCGTTTCGACTACGACCTGACGGGTACTGCCCGCCATCGTGACGCCCAGCTCCGCCATGCCCTCACCCGTCTCGTGCGCTGGGCCGAGGCCGCCGAGGTGCAGGCGGTCGCCATCGAGGACCTCGACTTCACTGCCTCGACGACCCGGGAGAAGCACGGACGAGCAAAGAAGCTCCGTCAGTTGGTCTCAGCCATTCCCACAGCGAAGCTCCGCGCACGTCTGGTCAGCATGTGCGCCGAGGCCGGCATCGGAGTGATCGCCGTGGATCCCGCTTACACCTCGAAGTGGGGTGCCGAGCACTGGCAGAAGCCGCTGACCAGCGGAAAGCGACAGACTTCCCGACACGCCGCAGCCGCGGTGGCGATCGGAAGGCGCGCCCTCGGGCACCGGATCCGGCGACGGGCGGCACCGCCCCGTGACGACCAGAGCGATGGTCACGGGCATCGGACCGCCCAGGCCGCATCGGGCACCTCAGGACGTGAGGGACACCGCCCCCGCATCCCCGGACCCCGGACGAGATCCGACGGCGCTGGGATCGGACGGAACGCGGTCGACCAGGACGCCCAGCACCGTTCGGGATGTCCGGCTGAGCATGAGCTCGGCTCTCAGGAACGGTCCCGCCGTCTTCGTTCCGGTTGATGAGGTCGCTTCCGCATGACTACGGCCCCTCTCGATCGGCCTCCGGCAATGCGGAGTGTGCCGGTTACGAGAGAGGCCGTTGGCGGGACGGGGCCGTGTCAGTGGTGCCCCGGCAGGAGCCTCTCCACCGCCGTGTTCGCCGGGGGGAGGTCGGGGGTGCCGGCGGGCTTGGGCTTGGGGGTGAGGACGCCGCTGAGGGGGACGACGGAGGGGAGGTTCATGCCGCTGGTGTCGGCGGTGGCCGTGGTGGCGGCGGAGACGCCGGTGGAGACGGCGAGACAGGTGAGGGCGGCTGCGGTGAGGATGCGCTTCATGACCGCACCAACGCGGACGCCCTGGATCCGGTTACGACCGGGGTGCCGGTTACCAGGACTGGCCGGCCGGCTGCTTGGTGGTGGCGTTGAGGCGGTTGAAGAGGTTGGTGACGCCGAGCCAGGCCACGATCTGGGCGAGCTGCTGCTCGTTGTAGTGGCGGGCGGCCTCCTCCCAGACGGCGTCCGGCACGGCGTCGACGCGGTCCGCGAGGCGGGTGGCGTGCTCGGCGAGGTCCAGGGCCGCGCGCTCCGCCTCGGTGAAGTACGGGGCCTCGCGCCAGGCCGCCACCGCGTGCAGCCGCTCGGCCGTCTCGCCGTCCTTCTCCGCCTTCTGGGCCCCGCCCACCACGCAGAAGCTGCAGTTGTTGATCTGGCTGGCGCGCAGGTGGATCAGGTCCAGGGTGCTGGAGGGGACGTCGCTGCCCGACTGCACGGCCTTGATGAGCCCGAAGATCGCGGGGCCGACGTCGGACAGGACGATGGCGGGGTTGGGGATGCGAGCGGTCATGGTGGGGCTCCTTAGGATGTGTACATGATCAACTGGTCGATGCGCCCGGCACGGGCCGACGAAGTGGAGACGGTCGCCGAGCTGAGAGCGGTGGTGATGCGGGACGACCTGGTCAGGCTCGGCGTCTACGACGAGAACCAGGTGCGGGACCGGCTGCGCCGGCGCTACCGGCCCGAGCACACCTCGGTGATCGAGGTGGACGGGGCTTTCGCGGGCTGCGTGGCCGTGGTCCCGGACGGTGACGGTGAGGGCCACCCGAACGGGGTGAGCGAAGGCTCGTGGCTCGAGCACTTCTACCTCGCCCCCGAGACCCAGGGCCGGGGCCTCGGGACGGCGGTGCTGCGCGAGCTGCTCGCCCGGACGGACGCGGCGGGGACACCCGTCCGCCTCCAGTCCCTGCGGGGCAGCGCGGCCATCCGGCTCTACGAGCGGGAGGGCTTCACCATCGAGGCGGAGACCCCGTTCGACGTGTGGATGGTCCGCGAGCCCGGCTCGGTCACGGCGAGGGGATGACGCCCGCCGGCTGGCGGACGGTGACGTTCAGCCGGTTGAAGAGGTTCGTGACGCCGACGGTCAGCACGATCGAGGCCAGCTGCTTCTCGTCGAAGTGGTCGGCGGCCGCGTCCCACACGTCGTCCGGCACCGCGTCCGTCACGTCGGCGAGCCGGGTCGCGGCCTCGGCGAGCGCCAGGGCCGCGCGCTCCTCGTCGGAGAAGTACGGGGCCTCGCGCCAGGCGGCGACGGCGTACAGCTTCTCGTTGCTGACGCCGGCCTTCTTGGCGCCCTTCGCGCCGAAGTCGACGCAGAAGCCGCAGTTGTTGATCTGGCTGGCCCGCAGGTGCACGAGCTCCAGGATGGTCTCGTCGACCCCGCCCTGCCGGGACGCCTTCACCAGGTTCATGATCGCCGCGCCGGCGTCCGGAAGGATGTAGGCGGGGTTCGTCATACGGGCCTTGGGCTCGTGCAGCGCCATGGTGTTCGCTCCTCAGCGTCTCTCGCGTCCTGCGTTCTTCGCTTTCACTGCACTGACGGAGCGCGCGACGAGGATGTGACAGCTCCCGGGAAGTTTTTTCGGAGAAATTTTCCGGGACGCTGTCACGGGAGCCGTAAACCGGCTCTGAGCTGCGATTACGCCGTCTCCTCGGCCTCCGCGATCAGGGCGGTGGCGATCGTGCGGAAGCCCAGCCGGCCGTACATCCGGGCCACGTCCGCGTCCGAGGCCGTCAGGAACACGAGCTCCGTGCCGGCGGCCCGGGCGTCCGCGACGAGGGCGGCCGTGACCGCGAGCGCGAGGCCGCGGCGGCGTCCCTCGGGCACGGTGCCGACGCCGACGACCTCGGAGACCGGGCCGACGCGCTGGTGCTGCCCGGCCGAGAGGGCGGTGCCCGAGCCGTCGAGCGCCGCGGCGAGCCGGCTGAGCCCGGCCGTGATCCGCTCGGCGACCCGCTCGGCGGCGCCCGGCATCGGCGGCATCCCGAAGGCCGCGAACGGAGCGGCCACGGCCGTCTCCAGGGCCTCGTCGTCCGCGCCGACCATCCGCACGGTGACGCCCTCCGGCACCGGCACGGCGAGCGGTTCGCCCTCCAGGACCATCAGGGGGTGCTCGTGCACGGTCAGGCCGGTCGCCTCCACCGCGGCCCGCAGCCCCGGCGTCGTCTCCGCCACCCACTCGAAGGCCTCCGGCACCCCCAGCTCCCGCTGCCGGGCCCGTACGGCCTCGACCGCCCCGACGGCCACCTCGCCCTCGTGGCCGAGCGCCGGCCGCGCGTAGTACGGCCAGCCGTTCCCCTCCTGGACGAACAGGGTCAGCGGCCCGAAGTCCTCGGCGCGGGCGGAGGGGCGTGGCACGGCGTCGTAGAACGCCTCGATTCGATTCAGCACCCGGTCACGGTAGGGGGAGGCGAGGGGCGGCGCAGGTGGTTTTCCGGTGGGCCGGCGGAACCGATCCTGGCATGATCCCGTCACCATTGCAGACAGGGGAGAGGGGGAGCCATGAGCCGTACGAGCAACACCTGCCCGGGCTGTGGCCGCGACGACCTGGTGCAGGCGGTGCCGGCCGTGTACGTCGCGGGCCGGAACGCCGTCACCAGCCGGGAACGGGACAGCGACGGCGACATGCGGACCGTGACGCGGACCGTGAGCACCGGCCTCTCCGACGCCCTCGCGCCGGTGCCCCCGCAGCCGACGTACGCGATCGGCTGCCTCGGCCTGCTCGCCGCGGCCGTCTCCGTCGGCACCTTCGTGGGCGGGGCCGTCAAGGGCGAGTGGTTCAAGGAGGAGCCCGAGCCGACGGCGATGACGCCGGGGGCGGACGGCTGGTACCACCTGCCGCAGGACGTGCCGTCCGAGCCCCCGCCGGGCTTCGCCTTCCTGGGCTGGATCTCGGCGCTGGCCCTGCTCGCCGCCGTCCTCGTGCTCGTCGTGGTGGTGAGGCGCCGGACGGCCTTCGCGCGGATCACCCGCCGGCGCCACCAGGCCGAGGAACTCTGGTCGCGCGGCTGGTACTGCCACCGCTGCGGCACGGTCCACTTCGCGGACGTCCCCGGCGAGGACCGCACCCCGCTCACCCTCCAGCGCTTCCGCGAGAAGGTCTGGGAGCACGGCGGGTACGGGGATCTGGCGGGCGAGCTGCGAGCGGTGGACCATTCCGGCCCCTGACGGCCGGGTGCGCCGTACCGCTGCGACGTCACGCGCCCGCCGCTGACGGCCGGGTGCGTCGTACCTCTCGGAAATCACGCGCCCACGCCCTACCGTGCGGCTATGCGGATCTCGACCACGATCTTTCTGACCGACGAGACCATCACCCCGGTGCGGCTGGCGCGCGAGCTCGAACAGCGCGGGTTCGCCGGGCTCTATCTGCCCGAGCACACCCACATTCCGGTGGAGCGGACGACGCCGTACCCGGCGGGCGGCGAGCTGCCCCGGGAGTACGGCAGGACGCTGGACCCCTATGTGGCGCTGGGGCAGGCCGCCGCCGTGACCGAACGCCTCGGTCTCGGCACGGGGGTCTCGCTGCTCGCCGAGCACGACCCGATCGCCCTCGCCAAGCAGATCGCGACCCTCGACCATCTCTCCGGGGGCCGCTTCACCCTCGGTCTCGGGTACGGCTGGAACCGGGAGGAGGCGGCGGACCACGGTGTGGAGTGGTCCGCGCGCCGCGGGCTCACCCATGACCGGCTGGCGCTGATGAGAGCCCTCTGGGCGGCGGAACCGACCGCGTACGAAGGGGAGTCGGGCTGTTCCGTCCGGGCGTCGGAGGCCTGGCCGAAGCCGGCCGGCGGGGCGCCGCGGATCCTGCTCGGCGGCGCGGCGGGACCGAAGCTGTTCGCGCGGATCGCCGAGGACGCGGACGGCTGGATGCCGATCGGCGGCCGCGGGCTGACGGAGTCGCTGCCGGTGCTGCGGGAGGCGTGGGAGAGCGCGGGCCGCGACCCCAAGGCCCTCCGGCTCGTCCCGTACGCCGTCCTCCCCAACCCCGGCAAGCTCGGCCACTACGCGGAGCTGGGCTGCGAGGAGGTCGTGCTCCAACTGCCCCCGGCGGGCGAGTCCGAGGTGCTGCGGACCCTGGACGCGTACGCCGAGTATCTGTGAGGGACGTCCGGAGCGGGGCTCTTCCTCGGGAGGCCCGAACCTCGGGAGACCCGAACCTCAGGGCCCTGCCCGCTCGTATGCTCGGTTCATGACTGATCACCAGGCAGCCCGCCCCACCGAGAACGCCATGCGACGCGCCCTCAAGCGGGCCAGGGACGGGGTCGCGCTCGACGTGACCGAGGCGGCCGTGCTGCTGCGGGCGCGCGGCGACGACCTGACGGACCTGGTGGCGTCGGCGGGGCGGGTGCGGGACGCCGGCCTGGAGGCGGCCGGGCGGCCGGGAGTCATCACGTACTCGAAGAGCGTGTTCATACCGCTCACCCGGCTCTGCCGGGACAAGTGCCACTACTGCACCTTCGTGACCGTCCCCGGCAAGCTCCGCCGGGACGGCCACGGGATGTTCATGTCGCCCGACGAGGTCCTCGACGTCGCCCGGCGCGGGGCGGAACTCGGCTGCAAGGAAGCCCTGATCACCCTCGGCGACAAGCCGGAGGACCGCTGGCCCGAGGCGCGGGAGTGGCTGGACGCGCACGGCTACGACGACACCATCGCGTACGTGCGGGCCATGGCGATCCGCATCCTGGAGGAGACGGGTCTGCTCCCGCACCTCAACCCCGGTGTGCTGTCCTGGACGGACTTCCAGCGCCTCAAGCCGGTCGCCCCTTCGATGGGGATGATGCTGGAGACCACCGCGACGCGGCTGTGGTCCGAGCCGGGTGGCCCCCACTACGGGTCCCCCGACAAGGAGCCCGCCGTGCGCCTCAGGGTCCTGGAGGACGCCGGCCGGTCCTCCGTGCCCTTCACCTCGGGGCTGCTGCTCGGCATCGGCGAGACCCTGGAGGAGCGTGCCGAATCCCTGTTCGCGCTGCGGCGGGTGGCCCGCGCGTACCACTCGGTCCAGGAACTGATCATCCAGAACTTCCGCGCCAAGCCGGACACGGCGATGCGCGGGATGCCGGACGCCGAGCTCGACGACCTCGTCGCCACCGTCGCCGTCGCCCGGCTCATCATGGGCCCGTCCGCCTGCCTGCAGGCCCCGCCGAACCTGGTCGACTCCGAGTACGAGCGGCTGATCGCGGCCGGCATCGACGACTGGGGCGGCGTCTCGCCGCTCACCATCGACCACGTCAACCCCGAGCGCCCGTGGCCCCGGATCGAGGAGCTGGCCGCCCGGTCCGCCGCCGCCGGCTTCGAACTCCGCGAACGGCTCTGCGTCTACCCCGAGTTCGTCACCCGCGGCGAACCCTGGCTCGACCCCCGGCTCCTCCCGCACGTCCGCGCCCTCGCCGACCCCGAGACGGGCCTCGCGAACCCCGACGCGCCCGTCCGCGGCCTGCCCTGGCAGGAGCCCGACGAGGCCTTCACCGCCGCCGGGCGGACGGATCTGCACGCGACGATCGACACCACGGGCCGCACGTCCGACCGGCGCGACGACTTCGACGAGGTGTACGGCGACTGGGAGTCGCTCCGTGAGGCCGCCGCGCCCGGCATGGTCCCCGAGCGCGTCGACGGCGACGTCCGCGAGGCGCTGGCCGTCGCCGCCGACGACCCGACGAAGCTGACCGACGCCCAGGCGCTCGCCCTGCTGCACGCCGACGGGCCCGCACTCGACGCCCTGACCCGGATCGCGGACGACGTCCGGGCGTCGGTGGTCGGCGACGACGTCACGTACATCGTCACGCGGAACATCAACTTCACCAACGTCTGCTACACCGGCTGCCGCTTCTGCGCCTTCGCCCAGCGGCGTACCGACGCCGACGCCTACACCCTCTCCCTCGACCAGGTCGCCGACCGCGCCGAGCAGGCCTGGGACGTCGGTGCCGTCGAGGTCTGCATGCAGGGCGGCATCCACCCCGACCTCCCCGGCACCGCGTACTTCGACATCGCCCGCGCGGTGAAGAAGCGGGTCCCGGGCATGCACGTCCACGCCTTCTCCCCGATGGAGGTCGTCAACGGCGCCACCCGCACCGGCCTGTCCATCCGCGAGTGGCTGACGGCGGCGAAGGAGGCCGGTCTCGACTCCATCCCCGGCACCGCAGCCGAGATCCTCGACGACGAGGTCCGCTGGGTCCTCACCAAGGGCAAGCTCCCCACCGCCACCTGGATCGAGGTCGTCACCACCGCCCACGAGCTGGGCATCCGCTCCTCGTCCACGATGATGTACGGGCATGTGGACCAGCCCCGGCACTGGCTCGGCCACTTCCGCACCCTCTCCCGCATCCAGCAGGAGACCGGAGGCTTCACCGAGTTCGTCACCCTCCCCTTCATCCACACCAACGCCCCCGTCTACCTCGCGGGCATCGCCCGCCCGGGCCCGACCGCCCGCGACAACCGCGCGGTCATCGCCATGGCCCGGCTCCTCCTCCACCCGCACATCCCGAACATCCAGACCAGCTGGGTGAAGCTCGGCACGGAGGGCGCGGCGGAGATGCTCCGCTCGGGCGCGAACGACCTGGGCGGCACGCTGATGGAGGAGACGATCTCCCGGATGGCCGGGTCGAGTTACGGCTCGTACCGCTCGATCCGCGACCTGGAGGCGATCGCGGAGGCGGCGGGCCGGCCCGCGAAGCCGCGGACGACGCTGTACGGCGAGGTCCCGGCGGAGCGGCAGCGCGTGGCCCGCGCCTCGGACGGCCACCTCCCCGAGCTCCTCCCGGTGCTGCCGCGGGAGTAGCCGAACCTGAGCGGCCGATGGTCACTCCGGAGCGGCCGATCCGGAGTGGTCACCGCCCTCCTTACAACGGTCAAACGTGGCCCCGAGGGCGTCCGGACACATAACGTTCCGGGCCCCGAATGGACTTACCCGGTCCATTACAGTGCTGCGCAGACCGCCGACGGGGGGAGGGCACGTCGTGGCCACGACAGCCGCAGCCGTGTGGGGCCGCGCCGAGCAGCAGGACTTCCGGGCCCGCGTCCGGGGCTGTCTGCTCGGCGGCGCCCTCGGCGACGCCCTGGGCGCCGGAGCGGACGGGACCCTGGACGCGCTCCGGAAGGCCCACGGACCTGACGGACTCACCGACCCCGTCCCCGCCTTCGGCCGCCGGGGCGCCGTCACCGCCGCGACCCAGATGAGCCTCTTCACCGTCGACGGCCTGATCCGCGCCCAGGTCCGCCGGGACACCGGTGCCTGGCACCCGCCGACCGACGTGCACCGGGCGCATCTGCGCTGGGCGGCCACCCAGCGCGACTGGGGGCCCGACGAGCGCCGCGAGGACAACGGCTGGCTCGCGTGCGAGGAGTGGCTCTACGCCCGCCGGAACCCGCCCCGCGCCTGCCTCACCGGCCTCGGCGACGAACGCCTCGGCACCCTGGACAAGCCGAAGAACCCGGACGCCGCCGACTCCGGCGCCCTCGTCCGCTCCGCCCCCTTCGGGCTGCTCGTCGGCTGGGAACCGCAGCTCGTCTGCCAGCTCGCCGTCGAATGCGCGGCCCAGACGCACGGCGCCCCCACGGCCACCCTCGCCGCGGGCGCCTACGCCGTCACCGTCCACGGCCTCGCGCGCGGCGCCTCCGTCGAGGCGGCGGTCGCCCGGGCCGTCGCGCAGCTCACGGTCCGCCCCGGCCACGAGCCGGTCACCGAGGCCCTCGCCCGCGCCCTCGGAGCCGTACGGGAAGGGGCGCCGGACGCCGACCGGGTCGCCGCGCTCGGGGCGGCCGAGGACCGGGCCGAGGGACAGCTGGCGGCGGCCGTCTACTGCGCCCTGGTCGCCGAGGACGTACGGCACGGGGTCCGGCTCGCCGTGAACCACGACGGGCCGTCCGCCGTCACCGGCTCCCTCACCGGCGCCCTGCTCGGCGCCCTCCACGGCGAGACGGCCCTCCCGCCGGCCTGGCTGGCCGATCTGGAGGGCCGTGCGACCGTCCTCGAACTCGCCGACGACTTCTCGATGGAGATGACCCAGGGCCCCGCCCTGCACGGCCCCGCCGAGTCGGCCCCCGGCTGGCTGGCCCGCTACCCGAGGGGCTGATCCCGCCGGGCCTCCGCCTCCGCCCCGGACTGTGCCGGGACCGGGCCGCCGTCGGTGGCGAGGCGTTCCAGGAGGGCGTCGCGCTCGGGGGTGGCCTCGGGCCTCACCTGTCCGATGAGGACGTAGAGGAGGAGCGAGGTCGCCAGCGGGGAGACGATCTGGATCTGGAGCTCGACGCCGTCCAGGCCGTAGGTGGTGAGCCAGAAGACGAAGAGGCCGGCGGCCCACGAGGTGAGGGCGGCGGTGGGGCCGGACTTCCGGAAGGCGCGGAGCAGGCCGAGCATGAAGGGGATGGCGATGGGGCCCATGAGTCCGGCCACCCACTTGATGACGACGGTGATGATGTCCTTGAAGGTGGGGGAGTTCACCTGGGTCGCGACGGCCATCGACAGGCCGAGGAAGGCGATCGTCGACCAGCGGGCGGCGAGCAGCCCGGCCCGCTGGGTCCAGCTCCGCGCCGCCTTGCTGAGGACGGGGGCGATGTCCCGGGTGAAGACGGCCGCGATGGCGTTGGCGTCGGAGGAGCACATGGCCATGGTGTGCGAGAAGAAGCCGACGACGACGAGACCGAGGAGCCCGTGGGGGAGGAGCTGTTCGGTCATGAGGGCGTACGCGTCGGAGCCGTCGGGCTTCTTCGGGTGGACGAGCAGCGGCGCGCACCACATGGGGAAGAAGAGGACGAGCGGCCAGACGAACCAGAGGACGGCGGAGAGCCGGCCGGAGCGGGTGGCCTCGCGGGCGGACGGCGTGGCCATGTAGCGCTGGGCCTGGTTCCACATGCCGCCGCTGTACTCGAAGGTCTTGATGAAGAGGTACGCGAGGAGGAAGGTCAGCGTGTACGGGCCGGCCGTGGGCGCGGTGTGGCCCTGGAGCTCCGGCCGGTCCCACACCGTCCAGAGGGCGTCGATCCCGCCCAGCTTCCCGAGGACGGCGACGAGCATGGCGACGCCCGCGAGGAGCTGGATGACGAACTGGCCGAGTTCGGTGAGGGCGTCGGCCCAGAGCCCGCCGACCGTGCAGTAGATCCCGGTGACGACGCCGGTGATGAGGATGCCCTGGTCGAGGGAGATGCCGGTGAAGACGGAGAGGAGGGTGGCGATGGCGGCCCACTTGGCGCCGACGTCGACGATCTTCAGGAGGACGCCGGACCAGGCGAGGGCCTGCTGGGTGGGGAGGTCGTAGCGGTCCTTGAGGTATTCGAGCGGGGAGGCGACCCGGAGCCGGGAGCGCAGCCGGTTGAGGCGGGGCGCGAAGAGGTGGGCGCCGATGGCGATGCCGATGGCGATGGGGAAGGACCAGGTCACGTAGGACGTGACGCCGTAGGTGTAGGCGATGCCCGCGTATCCGGTGAACATCACCGCGCTGTAGCCGGACATGTGGTGCGAGATGCCGGAGAGCCACCAGGGCATCCGGCCGCCGGCGGTGAAGAAGTCGGAGACGGTGTCCACGCGCTGGTGGGACCAGACGCCGATCGCGATCATCACCCCGAAGTAGCCGATGAGCACGACCCAGTCGAGACTGTTCATTGCGCCCCTCCATGAGATCCGGTCCGCCTTGTGAACGCGGTTCATGGTGTGGGGAGTTGGAAGGCGGTAACAATGCAGGGGAGGGTCAAGGGCCAGTAAAATCGTTCGGTTTACTGACCCTTGTTCATGGATATGAACTTGTCTGTGGGTTCCGGGAGTTCGCCCCCAGCGACGTCAGCGCATCAGCTCGCCCGCGTTGACCAGCAGTGACTGCCCCGTGATCGCCCGCGCCCGGTCCGAGGCGAGGAAGACCGCCGCCTCGGCGACGTCGCCGTCGGTCGCGAGCTCCGGCAGCGCCATCCGCTCGGTGAGCCGGGCCAGCACCTCGGCCTCCGGCACGCCCTCGGTGTGCGCGGCGAACTGGACGTAGGCCTGCACCGGCGGGCCCCACATCCAGCCCGGCAGCACGGTGTTGACCCGGATGCGGTGCGGGCCGAGCTCGTGCGCGAGCGAGTACATCGCCGAGGTCAGCGCGCCCTTCGAGGCCGCGTACGCCGCCTGCCGGACCTGCGAGGGTGCCGCCACCGCCGACTGCGTACCGATCAGGACCACCGAACCGCCGGCCGCCTTCAGGGCGGGCAGGCAGGCCCGGGTCATCCGCAGCGTGCCCAGCAGGTTGACGTCCAGGACCCCCTGCCAGGTCGCGAAGTCCGCGTCCTCGAGACCCCCGAAGTAGGAGTCCCAGGCGGCGACGTGCACGACCGCGTCGATCCCGCCGAACCGCGCCACGGCCAGCTCGGCCAGCGCCTCGCACTGCGCCTCGTCGGTGATGTCCGTGACCCGGTGCGCGACGTGGCCGCCCTCCGGGTCGATCTCGGCGGCGGACTTGACGAGGTTGGCCTCGGTACGGGCGCCGAGCACCGCGTTCCCCCCGTCCCGCACCACCGTCTCGGCGATCCGGTGGCCGAGTCCCGCGCCGACCCCCGACACGACGACCGTCTTCCCCTTGAGCAGCATCCGGACCCTCCTCGACCCTGGCCAAGCATCTGACGGTCCGTCAGAGTAGGTCTCCGTCACCGACTTGGGAAGGGGTACGAGGATGAGCGAGGAGACCCGCAGCGAGACGTACGCGGAACTGGCGGCCGTCGGTCCGTACGGCGTGCGGCCCGGCCACGCGCTGATCACCATGGTCGAGCCGCATCCGGGCCAGGAGTACGCGTACAACCGCTGGTACGAGGACGACCACTACTACGCCGGCGCCATGGCCATGCCCTGGATGTACGCCGGCCGCCGCTGGGTCGCCACCCGCGACCTCCAGGAACTGCGCCGCCCCGAGAAGTCCGCCGTCGCCCAGCCCGTCACCGCCGGCTGCTACCTCTCCACCTACTGGATCACCGACGGCCGCTACGACGACCACATGAAGTGGACCGTCGGCATCAACAAGCGGCTCAACCAGGACGGCCGCGTCCACCAGAGCCGTACCCACGTCTTCACGGCCTTCCAGGACCACGCGGCGACCGTGTACCGCGACGGGGCCGCGGGACCGCGCGACTTCCACGCCCTCGACCACCCCTACGCCGGACTGATCCTCCAGGTCGTCGACGCGGAGGGCCCCGAGGCGCGCGACGCGCTGCTCGACCGGCTGCGGACCCGGGAGCTGCCCCGGCGGCTCGCCGGATCACCGGCGGCGATGGTCACCGTCTTCCGGCCGACCCCGCTGCCCGGCGACCGCATGACCTATGTGAAGCAGGTCGAGGGCGTCGACACCCGGCTGACCCTGCTCTGGTTCCTGGAACGCGACCCGCGCGCATGCTGGACCGAGCACTTCGCCGACCTCGACGCCCTGGGCGGCGACGCGGGGCGGGTGGAACTGGTGGCGCCGTTCATCCCGACGGTGCCGGGCACGGACCTCTACGTGGACCAGCTCCGCTAGGCGGTGTCTTGTCGGGAAGGGCCGTCGGGAAGGGCCGTCGGGAAAGGCTGTCGGGAAAAGGCCGAGCCCCCTCGGCCAGGACGGCGGACCGGTCGAGAGGGCTCTTCACGTGCTGCTGGTGACGGCGTGCGTGCACCGGGGACTCAGAGCGCCCCGGTGGTCACCTCGCCGACGAAGACGTTCCACGAGGCCGGGCCGAAGTTGATGGACGGGCCCTCGGGGGCCTTGGAGTCCCGCACCGCGATCGCGGCCATGACCGGGGACTTCACTTCGACGCAGGCGCCGTTCCCACCCGAGTAGGAGGACTTGGTCCACGTGTCGGTCGCACCCTGGATGATCGCCATTATGCTCAACTCCGGTTCTGCCAGTGAGTGTGTCGAGCCGACGTTCTTGCCGGCGTGATCGACGCTACTCGCCGGGCCCGGCCGGCGGGACCGGCGTTCACACGACCGGGTGGCATATTCCAACCGGGCTTCCGTGGGAGCGATCACGGGGTGTACGGTGCCTGCCCCGGCGCCCCGGGGTCAGCCCTGAGCGTGCTTCTTGGCCATCTTCGCGATGAATTCGCGGGTCTGGTCCACGTTCAGCGCCTGTGCCCTGAGGTGCTCGTACATGACGGAGTACTTGCCGACGTCCTGCGCTTTTTCCAGGTACAGATCGCTCGTCACGCCCTCGATGTACACGACGCTCGAATCGGACGTGTCGGGGAACTCCAGGATCGAGTACTGCCCGCTGATCCCCGGATGCGCGCCCATCTCGAACGGGATCACCTGCACCGTGACGTGCGGCAGCTGCGACTGCTCGATCAGGTGCTCCAGCTGCTGCACCATCAACTGGCGGCTGCCGACGATCCGGTGCAGCGCGCCCTCGTCGATCACCGCCCACAGCCGCAGCGGACGCTCCTCGTCCCGGATGCGCTCCTGGCGGCGGGTGCGGACCTGGACCCGCTTCTCGATCTCCGCCGGCGTCGACTCCGGCATCGCGCCGGAGATCACGGCCTCCGCGTACGCCGGGGTCTGCAGCAGTCCGGGGATGATCTGGGACTCGTACATCCGCAGGCTCTCCGCGTCGGTCTCCAGACCGATGTAGACGCTGTACGGGATGTCGCCGAAGGCGTGCCACCAGCCCTGCTGGCGCGAGTCCTTGGCCATCTGCATGAGCGAGTCGACCATGCGCTCGTCCTCGACCTCGTACACCCCGCAGAGGTCGCGCACATCGCGCTGGCTGATGGAACGGCGGCCGTTCTCGAGGCGGCTGATCTTGGACTGGGAGACGAGGAGGCGCTCGGCGACCTGCTCGGCCGTCATGTTCTTCGCCTCGCGGAGCTTGCGCAGCTCCTGCCCCAATCGGCGTCGCCTGACGGTGGGGTTGACGTTGGACGCCACGGAAACTGCACCTCCGGCTGGTCTGCTGGGTAGCTGTGAGTATCTACCGCTTGGCAGACTGCCACCAATGACCGGGTGTGCGCTGGGAAACGACGACAACGCACATGTGCGGGACGGCCGTCCAGACCGCCCCGCACACCTGTGCGGCTCCCGGGTTGGTACGTGGTGCTGTGCCTCGTCGGAGGCGGTGGCTCAGTGCACCGCCGCGCGGGCCATGCCGCCCCGCGGTTGTGCCGGAACACCCGCCGCCGGCGCACGGCGCGGTTGCGCCGCGGCACCGTTCTGGACGTCCATGACGGCGTGCGCCACGAGACCGCCCATCGGGTCGTGCCGGATCAGGTCGCGCAGCCGGGACCGCGACGACCGTCCTTCGTTGCCGGGGTAGAGGTGCTTGCCGAGACCGACCGCGTGGGCCAGTGCGGCGAGCGCCGCGGTCCGCGGGTCCGGCGGTACGCCGGTGCGGATCGCACTGTCCAGCCGGGCCCTGATCTCCCGGCTGATCGCCGTGTCCGTCGCCTGGTAGCGAGTCGTCGGCAACACCCCGCACATCTGGGTCTCCACGGCATGCACCATGCCGCATCGCTCCAGATGCGAGAGATACGTCTGACGGAGCCCCAGTCGGGGTCCGCCGATCCAGTGGACGGCCCGGACCGGGCTGCCGCGCCTGCGCAGCAGCTCCAGTGCGGAGTCCAAGGTCGGATCTCCGGTCGGCCGTGGCATCACCACGGCGATACGATCCCCGTCTGGGGCTATCCGGCCTGCCAGCGCCAGCTCCACTAGCTGTGCTCCGGCCAGACCGAGGTCGAGCGACTGCGGCTGCGCTGTGGTACCCGTGGTCGGGTCCAGAGCGAGCAGCAGAAGCTCTTCCGGAATGGTTCTGCGGCTCCTGCCCATCCATGCCTCCCCGCGTGGATGAATGACAGGGTGACCCCTCTCACATTCATCTGTCGAGAGTGCCTGGGTGCTTCATCCGGGAACCAGTAGGTATGTCGTTCTCGTCTAGCACGGGAGCCAAGGGGTTCACACAGGACACTGGTAGACGGTTCGGACGTACGTATGACGCATGGAGGAGGCACGGTGGCGGGCGAGTCCCCCGACAAGTCGGAGCAGCAGGGGTCGTCTCAGGAGACGGCGACCCCGGTGGGCGGCGGCCGGGATCCCCGGCTCTCCGTGCTCCGCGAGTCAGAGTCCCCGTCGCCCTCGGCCTCACCGGTCCAGGTCGACCAGCCCACCGCCGTCTTCAAGACCCTGGCCCCCCGGACCCCGGAGGACGACGCGGTCGAGCCGGCCGCCGAGGCTTCCGCCGCCGAGCCCGAGCCCGAGAGCGCGCGCCTCAAGGCCGCCGTGGCGGCGTGGGTGGCCACGGCCGCCGACGACGGGGCCGCGGAGGCCCCTGAGGCCTCCGGGACGGCCTCCGAGGCCCCCGAGGGCTCCGTGGACGCTCCCGAGGACGACGACGACGCCCCTGAGGCCGACGACGCCGACGACGCCGACGAGCCGGACGACGAACCCGAGCCGGAGCCCGAGGACGAGCCCGAGGCCGACGACGAGCCGGAGGCCGACGACGCGTCCGAGCCCGACACGGACGACGAGGGCGACGACGAGGGCGACGAGGAGCCCGTCGTGGACGCCGTGGACGCCGGGGAGTCGGCTCCCGCCGCCTCGTGGTTCGCCGCCCGGAAGCCGGACGCCGCCGAGGCCGACAAGCCCGCCGCCGAGGCCGACAAGCCCGCCGCCGCGGCCGACAAGCCCGCCGCCGAGGCCGGCAAGTCCGACGACACGCCAGTCGACCAGCCGACGGCCATGTTCAAGATGGTCCGTCCGCCGGTCGTGGACCAGCCGACGACCGCGCTGAAGCTTCCGCGGGATCTGACCGCGGACTCCGACAGCGAGCGCACCAGCACGTTCCTGCCGCTGCGGGCGGACATCCCCGCCGAGCGGAAGGCCGAGGAGGCGCGGGCCGGGCGGCAGGCGCCCGCGCCCGCCCCCGTACAGCCCAAGCCCGCCGAGGCAGCGCAGCAGGCGGCGCAGCCGGCCGGGCTGACGGAGCCGGAGCGGACCCGGCAGCAGCCGTTGCCGCCGCTGCCGCCGCTGGACTTGCTGGCGGAGCTGACGAACACGCCGCCGCCGGAGCCGACGGCCGTGCGGACGACGCTGCGGCGGGTGCGGATCTGGACGCCGCTGGTGCTGCTTCTGCTGATCGTCTTTGCGATCGTGCAGATGGTCAGGCCGCTGCCCGCGCCCCAGCTGGACCTGTCGGCCGCGCCGACGTACACCTTCGAGGGCGGCGCGCTGAACCTGCCGTGGCCCAACGAGGGCCAGGGCGCCATCGAGGTCGAGGGCGTCGGGTCGATGGGCATGTACGGCCCGCAGAAGCCGGCCCCGATCGCGAGCGTCACGAAGACGATGACGGCGTATGTGATCCTCCGCGACCACCCGATCAAGGGCAAGGAGCAGGGCCCCGAGATCACGATCGACCGGAAGGCCGCCGAGCAGGCGGGCGCGGCGCACGAGTCGACGGCGGCGGTCAAGGAGGGCCAGACCTACTCGCAGAAGGAGCTTCTGGAGCTCCTGATGGTCCCCTCGGCGAACAACGTGGCGCGGCTGCTCGCCCGCTGGGACGCCGGTTCGGAGGCCGCGTTCGTCGAGAAGATGAACGCCGCGGCCAAGGAGCTGGGCATGACCCAGTCCGTCTACACCGACCCGTCCGGTCTGCTCGACACCACCATGTCGACCCCGCAGGACCAGCTGCGGCTGGCGAAGGCGGTCATGCAGTTCGACGTGTTCCGCGAGATCGTGAACATGCCGAACATGACGGTCGACGGCATCCCGGGCCGGATCGAGAACAACAACAACATCCTGCTCGAAGACGGTGTGAGCGGCATCAAGACCGGCTCCTCCACCCCTGCCGGCGGCAACCTGCTCTGGTCGGCGAACACCGTCGTGGACGGCCAGAACCGCCGCATCCTCGGCATCGTTATGGGGGCGAAGGACGCCAAGATCCTCAACGACAAGCTCCAGCTCTCGATCGACTACAGCCTGAAGCTGATCAAGCAGGCGCAGAAGGACGTCACCTCGGCGGCCGTGGTCAAGAAGGGCCAGGTCCTCGGCTACATCGACGACGGCCTCGGCGGCCGCACGCCGGTGGTGGCGACCAAGGAGCTCAAGGCGATCGGCTGGCCGGGCCTTGAGGTGAAGCTGGAGCTCACCGACGGCGGCAAGGCCGTCCCGCACTCCGGCAAGGCGGGCGACATCGTCGGCCAGGTGTCCATCGGCACCGGCGCCGGCAAGGTCAGCTCCCCGGTCGCCCTGAAGTCGGACCTCGTCGAGCCCGGCTTCGACAAGAAGCTCAAGCGTCTGGGCTGACCGCACGGCCGCGCGGCCGGGTACCCCGGAATTCCGGGGCACCCGGCTGTTAGCGTCTTCGGGGGACGAGAAGCAGCGCGTGACCTACGCGGGCAGCGAGACGGGAAGCACGGGAAAGGGCCGCAGTGACCACCGCCGAGCCGACACGCGCCGACCGCGCGGACTCCGACCCCGACGTCTACGGTGAGACCCGTGACCCACGCGAAGCCCGCGACACCGGCCGCGACGCCGCTGACGCCGACGGCGGATCCGGCACCGATACCCGGCCCTCTTCGCACGCGCGAATAGTGCTGCCGACCCAGCGGCCGGCGCCCGCGCCCGCGCCGCATCCGTCCGCCACGACGCCGCCCGCCGCCCGGCCACGGCGCAAGCGCCGCTACACGGTGATGGCGGCGACCGGGCTCGCCGCGCTCACCCACCTCCTCTGGTTCTTCTTCTTCGCGAACAGCGGCGGCGACCTGGCCGCGCAGGACGCCTGGGCCGAGTTCGTCGGACGGCACCCGGACTCCGCGTACAACCTGGCCTGGTACGGCGGGATGCACCCGGTCTCGTACAGCGTCGTCTCGCCGTATCTGATGTCGCTGCTCGGCGTCCGCAGCACGATGATGGTCGCGGGCACCCTGTCGGCGGCGCTGACGGCGCTGATCCTGGTGCGGGTGCCGGCGGTCCGCAATCCGCTGGCCTGCTCGGTCGCGGGCGTCTTCGCCTTCCTGTGCAACGCCCTGTCGGGGCGGGTCACCTTCGGCCTCGGCATGATGTTCGCGCTCGGCGCGGTCGCCGCCGTCTTCTGCTGGCCGCACCGCTGGCGCCGCAAACGCTGGGCCAAGGCCGCGGTGGCTGCCCCGCTCGCCGGTCTCGCGACCGCGTGCAGCCCGGTCGCCGGGCTGTTCCTCGGCATCGCGGCGGCGGCGCTCTTCCTGAACAAGCGGCGCCCCGGCGCGTACGCCCTCGGGCTGGCCCCGGTGGCCGTGGTCGCCCTGTCGTCCTGGCTCTTCCCCTTCTCGGGGACGCAGCCGATGGCCTTCGGCTCGACCGCGCTGCCCCTGCTCTTCGGGGTGCTCGTCCTCCTGCTCGTCCCCGCCGACTGGCGCACGGTCCGCACGGCCGCCGCCGTCTACACGGTCGGCACGCTGCTCACCTGGCTGATCGACTCGCAGATCGGCTCGAACATCTCGCGGCTGCCGATGCTCTTCGCCGGTGTCGTGCTGCTCGCCGCCCTGCCGTACACGGCGCCCCGCTCACGCCGCTGGTACGCCCTCCTGCTGGCCTTCGCCGGCCTGAACTTCTGGATCGGCTTCAAGGGCGTCGACGACGTCATCCGCACCGCCCCGGACGCCTCCTGGGCCCGCGAGCTCGCCCCGCTGGTCAACCAGCTCCAGGTCCGCGACGCCCGCAAGGCCCGCGTCGAGGTCGTGCCGGCCTCGAGCCACCGCGAGTCCTCCGCCCTCAGCCCGTACATCAACCTCGCCCGGGGCTGGAACCGCCAGGCCGACATGGAGCGCAACCCGCTCTTCTACGACGACACCCTCGACGCCGCGAACTACCAGGACTGGCTCGACCGCTGGGCCGTCCATTACGTCGTCCTCCCCACCGGCGCCCCCGACTCCGGCGCCGCCCGCGAGGCGGAACTCGTCGAGGGCGGCCTCCCCTACCTCAAGCAGGTCTGGGCCGACGCGAACTGGCGCCTCTACGAGGTCGAGAACCCGACCCCCCTCGCCACCCCGCCGGCCCGGGTCCTCAGCGCCCAGGAGAACGAGGTCGTCATCCGCGTCGACCGCCCCGGCCGCGTCCTCATCCGCGTCCCCTACTCCCCCTGGCTCGCCCTCGTCGACGACCAGGGCGCCAAGCTCGAAGCCCCCCAGGAGACCGAGGCCTCCAAGCTCGCCCGCGAGGAGTCCGACTCCGAACTCCCCAAGGTCTTCGCCAACAAGAACGGCTGCCTCTTCAAGACCGAGGCCGACCACCAGGGCGACGAATGGACCACCCTCATCGCCCCCACCCCCGGCACCTACCGCCTCGCCGCCCCCTACAAGCTCTCCCGCGGCACCGCCTGCCCCGAAGAACTCCGCTGAACGCCGAAGACCACCCGGCGACATCGCCAGGTGGTCTTCACACACACGTGCCCCCGGCAGGATTCGAACCTGCGACACCCGCTTTAGGAGAGCGGTGCTCTATCCCCTGAGCTACGAAGGCGTTCGGCGATGGACCGGTGGGGTCTGGTCGCCGCCGTCAGTGTAGCGGGTGGTGGGGTGGGGGGACGGGGAGATAGTGTCGCGGGGCTGGGTAAGCAAGCGCTTAGGAGGGTTGTGTGGTGGTGGGTGGCGGAGTGGAGCGGCTCACGGCCGGTGGGGGGCCCTTCGAGGTGGAGGGTGGGGTGTACGTCGGGGGGCCGCGGACGCTGCGGGAGTTCGTGGAGGTGACGTGGGCGTTCGGGGACCGGGTGTTCCTGGTGGCCGAGGACGCGCGGTGGACGTACCGGGAGTTCTTCGACGCGGCGTGCGGGCTGGCGCGGAGGCTGGTGGGGGAGTACGGGCTGAGGCCCGGTGACCGGGCGGTCGTGGCGATGCGGAACGTGCCGGAGTGGCATGTGGCGTTCTGGGCGGCGCAGCTGGCCGGGCTGGTCGCGGTGCCGATGAACGCGTGGTGGACGGAGGGGGAGTTCGCGTACGCGTTGGGGGACTGCGCGCCGGGGGTGCTGCTCGTCGACGGGGAGCGGGTCGGGCGGGTGCGGGCCTGGGCGGCCGAGCACGGGGTGCCGGGGATCGTCTTCCGGGGGGAGGCGGAGGAGGGGTTCCGGGCGTACGTCGTCGAGGACGATCCGCTGCTGGGGCCGCCGCTTGTCGAGGTGCTGCCCGAGCAGGACGCCACGATCATCTACACCTCGGGGACGACCGGGCGGCCCAAGGGGGCCGTCGCCACGCATCTCGCGCAGGTGGGGGCCGCGATGAATCCGCGGTACTTCGCCGCGGCCGCGGCGCTGGCGCGGGGGGAGGTGCCGGGGAGCGGGCCGGCGATCGTGTCGTTGACGACGTTTCCGTTCTTCCACGTGGCCGCGTTCACCTCGTTCTATGCCGTGATGGCGGCCGGCGGGACCTTGGTGATGATGCGGAAGTGGGATGCCGGTGTCGCCCTGGAGTTGATCCGGAAGGAGGGCGTCACGCATTACGCGGGGGTGCCGACGACGGCTCTGCAGCTGCTGGAGGCGGCGCGGGAGGCGGGGGATCCGCTGGAGAGCCTGACGCTGCTGAGCACCGGTGGGGCCGCCGCGCCGCCCGGGATCGTCGCGGGGATCGTGGCGGGGTACGGGGAGCGGGTCGAGCCGCGGAACGGGTACGGGCTGACGGAGACGTGCGGCGGGGTGCTGTCGAACGTGGGGGCCGAGTACCGGGCGCATCCGGGGAGCGTGGGGTGGCCCTCGCCGGTGACCGAGGTGCGGATCGAGGGGGCGGACGCGGCCGGGGTGGGGGAGTTGTGGCTGCGGGGGCAGTGTCTGATCCGCGGGTACTGGGGTGACGAGGAGGCGACGCGGGGGGCGTTCACCGAGGACGGGTGGTTCAGGACCGGGGACCTCGCGCGGGTGGACGGCGAGGGCCGGGTGAGCGTCGTCGACCGGATCACGGACATGGTGATCAGGGGCGGCGAGAACGTGTACTGCGTCGAGGTGGAGGGCGTGCTGCACGAGCATCCGGACGTCGCCGACGTGGCGGTGCTCGGGGTGCCGCATCCGCTGCTCGGCGAGGAGGTCGTGGCCGTGGTGCGGCCGCGCGCCGGGGCCCGGGTCGACGTGGAGGGGCTGCGCGCCCATGTGGGGGCGCGCCTGGCCGCGTTCAAGGTGCCCGCCCGGATCCGTGTACGGGAGGGGGAGCTGCCGCGGAACCCGACCGGGAAGGTCCTCAAGCGGGAGCTCCGGGAGGAGATCAGCGGCGGGTGACGCGGACGCGGTAGGCGCCGGTGGCGTCCTCGTCGAGGACGGTGATGCGGATGCCGTTGGCGCGGTCGGTGAAGGTCTCGCCGGGGCGGTAGGGGGCGTCGGAGAGTTCGGCGTGGACGTTGGCGCGGCGGGTGCAGCCGCCGCTGGCGTGGTCGCTGTCGGAGACGGTGACGGGGCCGTGGCCGGTGTCGACGTCGGACTCGACGCGGTAGACGAGGACGCCCTGCTCGCAGACGGCTTCGTCGTTGCCGTCCTTGCTGCGGACCTCGACGGCGTATCCGGAGGTGCCGGAGAGGGGGACGAAGGCGAGCTTGGGGCCGCCGGGGGTGGCGAGCGGGGTGAGGGTGTAGTCGCCGGTGCCGGGGCTGGAAGCGCAGCTGACCTGGTCGTTGTCGAGCCAGCCGAGCTTCCATTTGTGCCAGCCGAGGAGGTCGTTGTTGGCGCCCCAGTCCTCGGACATGATGTCCCAGTGGCCGACGGTGCCGCCGCCGTCCGAGGTGTAGAGGTCGGGCAGGCCGAAGACGTGGCCGTTCTCGTGGGGCAGGACGCGGTAGCCGGTCTCGGCGAGGCTGCCGGAGCCGTCGTCCTGGCGGCTGTAGACGAAGGACGTGTTGGCGAGGGGGACGCCGTCGGCGTAGGGGGCGTCGTCGTTGCCGGAGAAGGTGACGGACAGGACGGTGTCGAGGGCGGAGGGGCCGGCGTTCGGCGTGACCAGGATGTTGACGAGGTCGTAGGCGCTGAAGTCGACCCGGGAGTCGGCGGCCTTGACGATGTCCTCGACGAGGGAGCGGTAGCCGGGCTCGTACGGTGAGCCGCGTTCGATCCCGTACGCGGAGAACGCGCGCGGCATGCGCAGCCAGTCGGGTATCGGGACCTCGGCGTGGTAGCGGAGGCGGCCGTACGAGCTGGTGCGGAACCAGTCGGCGGTCTGCGGGAAGAACTCGCGGAAGCGGGCGGTCGCGGTGCCGTCGCCGGGGGCGTCGGGGAAGTCGATCATCAGGTTGAGGGCCCTGACCCGGCCCGTGGAGCGGACGTATCCGGGGGCGGTGGGCAGCCCCTCCGACATCTGCACGCCCATCGTGGTGGCGATGCGGCACGGTCCCAGCTGGGCGGCGCCGGGCGCGGCGGCCACCGGGCCGGCCGTCGCGGGGGCGGGGCCGGGGAGGGTGGTGCTCGCGGAGGCGAGCAGCGTGAGCGAGAGGGCCGTGATCGCTGCCAGGGCGACGGGTCTGCGTATCCGTCGGCGGGGGTGCTGCATACGGGCGCCTCTCCGGTGGGGGCAGGTCGGCGGCGCGGACCCTGCGCGGTTCCGCGTCGTGCGGCGCGGGCCCTGCGGCGGCTCCGCGTCGTGCGATCAGCCTGTGACGGGTGGGGCGGGGGCGCGCGCCGGGTGATCCGATCGTGGGTATTCCGCGGAGACGCTGGCTTGTGACGCAGGTCACATCGCAAGAGGGAAATAACCGGGGAGCGTGTCCCCGTTTAAGCCTGTGTTCAGCGAAGTGGGGAGTCCTTCCCCGGATGTTCCGAGTGAGTGTGAGGAGGCCGTGGCGTGACCAGCACCGCCGACACCGCGCCCGCCCGCCGCGTACCCAGGCCGCGGGCCGACGCCCTGCGCAACCGCGAGCGGATCGTGACGGCGGCCCGCGAGATGTTCGTCGAGTTCGGCTCCCAGGTGCCGTACGACGAGATCGCGCGCCGGGCCGGCGTCGGGAACGCCACGCTCTACCGGAACTTCCCGGAGCGGGCCGACCTCGTGCACGAGGTCGTCCTCTCGCTCATGGCCCGGGTCACCGAGATCGCGGAGCGGGCCGGCGAGGAGGAGGGCGACACCTTCGCCGCCCTCGCCCGCTTCACCCACGGCGCCGCCGACGAGCGGGTCGGAGCCCTGTGCCCGATGCTCGACGGCGCCTTCGACAAGGACCACCCGGACCTGATCGCCGAACGCGAGCGCCTCGAGGAGGCCGTGGAGGGCCTCGTCGAGCGGGCCCAGCGCGCCGGCCGCCTCCGTACCGACGTGGGTGTCGGGGACCTGATGGTGGCGCTCTCCCAGCTGACCCGCCCGCTGCCCGGCTCGGGCTGCGGGGCCTTCGACCAGTTCGTCCACCGTCATCTGCAGCTGTTCCTCGACGGCCTGGAGACCCCCGCCCGCTCGCAGCTGCCAGGAAAGGCCGCGACCTTGGAGGACCTGAGACGCGACGCGTGCTCCGCGCAGTGAGCGGCGTCCGGACCTCCCCCCGACTTACGTAACCGCACCCCCTTACGTCCTTTTTCGCACCGTACGCGCCAAGAGGTGGCTACACCCATGCCGAAAACACCCGAGACCACCGCGATCCAGGCCGACCCCGGCCGCTGGAAAGCCCTGATCTTCATCGCCCTCGCCCAGCTGATGGTCGTGCTCGACGCGACGATCGTGAACATCGCCCTGCCCTCCGCCCAGCAGGACCTCGGGATCTCGGACGGCAACCGGCAGTGGGTCATCACGGCCTACGCCCTCGCCTTCGGCGGTCTGCTCCTCTTCGGCGGACGCATCGCCGACCTGTGGGGCCGCAAGCGCACCTTCGTCACCGGCCTGATCGGCTTCGCCGCCGCCTCCGCGCTCGGCGGCGCCGCGACCGGCGAGGCCATGATGCTCGGCGCCCGCGCGCTCCAGGGCGCCTTCGGCGCGCTGCTCGCGCCCGCCGCGCTCTCGCTGCTCGCGGTGACCTTCACCGACGCCAAGGAGCGCGCGAAGGCCTTCGGCATCTACGGCGCGATCGCCGGTGGCGGCGGCGCCGTGGGCCTGATCCTCGGCGGCTTCCTCACCGAGTACCTGAACTGGCGCTGGACGTTCTTCGTCAACATCCCGTTCGCCGTGGTCGCCGCCGTCGGCGCGTACCTCGTCGTCCGTGAGCCGGCCGGCGGCCGCAACCGCTCGCCGCTCGACATCCCCGGCGTGATCCTGTCGACCACCGGTCTGGTCGCGCTCGTCTACGGCTTCACGCGCGCCGAGTCCGCGGGCTGGAGCGACGCCGGCACGATCGGCCTGTTCATCGGTTCCGCCGTGCTGCTGCTCGCCTTCGCGCTCGTCGAGTCGAAGGTGAAGTTCCCGCTGCTTCCGCTGCGCGTCGTGACCGACCGCAACCGCGGCGGCGTCTACCTCTCGCTGGGTCTCGCGGTCATCGCGATGTTCGGCCTGTTCCTCTTCCTCACGTACTACCTCCAGGTCGTGAAGGGGTACTCGCCGGTCAAGACGGGCTTCGCGTTCCTGCCCATGATCGTGGGCATGATCGTCGGCTCGACCCAGATCGGCACGCGCCTGATGACCCGGGTCCCGCCGCGGCTGCTGATGGCCCCCGGCTTCCTGACGGCCGCCGCCGGCATGCTGCTCCTGACGCAGCTGGAGATCGGCACCTCGTACGCCGGTCTGATCCTGCCCGCGCAGCTGCTGCTCGGCCTGGGCATGGGTACGGCGTTCATGCCGGCCATGTCGCTCGCCACGCTCGGCGTGGACCCGCGGGACGCCGGTGTGGCCTCCGCGATGGTCAACACCTCGCAGCAGGTCGGCGGCGCCATCGGTACGGCCCTGCTGAACACGATCGCCGCCTCGGCGACCACCGCGTACCTGACCGACCACGCGGCGGGCGCGACCACTCCGGCCGCGCAGAAGCTGCTCCAGCTCCAGGGCATGGTCGAGGGCTACGCCGCCGCCATCTGGTGGGCGGTCGGCATCCTGGTCGTCTCGGCCACGATCGCCTTCGTCCTCATCAACACCGGCAAGCCGGGCTCCGGCGCCGTCGCCGGGTCCGGTGCGGGCGCGGACGACGAGGTGAAGATCCCGGTGGTCGCGCACTGACCCCGCGGTAGTCCCCCCGTCAGGCCTGCCCTGGTTCCGCTGCCTCAGCGGAGCCAGGGCAGGTCCGCGTCCGCGTCCGTCGGTTCCAGGCCCTCGGCCATGACGCGCATGATCGCGCCGAGCTGTGTCACCTGTTCGGGGGAGAGGCGGTCGAAGAGGGCCTGGCGCACGGCCGCCACGTGGCCGGGGGCGTTGTGCCGGAGGACCTCCATGCCCTCGTCGGTGAGGAGGGCGAACTGGCCGCGCTTGTCGGAGGGACAGTTCTCGCGCCGGACCCAGCCGTTCTTCTCCAGGCGGGCGACGGCGTGGGAGAGGCGGGAGCGGGTGATCTTGGCGCTCTTGGCCAGCTCGGTCATCCGCAGCCGGCGGCGCGGGGCCTGGGAGAGCTGGACGAGGAGCCCGTAGTAGATGTGCGGCATCCCGGCGTCGCGCTGCAACTGGCGGTCGAGGTGGTCCTCGAGGAGCGTGGTGGCGTGCAGGTAGGCGCGCCAGACGTGCTGCTCCTCGTCGCTGAGCCAGCGGGGTTCGGTCATGTCTCCCATGGTGCCCATCGTACGACTCATTCTTGAAAGTTGAACTATATGGGGTTACGGTGGGCGGGCCGTTAGCTTGAAGTTTCAAGAACCCTGATGAGGAGCCGGAGGTCGTCGCCATGGACGTCACGTCGGAACGGATGCCCGCCCTGTACCTGTCGCACGGCGCGCCGCCGCTCGCCGACGACCCCGTCTGGCCCGGCGAACTCGCCGCCTGGTCCGCGGACCTCCCGCGCCCCAAGGCGATCCTCATGGTCTCCGCCCACTGGGAGGAGGCGCCGCTCGCCCTCGGCGCCACCGAGACCGTGCCGCTCGTCTACGACTTCTGGGGCTTCCCCGAGCACTACTACCGCGTCCAGTACGGGGCTCCCGGCGCCCCGCGGCTCGCCGAATCCGTGCGGAAGCTGCTGCGCGCGCCCGGCACGCCCGTACAGGACATCCCCGACCGGGGGCTCGACCACGGCGCCTACGTGCCGCTCGTCGAGATGTTCCCCGAGGCCGACATCCCCGTGCTCCAGATCTCCATGCCCACCCTCGACCCGAGGCGGCTCATGGACATCGGGCGCAGGCTCGCCCCCCTCCGCGACGAGGGCGTCCTGATCGTCGGCAGCGGCTTCTTCACCCACAACCTCGCCGCCCTCCGGCACACCGGCGGCGGCGTCCCCGGCTGGTCCGCCGAGTTCGACGCCTGGGGGCACGAGGCCCTCGCCGCGCGGGACGTCGACGCCCTCCTCGACTTCGAGCACAAGTCGCCCGCCGGCCGCCTCGCCCACCCCCGTACCGAACACTTCGCGCCGCTCTTCGTGACCATGGGCGCGGCGGACGAGTCCGGCGACCTCGACGCGGAGCGCTCCGTGATCGACGGCTTCTGGATGGGGCTCGCGAAGCGCTCGGTGCAGTTCGGCTGATCCGACGGCTCCGGGCCCGCGGCGCGGGGCGAGGCAACCGTCGGGCCGGAAGTGGCGTCTGAGGGGGTGGCGCCGCATGTGACGGCGGTCTCACCGACGGTGTGGTCGGCAGGTCCGCGAGGGGCGCCGAATCACCCTCCGTGCCCGGTCTGACCTGCACCTCCGTGGGTGCCGGCGGTGTGCCCTCGGGGGCGGCGGCCGCGCAGGATACTGCATGATCGCGAAAATCCATGTGCCGGGTGGGAATTCTGTCCTGATTCCAGTCGTTGTTTCCGTCGGATGCAGGGCACCCGCAAGGGTGTCGCGACCTACTCAGCAAGGGAGCACGCATGGCAACCCGTGCCGTCGCCCGTCGTCAGACCTCCGCCACGAGCGGAGCCGCACGGGCAAGCAGCGTTCGCGCCGTGGGCGGGGAGATCGCCGACCGCGACCTGGTCGGCATGTACCTCGACGAGATCGCGCGCACGCCCCTCCTCGACGCCGCCAAGGAGGTCGAGCTCTCCCAGACGATCGAGGCGGGTGTCTACGCCCAGCAGATCCTCGACGGGGAGATAGAGACCGAGGCGGGCGGCGCGACCCGTGAGGAGCTCCAGGCGCTGGTCGCCGAGGGCGAGCGTGCCAAGGACCTCTTCATCAAGTCGAACCTGCGGCTCGTCGTGGCCGTGGCCAGGCGCTACCCGCGCAGCGGGCTGCCGCTGCTCGACCTGATCCAGGAGGGGAACGCGGGCCTGGTGCGCGCGGTCGAGAAGTTCGACTACGCGAAGGGCTTCAAGTTCTCCACGTACGCCACGTGGTGGATCCGCCAGGCCATCACCCGGTCCATCGCCGACCAGTCCCGCACCATCCGGCTCCCCGTCCACCTCGTCGAGGAGCTCGGCCGCATCCGGCGCGTCCAGCGTGAGTTCAACCGTGAGCACGGGCGCGAGCCCGAGCCCGCGGAGGTCGCCGCCGAGCTCGGCTCCACGCCCGAGCGGGTCACCGACGTCCTCGACTGGGCGCGCGACCCCGTCTCGCTGAACATGTCCGTCGACGACCAGGGCGAGACCCAGTTCGGCGACCTCCTCGAGGACACCTCCGCCATCTCGCCCGAGCAGTCCGTCCTCACCCTGCTCCGCAGCGAGGAGCTCGACGACCTCATCGACAAGCTCGACCACCGCACCGCCTCCATCATCCGCATGCGGTACGGCATCGAGGACGGCCGCGAGCGGACCCTCACCGAGGTCGGCAAGCAGCACGGCCTCACCCGCGAGCGCATCCGCCAGATCGAGAAGCACGCCCTCCTCGAACTCAAGCGCATGGCCCACGACACGGGCTTCGACGCGGTGGCCTAGCCCGGCCGGCGGGCGGGTCGGAGCACGGCGAAGGGCCCGGGGACGGACGTCCCCGGGCCCTTCGCGCTGCCCGCGCGGGACGGGGCGGCGCGGGCTAGCCGGGCAGCGCCGCCGCCAGCCTCGTCGACATGTTCCGCGTGTACGTGACCAGGGGCTCCGGGCCGTGGATGGTGAAGGGGACGTCCATGAGGGCGAGGCGGACGGCGAGCCATTCGACGGAGTCGGTGACGCGGGCGCGGAGCCGGCAGCGGTCGGGGCCCTCGGGGGTGGGGTCGAGGTGGGACGGGAGGCGGGCGGCGACGGTCTCCGCGGGGGCGGCGAAGGAGACGTCGAGGTCGACCTCGCCCTGGGCGCGGGCCATGGAGCGTGCCATGAAGGTGGCGGCGTCGCCGGAGGGCAGGTCGCGCGGGGTGAAGCGGGCCCCCGTGGCGAACGGCTCGCTGACCCGGTCGACGCGGAAGGTGCGCCAGTCCTCGCGCCCGAGGTCGTACGCGACGAGGTACCAGCGGCGCTCGGTGGAGACCAGCCGGTGGGGCTCGACGAGGCGCTTGGTCTCGGTGCCGTCCCCGGCGCGGTAGCCGAAGCGGAGGCGCTCGTGTCCGGTGACGGTGCCGGCGATGGTGGTGAGGGTGGCGGGTGTGACGGTCGCGCCGTCGCCCCTGACCAGCGGGATCGTCGCGTTCTGGAGGGTGGAGACGCGGTTGCGGAGCCGGGCGGGCAGGACCTGTTCCAGCTTCGCCAGGGCCCGTACGGACGCCTCCTCGACGCCCTCGATGGCGTGCCCGGCGCCGGCCCGGAGGCCGACGGCGATGGCGACGGCCTCCTCGTCGTCGAGGAGCAGCGGCGGCATGGCCGTGCCGGCGACGAGCCGGTAGCCGCCGACCGCGCCGAGGGTCGCTTCGACGGGGTAGCCGAGGTCGCGGAGGCGGTCGATGTCCCGGCGGATGGTGCGGGGGGAGACCGAGAGCCGTTCGGCGAGCTCGCTGCCGGGCCACTCGCGCGGGGTCTGGAGGAGCGAGAGCAGATTCAGGAGTCGTACCGGGGTATCCGTCATGTCTTCCAGGATGGTGCCCATCTAGGACATCATTTGACCTAGATGAGTTCTATCTTCAACTCATGAGTTCACACGACGCCGTCACGGATGCGGCCCCCACGGACACGGCGGACAAGCGGCGCTGGATCGCCCTCGCCATCGTCATGACGGCCGCCTTCATGGATCTGGTCGACGCCACGATCGTCAACATCGCGATCCCCAGCATCGAGCGGGACCTCGGCGCCTCCTTCGGGGCCATCCAGTGGATCACCGCCGGTTACGCCCTCGCCTTCGCGGCCGGCCTGATCACCGGCGGCAGGCTCGGCGACATCTACGGCCGCAAGCGCCTCTTCCTCCTCGGCACCGCGGGCTTCACCCTCGCCTCGGCGCTCTGCGGCTTCGCGGCCAACCAGGAGATGCTGGTCGCCTCCCGCCTCCTCCAGGGCGCGGCGGCCGCGATGATGGTCCCGCAGGTCCTGTCGATCATCCACGTCACCTTCCCCGCGCACGAGCGCGGCAAGGTCTTCGGGATGTTCGGCGCGATCATCGGCCTCGGCGCCGTCTCCGGCCCGCTGCTCGGCGCGCTGCTCACCCAGTGGAACATCGCGGACCTGGAGTGGCGTCCGATCTTCCTGATCAACCTGCCGGTCGGCATCGCCGGTCTGCTCCTCGGTAGGAAGTTCATCTCCGAGTCGAAGGCGCCGAAGGCCCTGAAGCTGGACATCGTCGGCATGTTCCTGGTGACGGCCGCGCTGCTCATGCTGATCTACCCGCTGACCCGGGGCCGTGAGCTGGACTGGCCGCTGTGGGGCCACCTGATGATGGCGGGCAGCCTGCTGGTCTTCGCCGCCCTCGTCGCGTACGAGAAGTACAAGACGAAGAAGGACGGTTCGCCGCTCGTCGAGCTGTCGCTGTTCAAGGTGAAGAGCTTCGCCGCCGGTATCGCGGTGCAGCTGACCTTCGGTGTCGTGCTCGGCATCTTCTTCCTGGTCTGGACGCTGTACATGCAGATCGGGCTCGGCTGGAGCCCGCTGAAGGCCGGTCTGACCGGCGTGCCGTTCTCGATCGCCGTCTCGACGGCCGCCGGCCTCTCGGTGCAGAAGCTGGTCCCGCGCTTCGGCCGCAAGGTGCTCCAGGCGGGCGCGCTGACGATGGTCGCGGGCATCCTGCTCTACATGTTCGAGGCGAACCGTTACGGCACCGGGATCCACTCCTGGCAGATGATCGCGCCGCTGGTGGTCATGGGTCTCGGCATGGGCCTGATCGTCGCCCCGCTGACGGACGCCGTGCTCTCCGAGGTGCCGCGCGAGCACGCCGGCTCCGCCTCGGGCCTGATCAACACGACCGGCCAGATGGGCAACGCGCTGGGCCTCGGCCTCGTCTCGGTCGTCTTCTTCGGCGTCATCGACGACGAGCGCCTCGCCAAGGCCCCGGCCGAGGTGGGGGCGGCGTTCTCCGAGGCCTTCCAGAACTCCCTCGGCTGGGCGGCCGGCGTCCTCGCCGCGATCTTCCTCGTGATGTTCGCCCTGCCTTCGAAGCCGAAGCAGCACCTCGAAGGCGGCGGCGAGGGCGACGAAGCCCCCGAGGCCGTCGAGAAGGAGCCGGTGCTCGCGCACTGACCCGCCCGCGGGCGGCAACCGAAGGGCCCTGGTCCCGGGAGACATCCCGGGGGCGGGGCCCTTCGGCGTATCCGTGGGGGCCCTGCGGTGCGCCCGTGCGGGGCCCTTCGGCCCGAATCCCCGCTCGATGCCCGTTTGTGTCCGTCCAGATGCCCGAATGCGTTTACTTCGCCGAGGGGCGGGCGTAGCCTGATGCTGAAACCACAGGTTCGGGCATCGAACGGACGTAAACCCTCATGTACGCACCGGAGCGTCAGCAACAGATCCTGAGGATCGCCCGCGAGAGCGGACGCGTCGACGTCCTCTCCCTCGCCGAGGAGTTCCAGGTCACCGCCGAGACCGTACGGCGTGACCTCAAGGCCCTCGACCGGGCCGGGCTCGTCCGGCGGGTGCACGGCGGGGCCATCCCGGCCGGCTCGCTCGACTTCGAGCCCGACCTCGCCGAGCGGGAGTCGACGGCGGCCGACGAGAAGGACCGCATCGCGCGGGCCGCGCTCGCCGAACTGCCCCAGGAGGGCAGCGTCGTCCTCGACGCCGGATCGACCGTCGCCCGCCTCGCCGCCGACTTCCCCCTCGACAGCGCGCTGACGGTCGTCACCCACGCCCTCCCCGCCGCCGCCCGGCTCGCCGACCACCCCGGCATCGACCTCCACCTCGTCGGCGGACGCGTCCGCCACCGCACCCGCGCCGCCGTCGACGCCTGGGCCCTGCGGGCGTACGGGGAGATCCGCGCCGACGTCGCCTTCCTCGGCGCCAACGGCTTCTCGCCCCAACACGGGCTCACCACCCCCGACCTCGCCGAAGCGGCCGTCAAGCGGGCCGTCCTCGCCTCCGCCCGCCGGGTCGTGCTCCTCGCCGACTCCGCCAAGCACGGCCAGGAACACTTCGCCCGCTTCGGCGACCTGACCGATGTCGACCTGCTCATCACCGACAGCGGCCTCAGCCCCGAGGCCGCCGCCGCCATCGAGGCGGCCGGAACGGAAGTCGTCCGCGCATGATCCTCACCGTCACCCCCAACCCCTCCCTGGACCGGACCTACGAGGTCCCCGCCCTGGAACGCGGCGAGGTGCTGCGCGCCGCCGCCGAACGCGTCGACCCCGGCGGCAAGGGCGTCAACGTCTCCCGGGCCGTCGCCGCCGCCGGCCACCGCACGATCGCCGTCGTCCCGCTCGGCGGGGCGCCCGGCGCGCTGGTCGCCCAGCTCCTCGCCGGACAGGGCATCGAGGTCGCGCCCGTGCCGGTCGCCGGACACACCCGCTCCAACATCGCCCTCGCCGAACCCGACGGCACCCTCACCAAGATCAACGCGCCGGGCCCGGAGCTCACGGCCGAGGAATCCGAGACCCTCCTCGCCACCGTCGGCGCCCACTCGCCCGCCGCCGACTGGATCGCCTGCTGCGGCAGCCTCCCGCGCGGCCTCGCCCCCGAGTGGTACGCCCGGCTCGTCACCCGCGCCCACGGCGCCGGCGCCCGGATCGCCCTCGACACCTCCGGCCCCTCCCTGCTCGCCGCCCTCACCGCGCGCCCCGACGTCGTGAAGCCCAACGCCGACGAACTCGCCGAGGCCGTCGGCCGCCCGCTCGCCACCGTCGGCGACGCCGTCAAGGCGGCCGAGGAACTGCGCGACCTCGGCGCCGGAGCCGTACTCGCCAGCCTGGGCGCCGACGGGCAGCTGCTCGTCTCGGCGACCGGCGTCTGGTTCGGCCACGCGGCCGTCTCGGCCGTCCGCTCCGACGTCGGCGCGGGCGACGCCTCCCTCGCCGGCTTCCTCGCCGCGGGCGGCGAAGGCCCCGAGGCCCTCGCCGCGGCCCTCGCCCACGGCGCCGCAGCCGTCCAGCTGCCCGGCAGCCAGATGCCCACCCCGGGCGACCTGAACCCGTCCTCGGTCACGGTGACCGCCGACGTACCCCTCGACCGAGTACTCAGCGAGCAAGGGAGCCCGCGATGAGCAGAATGATCACCGCGGACCTGGTCGATCTCGAACTCGACCTGTCCGCCGACAGCAAGGAAGCGGCGGCCCGTTCGCTCGCCGAGCGCATGGTCGCCCTCGGCCGGGTGACCGACCTCGACGGCTTCCTCGCCGACGTCGCCGCCCGCGAGGCCCAGATGCCGACCGGCCTCGACGGCGGCATCGGCATCCCCCACTGCCGCAGCGCCCACGTCACCGAGCCGACCCTCGCCTTCGGCCGCTCGGCCACCGGCATCGACTTCGGCGCCCCGGACGGCCCCGCCGACCTGATCTTCCTCATCGCCGCCCCGGCCGGCGCGGACGACGCCCACCTCACGATCCTCTCCTCCCTCGCCCGCCACCTGATGGACGAGCAGTTCACGGGCGCGCTGCGCTCCGCGACCTCGGCGGCGGAGGCGGCGGCGCTGATCGCGGGGGAGGAGGCTCCCGAGGCACCGGAGGCACCGGAGGCACCGGCGGCTGCCGCTCCCGAGGCTCCCTTCCGTATCGTCGCCGTCACCTCCTGCCCCACCGGCATCGCGCACACCTACATGGCGGCCGAAGCCCTGGAGAAGGCCGGGCACGCGGCCGGGGTGGAACTGGTCGTCGAGACGCAGGGATCGGCCGGCTTCACCCGGCTCGACCCGGCGGTCGTCGCCGCCGCCGACGGCGTGATCTTCGCGCACGACGTGCCGGTACGGGAGAAGGAACGCTTCGCCGGAAAGCCCACCGTCGACGTCGGCGTCAAGGCCGGCATCAACCGCCCCGCCGAACTGATCACCGAGGTCCGGGGCAAGGCCGAACGCGGCGAGATCTCCACGGCCGCGCACCCCACCCCCGTCGAGAACACGGGCGAGCCCGAAGAGGGTTACGGCACCAAGCTCCGCAAGTGGCTCATGTCGGGCGTCAGTTACATGGTGCCGTTCGTCGCCGCCGGCGGACTCCTCATCGCCCTCGGCTTCGCCATCGGCGGCTACGACATCAACAAGGCGCCGTCCGTCGCCGAGCACTTCGCCTGGGGCCAGGCCGACTCGTGGGCCGCCCTGATGTTCCAGATCGGCGGGCTCGCGTTCAGCTTCCTCGTACCGGTCCTCGCCGGATACATCTCGTACGGGATGGCCGACCGCCCCGGTCTCGTGCCCGGCTTCGTCGGCGGCTCGATCGCGCTCACCATCAACGCGGGCTTCCTCGGCGGCCTCGCCGCCGGTCTCCTCGCGGGCGGCACCGTCCTCGCCATCCAACGCGTCCGGATCCCGGCGGCGCTGCGCGGGATCATGCCCGTGGTCGTGATCCCGCTGTTGTCCTCGATCGTCGTGGGCTTCCTGATGTTCCTGGTGATCGGCAAGCCGATCGCCTCGCTCCAGAAGGCGCTCACCGACTGGCTGTCCGGCCTCTCCGGCGCCAACGCGATCATCCTCGGCGTCATCCTCGGCCTGATGATGTGCTTCGACCTCGGCGGTCCGCTCAACAAGGTCGCGTACGCCTTCGCCGTCGGCGGCCTCGCCACCCCCAACGAGGGCTCCCTCAAGGTCATGGCCGCCGTGATGGCCGCCGGCATGGTGCCGCCGCTCGCCATGGCCCTCGCCACGACCGTGCGGGGCCGCCTCTTCACCCGTACGGAACGCGAGAACGGCAAGGCCGCCTGGGTCCTCGGCGCCTCCTTCATCACCGAGGGCGCCATCCCCTTCGCCGCGGCCGACCCCCTCCGGGTCATCCCGGCGGCGATGGCCGGCGGCGCCGTCACCGGCGCCCTCTCGATGGCCTTCGAATGCACCCTGCGCGCCCCGCACGGCGGCCTCTTCGTCCTCCCCCTCATCGGCAACCCGCTGCTCTACCTCCTCGCCATCGCCGCCGGCACGGCCGCCAGCGCGGGTCTCGTCATCCTCCTCAAGAGCGCCCGCAGGACCGCGCCGGAGCAGGCGGAGGACGCGACGGCCGAGCGGGAGGTGACCGTCGCGGCCTGATCCGGTCCGCACGGCTGGGGGGCGGTCCCTACCGCCCCCCAGCCGTGCGTCTGTTGCCGTCAGCGCCGGTTGACGACACCTCCGGCCTTCAGGTCACCCTTGAACCGGAAGGCGCGCAGGGACCCCGGTGTCGGGGTCGCCTGCTGGGTCCAAGGCTCGTTCCAGACGAACACCTTGCCGTTGATGTTGCCGTGGGTCTGCCACACCTCCCCGGTCTTCGTCACCACCTTGACGAACGCGTCGTTGCCTTGCGCCTCGATGGCGATGCCGCAGGCGTTCGCCGGGTAGTTGACGGGGACGTTCTCGTTCGGCGGCTCCAACGCGTCCGTGAGGTCATGCCAGGTGATCGCCCCGCCCGGCACGTCCGCCTTACCGGCGTACGCGATCCCGTTCGTCAGCACAGCCTGGAAGTCCTCGTCGTTCGACGGGCTGTAGGTGTCGATGTCGGAGCAGGGCCCGGTGGGACCGGTGGCTCCGGTTGCGCCTGTGGCTCCGGTGGCGCCTGTGGCTCCCGTCGCGCCGGTTGCGCCTGTGGCTCCCGTGGCGCCCGTGGCTCCTGTAGCGCCGGTGGCACCAGTGGCTCCCGTCGCGCCGGTTTCGCCCGTTGCGCCGGTGGCTCCGGTTGCTCCGGTGGCGCCAGTTGCTCCGGTGGGGCCAGTGGGGCCAGTGGGGCCCGTGTCGCCTGTCGCGCCCGTTGCCCCTGTTGCGCCCGTGGCCCCCGTGGCGCCGGTCGCACCGGTCGCACCGGTCGCGCCCGTCGCCCCGGTCGCTCCAGTCGCACCCGTCGCTCCGGTGGCCCCGGTCGCACCCGTGGCTCCCGTCGCCCCCGTGTTGCCCTTCGGCCCCTCGGGGCCGGTCGCTCCGGTGGGTCCTGTCGGACCCGTCGGACCCGGCGGGCCCGGAGGGCCGGACGGGCAGTCGTGGCCGCCGAGGGGGGTGCGGAGGGCGCGGGAGGCGGGGTTCTGGACGAGGGGTTGGATGCGGTGGTCGAGGAAGGCCTGGAGGTCGCCGGTGGGGGAGGGGGTGCCCCGGTCAGTGTGGGGCGGGGGGCCCTGCTCCCAGGGGGGAGGGCCGTCCTGGTGGGGTGGGGGGCCCTGCTCCCAGGGAGGGGGGCCGTCCTGGTGGGGTGGGGGGCCCTGCTCCCACGGGGGAGGGCCGTCCTCGTGGTGCGGGGGCGGGGGGCAGTCGTCGCCGGTGCGGGCGACGCCCGGGGCGGCGGGTTCGCCCCAGGCGGCGGCGGTCGGGGCGGTGAAGCCGGTGAGGACGAGCGCGACCGAGGCGATCGCGCCGCCGCAGAGCCAGGCGCGCCGGCGGGGGAGTGGGCCTAGCGGGGACCTGGTCCTGGCATCAGGACGCATGCGGGCTCCTTCCTTGGGGACTGATGTCCGGATGGGGAAGCGCGACAGCGCTTCTTTATCGGATCATCGGATCGCGTTCGTGAAGGCTTGACGGTCCTGGCGCACTCTCCACGCCATGGCCTATCGGGGACAGCCGAATGGATGCGTACGCGATGGCGAACTCCGGAGGGCCTTTCGGCGCGGCGACACCGAGCGTCGGGCAGGCGTCCGTAGGGTCGCCTCCCCCCGACCGCTCTCCCGCCCCCACCGGAAGTGGTGTTGCCGTGCAGCCGTCCATCTGCCTGTGCATGATCGTCAAGAACGAGGCCGCCGTGATCGAGCGCTGCCTCGCCTCCGTGCGGGATCTCGTGGACACCTGGGTCATCTCCGACACGGGTTCCACCGACGGGACCCAGGAGCTGATCCGGACCGCGCTCGCGGGCGTCCCGGGCGAGCTGCGGGAGGATCCGTGGGTGGACTTCGGCCACAACCGCAGCCTGAACATCGCGCACGCGCGCGGGCGGGCCGACTACCTGCTGCTCCTCGACGCCGACCACGTCCTGCGCCGTGAGGGGCCGCTGCCCGAGCCGACCGCCGACGCGTACATGATCCGGCACGAGGGGGCGGTGGAGTACCGGATCAAGCGCCTGGTCAGGGGCGATCTGCCGTGGCGGTACGAGGGGGTCACGCACGAGTACCTGACGGCCGACCGCGACCACGTGCAGGAGAACCTGGACGCGCTCGTCATCGAGGACTACGCCGACGGCGGCTCGCGGCACGACAAGTTCGAGCGGGACGCCCGGCTCCTGGGCGCCGAGCTCGAACGGGATCCGGCCAACCCCCGTACCGTCTTCTATCTGGCGCAGACCATGCGGGACATGGGCCGGCCGGACGAGGCCGTCGCCCTCTACGAGCGGCGCGCGGCGATGGGCGGCTGGGGCGAGGAGGTCTACTACTCGCTGCTCCAGTCCGGTGTCCTCAGGGCCGAGTCCGGGGAGTGGCCGGCCGCGATGGACGCCCTCTCGCGGGCCTGGGAGTCACGGCCGGAACGGCTCGAAGCCTGCTACGAGCTGGTGGCGCGGCTGCGGAAGATGCGCCGTCACCAGGCCGCCCACGCCGTCGTCAGCGCCGTGCTCGACCGGGCGGCGCCCCGCGACGACCTGCTGTTCCTCCAGCCGTGGGTGTACCGGTGGGGGCTGCTCTTCGAGTACTCGATCACCGCGTACTGGACGGGTGACCACGCCGCCTCGCTCGCCGCCTGCGACCGGCTGCTCGCCCTGCCGGACCTGCCCGAGGCGTACCGCGAGCAGACGCTGGCCAACCGTGCGTTCGCCGTCGCCCGACTTGGTGAGGCCGCCGCCCCGGCGCTCGTCTGAACACCGGGGCGGCGGCGAACCGGGGTCAGCGGACCCGGGAGCGGGACTCCATCGCCTCGCGGGCCGCGGTCTCGGACTCGTACACCTCGCACATGTGCCGGCCGTCCGGGGTCGCGGTGTGCTCGACCTCCCACAGGCTGATCTCGCTGCCGTCGAGCAGCAGGAACTGGTGCTCGTAGAGCGTGAAGCCGGCGTCCCGGCCGCCTTCGACCGGGCAGTGGCGGCCGAAGGCCTGGGTGATGTGGTGGGCGAAGGCCAGCCGGAGGCGGCGGACGGTCCGCTCGCCGGGCCGGTCCGCGTTCTCCGCGCGCCGCAGGACGCGGCGGGCGTGGTCGGCGGAGTTGTCCGGCACGTACATCGTGGGCTGGGCCGGTATGGGGCGGGCGAGCAGGGCGCTCAGGAGCTCCAGGTCGTCGTCCTCCTCCAGGGCGCGGCCGTCGGAGCGCTCGACCGTCCAGCCGGGCAGCGGGCCGGTGGGCAGCCGGGAGGCGGCGAGCCGGGCCTCCGACTCCTCCGCGTACAGCTCGTGCTGCAGGGCACCGTCCCGGCCCGTGTTGTGCACGAGCTCCCAGAGGCTGAGCGCGCTGCCGTCGGCGAGCAGGTAGGTGTGGCGGTGGGTGGTGCGGTGCAGCGACGCGCTGTGGTGCGAGGAGTGCAGCGCGCTGGAGTGGGCGAGTGCCGTGCCGAGGCGCTCGATGGTGGAGTCGGGCAGGTCGAAGGAGTTGAGCGCCCGGCCGAGGAGGCGCTCAAGGTGCGTCTCGGTCGTCTCGAAGGGATCGTGAGGATCCTGCGGATCGTTCAAGAGGGTCTCCAGGCCGTCGCCGCATGTCACTTGGTGCTTGCTTAACGTAGTCCCTGGGTCTGACATCGTGTCCGTGGTTCCGGAAAACGAAGGGCCCGCGCGGGAAGTTCCCGCCCTCTTCGTCAACTCCCTTGGGCTTACCGGGAGTACGGCCCCGCGTCCCGGCCCCCGTCCCGGCCTTCGTCCCCGCCCTGGTCCAGGCCTGGGCCGTACGCCCCGGTGCCGTACAGCTCTCCGTACGAGGGGAAGTTACCGCCCGGTCCGCGCTGTCCTCCGGGGGCCGCGAGCAGCGCCCGTACGATCGCCCGGGTCACCAGGTCGGCGCCGGCGGCGAGGAGCTCGTTGAGGGCGAGCGGCCCGGGGGCCTCGGGCAGTTCACGCGCGCCGGTGGCGAGGGCGAAGACGGTGTCGCCGTCGTTCATCAGGTGCACCGGCCGCACCGCGCGCGCGATGCCGTCGTGCGTGGTCCCGGCGAGCTTCTGGGCCTGGGCGCGGGTCAGCGCCGCGTCGGTCGCGACGACGGCGAGCGTGGTGTTCAGGGGAGGCGCGACGGACGCCTTCCGGGCCTCCGCGAGCCGCCGTCGGGCCGCCTCGTGGACCGAGGTGTCGGGGAAGACGAGCGGTTCCGAGGTGTAGTAGGCGCCGTAGGGGACGCCGTTGGCCGGGTCGACGGCCGAACCGGCGGCGTTGACCACCACCAGCGCGCCCACCGTGATCCCCGACTCCAGGACCGTGCTCGCCGTGCCCACCCCGCCGCGCAGCCCGCCGGCCACGGCCCCGGTGCCCGCGCCGACCGCGCCGGTCTCCACGCGCGCGTGGTCCCCGCTCGCGTCGGCCGCCTCCACCGCCGCCCGGCCCGTCGCCGCGTCGGGACGGGCCCGGAAGTCCCCGCCGCGGCCCAGGTCGAAGACGCACGCGGCGGGCACCACGGGCACCACGTGGGAGGGGTCGGGGCCCACCCGTACGCCCCGGTGCCGTTCTTCCAGCCAGGCCATCACCCCGGTGGCGGAGTCGAGCCCGTACGCGCTCCCGCCGGTGAGGACCACCGCGTCGATCCGCTGCACCACGTTCCGCGGGTCGAGCGCGTCGGTCTCCCGCGTGCCGGGCCCGCCGCCCCGCACGTCGACCGCGGCGACCATCCCGCCCGGCGGCGCGAGCACCACCGTCGTGCCGGTCAGGGCACCGGCCCCGGCCACGCGCGCGTGCCCCACCCTCAGACCGCTCACATCGGTGATCGCGTCCTGCCGCCGCACTCCCTCGTGATCTGTCATGTCCCCTCCCTACCACGCCCCTTGCGCGGGCGCGGCCCGGCGGAGCGGGCAGGGCCGGGGTTGGGGTTGGGGGCGCGGCCGGGAGGCTCAGCCGGTGGCCGTGGCGCGGGTCGCCGGGTTGCGGGCGGTCAGGGTGACGCCGATGGCGACCGTGGCCGCCGCGACGAGTCCGGCGGCGAGGACGGCCCAGCGGCCCGCGAACGAGCACATCAGGATGGCCAGGGCGGCCACCGGCAGGACCAGCTGCTGGGCGATGCCGATCTTGAAGTAGCGGGCGTGCAGCAGCCACACGGAGAGCAGGAAGACGGCCGAGGGGATCGTCACCGCGGCGGAGGCGGCGAGGGTGGAGATGTGGGCCTTGCCCACGGCCTGTTCGACGGCGATCTCCAGACCCGCGCCGACGGCGGCGGCAGACGTGAAGATCACGTAGTGGCCGTATCCCCACAGGAAGCCCTGGCGGCTCGACGTCAGCCGGTCGTGGGCCGGTACGACGAAGTAGATCCACCAGGCGGCGAAGACGAGCAGCAGCCCGCCGGCGGCGATCGGGAGCAGTTCGCCGAGCGCGTCGTGCTCGACGACGCCCGACTTCACCGCCACGGTCGCGGCGGCGACGGTCTCGCCGAGCACGATGATGGTGAACAGGCCGTACCGCTCGGCGATGTGGTGCGGGTGCCAGGTGCTGGGCGCGTCCTTCTCCGCGTACACCGGCACGGCCATCTCGGCGAGCGCCATCACGAGGAACACCCACGGCCGCGCCGGCTCCGGCGCGAGCACCAGCGCCAGCCAGCCGACCTGGCAGGCCAGCACCCCGCCCGCGTACCGCCGGCACATCGTCCGCTCGGCCGGGTCGGTCGCGTGGTGCGCGGCCCGCAGCCACTGCGAGGCCAGCGCGATCCGCATGACGAGGTAACCGAGGTAGACGATCAGGAAGTCGTGCTCCTGGGCGGCGCGGGAGATCCCGGCGGCCAGGATGAGCACGCCCGCGATCTGGACGAGCGTCACGACCCGGTACAGCACGTCGTCGTTGTCGTACGCCGACGCGAACCAGGTGAAGTTCATCCACGCCCACCAGATCGCGAAGAACACCATCGCGTAGTTCGCGATCCCCTCGCCCGCGTGCCCCTCCGCGACGGCGTGGACGAGCTCCGCCCCCGCCTGCGCGACGGCGACGACGAAACACAGGTCGAAGAACAGTTCCAGGGGCGTGGCCGCCCGGTGCGACTCCTCGCGGGAGCGCGCGGTCAGAGGAAGAAAGGGTTGTGTCATAGGCCCCAGGACACCAGAGCGGGGGGCGCGCGTGGTCATCTGGCACGCGGCGGGGGCTCGTGGGGGCGCCCGTACGGTCGCGGGGGAGGGTCAGGCGGCCCGTGCCGGGACGGCCTGTGCCGCCGCTTCCGCCGCCCCTTCCGCGTACCGCGCCACCACGAGGCCCGCCAGGCGCGGGTGGTCCGCCAGCGGTTCGGCGACCGCCCAGGTGCCGGGGACCTGGGCGAGGGCGTGGGTGAAGCGGCCGGGGGCGAGGAGGTGGGTGGCGAGGGCGACGCGGCGGAAGCCCCGGGTGTGGAGGCGGGCCACGGCCTCGGCCGGGGTGGGGGTGCTCGCCGAGCAGTACGCGGACGTCACGGGGACCGGGAGGAGGAGGCGCAGCTGCTCGACGGCCTTCAGCGTGCCGTCGTTCCCGCCCGGCCGCGAGGAACCCGCTCCGGCGACGACGACCGCGTCCGCCGGGCCGCCGGCCGCCCGTTCGGCGGCGCGCAGCCGGTCGTACAGGGCGAGCGCCACGGCGTGCTCGCCGCTCAGGCCCCGGGTCACCGTGCACGCGAAGTGGCGGGCGACGGACGGGATGTCGACGGTGCGGTGGTAGCCGTCGCCGAGGAGCAGGGGGACGACGACCGCGCCGGGGCGGTCCGCGAGGACGTAGGGGAGGGAGGGCTTGCGGTGGTCGAGGTAGGCGACGGTGACCTCCGCGCCGGTCAGCCCCCGGCTCGCCGCGGCGAGCCGGCCGACGGCGGCGGCCGCCTCGGGTACGGCGCTGCCGTGCGCGGCCAGCACCAGGTCCCGCTGGGGTACGGCGCTGCCGTGTGCGGCCAGTACCAGGTCCCGCATCCGAACCTCACCTCTTCGCCCGCGTGCCCCGTGTGTCAGGGGTAGGGCCGCGCGCGGCGGTGTCGTTCGTCGGCGCGGCCCTGCCCTCCTCACGGTAGGCGGCGGGGGAGGGCGCCGGGGGCCGACGGAAGGCCCGAGGGGGAGGGGCGGAGGTCCCGGAGGGTGGGGCCGTTCACGGGTCCGGCGGGCCGGGGGGCGCGCCTACGGTCGGAAGGCAAGAGACCCGCGACATCCACGGAGACCGCCATGGCCGCGCAGCGGACGCAGAACCTCGTGCTCATCGGCCACGGAATGGTGGGTCAGCGCTTGCTGGAAGCGCTGGCCGAGCGGGGGGCGCTCGCCGATCCGGCGGAGCCGGGCGGTCCGGGGTGGAGCGTGACGGTCCTCGCGGAGGAGGACGTTCCGGCGTACGACCGGGTGCATCTGTCCTCGGTGTTCACGGGGACGGAGCCGAACCAGCTGGGCCTGACCACACCGGAGTTCCTCGCGGGGCACGGCATCGACCTGCGGCTTGGCGACCCGGCCGAGCACGTCGACACGGCGGCCCGCACGGTGACGACGACCTCGGGCACGATCGTCTCCTACGACGCGCTGGTGATGGCGACGGGTTCGTACCCCTTCGTGCCGCCGATCCCCGGCGCCGACGCGCCCGGCTGCTTCACGTACCGGACGCTGTACGACGTCGACGCGCTGACCGCGTACGCCGAGGGCGCGCGGACGGGTGTCGTGATCGGCGGCGGACTGCTCGGCCTCGAGGCGGCGGGGGCGCTGCGGACGCTCGGTCTCGCCACGCACGTCGTGGAGTTCGCGCCGCGGCTGATGCCGCTCCAGGTGGACGACGGGGGCGCGGCGGCGCTGAGGGCGACCATCGAGTCGATGGGCGTGGCCGTGCACACGGGCGTGGGGGCCGCGGAGGTCGAGACGGACGCCGACGGGAAGGTGCGGAGTCTGAAGCTGTCGAGCGGGGAGCGGCTGCCGGCCGATCTGGTGGTGTTCTCGGCGGGGGTGCGGCCCCGCGACCGGCTCGCGCGCGAGGCGGGGCTCGCGGTGGGGGACCGCGGCGGTGTGGCGGTGGACGAGCGGTGCCGGACGACGGACCCGTACGTGTACGCGATCGGGGAGTGCGCCCAGACGGTCGACGGGCGGGTGTACGGGCTCGTGGCGCCGGGCTATCAGATGGCGGAGGCGGTGGCCGACCAGCTGGCCGGCTCCGGTGCGACGGTGTTCACGGGCGCGGACACGTCGACGAAGCTGAAGCTGCTCGGCGCGGACGTGGCGTCGTTCGGCGACCCGTTCGGGGAGGGGCGGCAGGCCACCGAGATCGTGTTCTCGGACGGCCGGGAGGGCGTCTACAAGAAGCTGCTGCTCGGCCCCGAGGGCCAGCTGCTCGGCGGCATCCTGGTGGGTGACGCCGAGGCGTACGGCTCGCTCAAGCCGCACGCGGGGCGGCGGCTGCCCGCGCCGCCCGAGGTGTTCCTGCTTCCGTCCGGCGGCGCCGGTGCCGAGGTGCCGGGTGTGGAGGCGCTGCCCGACGACGCCGTCGTCTGCTCCTGTCACAACGTGACGAAGGGCGCGGTGGCCGGGGCGATCGCGGAGCACGGGCTGACCGACGTCGGCGGCGTCAAGCGCTGCACGAAGGCGGGCACGGGCTGCGGCGGCTGTGTGAACACCCTGCAGGCCGTCCTCGACGCGGCGGGCGTGGCGAAGGCGCGCGGGCTGTGCGAGCACTTCCCCGAGCTGTCGCGCCCCGAGATCTACGAGCTGATCCGTACCGAACACATCCGTTCCTTCACCGAGTTGACGGAGCGGTACGGCTCCGGCGGCTCGGGCTGTACGGTCTGCAAGCCGGTCGTGGCCAACGTCCTCGGCACCCTCGCTCCCGAGCTCGGTCTGCGGCACGTCCTGGAGGGCGAGCAGGCCGCGCTCCAGGACTCCAACGACCTGTTCCTCGCCAACCTCCAGAAGGACGGCACCTATTCGGTGGTTCCTCGCGTCCCCGGCGGCGAGATCACCGCCGAGCAGCTGATCGTGATCGGTGAGGTGGCCCGCGACCACGGGCTCTACAGCAAGATCACCGGCGGTCAGCGGATCGACCTCTTCGGGGCGAGGAAGGAGGAGCTGCCGGCAATCTGGCGGCGACTGATCGACGCCGGCTTCGAGTCGGGGCAGGCGTACGGCAAGTCGCTGCGGACGGTGAAGTCCTGCGTCGGGTCGAAGTTCTGCCGCTTCGGGCAGGGCGACTCGGTGCAGCTCGCGATCGACCTGGAGCTCCGCTACCGGGGCCTGCGCGCCCCGCACAAGATCAAGGGTGGGGTCTCGGGCTGCCTGCGCGAGTGCGCGGAGGCCCGCGGCAAGGACATCGGCGTCATCGCGACCGCCGGCGGCTGGAACCTGTACGTGTGCGGGAACGGCGGTACGAGCCCGCGGCACGCCGATCTGCTGGCCTCCGACCTGTCGGCGGCCGAACTGTTCGCGCTGATCGACCGGTTCCTCATGTACTACGTCAGGACCGGGGAGCGGCTTGAGCGGACCTCGGCGTGGCTGGAGCGGCTCGACGGCGGGCTCGACCACCTGAAGGACGTCCTGATCGAGGACTCGCTGGGGATCGGCGCGGAGCTCGAAGCGCAGATGGAGCGGCACGTGGCCGCGTACCGCGACGAGTGGCGGGCCGTCCTCGACGACCCGGAGGCGCTGGCCCGGTTCGAGCCGCACGTGGCCGGGGTGGAGTTCCTGGAGCCGGGCCGCGGCCGGGCGGCCGTGCTGCCGGACGGCACCGAGGCGGCGCTGTTCCGCGGCGGGGACGGCGCGGTGTACGCGGTGGGCAACCGGGACCCGTTCTCGGGCACGGACGTCATCGCGAACGGGATCATGGGCAGCAGGGACGGGGTGCCGGTGGTGGCGTCGCCGATGCACAAGCAGGAGTTCGACCTGCGGACCGGCGCGTGCCTCGACGACCCCGAGGTGTCCCTGCCGGTGCTGCCGGTGCCTCCGGCCCGCTCGTAGGAGGACTCTCGGCCCGCCCGTTCGGCGACCATCGGCACTCACGGAGCCCTTATGCGGCGGCGCAGCCTGGAAGAGCAGGAAAAAGAGCTGCGAATCAGTCTGCGAAAAGGCAGGGAAGCGCCATGAGTTCCGTAGTCCAGACCCAGGACGGCAGAAAGACGGGTGGGCAGGCCCCCTCGTACGACACGGAGCAGTACCGCCCCGGCAAGCCGATCACCGACTGGGAGCCCGAGAACGAGCTCTTCTGGAAGTCGATCGGCAAGAAGGTCGCCAACCGCAATCTGTGGATCGCGGTTCCGGCCCTGCTCGTGGCGTTCGTGGTGTGGCAGGTGTGGTCGGTCACGGCGACCAACCTCAAGGACGTCGGCTTCGGCTTCTCGACCTCGCAGCTGTTCTGGCTGACGGCCATTCCCGGTCTGACCGGCGGCACGGCCCGGATCTTCTACACGTTCCTCGGCCCGATGGTCGGACAGCGCCGCTTCACGGCCCTGTCGACGGTGGTGCTGATCGTGCCGCTGATCTGGCTGGGCATCGCGATCCAGGACCCGACGACGCCGTACGCCGTGATGGTCGCCATCGCCGCGCTCTGCGGCATCGGCGGCGCGAACTTCGCCTCCTCCCTCGCGAACATCGGCTTCTTCTTCCCGAAGGCGAAGAAGGGCAGCGCGACCGGCATCAACGGCGGTCTCGGCAACCTCGGCGTCTCCGTGGTCCAGCTGCTGACCCCGATCGTCATCACCTGGTCGACCATCGCGATCGGCTCGGCCCAGCACAAGGCCGACGGCACCCCGGTCTACCTGCAGAACGCGGCCTTCATCTGGGTCCCGGTGCTGCTCGTCCTGGCGGCCGTCGCCTGGTTCGGCCAGAACGACCTGAAGGTGGCCTCCACCCCCTTCAGCCAGCAGAAGATCATCTTCAAGCGCAAGCACAACTGGCTGATGACCTGGCTGTACGTCGGCACCTTCGGCTCCTTCATCGGCTTCGCCGCCGCGCTGCCGATGCTCATCAAGACCACGTTCCCGGACTACTCGGTCGCCACCTACGCCTGGATGGGCCCGGCCGTGGGCGCCCTCGCCCGCTGGGGCGGCGGCTGGATCGCGGACAAGTGGGGCGGTGCCCGGGTCACCATCCTGTCCTTCGTGGGCATGGCCGTCTCGATCATCGGCGTGATCAACTTCCTGCCCTCGGGCAGTGACGGCGGCTCGTTCTACGGCTTCTTCTTCTGCTTCCTCGCCGCGTTCTTCTTCTCCGGAATCGGCAACGGCTCGACCTTCCGGCAGATCCCGGTGATCTTCCGCGGCACCCACCTCAAGGGCCTTGAGGAAGGCACCCCGGAATACGCCAAGGCGCTGAAGCAGGCGGAAATGGAGTCCGGCGCCGTCACCGGCTTCACCTCGGCCATCGCGGCCTACGGCTTCTTCTTCATCCCGGCCCTCTTCGGCTCGGTGGCCGTGACCAGCGCGATGTGGGGATTCGTCGCCTTCTACGTCAGCTGCATGGTCGTGACCTGGTGGTTCTACGCCCGCAAGAGCGCCGAGGCGCCCAGCTGAACCGGCCGACCGGCACCTCGGGAAAGGCCCCGCTCCGGCGGGGTCTTTCCGCATGCCGGGGACGGGACCAAAGGCCGTCGACCGGTGACCAATGCCGCCGCAAATGATCGATCAAAGGGGGTGAAATGGAGATAAGCAACGACGCGATCGAATGATTCGAAGAAGGCGGTGCGGGACGTGACTGCTACCCCGGCTGAGGCCACCGTGAACGAGCGGGCCTGGAAGAACTTCAAGGGCGGCCTGTGGCGCGACGCCATCGACGTCCGCGACTTCATCCAGCAGAACTACACCCCGTACGAGGGCGACGACTCCTTCCTCGCCGGCCCCACCGAGCGGACCACCGCCGTGTGGAAGGCCATCACGGACAAGTTCCCCGAGGAGCGCGCCAAGGGCGTCTACGACGTCTCGTACGACGTCCCCTCGACGATCACCGCCCACGCCCCCGGCTACATCGACCGCGACAAGGACCTGATCGTCGGCCTCCAGACCGACGCCCCGCTGAAGCGCGCGATCATGCCCTACGGCGGCTGGCGCATGGTCGCCGGCGCCCTGGAGACCTACGGCTACCCGGTCTCCGAAGACCTGGAGAAGGTCTTCACCGAGTACCGCAAGACCCACAACGCCGGCGTCTTCGACGCCTACACCCCCGAGATCCGCGCCGCCCGCAAGGCCGGCATCGTCACCGGACTCCCGGACGCCTACGGCCGCGGCCGCATCATCGGCGACTACCGCCGTGTCGCCCTCTACGGCGTCGACCGCCTCATCGAGGTGAAGAAGGAGGAGAAGGAGGAACTCAACTCCCTCCCCGCCGGCAACCGCTCCCTCGAAGAGACCATCCGCCTGCGCGAGGAGCTCTCGGAGCAGATCCGTGCCCTCGGCGAACTCAAGACGATGGCACGGTCCTACGGCCACGACATCTCCGGCCCCGCCACCACCGGCCGCGAGGCCGTCCAGTGGCTGTACTTCGCCTACCTGGCCGCCGTGAAGGAGCAGAACGGCGCCGCGATGTCCCTCGGCCGGACGTCCACCTTCCTCGACGTCTACCTCCAGCGCGACATCGAGGCCGGTCTCCTCACCGAGGAGCAGGCCCAGGAGCTCGTCGACGACTTCATCATCAAGCTCCGCATCGTCCGCTTCCTGCGCACCCCCGAGTACGACGAGCTGTTCTCCGGCGACCCCACCTGGGTCACCGAGTCCATCGCCGGCATGGGCGAGGACGGCCGCCCGCTGGTCACCAGGACCTCCTTCCGCTACCTCCAGACCCTCTACAACCTCGGCCCGGCCCCCGAGCCGAACATGACCGTCTTCTGGTCGCCGCAGCTCCCCCAGGGCTTCAAGGAGTTCTGCGCCAGGGTCTCCATCGACACCTCCTCCGTGCAGTACGAGTCGGACGAGCTGATGCGCCCGCGCTTCGGCGACGACACCGCCATCGCCTGCTGCGTCTCCGCGATGCCCGTCGGCAAGCAGATGCAGTTCTTCGGCGCCCGCGTGAACCTCGCCAAGACCCTCCTGTACGCGATCAACGGCGGCCGCGACGAGAAGTCCGGCGCCCAGGTCGGCCCCTCCACCGGCGCCCTCACCTCCGAGGTCCTCGACTACGACGAGGTCATGGCCAAGTTCGACGAACAGATGGAGTGGCTCGCGAACGTCTACGTCCACGCCCTGAACGTCATCCACTACATGCACGACAGGTACGCGTACGAGCGCATCGAGATGGCGCTCCACGACCGCGACGTGCGCCGCACCATGGCCTGCGGCATCGCCGGCCTCTCGGTCGCCGCCGACTCCCTCGCCGCCGTCAAGTACGCCAAGGTCACCCCGGTCCGGGACGAGACCGGCCTCGCCACCGACTACGTCATCGAGGGCGACTACCCGGCGTACGGCAACAACGACGAACGCGTCGACGAGATCGCGGTCTGGCTGGTCGAGGAGTTCATGCGGAAGGTCCGCAAGCACCCCACCTACCGGAACGCCGAACACACCCAGTCGGTCCTGACGATCACCTCCAACGTCGTCTACGGCAAGAAGACCGGCAACACCCCCGACGGCCGCCGCGCCGGCGAGCCCTTCTCCCCGGGCGCCAACCCGATGAACGGCCGCGACACCCACGGCTACGTGGCCTCCGCCCTCTCGGTCGCCAAGCTCCCGTACGAGGACGCCGAGGACGGCATCTCGCTCACCAACACCGTCACCCCCGACGGCCTGGGCCGCACCCCCGAGGAGCGGATCAAGAACCTCGCGGGCGTCCTCGACGGCTACATGGCCAGCGACGGCTTCCACATGAACGTCAACGTCCTCAACCGCGACGTGCTGATGGACGCCATGGAGCACCCGGAGAACTACCCGCAGCTGACCATCCGGGTCTCCGGATACGCGGTCAACTTCGTCCGGCTCACCCGCGAGCAGCAGCTCGACGTCCTCAACCGCACCTTCCACGGCTCTCTCTGAGCCCCTGACCCGCGCGGCCCCGGGGCCCTGCCTCTTCCACCCTCACCGGGCCCCGGCGCCGCGCGACCCCCTCCCTCTCCCACCCCCTCCCTCTCCCACCCCCTCCCGGGAGCGCAGCCATGACCACCCTCCTCGGACCCGCCGTCCCGGTCCGCCCCGCCACCCCGGCCGCCGCGGCGACCCAGCGCCCCTCCGAGGGCTCGGTCCACTCCTGGGACCTGTCCACCGGCGTCGACGGCCCCGGCACCCGCTTCGTCACCTTCCTCTCCGGCTGCCCCCTCACCTGCCTCTACTGCCACAACCCCGACACCTGGAAGATGCGCAACGGCAAGCGCACCTCCGCCGACGACGTGATCGCCGAGGCCGCCAAGTACGTCCGCTTCATCTCCGCCTCGGGCGGCGGCGCCACCGTCTCCGGCGGCGAACCGCTCCTCCAGCCCGTCTTCACCGGCGAACTGCTGCACCGGATGAAGCACGAACTCGGCCTCCACACGGCCCTCGACACCTCGGGCTTCCTCGGCGTCCGCGCCACCGACGCCCTGCTGCGCGACACCGACCTGGTCCTTCTCGACATCAAGTCCTGGGACCCGGACACGTACAAGAAGGTGACCGGCCGGCCGCTGCGCCCGACCCTGGACTTCGCCCGGCGCCTCGCCGACCTCGGCCAGGAGGTCCACGTCCGCTTCGTGCTCGTCCCGGGACTCACCGACGACCCGGCCAACGTCGAGGGCGTCGCCGCCTTCGCCGCCGGTCTCGGCAATGTCTCCCGCGTGGACATCCTCCCCTTCCACAAGCTCGGCGAAGCGAAGTGGCAAGCACTCGCCAAGCCGTTCACCCTGCACGACACCCCGTCGCCGACGCCCGAACAGGTCGCCGCGGCCCGCGAGGTCTTCCAGGCACACGGCCTTCACGCCGTCTGAGCGACGCCCTCACCCACCAGGCGCGCAAAACGGGAAAAATGCCCCGTACGGCCTTACCGTGGCCGCGTGACCGAGCCACCGCAGACAGTCGAGCCGACACCCGGGCCGGGCGAACCGGCCCCCAGCGCCCTCGCCACGGACGGCCCCGTCCCGGGAGAACCGCCCGCGGGCCGGCCGCCGCAGACCCCCGCCGCCGTGCGCCGCCGCGCGAGCCTCGCGGGGGCCGTCGTCTCCGCGCTGCTGATCCTCGCGATCGTCCTCGGCAGCCGGCTGCTCCGAGACTTCGACTCGGCCCTGCTCCCGTACGCCGTGGCCACCGTCTTCCTCGCCTTCGGCGTCGCCTACCGCTACACCGTCTGGGTCTCCGCCCCCGGCGCCCGCCGTCTCTTCAAGCAGGGCTGGCGGTCCTTCTTCTCCGCTGCGAACTTCCGCAAGGCGCCCACCGCCCTGCCGAAGATGATCGCCACCTACCTCGGCTTCCAGAAGTTCCTCGGCGCCCGCTCACACGCCCGCTGGGCCGCCCACCAGCTCGTCTTCTGGGGCTGTCTGCTCGCCGCCGCGATCACCTTCCCGCTCACCTGGGGCTGGTTCACCTTCACCTCGTCGACCGGCTCGGGCCCCGGCTACGAGATGCGGATCTGGGGCTTCAAGGTCCTCGGCTTCGACGCGCTCAGCGTCATCGGCTGGCTCATGTTCCACGGCCTCGACATCGCGGCCGTCCTCGTCATCGCCGGCGCCTCCTACTTCCTGTGGCGCCGCATGAAGGACCGCGGCGCCATCACCGGCCAGCGCTTCGCCTACGACCTGATGCCGCTGATCTGCCTCGTCGTCATCTCCGTGACCGGGCTCCTGCTGACCTTCTCGTCGATCTTCCTGCACGGCGGCGGCTACGAGTTCCTCGCCGTCCTCCACATGGTGTCCGTCGTCTTCACCCTCATCTACATCCCGTTCGGGAAGTTCTTCCACATCGTCCAGCGGCCCGCCGCCGTCGGCATGCAGCTCTTCAAGTACACCTCCCGCCGCACGGGCGAAGGCGACGACGTCCTCACCTGCCGCCGCTGCCACGAGCCCATCGACACCCCGGCCTACGTCGAGAACCTCCAGGGCACCATGCGCGACCTCGACCTCGGCTTCGACCACTGGACCGAGTACTGCCCCCGCTGCAAGCGCGTCCTACGCGGCAACGCCTACCTCGACCACGTCAAGAAAGGCTTCAAGTGACCGCGACCGACCCCGCGACCACCCCCGGCCGGCCGCTGCCGCTCGATCCGTCCCTCGCGCCGCCCGGCACCCGCCAGTTCCGCGACGCCGGCGGTATCCCCGCCGACCGGTGGCACGCCGACCAGAACGGCGAGACGCTCGTCCCCACCCACTGCTGCTTCTGCGGCGTCCAGTGCGGGATGTACCTCCGCGTCGACCGCGGCGGCAAGGTCTTCGGCGTCGAACCCCGCAACCACGACATCAACCGGATGCGGCTCTGCCCCAAGGGCATCAACGCCTACCAGCAGGTCAACCACCCCGACCGGCTCACCGCACCCCTGATGCGCCGTAACCGCGACGAGGAGTTCCGGGAGGTCAGCTGGGACGAGGCGCTCGACCACACCGTCTCCGAGATCCGCCGTATCCAGGGCGAGTACGGCAACGACGCCTTCGGGCTCCTCGGCGGCGCCAGCCTCTTCTCCGAGAAGACCTACCTCGTCGGCAAGTTCGCCCGCATCGCCCTCAAGTCCCGGCACGTCGACTACAACGGCCGCCTCTGCATGGTCTCCGCTGCCGGAGCCAACAAGCTCGCCTTCGGCATCGACCGGGCCGGCAACCCCTTCTCCGACATCCTCCTCACCGACTGCCTGCTCATCGCCGGCTCCAACGTCGGCGAATGCTTCCCCGTCATGACCCAGTACCTGTGGGGAGCCCGAGACCGGGGCGCCACCCTCATCGTCGTCGACCCGCGCGAGACCGCCATCGCCCGTACCGCCGACGTCCACGTCGCCCTCAAGCCCGGCACCGACTCCGCCTTCTTCAACGCCGTCCTGAACGTCGTCATCGCCGAGGGCCTCACCGACGAGGCCTACCTCGCCGCCCACACCACCGGCTGGGACGAGGTGAAGAAGACCGTCGCCGACTACCCGCCGTCCCGCTCCGCCGAGATCTGCGGCGTCCCCGAGCAGCAGATCGTCCAGGTCGCCCGGATGTTCGCCGGCGCCGGCAAGGCCATGGCCTGGCACGCCCGCGGCGTCGAGCACCACTCCCAGGGCGTCGAGAACTGCCTCACCATCATCAACCTCTGCGTCGCCACCGGGAACATCGGCAAGCCCGGCGCCGGCTACGGCACCATCACCGGCCAGGGCAACGGCCAGGGCGGCCGCGAACACGGCCAGAAGTCCGACCTCCTCCCCGGCGGCCGCTCCATCACCAACCCCGAACACCGCCGCCAGATCTGCGAGATCTGGGGCATCGACGAAGCCGAACTCCCGCCCGCCGGCACCTCCATGATGGAGATGGTCTGGCAGATGCAGCGCAAGGAGATCCGCGGCCTCGTCGGCATCTGCAACAACCCCTTCGTGTCCCTGCCGAACTACGCCACCGTCAAGGACGGCTACGACACCCTCGAATTCCACGCCCAGTTCGACTTCTTCCTCTCCGAGACCGCCGCCAACGCGCACGTGGTCTTCCCCGTCACCGTCTGGGCCGAGGACGAGGGCGTCATGGCCAACGCCGAGGCCCGGGTCGTCAAGCACAACAAGGCCCAGGAACCGCCCGCCGGCGTCCGCACCGACACCTGGGTCATGTGTGAACTCGCCCGCCGCCTCGGCGCCGGCGACAAGTTCGACTTCCCCGACTCGCGCGCCGTCTTCGAAGAACTCCGGATCGCCTCCGCCGGCACCGTCAACGACTACTACGGCATCACCTACGAACGCCTGGAGGAGACCGGCGGCATCGCCTGGCCCTGCCCGACCACCGAGCACCCCGGCACCCCCCGCCTCTTCGAGGACGGCCGGACCTACCACCCCGACGGCAAGATCCACATGCAGGTCGTCGAATGGCACCCGCCGATGGACCCGTACAGCGAGGAGTACCCCCTCTCGCTCACCACCGGCCGCACCGTCGCCCACTTCCTCTCCGGCAACCAGACCCGCAGGCTCGGCGCCCTCGTCGAACAGACCCCCCGCCCCTGGGTCGAAGTCCACCCCTCCCACGGCTTCCGCAACGGCGACCCCGTCCGCGTCGTCACCCGCCGCGGCAGCGAGGTCTTCCCCGCCCTCGTCACCGAGGCCATCCGCCCCGACACCGTCTTCGTCCCCTACCACTGGCCCGTCCCCACCGCGGCCAACGCCCTCACCATCGACGCCCTCGACCCCCGCTCCAAGATCCCGGAGTACAAGGTCTGCGCCGCCCGCATCGAGGCCGCCGAACGCGTCGACGACGTCCCCGCACCGCCCACCGCCCCCGGACAGCAGGCCTACCCGGAGACCCAGGTCTCCCGCCTCGACCCGCTGCCCCCGACCTCCCCCCAGGGCCGCGGTACCGCGGAGAGGAGCTGACCCGCACATGATGGGCCGCACGATCTTCATCGACCCGGGCCGCTGCATCGGCTGCCAGGCCTGCGTCTCCGCCTGCCGCGAATGCGACTCCCACCGCGGCAAGTCGATGATCCACCTCGACTACCCCGACGAGGGCCACTCCGTCGCCTCCCTCCCCACCGTCTGCATGCACTGCGAGGACCCCGTCGCCCCCTGCGCCGAGGTCTGCCCCGCCGACGCGATCCTCGTGACCGCCGACGGCGTCGTGCAGCAGGCCGACACCACCCGCTGCATCGGCTGCGCCAACTGCGTCAACGCCTGCCCCTTCGGCGTCCCCAAGATCGACCTCCAGGCGAAGCTCCAGATGAAGTGCAACCTCTGCTACGACCGCACCGCCTACGGCCTCGCCCCGATGTGCGCCACCGTCTGCCCCACCGGCGCCCTCTTCTACGGGACCCTCGACGAGCTCAGGGCCGAGCGCCCCGGCGTCCAGGTCGCCGACTCCTTCACCTTCGGCTCGACCACCGTCACCACCGGCGTGGCCATGGTCGTCCCCGCCGACAAGGTCCAGTGGCCGGTCCCCGGCGGCCTCCCCGTCGTCGAGATCAACGGAAGGGACGTGAGCGACGTGAACGCGAACAAGGGTGGCGGCGGGCGACGGGAGGGAGTGCGTTGAGCGTCACCGACCCCCAGCCGCCCGCGCCGGACGCCCGTGACGCGGCCCAGGAAGCGCTCCACGACCGGATCGCCGCCGACTCCCTCACCACCCGCCGCGACTACCTGCGGATCGTCGCCACCGTCTCCGGCGGCCTGGCCGTCGGCGGCGTCGCCGTCGCCTCCGGCATCCTGCACCGGCACGGCGACAGCGAAGGTGCCCCCGAGGTCAAGAAGGTCGCCGACCGGATCGAGCGCGGCGAGTCCCTGGCCTTCCGCTATCCGGGCGAGGAGGACCGGGCGATCGCCGTCCGCATGGAGGACGGCACCCTCGCCGGCTACTCCGCCGTCTGCACCCACCTCGCCTGCGCCGTCCTCTGGCGCAAGGAGCGGGGCAGCGAGGGCGAGCTGTACTGCCCCTGCCACGAGGGGATCTTCGACGCCCGGACGGGAGAGGTCACCGCGGGGCCGCCCCCCAGGGGACTGCCCAAGGTGATCCTCGTCGAGCAGGTCGACGGCAGCGTCTGGGCGATCGGCACGGCCCGCTCCGGCGAGTCCGCCCTGGAGGGCTTCTGCCGCCAGAACGGCGACGACCGCCCCGGCTGCCCGGGCTTCGGCGCCGGCGGCCCGGCCCCCCGCCCGGCGGAGAACCGCGAGCCGGCCCGGAGCCCGAAGGCGGCCGAGAGGAGTGACCGGACATGACCGACAGCACGTTCCCCGAGGACCCGCAGGCCCCCCAAGCCCCCCAGGCCCCCCGCCCTCCCGCGTACACCCCGGGCAGTGCGCAGCCGCGGCTGAACCGGCCGGTGCACGAGCGGTATCCGCAGATCCGCCCCACCAGCGGCTACGGGGACCCGCGGATCCGGCACACGGGGCCGGGACCCGGGGCGGGGACGGAGCAGGAGCCGGAGCGCTCGTCGAAGCTGTCGGCGCGTCTCGCGCTGGCGCTCACGGTCGTCATCGGCCAGCTGTGGGGGCTGACGATCGTGGTGGACGAGTGGATGGCGGGCGACACCGGCACGGCCTGGTGGGGGGCCGGCTTCCTCGTCCTGTCGTTCCTGGTGGTGCTCGGCCTGTGGGCGATCGACCCGAAGGACCGCTGAGCGGAATACCGCAGATCAGCCGGGTCCGGGGCGGGGAAGCGGGCGTACCCTGAGGGTATGAGTACCGCCCCCGCCCATGGCCCGCGAGACGCGAAGCGGTCCGGCACCGTATCCAGCCCCGAGAACACCCCCAAGCCGGTACTCGTCTTCGACGATCCGCTGGACCAGCAGTCCGCGGACGACACGGACCGTGGGTGGGGCGAGCGGCCTCCCGCAGGCGGCGACAGTGCCGCCGACCTGGCGCGCTTCCTCGACGAGAAGCCGCCGCACCACCTCTGAGGCCCGCGCGTCGCGTGGGTCAGGAGGTGGGGTGCGTCCCCGTACCCGTCCCGCCGGAGCCCGCCGATCCGCCGGAGCCGCTGCCCGCGCCGGCCGAGGGTCCGCGCTGGGACACGAGGTGGTCGCGGATCTCCTTGAGGACCTCCAGCTCGCTGATCTCCATGGTCTCCGCGACGCCCTCCTTCGCCTTGTCGTGCGCGGCGCGCTTGGCGAGGATCTTGGCCATCGGCAGGACCATCAGGAAGTAGACGACGGCCGCGGTGATCACGAAGCTCAGCACCGCGCTGAGGACCAGGCCCCACTGGAGCTGGATGCCGTCCATCTCGCCGTTGGCGCCGACCGTGCAGGGGTCCTTGATACAGCTCGCGTAGCTCTCCAGGTCCTTGGTGCCGAAGGCGCCGACGACCGGGTTGATGATGCCCTTGACGACCGAGTTCACGATGTTCGTGAACGCGGCACCGATGACGACCGCCACCGCGAGGTCGATCACGTTTCCCCGCATGAGGAAGGCCTTGAAGCCTCCCAGCAGACTTTCCTTCTTCTCGGCCACCGAGGTGCCTTTCGTCGCGTGTGAAGTCGCGTGTACCGCTGTGTGCGAAGCCATTAGGCAGTGAACGGCGCAGACGCGTCCAATCCGTACACACGGGACGGTGACTTGACAGGCAGTCAGTGCGAATCAGCACACCGTCACCGCCAGTTGGGACGTGACACCGGCACCTGCCAGCGCCGCCGCCGTCGGCCGTGGCACGGACAGGACGACGAGCGCCCCTCCGTCCGATCGAGTCTCGCCCGAGTGGGGAACTTCGGCCACTCGGGCGCCCGTCGCGACCACCCGGGCCTCATCCCCGTCACCGAAGCCCGAGTTGGGCGCGGCGATCACGTCGACCCGGTCGCCGGGCCGCAGCAGCCGTACGGTCGCGGCGTCCGCGATCCGCACCGGGGCGGACACCAGGGGCACCACGGCGGGCGGTCGCGCGCGGGCCGTCGCCGCGGGCCGCGCCGTCTCCGCGCGCCGCGGAATCTCCACGCCGAAGCCGCCGCCCCGGCCGAAGCCGCCGGCGACGGCCAGCGAGGCCGCCGCCAGCAGCAGGAGCGCCACGGGCCTTCGCAGCGCCCGCCACAGCCGGTGCCGCGTGCCCCGCACCCGTAGCGGTTCGAAGGCGGGCACCACGTGGGGCGGGGGAGGGGGAGACGAGGTCGTCGTCATGCGGGACACCACCATCCTGGTCGGAGGCAATGCTCGGCAGCACTGCTCGGAAGCACTCTCCCGGCTCCGCCACCGCCCTGCTCCGGCCTGGGGATCAGCCCGCGCCTGTGGACAACTTCCTCACTCCCGGGGGTGGTTTACGGCAGCTCGATCCCCAGGTCCCAGCCCTCGTGCGCCCGGGTGCACAGGCAGTCGCGGTCGGCCGTGGCGGGCAGTGCGCTCACCGCGTCGAAGAGGACCTCGCGGAGCCGGCCGACGTTCTCGCCGAAGACCCGCAGGACCTCGGTGTGGGAGACGCCGTCGCCGGTCTCGGCGCCCGCGTCGAGGTCGGTGACGAGGGCGAGGGAGGTGTAGCAGAGGCCCAGCTCGCGGGCGAGGACGGCCTCGGGGTGTCCGGTCATGCCGACGACCGACCAGCCGGCGGCGGCGTGCCAGCGGGACTCGGCGCGGGTGGAGAAGCGGGGGCCTTCGACGACGACCATCGTGCCGCCGTCGACCGGTTCCCAGCCGCGGCCCCGGGCGGCCTTGACCGCGACCCGGCGCCCGTCGGGGCAGTACGGGTCGGCGAAGGTGACGTGGACGACGTTGGGCACGGTCCCGTCGGCGCGCCGCTCCCCGTCGAAGTAGGTCTGCGCGCGGTCCTTCGTGCGGTCGACGAGCTGGTCGGGGACGACGAGGGTGCCCGGCCCGTACTCCTCGCGCAGTCCGCCGACGGCGCAGGGCCCGAGGACCTGCCGTACGCCCACGGAGCGGAGCGCCCAGAGGTTGGCGCGGTAGTCGATGCGGTGCGGCGGGACGGTGTGGCCGCGGCCGTGCCGGGGGAGGAAGGCCACCCGCCGGCCGGCGATCTCGCCGAGGAAGAGGGAGTCGCTGGGGCTGCCGTAGGGGGTGTCGACGGACACCTCGGTGACGTCCTCCAGGAAGGAGTAGAAGCCCGAGCCGCCGATCACGCCGATGTCCGCGTACACGTCATGGTTCGCCATGCCGGTCACCCTAGGGGGCAGGCCCGTGGCCTGTCCGGGAACGCCGAGGGGCCCCGCCGCAGGATGTGCGGCGGGGCCCCTCGGGGAAAAATCAGGCAGCCGAGCTTCCGGTGCTCGACGAGGACGTCGAGGAGGCGGAAGAGGACGACGTCGACGCGGCCGGCTTGGAGTCCGACGTCGAGGACGACGTGGACGAAGACGACGGGGTCGAGGACTTCGACGTGGCCGGCGAGCTGCTGGACGACGAGCCGCGGCTGTCGTTCCGGTAGAAGCCGGAGCCCTTGAAGACGATGCCGACGGCCGAGAACACCTTCTTCAGGCGGCCCTTGCAGCTGGGGCACTCGGTCAGCGCGTCATCGGTGAACTTCTGCACCGCCTCGAGGCCTTCGCCGCACTCGGTGCACTGGTACTGGTAGGTCGGCACTTGACTTCCTCCTGGCACTCACACTCATCGAGTGCTAACGACGATCCATAGTGACGTATTCCGTGGGTTCAGTCCACCGCCACCGGCACGCGGTGACCGATACCACGTGCCGCGACCCGGCTCGCCTCGCGGGGCTTCAGCCGCGACCGGAGGGCGAGGAGGGTGGCGAGGGCGAGCACCGTGCCCGCCATCGGCACCAGGAAACCGCTGCTCGCGCCGTGTGCGTCGGCCAGGCGGCCGGCGACCGTGACGGCCGCGGCCTGGCCGAGCGCGACGGCGCCGGTGAGCCAGGTGAAGGCCTCGGTACGGGCCGAGGCCGGGATCAGGGTCTCGACGATGGTGTAGCCGGTGATGAGCGCGGGGGCGATGCACAGGCCGACGACCAGGCCCAGGGCGCCGAGGAGCAGCACCGAGTGGGCGGTCCACAGCAGGGAGGCGGCGACGGTGAGGCCGGCGTAGCCGAGGATCAGGCGGCGGCGGGGGCCGGTCTTCCAGGCGACGGCGCCCATGGCGATGCCCGCGAGCATGTTGCCGGCGGCGAAGATCCCGTACAGCAGGCCGTTGGCGCCGGGGTTGCCGATCTCCTCGGTGAAGGCGGTGAGGGAGACCTGCATGCCGCCGAAGACGGAGCCGATGCCGAGGAAGGCGACGATCAGGACCCGGACGCCGGGGATGGAGAGGGCGGAGCGGTGCGGCTCGGTGCTGGCGGCGGTGATGCCGTACGCGGGCTGGGTGGCGCGCTGGGCGGCGAAGAACAGGCCGCCGACGAGGGTGAGGGCGGCCTCGGCGATCAGGCCCGCGGCGGGGTGGATGCCGGTGCACAGGGCGGTGGCGAGGACGGGTCCGACGACGAAGGTGAACTCGTCGGTGACGGACTCGAAGGCCGCGGCCGTGGACATCAGCGGGGTGCCGTCGAGCTTGGCGGCCCAGCGGGCCCGGACCATCGGGCCGACCTGGGGCACGGAGGCGCCGGCGGGCACGGCGGCCAGGAACAGCGCCCACAGCGGGGCGCCGCTCAGGGCGAGGGCCACGAGCAGGGAGACGGACGCGGTGTGGACGAGGACGCCGGGGATCAGGACGGCGCGCTGGCCGAAGCGGTCGGCGAGCTTGCCGCTCTGCGGGGCGAAGAGCGCCATGGAGACGCCGGTGACGGCGGCGACCGCGCCCGCGCTGCCGAAGGAGCCGGTGGTGTGCTGGACGAGCAGGACGATGCCGATGGTCAGCATCGCGAAGGGCTGCCGGGCGGCGAAGCCGGGGAGCAGGAAGGAGAGCGCACGGGGGGTGCGCAGGAGCTGTCCGTAGCCCGGACGCTTGTCGGAGATGACCGTGGACGCCACGGTCCTGGCCTTTCTGCCGCCTGGTAGCGCGCCCCGGCACGGTGGTGCGGGTGTCGCCGAGAGCTGTCCTCATGCGCGTTACTGCGGTAGATACCGGGCCGGCCCCCCTGCGGAGGGGGCGCCACGGCCGCCATACGGTCGCGCCAGCTCTGCGTCAGGCAGAGTTGGTTCGATCAGGTGTGCCTTCATGGTACAGGGAAGAGCGTCTTCCCGCCTGGGAAAACGCTCGTACCCCCCAATTAATGCCTCGGATTAACCGGATGTTCGCTTGTGGTGCTCGCCGGGGCGTTGGAAGCGCAGGGCCGTGCCCGAGGGGGCCGAGGCCGCCGTCGCGCCTCCGGTGCCGAGCCAGCCGGCGAGCTTGCCGCCCTGGCCGACCGCCCGCAGCCGGCGCTCGGTGGCGTCCCGCACGGGGTCGGTGGCGACGACGAGGAGCTCGTCGTGGTGGCGCAGGACGGTGGCGGGTCCGGGGACGAAGCTCGCCCCGTCCCGTACGACGAGGGTGACGGCGGCTCCGGCCGGGAGGCGCAGTTCGGCGACCTCGACGCCGTGCATCCGGGAGTGCTCGGGGATGGCGACGGAGAGGAGGTGGCCGCGGAGCCGCTCCAGGGGTGCGGATTCGACGCCGAGGTCGGCGGCGGCCGAGGAGTCGCCGAGCTTCAGGGCCCTGGCGAGCCAGGGCAGGGTCGGGCCCTGGACGAGGGTGTAGACGACCACGAGGACGAAGACGATGTTGAAGATCCGCTCGCTGCCCTCGATCTGCGACACCATCGGGATGGTGGCGAGGATGATGGGGACGGCTCCGCGCAGGCCGGCCCAGGACATCAGGGCCTGCTCCTGCCAGGGGATGCGGAAGGGCAGCAGGCTGACCAGGACTTCCATGGGGCGCGCGACCATCGTCAGGACGAGGCCGATGACGACGGCGGGCCAGAAGTCGTGGACGAGCTCGTGCGGGGTGACGAGCAGGCCGAGCAGGACGAACATGCCGATCTGGGCGATCCAGCCGAGTCCCTCGGCGAAGCCGCGGTTCGCGGGCGCGTGGGGCAGCTTGGCGTTGCCGAGGACCATCGCGGCGAGGTAGACGGCGAGGAAGCCGGAGCCGTGGGCGAGGGCGCCGGCGGCGTACGCGGTGACGGCGATGGCCATGACGGCGATCGGGTAGAGGCCGGAGGCGGGCAGCGCGATGTGGCGGAGCCCGTAGGCGCCGGCGAATCCGACGGCCAGGCCGACGGCGACGCCGATGGCGAGTTCGAGGGCGATCGTGCCGACGAGGACGTACCAGTGGTCGACGGGTCCCGCGGTGGAGAAGGCGACGACGAGGATGACGACGGGGGCGTCGTTGAAGCCGGACTCGGCTTCCAGGACACCGGTGACCCGCGAGGGCAGGGGCACCTTGCGCAGCACGGAGAAGACGGCGGCGGCGTCGGTGGAGGAGACGACGGCGCCGATGATCAGGGCCTGTCGCCAGTCGAGGCCGACGAGGTAGTGGGCGCCGGCGGCGGTGATGGAGACGCTGACGGCGACGCCGACGGTGGAGAGGACGACCGCGGCGGGCAGCGCCGGCTTGATCTCCTTCCACTTCGTGCCGAGACCGCCTTCGGCGAGGATCACGACGAGGGCCGCGTAGCCGATGACCTGGGTCAGTTCGGCGTTGTCGAAGGCGACGTTGCCGATGCCGTCCTGGCCGATGGCGACGCCGATGCCCAGGTAGAGCAGAAGGCTGGGCAGGCCGCTGCGGGACGAGATCCGCACGGCGGCGACGGCGATCAGCAGCACCAGCGAGCAGATGAGCAGGAGTTCGTTGAGCTCGTGGACAGTCAGTGGCCGTTCCTTCCCCTCGCGTGCAGCTGGATCGTTCCTCCAGCGGCCGACACTTCATTACCTTACCTAATCTTTAACGTTTTCTTGACGCTCTCTTTGCGACTCCTCGCTCGTCTGTACGGTTCTCTTCCTGACACCGCGTCCGGGCCCCACGGACGCTGCGCCTAAGGTTGCTCCCGTACTCCAGGATCACCCTGCCCCTCGAAGGACAGCGATGCCCTCCAACACGACCGCGCCCCCCGGCAAGAAGACCGCCAAGAAGAAAGGGCGGCGCGCCCGCCTGATCCTCCTCGTCCTGGTCCTCGCACTGGTCGTGGGCATCGGGTTCGGCGGCTACTGGGGTGTCAGCACCGTCCGGGCCTCGTTCCCGCAGACCACCGGCGAGATCCGCCTCGACAAGCTCTCCGGCGAGGTGGAGGTCAAGCGCGACGCGAACGGCGTCCCGCAGATCTACGCCGACAACGAGACGGACCTCTTCCGCGCCCAGGGCTACGTCCAGGCGCAGGACCGGTTCTACGAGATGGACGTCCGCCGGCACGTGACCGCGGGCCGGCTCTCCGAGATGTTCGGCGAGAGCCAGGTCGACACCGACGCCTTCCTGCGCACGCTCGGCTGGCGCCGGGTCGCGCAGCAGGAGTACGACGAGGTCCTCGCGCCGGAGACGAAGAAGTACCTCCAGGCGTACGCGGAGGGCGTCAACGCCTACCTGAAGGACCACGAGAAGCCGGCCGACATCTCGGTCGAGTACGCGGCCCTGGCCCTGACCAACGACTACGCGATCGAGCCGTGGACGCCGGTCGACTCGGTGGCCTGGCTGAAGGCGATGGCCTGGGACCTCCGCGGCAACATGCAGGACGAGATCGACCGCTCCCTGCTGACCAGCCGGCTGAGCGCCGCCCAGATCAAGCAGCTCTACCCGGCCTACCCGTACGCGCTCCACCAGCCGATCGTCGGCCAGGGCGCCGTCGACGAGCTGACCGGGAAGTTCGACCCGAAGGCCGAGGCGGGCCAGGGCGAGGGCGCGAGCACCGGCGACACCCGGGGCACCGGCCCCGGCTCCAACGGGCCGCAGTCCCAGCTCGGGGCGCTCTCCGAGGTCCTCGACTCGATCCCGGCACTGCTCGGCCCCAACGGCAACGGCATCGGCTCGAACTCCTGGGTCGTCTCCGGCGACTACACGACCTCCGGCAAGCCGCTGCTCGCCAACGACCCGCACCTCGCGCCGCAGCTCCCGTCCCTCTGGTACCAGATGGGCCTGCACTGCCGCTCGGTCTCGGCGACCTGCCGTTACGACGTCGCCGGCTACACCTTCTCCGGCATGCCCGGCGTGATCATCGGCCACAACGACAAGATCGCCTGGGGTCTCACCAACCTCGGCGCCGACGTCACCGACCTCTACCTGGAGAAGATCGGCCCCGACGGCTACCTCGTCGACGGCAAGGTCAAGCCCTTCACCAGCCGCGAGGAGACCATCAAGGTCGCGGGCGGCGACGACCGCAAGATCACCGTCCGCTCCACCGAGCACGGCCCGCTCGTCTCCGACCGCTCCTCGGAGCTGGAGACCGTCGGCCAGGCGGCCCCCGTCGGAAACTCCGCGCCCGACCGCGGCACCGGCTACGGCGTCTCCCTCCAGTGGACCGCCCTCCAGCCCGGCAAGTCGATGGACGCCATCTTCGCCATCGACCGCGCCAAGGACTTCACCTCCTTCCGGGCCGCCGCCAGGAACTTCGAGGTCCCCTCGCAGAACCTGATCTACGCCGACACCGAGGGCCACATCGGCTACCAGTCCCCCGGCAAGATCCCGCAGCGCACCAAGGGCGACGGCACCCTCCCCACGCCCGGCTGGGACTCCTCCTACCGCTGGAAGGGCTACATCCCCTTCGAGCAGCTGCCGTACGAGTTCGACCCGAAGCGCGGCTACATCGTCACCGCCAACCAGGCCGTGATCGACGAGAAGAAGTACCCCGACCTGCTCACCAAGGACTGGGGCTACGGCTCGCGCAGCCAGCGGATCAACGACCTCATCGAGTCGAAGATCAAGGACGGCGGCAAGATCTCGCCGGACGACATGCGCACCATGCAGACGGACAACCGCAGCGAGATCGCGACGCTCCTGAACCCGCTCCTGCTGAAGATCGACATCTCCGACCCGTACGTCCGCGAGGCGCAGAAGCTCCTCGAAGGCTGGGACTACACGCAGGAGCCCGACTCCGCCGCGGCCGCCTACTTCAACGCGGTCTGGCGCAACGTCCTCAAGCTCGCCTTCGGGAACAAGCTGCCCAAGGAACTGCGCGCCGAGGGCGACTGCATCAACGTCCGCCCGGTCGACGCCACCGGACCGGTCGACGAGCAGAACAAGCTCGTCCGCGAGTGCGGCGAGCGCGACCCCGACTCGGCGCAGCCGGACGGCGGCGACCGCTGGTACGAGGTGGTCCGCCCGCTCCTCAAGCAGGAGAAGAGCGACTGGTGGACGACCCCGGGCAGCCGCACCGACCAGCCCACCGAGACCCGTGACCAGCTGCTCGCCCAGGCCATGAAGGACGCCCGCTGGGAGCTGACCGCCAAGCTCGGCAAGGACATCTCCACCTGGAGCTGGGGCCGGCTGCACCAGCTGACCCTCAAGAACCAGACCCTCGGCACCGCCGGGCCCGGCGTCGTGCAGCAGCTCCTCAACCGCGGCCCGTGGAACCTGGGCGGCGGCGAGGCGGCGGTCGACGCCACCGGCTGGAACGCGGCCGGCGGCTACGAGGTCATCTGGGTGCCGTCGATGCGGATGGTGGTCAACGTCGGCGACTGGGACAAGTCCCGGTGGATCAACCTGACCGGCGCCTCCGGGCACGCCTTCCACTCGAACTACACCGACCAGACGGACGCGTGGGCCAAGGGCGAGCTCCTCGACTGGGCCTACGGCGGTGCGGCGGTCGACGCGGCGACGAAGGACCGGCTGGTCCTCAAGCCCTGAAGCGGGTGACCCCGGCCGGGGTCACCACCGCGTGCACGGGGTGGTCGTGGGGTTCCTCCGGGACCCGGGCGACCACCTCGTCCGCGTAGAGGAGGACCACCAGGGCCGGGTCCACGCCCGCGCGGGCCAGCCGGGCCAGGACCCGGTCGTACGAGCCGCCGCCCCGCCCGAGGCGCATCCCGCGCCCGTCGACCGCGAGACCCGGCAGCAGGACGGCGTCGGCGGCGCAGACGGCCTCGGGGCCGAGCCGGGCGCCGGTCGGTTCGAGCAGACCGCGGCCGGCCCTGGCCAGCGCCTCCCGCCCCTCGTACACCGCCCAGTCCAGGTCGTTGTCGGGGAGCAGGACGGGCAGCAGGACCCGGACCCCGCGCGCGTGGAGCGCGTCGAGCAACGCGCGCGTACCCGGTTCGCGGCCGACCGACACATAGGCGGCGACGGTACCGGCCTCCGCGAGTTCGGCCAGTTCCACACCGTGGCGGGCGAGGGATTCGGCCGTGTCCGCCAGGGACTCGGCGCTCAGCGCGGAACGGGCGGCCAGAAGTCGACTGCGCAGCAGGGTCTTTTCGGACGGGTCGGATGTCATGAAGGCCTCATGTGAATGAACGAATGTCTCGTAACTGTCTTTATGTGGAGGAAGTTAACCGAAGCCACATCTTCCTCTCATTCCGAACGACTAAGGTGCTCCGCATGAATCAGTCGCTCCCCAGGCTCGGCCGGATCAGCAAGGCTGTCATCCCCGCCGCCGGCCTCGGCACCCGCTTCCTCCCGGCGACGAAGGCGACGCCCAAGGAGATGCTGCCGGTCGTCGACAAGCCGGCCATCCAGTACGTCGTCGAGGAGGCCGTCGCGGCCGGGCTCTCGGACGTCCTGATGATCACCGGCCGGAACAAGCGTCCGCTGGAGGACCACTTCGACCGGAACTACGAGCTGGAGGAAGCTCTGAGCCGGAAGGGCGACGACGAACGCCTCTCCAAGGTCCAGGAGTCCAGCGACCTCGCCACCATGCACTACGTGCGCCAGGGCACCCCGCGCGGCCTCGGCCACGCCGTGCTCTGCGCCGCCCCGCACGTCGGCGACCAGCCCTTCGCCGTCCTCCTCGGCGACGACCTGATCGACCCGCGCGACCCGCTCCTCGCGCGCATGGTCGAGGTCCAGGAGCGCGAGGGCGGCAGCGTGATCGCCCTGATGGAGGTCGAGCCCTCGCAGATCCACCTGTACGGCTGCGCCGCGGTCGAGGCGACCGTCGACTCGGACGTCGTGCGGGTGACGGACCTGGTCGAGAAGCCGGAGCCGGCCGAGGCGCCCAGCAACTACGCGATCATCGGCCGCTATGTGCTCGACCCGGCCGTCTTCGACACCCTGCGGGAGACCGAGCCGGGCCGCGGCGGCGAGATCCAGCTGACCGACGCCCTGCAGAAGCTCGCCGCCGACGAGAAGCTGGGCGGCCCGGTGCACGGCGTCGTGTTCAAGGGGCGCCGCTATGACACCGGTGACCGCGGGGACTATCTGCGTGCCATTGTCAGACTCGCGTGCGAACGTGAAGATCTGGGACCGGACTTCCGGGCCTGGCTCCGGAGATACGTCAGCGAGGAGATGTAGCACCTTGAGCAGCAGCACGGCACCGTCGCCGTCCCCCGACGACAGCGGCCACGACCACGGGACGGCCCCCGCGGACCCCTGCGCGGGCCCGGCCAGCGGCCTGTGGTCGGTGGACGAGCACCTGGCCGACATCCTCGCGACCGTCGGCCCGCTCGAACCCATCGAGCTGCAACTCCTCGACGCCCAGGGCTGCGTCCTCGTCGAGGACGTGACGGTGCCGGTCGCGCTGCCCCCCTTCGACAACAGCTCCATGGACGGGTACGCGGTCCGGGTCGCCGATGTCTCCGGTGCCACCGAGGAGTTCCCCGCCGTCCTCACCGTCATCGGCGACGTCGCGGCCGGCGACGGCGGACTGCCCACCGTCGGCCCCGGCCAGGCCGCCCGGATCATGACCGGCGCCCCGGTGCCGCCCGGCGCCGAGGCCGTCGTCCCCGTCGAGTGGACCGACGGCGGCACCGGCGGCGGCGCGGCCACCGGCATGCGCGCGGCGAGCGCCGCCCCCGAGGGCGCCGGGGGTGAGGTCAGGGTCCACCGGGCCGCCGAGGCCGGCGCCCACGTCCGCAGGGCCGGCAGCGACGTACGGGCCGGGGAGTTGGCCCTCGCGGCGGGCACGGTCCTCGGGCCGCCGCAGATCGGACTGCTCGCCGCGATCGGCCGGGGCACCGTGCAGGTCCGCCCCCGCCCCCGGGTGGTCGTCCTCTCCACCGGCAGCGAGCTCGTCCAGCCCGGCGAGCCGCTCGGCGAGGGCCAGATCCACGACTCCAACAGCTTCGCGCTCGCCGCCGCCGCCCGGGACGCCGGGGCGCTCGCCTACCGGGTGGGGGCCGTCGCCGACGACGCCGAGTCGCTGCGCGCCACCATCGAGGACCAGCTCATCCGGGCCGACCTCATCGTGACCACCGGCGGGGTGAGCGTCGGGGCGTACGACGTCGTGAAGGAGGCGCTGACCGCCGACGGCCAGGTCGACTTCCGCAAGCTGGCCATGCAGCCCGGCAAGCCGCAGGGCTTCGGCGCCATCGGCGCCGAGCAGATCCCCCTGCTCGCCCTGCCGGGCAACCCCGTCTCCTCGTACGTCTCCTTCGAACTGTTCGTCCGCCCCGCGATCCGCGCCCTGATGGGCGTCCAGGACCTCCACCGCCCCCGCGTCCGCGCTGTCCTCGCGGCCGACAAAGCCCTCTCGTCGCCCGCCGGCCGCCGCCAGTTCCTCCGCGGCACCTACGACCCCGAGGCCGGCACCGTCACCCCCGTGGGCGGCGCTGGATCCCATCTCATCGCGGCCCTCGCCCACGCGGACTGCCTGCTCGTCGTCCCGGAGGACGAGACGCTCGTGGAACCGGGCAGCACGCTGGAAGTGGTCCTCCTCGGCTGAGGGGGCGAGGGTGGGGGTACGGTGTCGTCCCCATACAGCGACCGGGAGTGTCACGGCCATGAGCACGCAGCAAGGTCTCACCCACATCGACGAGGCGGGTGCGGCCCGCATGGTCGACGTCTCCGCGAAGGACGTCACGGCACGCACCGCGCGGGCCAGCGGGCGGGTCCTCGTGTCGCCGCGCGTGATCGAGCTGCTGCGCGGTGAGGGCGTCCCGAAGGGCGACGCGCTCGCGACGGCCCGGATCGCCGGGATCATGGGCGCGAAGAAGACGCCCGATCTCATCCCGCTCTGCCACCCGCTGGCGGTCTCGGGCGTGACGCTCGACCTCGCCGTCACCGACGAGGCCGTCGAGATCCTGGCGACCGTGAAGACCACTGACCGCACGGGCGTCGAGATGGAGGCCCTCACGGCCGTCTCGGTGGCCGCTCTCACGGTCGTCGACATGGTCAAGGCGGTCGACAAGGGCGCGGTGATCTCGGACGTGCGGGTGGAGGAGAAGACGGGCGGCAAGTCGGGCCACTGGACGCGGGGCGCCTCGTGACGCGCGGCGGCCAGGTGGCCGGCGTCCACGAGGGGGCGCGGGAGAGCGAGCCGGTCCCGGCCGTCCTCGGCGAGGGCGTCGGCGGCGCCCTGTCCGCCCCGTACTCGGCGCTGGTCGTCACCGCCTCCAACCGGGCGTCCGCCGGGGTGTACGAGGACAAGGGCGGCCCGCTGATCGCCGAGGGCCTGACCGCGATGGGCTTCGCCGTGGACGGCCCGCGGGTCGTCCCGGACGGGGCGCCGGTCGGGGCGGCGCTGCGGGCAGCGGTGGCCGCCGGGTACGACGTGGTGGTCACCACCGGAGGCACCGGCATCTCGCCCACCGACGAGACGCCCGAGGTCACCCGCCAGGTCCTCGACCGCGAGATCCCCGGCATCCCGGAGGCGATCCGGGCGTACGGGCGGGAGAAGGTGCCGACGGCGGCGCTCTCGCGCGGTCTCGCCGGGGTCGCGGGCGGCACGCTGATCGTGAACCTGCCGGGGTCCCCGGGTGGCGTACGGGACGGTCTGGCGGTCCTGGAGCCGCTGCTGCGGCACGCCGTCGACCAGATCCGTGGCGGCGACCACCCGAGAACCTCGTGATCCCGACCTGGCCGGTGATCCTCGTCGACGGGGACGTCGTGCTCCGGCCGATAAGGATGCGCGACCAGCGGGACTGGCGCGAGGTGAACCGCCGTAACCGCGAGTGGCTGCGGCCCTGGGAGGCGACGGTTCCGCCGGCGCCTCCGGGCGGGCCCGTCGCCCAGCGGCCTACGTACCGTCAGATGGTGCGCCATCTGCGGTCGGAGGCGAACGCGGGCCGGATGCTGCCGTTCGTCATCGAGTACCAGGGGCGGCTCGTCGGGCAGTTGACGGTGGCCGGGATCACCTGGGGCTCGATGTGCTCGGGGCACGTGGGGTACTGGGTGGACAGCGCGGTCGCCGGGCGCGGGGTGATGCCGACGGCGGTGGCGCTCGCCGTCGACCACTGCTTCCGCGCGGTCGGGCTGCACCGCATGGAGGTGTGCATCCGCCCGGAGAACGGGCCTTCGCGCCGGGTGGTGGAGAAGCTCGGCTTCCGTGAGGAGGGGCTGCGGCCCCGCTATCTCCACATCGACGGCGCCTGGCGGGATCATCTGGTCTTCGCGCTGACGGCGGAGGAGGTGCCGGAGGGGCTGTTGAGGCGCTGGCACCAGGCAAGAATAAAATAAGTGTTCGAATTTAATCGGTAGTTGGCACGCAAACGATCTGAACAATCACAAAAAAGTTCAGTGATATCAGCCAGATCGTGCGACACACCGGGCCAATTGGCCGATGCCCCCACGCGAACCCCTCTACCGTGGGAACGTGAGCAGCAGCGGCCTCATCTACGCAGTCATCGTCGGGGCCTGGGCCGCCTACTTGGTGCCGATGTGGCTCCGCAGGCAGGACGAGCTCAATGAAGCCCGTCCGACGGAACGCTTCAGCACCGCCATCCGGCTGCTTTCCGGACGGGCGGGCATGGAGCGCCGGTACGCCAAGGAGCTCAAGGAGCGGGACCGTACGGCGGAGGGCCCGACGCCCGACGTGGACCCGGACGCGGCGACCGAGCATCTCAGCTCGGTCGACGTCCGGGCCTTTTCCGCGCCCCCGGACAGAACCGAGGCGCGCCTCGAACTGCCCGAGCCCGCACCGGAACCCGCCCCGGCCAAGGCCGCCGCGCCCGCCCGCCAGGCCCCTGGTGCCCCGAGCCCCTCGGGCGCCCCGGGCACGGCCGCCGAGCGGGCCCGCCGCGGCAAGGTCCTCGCCCGGCGCCGGCGCACCACGACGCTCCTCTTCGCCGCCTTCACCCTCGGCGCGGTCGTCGCGGCAGTCGGCGGCGTCACCTTCCTGTGGGCGCCCGCGGTCCCCGCACTGCTCCTCAGCGCGTACATCGTGCACCTGCGGGTCCAGGAACGGCGGCGCTTCGTGTACGTGATGGACCGGCGCCGCGCCGAGGCCGCGGCCGCCCGGCTCCGCGAGAGCCGCCGCCCGGCCCCCACCCCGGAACCCGTCCCCGACCCGGCTCCCTCGCCGCAGGAGGCCGACCGGCGCGCCCTCGTCGAGCAGACCGACCACGCCGAATGGGTCGACCAGCAGCGCGAGCGCGGCCCCGCCCGCGGCGACAGCTGGGACCCCGTCCCGGTGCCGCTCCCCACGTACGTCACCGCCCCGGTCGCCCCGCGCGCCACCAGCGGCATCGACATCACCGACCCGGAGACCTGGAGCGCCGCCCGTTCCTCCACGGCCGCCGACCCCACCCCGGCGCCCGCCCCGGCCCCCCGTCAGCGGGCCACCCCGCCGCGCCGCAACCGCGACCACGGCCGCACCCCGCTGTTCGACCAGTACGCCGACGACGACCGCCCCCGCGCCGCCAACGAATGACCCCGCCGGGGGCCCGCGGCGGCCCTCGGCTGACCTGCGGTGAAGCGGATTTTTGCCTGAGCCGCTCGGGATGCTAATGTTTCACACGTCGCAAGGGCCTGTGGCGCAGTCTGGTAGCGCACCTCGTTCGCATCGAGGGGGTCTGGGGTTCAAATCCCCACAGGTCCACAAACGACAGTTCGCGAGTAGCTCTCGTGAACGTCTTGAGATCCCGTTCAGCCGTCAGGCTGGACGGGATCTCGGCGTTTGGGGATGGGTCCGACCGTCCGGTTCCGTTTCGTTGGCGACATGACGTACTCGCGACGGTCTCCTCGACTTTTCCGAAGTCGATCTTTCGGACCTGTGTGGCGCGATCTCCGGGGAGCGCCTGTCCGAAAGGGTTCGCCGTCGGCTTCGGGGGTCGGTGGCGTCGACCAGGTCCCGTGCACGTCCTGTTTGTTCCGCGCGGGGTGTCTGAGCTGCGGTGTTGTGGACTTCCCGCGGCCGGGTCGCGGACGGGGCCGGCGTCTGGCGGGCGTCTGCGCGCCGACGGTCGCGGGTCTCGCGTGGCCGGTTATTTCCGCCCATTTCCTGTAGGGGGGCGAGTGGGATTCTGATGCCCGGATCGCCTCATTGCCCGGAATCCACCCCTCCTCCGCCCAAGCTCAACTTCCGCTCAACTCGGTAGCCACTGTCCTGGCGGGCCGTCATCCTTTCGGCGTTCGTTGAAGATCGAGACAGCCAGGGGTGTACGTGTCCGTTGCCAGATGGCCTGCCGGGAGACCCGCGGCAGGAACCCGAAGAAGACGACTGATATCCATCGCACTGACGGGAGCGCTGTCCGCCTCCGCTCTCGTCGTCCTGCCCGGGCTCGCTCCGACGGCCTCGGCCGTCTTCGTGTCGCCGGTCGACACGGGAGAACAGAGCCAGGAGGACTTCGCGCTCGCGGAGGCGGCGAGGACGGGCCAGCCGTACGAGCTGGAATCCGCCCGCACCGAGACCACCGACACGTGGGCCCAGCCCGACGGGACGTGGACGGTGAGCCGGCACGCGACCGCCGTCCGCGTGCTCCGTGACGGTCAGTGGATCGCGACCGACCCGACGCTGGTCGACACCGGGAACGGCGTGCGGCCGAAGGCCTCGCTGGTCGACGTGACGTTCTCCGGCGGCGGCACGGCCCCCCTGCTCTCCGGAGTCAAGGACGGGCGCACGCTCACGCTGAACTGGCCGACGGCGCTGCCGAAGCCCACGCTGGCCGAGAACGTGGCCACGTACGCCGAGATCCTGCCCGGCGTCGACCTCCAGCTGAAGGCCGAGGTCGAGGGCTTCTCGCAGCTCCTGGTCGTCAAGACGCCCGAAGCCGCGCAGAACCCGCAGCTGGACAGCCTGAAGTTCAAGTTCGGGACGGTCGGCCTCGACGTCTCGGTGGACAGCGAGACCGGCAACCTGACCGCCGTGGACCCCTCGGGCCACGCGGTCTTCTCCAGCCCGACGCCGCTGATGTGGGACTCCACGAAGATCTCCAGCGAGTCGGCGCCGGCCGGCGGTGCCCAGGCGTTCTCCGCCGACGCCGTGGGAGGGACGGCGGACGACGGGACGGCGGCACCGGAGGACACCTTCGAGCCGCCGCCGGGTTCCACGGACGCTCCGATGGACACCACGGTCACCGGGGACACCCTGGAGATCAAGCCGGACCAGGCCATGCTGGCCGCTCCGCAGACCCAGTACCCGGTCTACATCGACCCGCAGTGGGCGTGGGGCGAGCGGCAGAACTGGACGCGCGTCTACAAGCACTACCCGAACTACTCGTTCTGGAACTCCACCGACCCGATCCGGGTCGGCTACGAGGCCGAGACGGGCGGCTCCGACCGCATCTCGCGCTCGTTCATCCAGCTGGACACGAGTGACGTCATGGGTGCCGAGGTCAAGTCGGCCACCTTCCGCGTCAAGAACATCTGGTCCTGGTCCTGCCAGTCCCGGCCCGTGCAGGTCTGGCACACGACGGGCATCACGTCCAAGACGACGTGGAAGAACCAGCCGACCCAGCTCTCGCTGCTCAGGACGGTGAACGACTCCAAGGGCTGGGACTCGAAGATCCCGAACTGCGGGGCGGGGAACCTCGAGTTCGACATCACCTCGAAGGTCAAGGCGCGGGCCAAGGAGGGCAAGAACAACCAGGGCCTGGCCAACATCACCCTGGGTCTCTACGCCGAGGACGAGGGGGACACCTTCGCCTGGAAGAAGTTCGACCCGAAGACGGCCACCCTCGAGATCGCGTACAACACCCTGCCGAAGCGGCCGGAGGGCCTGGGGACGTACCCCAAGACCGACTGCAAGACCGGCGGGATCATCGGCAACACCCGGGTCAGCCTGTACGCCACGCACTCCGACCGTGACGGCGGCAACCTGACGGCGCGCTTCAAGCTGTACAAGTCGGGTGTCACCGATCCGATCAGGACGATGGACCTGCCCGCCCTGAAGGACAAGGTCACCACCTGGGCGGTGCCCGAGGCGGACCTGCCGACGGGCAGCTACACCTGGAACGTCGTCACGAAGGACAAGGACCAGGCCTGGGGCCCGACCTCGGTGACCTGCAAGTTCAGCGTCGACCGCACGCGTCCCAGCAGCCCGCCGAGCATCACGTCGACGGTCTTCCCGAACGGTGAGACCAAGTGGCCCGCCAACACCGGCAAGGCGCGGACGCCCGGCGCGTTCACGTTCGGCCCGAACGGCGTCTCCGACGTGGCCCAGTACTACTACTGGACGGACACCGACCCCGACGTCACGCCGGTCAGCGCGAGCGCGCCGACGGTGACCATCACCCCGCCGAGCTACGGCCCGCACTTCGTCTACGCGTACAGCGTGGACAAGGCCGGCAACCGCTCGGACACGGCCACGTACATCTTCTACGCGGCCACGTCGAAGACGCGGGACGTCCCCTTCGACCTGAACGGTGACGGGCAGCACGACATCTGGGCCGCGGACGGCAACGGCACCCTGCTGACCTACGCGGGCCAGGGCTCGGGCGAGTTCAGCAACGCCAGCAACGGCGGCGGCTCGTTCGCCGGCAAGCAGATCACGACCTTCGGCGACTGGGGCCAGGACGGCTACAACGACCTGGTGTCCCTGGAGTACGACGAGGTCGACAAGCGCAAGAAGATCTACACGTACAAGAACGACGGCCTCGGCAAGATCGACCCGAACTCGCGGCTCGAGCTGAAGGTCACCTGCCCGGTCCGCAACCCGGACGAGGGCTGCGACGGCGAGGAGACCTGGGCCGGCGACGACCACTGGTTCAACGCCGACCAGATCGCCGCCCCCGGTGACATCAACGCCGACGGCCAGCCCGACCTCCTGGTCAAGCAGGGCAAGCTGCTCTGGGCCTACTACGGCAACCGCGCCACCGACGACCTGGACCTCGGCTACACGCGGTCGCCCACGCCCGTCGGCGGCAAGAACTGGGACAAGTACACGATCATCACCCCGGGCGACATCAGCTGGGACGGACTCCCGGACCTCTGGCTCCGCGACGACCTCACCGGTGACATCCTGCTCGCCTGGGCCGAGTACGCGCCCGGCGGCGGCCTTGACGCCGCGACCTGGGGCCTTCCGGAGAACCTGCTGAAGATCGGCAGCGGCGTCACCAAGGCCGCCTACCCGATCGTCGGCTCCTCCGGCGACATCACGAACGACCCGTACGAGGACATCCGCGCGGAGCTATGGGCCCGTCAGGCCTCGGACAACGCCCTGGTGGGCTGGAAGGGTCAGTCGACCAGCGCGACCAGCACCATCATGTTCGGCGCCAAGTTCACGATCGACGGCATGACGGGCGGCGCCTACATCCCGTCCGGCACCACGATCGCCTCCGGCGAGTCCTACACCTCCAACGCCGCCAAGCTCACGATGCGGACCGACGGCAACCTCGTCGTCACCTCCAACGCGGGCAACGTGCTGTGGAGCTCGGGCACCGCCGGCAACAACGGGGCCACGGCCGTCCTGCAGACCGACGGCAAGCTCGTGATCAAGAACGCGACCGGGGTCGTACTGAAGCCGTTCGGGGTGACCGCTCCCAACGGCTACGCGATGCTCCAGGACCGCGGCAACTTCGTCATCTACGACGCCGCGGGCCGGTCCACCTGGGCGGCGAACACCACCGTCCGGCACGACTACGACGGCGACGGCCGCAGCGACATGGCGGCCTGGTACTCGATCCCCGGCGGCAAGTCCGCCCTGCACACCTTCAAGTCCAACTCGGACGGCACCTTCGCCGCGCCGGTCAAGTCCTACGAGTCCGCGGTCGGCAGCTGGAACGTCGACCGGATGAAGTTCGCCACCGGCGACTACAACGGTGACGGCAAGGGCGACATGGCGGCCCTGTACGACTACGGCGACGGCGTGGTCAAGCTGTTCACCGCGCTCGGCAAGGCGGGCGGAGGGTTCAACGCGCCCTTCGCGTCCTGGACCTCGCAGAAGGGTGGCTGGTACTCCGGCTCCATGACCCTGGAGTCGGGCGACTTCAACGGTGACGGCCGCGACGACATCATGGCCTGGTACGCGTACGGGGCCGGCAACGACACCATCTTCACCTTCACCGCCAACGTGAAGGGCGGCTTCAACGCGCCCCACCGCTCCGCCGAACTCCAGGCGGGCTGGTGGGACGTCAGCGACAGCAAGTTCGCCACCGGTGACTTCAACGGTGACGGCCGCGACGACCTCGCGGCCCTCTACGGGTACCCGGACGGCACCCTGAAGATGCACACCTTCCCGGCCCTTTCCGACGGCGGCTTCAGCAACCTGAGCATCACGTCCTGGGCCGGTAACGGCACGACGTGGGGCGCCTTCAACCGGACCTTCCTGGAAGCCGGCGACTTCAATGGCGACGGTCTCGACGACGTCAGCTTCTGGTACGACTACGCCGACGGAAAGGACTCCCTGTTCAAGCTCCCCGCCTCCTCGGCGCGGGACGGGAAGTTCACCACATCCAGCATCCGGGCCCTGGATATCCCGGCCGGTAACTGGTATTACCAGGGTGCCCAGTACACGCCGGGCGACTACAACGGTGACGGTCGCGACGACATCGGCAGCCTTTACGGCTTCGCCACCGGTGAGGTCAAGGCGTTCACCCACCTGTCGAACGCCACGGGCTTCGACTACCACAAGGCCGGCTGGAGCACGCTGACCGGCTGGACCTGGGCGAACAGCACCATTCTGCGCGCTTACAACTAAGAGCGCCGCACCTAGCAGTAAATGACTGGCGATGCCCGGGAATTCTTCCCGGGCATCGCCTTTTTCGGAGCTGTTTTTCATCTCTCAGATCTACCTCAAATTACGGACCCGCGGCCGACGGATTCGAGTAGCGTTCGGTGACATTTCCGTACCCATGAGAGGTGGGGCGTGAGAATTCATCGCATACGTGCATCCGCAACCGTTTTGGCGGTTACGGTCACGATGGGAGTCCTTCCGGCGGCGGGTATTGCATCCGCTGTTCCGGAGGAAAGAAATCCGCTTCCGGTTCTTGAACAGCCGAAGCCGGTGCCCGTGGAGAAGGCGGCCATCGGCGGCAAGAGAAGACCGGACGCCGCGGCGGCGAACGCGTGGCGGGGGAGACCACGTGTCGCCTGGCCCGTGGCGGGCTCGGCGGAGGTGACCCTGGCCCCGCCGACCGGCGGCGCGCGGGCGGCGCGAGTGGACGGCGGATCCGTCGCGGTCCGGGCGGGGACGCTGCCCGTCTCCGTCGCGCTGACCGGACGGGGCGGGGCCGCCGAAGCCGCGCCCCGGGTCAAGGTCCGGGTCGCGGAACGCAAGGCCGCTCAGCGCGCGGGCGTGGAGGGGCTGCTGCTGTCCCTGGGGCGTACCGATGCCACGGCCGGGAAGGCCGACACGCGCGTGCAGGTGGACTACTCCGCCTTCCGTGACGCGTACGGCGGCGACTGGGCCGCGCGGCTCAGACTCGTGGGCCTTCCGGCCTGTGCGCTGACGACGCCCGACAAGGACAAGTGCCGGATCCAGACGCCGCTGGACACCACGAACGACACGCGGGCGGGGACCCTGTCCGCTCCGGTCGCCCTGGCCGGTGCGGCGGTGCTGGCGGCGACGGCGGGCACCCAGAGCTCGTCGGGCGACTACAAGGCGACGAGCCTGTCGGCCTCGGGGTCGTGGAGCGCGGGCGAATCGACCGGAGCCTTCAGCTGGAACCATCCGATCGACGTGCCGGCGGTGCCCGGCGGGATACAGCCGACGATCTCCCTCGACTACTCCTCGCAGGCCGTCGACGGCAGGACGGCCGCCTCCAACAACCAGCCGTCCTGGATCGGCGACGGCTGGAACTGGGAGCCCGGCTTCATCGAGCGCCGCTACAAGTCGTGCAACGACGACAAGACCGACGCGACGAACACCACGCGCGTGGGTGACCTCTGCTGGTTCAACGACAACGCGACGCTGAACCTCGGCGGCAAGAGCACCGAGCTCGTCTACCAGTCCGGCAAGGGCTGGCACGCCTCCGACGACTCCGGCGCCGAGATCGAGAAGCTGACCGGCGCCGAGAACGGCGACAAGGGCACGGACGGCGTCGACGGCAAGGGCGAGCACTGGAAGGTCACCACGGCCGACGGCACCCAGTACTTCTTCGGCCGGAACCGGCTGCCCGGCTGGACCGACGGCGGCACCATCACGCCCGATGACGACAGCCCGGTCACCAACTCCACCTGGACCATGCCCGTCTACGGCAACCAGGAGGGCGAACCCTGCTACGACGCCTCGTTCGCCGACGGCTGGTGCCAGCAGGCCTGGCGCTGGCAGCTCGACTACGTGGTCGACCCGCACGGCAACGCCATGGCGTACTACTGGAACACCGAGAAGAACAACTACGGCCGGAACGTCTCCGAGACCACCGGAGAGTCCACCGCGACCTCCTACATCCGGGGCGGCTGGCTCGACCACATCGACTACGGCCTGCGGGACAACGCCGTCTACACCGGCAAGGCCATGGGCAAGGTCGACTTCACCGTCGCCGAGCGCTGCCTGACCGGCTGCGGCACCTTCGACGAGACCAACGCCGGGAACTGGCCGGACGTCCCTTACGACGCGTACTGCAAGGACGGCGTCAAGTGCGAGGACAACTACTCGCCGACGTTCTGGTCCCGCAAGCGCCTCGCCGGGATCACCACCAAGGTGCTGACCGGAGGCGCGTACCAGGACGTCGACTCCTGGACGCTGACGCAGGGCTTCCCCGCGTCCGGTGACGGCATCTCCCGTCCGATGTGGCTCAGTTCGATCCAGCGCACCGGCAAGGCGGGCGGCACGGTCAAGCTGCCGGCCGTCACCTTCGCGGGCGAGCAGATGGCCAACCGGGTCGACAAGACCGGCGACGGCCTCGCCCCCTTCATCCGGCTGAGGCTCTACCAGATCACCACGGAGACCGGCGGCACCATCGGCGTCAACTACTCGACGCCCGGCTGCACCGCCACCTCCCTGCCGGCCCCGGACGCCACCAACACCACACGCTGCTACCCGGTGAAGTGGGCGTACGAGGGGTACGAGGCCCAGCTCGACTGGTTCAACAGCTATGTCGCCACCCAGGTCATCGAGGGCGACAACCTCGCCGAGTCCCCCGACAAGGTCACCGACTACTCCTACCTCGACGGCGCCGCCTGGACGAAGAGCACCGACGAGTTCACCAAGGCCGAGGACCGCACCTACTCCGTCTCCCGCGGCTACGGGCGGGTCCAGACCCGCACCGGCGCCGCCGACGACCCCCGCACCCTGACCGAGAGCCGCTACTTCCGCGGACGCGACGGGCAGAGCGTCAAGGACTCGACCGGAGCCGGGGTCACGGACCGCGAGCAGTTCGCCGGCATGGTCCGCGAGCGCGTCACCTACAACGGCGACGACACCTCGAAGCCCGTCACCGCGACCTCCTCCACCCCGTGGCGCTCCGGGGTCACCGCCTCGCGCACCCGCCCCGGCCTGCCCGCCCTGGAGGCGTACTCCACGGGCGTCGAGAAGGAGCAGACGCGGACCGCCGTCACCGGCGGCACCCGCACCACCGAACTCACCCGCACCTTCGACGCGTACGGCATGGTCACGAGCGTCTCCGAGACCGGTGACGTCGACAAGCCCGACGACGAGCGGTGCACCACCACCAGCTACGCCCGCAACACCGCCGACGGCATCCTCGACAAGGTCAGCAGGACCCTGACCGTCGCCGTGCCCTGCGGCACCACGGCGGCCTGGCCGGGCGACGTCATCGACGACGTCCGGACCTCCTACGACGGCGGCGCGTTCGGCGCGGCGCCGACCAAGGGCGACATCACCAAGAGCGAGCGGATCAACGGCGCCGGCACCGGCTACGACACGGTGTCCAGCACCCCCGTGGCCGACTACGACGTCTACGGCCGCGGCCTGTCGGCGGCGGACGCCTTCGGCAAGATCACCACGACCCGCTACACCCCGGCCGCCGGGGAGGCGCCGACCTCCGTGGTCGTCACCAACCCGCTCGGTCACGCGGCGACGACCACGATGGACCCGCGGCGCGGCCTTCCGACGCAGGTCACCGACGCCAACGGCAAGGTGACCACGACCGCCTACGACGCGCTCGGCCGGACCACGAAGGTGTGGCTGCCGACCCGCTCGGCCGTCACCTACCCGGACTCGCCCAACCGGTCCTTCGAGTACCTCGTGCGCAACGACGGCCCGATCGTTGTCACCAGCAAGTCCCTCGCGCACGACGCGCAGTACAAGACGTCCTACTCCTTCTTCGACGGTCTGCTGCGCGCCCGGCAGACCCAGGAGAACTCTCCCGACCTGTCCGGACGGCTCGTCACGGAGAACTTCTACGACACCCGCGGCCAGGTCTGGCGCGCCTCCGGCGTCTACTACGCCACGGGCTCGGCGGAGCCGGCCCTCGTCACCGGCGAGGAGCTGCACTACCCGTCGTCCACGGACACCCTGTACGACGGCGCCGGTCGCGTCACGGACGTGATCGCGCGGAGGTTCGGCGACGAGACGAAGCGGACCACCACCCGCTACACCGGTGACACCGTGACGACGATCCCGCCGAAGGGCGGCATCGCGACCACGAAGGTCGTCGACGCGCTCGGCCGGACCGTCGAGCTGCGGCAGCACACGGACGCGGCCCTCACGCAGTACCAGGCCACGCTCTACCACTTCGACCGGAAGGGCCGGGCCGACAAGCTGACCGACCCGTCGGGCGTCGCGTGGTCCTACGGCTACGACGCGCGCGGCCGTCAGACGCGGGTCGACGACCCCGACAAGGGGACGGTCAAGACCTCATACGACGCGGCCGACCGGCCCGTCGACGTCACGGACGCGCGCCTGTTCACCCTGCACACCGACTACGACGCGCTCGGCCGCAAGACCGCCGTCAAGAAGGGCACGACGACCCTGTCGTCCTTCGAGTACGACACCGTCGCCAAGGGGCAGCTCTCCAAGGCGTCCACCTGGGTCGCGGGACAGGCGTACGAGTCCGCGGTGACCTCGTACAACAGCCTCTACAACCCCGTCGGCACCCAGCTGACCATCCCGGCCCGCGAGGGAGCGGCCGCCGGCGTCTACAAGTGGACGACCTCCTACAACCCCAACACCAGCCAGGTGATGTGGACCATGCAGCCGGCCATGGGCGGGCTGCCGGCGGAGAAGGTCGCCAACACGTACAGCCCGGTCGCCGGTCTGCTGAACACCGTCGGCGCGGGAACCGACCCGCTGGTGTCGGCGAGCACCTACGACCACTACGGCCGGCTCACCCGCCAGGAGCTCGGCGCCTTCGGCCAGAAGGTCATGCTCTCCCACATCTACGACGAGCACACCGGCGCCCTGACGCAGGCGTTCGTCGACCGGGAGGTGGCGCCGCAGCGGGTCGAGGACACCAAGTACGGCTACGACCCGGCCGGCAACATCACCTCCGTCGCCACCGCCTACGGCCAGGACGCGGCCCGCACCACGGACACCCAGTGCGTCACGCTGGACATCCTGGCCCGGATCACCGAGGCCTGGACCAACACCGGTACGGCCTGCGCCCCCGCCCCGTCCACGACGGCGGTCGGCGGCCAGGACGCCTACTGGACGACGTACACCTACGACGCCGTCGGCAACCGCAAGACCGAGACCCAGCACAAGACCGCCTCGGGCCCGGCCGCCGACACCCTCCGCACCTACGCGACCCCGACCGCCGGCAGCCACAAGCTCCCCAAGGTCACCCAGACCGGAACCAACCCCCACGACGAGACCTTCGGCTACGACGCGGCGGGCAACACCAACTCCCGCAAGATCGGCTCCGCCGCGCAGCAGATCCTGGCGTGGGACGACCTGGGCCACCTCGCGTCGGTCACCGAGGGGACGACGCAGAAGGCGAGCTATGTGTACGACACGGAGGGGCAGCGGCTCGCGGCGAAGGACGCCGACGGGACGACCCTCTACCTCCCGGGAGGCAACGAACTGCACCTGAGCAAGGCCGGCGTGCTGTCCGGCACCCGCTACTACACCGCCGGTGACCGGGTCGTCGCGGTCCGGACGGGCGGAAAGCTGACCTTCACGCTCTCCGACCACCACGGCACCGGCACGACCCAGATCTCGGCCGACGCCGCCCAGACGGTCACCCGCCGCAAGACCGCGATCTTCGGCGCCCCCCGCGGCACCCAACCGTCCTCCTGGACCGGCGAGAAGGGCTTCGTCGGCGGCACCAACGACACCGCCACCGGTCTCATCCACCTCGGCGCCCGCGAATACGACGCCGCCCTCGGCCGCTTCGTCTCCGTCGACCCCCTCTTCGTCACCGACGACCCGCGCCAGCACAACGCCTACGTCTACAGCAACAACAACCCCGTCTCCCTCTCGGACCCGGCCGGCACGGAAATCGGCTCCATGCCGAACTCCTGCCTGTACGACCTGAGGAACTGCTCGAACGACGAGAAGACGGGCAAGGTTCCGGCGTGCTGCACCTCCACCGGCGGTGGCGGTGGCGGTGGCGGTGGTGGCGGCGGCGGCGGCGGTGGCGGTGGCGGTGGAGGCGGCGGTGGCGGCGGTGGTGGCGGCGGCGGTTCGAACGCCGGGTCCCACTACTGCGACGGCTGCCGTCCTCTGATGCCTCAGCTCCCCAAGGGTGTGGTCGTGCCCGACGGAGGAAAGGACGTCAGCTGGTCCGAAACGGCAACGGTATCCAGGGACAACTACGTCGACCTGGACACCGCCGGGTGGTACTTGGGTGACGCGGACTCCGACCACACCATCTCGTACGCCTATGCCGTCAACGAGCAGGTGACGACGACGGAGCAGTACTCCAAGACGTTCGGCGCCAGCCTCACGCTGTCAGGCGCGGTGAAGGGCAAGGTTCCGTTCCTGGCGGAGGGCAAGCTCGAGGTTGCCGTCGGGCTCAACGGATCGTGGGCCTGGACCGACATCGACACCAAGTTGAGGTCCGACACCCAGACCATCACGGCGACGTGGGATGTCAAGAAGGGCCAGAGCGTGGGGCTTTCTCCCAGTGGCGTACTGACGTCCTATCAGACGACCTACCATCACAAAGACGGTCGTACAAGTACGAAGGCGTGGGGGACGTTCGATGTGACCACATGGAAGCCTGTCACCTACTCGCAGATACCGAGGAACATGATGGGACTCGCCGCGAAGCCCGAAACCGGGATCAGGCAGTGAGGCGCTCTCTCGTCCCGGCGGCCTCGGTGCCGCTGCTCCTCGGCCTGCTCCTTGGCTGTGGGGCGCGGCCGGACGGGGTGGCGGTCGCGCCATCGGTGGGTTCGCCGTCTTCCTCCGGACCCTCCCTGGACAAGACCGCCGACCTCGCATCCGGCATGCTCCGGAAGGCCGAGGCGGCGGGCGAGGCACCCGCCGGGGCTCCCGCCTCCGAGGTCACCCGGAACAGCGCTGCTGTGACCTTGATGTGGGAGACGGCCAAGGGGCGCCTGTGCCTCGCGCAGGCTCCGGTCTCGGGTGGGTCGGAGGTCCGTCTGTGTGCCGATCTCGCCGGAATCAAGCCCGTGGCCGGTGGCCACGTGGCGAAGGCGTTCGGGACGATGTCCGCTCCGGGCGGCGGCTGGACTGCCGTGCTCCTGGCGGAGCGCGGGACCCGGGTGACGTCGGTCCGGTTCGCCGGGCAGGCGGTCGACTGGACCCCCGTCAGGACATTGGCACCTGAGCGCTCGGGGCGGACCGTCTATGCCCTCGCATTCTCCGGCCGCTACCCGGTGGGAGAGCTGCTGCTGGCGCTCGACGCGGGCGGGCATGAGCGGGAGGAGCGGCTCACTCTGCGCTGACGGAGGGTGAAGAGAGACGGCGGGGGTGTCTTCGGGCGCCCCCGCCGTTCGTCGTTCCCGGAGTGGCTCAGTTCAGCGGCTTCGCGTAGCAGCGGCTGTTTTCGTAGTGGCGGTAGTGGCCGAATTTGGGGCAGGGGGTGTAGCCGGAGGAGGTGTAGAGGGCGATGGCTTCGGGTTGGGCGGTGCCGGTTTCGAGGACCATGCGGGTGCGGCCGGCGGAGCGGGCGTCGGTTTCGAGGGCGGCGAGGATGCGGCGGGCGAGGCCGAGGCCGCGGGCTTCGGGGACGACGTACATGCGCTTGAGTTCGGCGTCGCCGTCGGAGTAGCCCTCGTCGTTGGTGTCCTGGGTGCGCCAGCCGCCGGTGGCGAGGGGGGTGCCGTCCTCGTCGTAGGCGAGGAGGTAGAGGCCGTGGGGCGGGGTGAACATGCCGGCGTCCAGCGGTGTGACATCGCCCTCGTCGCCGTAGCGGACGGCGTACTCGGCCTGGACGGCGTCCTGGAGTTTGACGGCGTCCGGGTGGTCATAGGGCGTAGGCTGGATGTTCATGCGGGATATCGTACATGTATGCATCGCGCGGGTGTCGGTATTCTCCCGGGATGCTCACTGTCACGACCGCGAATGTCAATGGTCTCCGCGCCGCCGCCAAGAAGGGTTTCGTCGAGTGGCTGGCCGGGACCGAAGCCGATGCCGTCTGCCTGCAGGAGGTGCGCGCCGAGGAGGCGCAGCTGCCCGCTGAGGTGCGGGCGCCCGAGGGCTGGTTCACCGTTCACGCGCCCGCCGCCGCGAAGGGGCGCGCCGGGGTCTCCCTGTACACCCGCCGCGAGCCCGACCGGGTGCGGATCGGCTTCGGGTCGGAGGAGTTCGACGGCAGCGGCCGGTACGTCGAGGCGGACCTGCCCGGCGTGACCGTCGCCAGCCTGTACCTGCCGTCGGGTGAGGTCGGGACCGAGCGGCAGGACGAGAAGTACCGGTTCATGGGCGAGTTCCTGCCGTACCTGAAGGGGCTCAGGGAGCGGGCCGCGGCCGAGGGGCGCGAGGTCGTGGTCTGCGGCGACTGGAACATCGCCCACCGCGAGGCCGACCTCAAGAACTGGAAGTCGAACAAGAAGAACGCGGGCTTCCTGCCGGAGGAGCGGGAGTGGCTCGGCCGGGTCCTCGACGAGGCCGACGGCGGTTACGTCGACGTCGTCCGGGCCCTGCACCCGGAGCAGGAGGGCCCCTACTCCTGGTGGTCCTACCGCGGCCGCGCCTTCGACAACGACAGCGGCTGGCGCATCGACTACCAGATCGCCACGCCCGGCCTCGCCGCCAAGGCGGTCAAGGCGTACGTGGAGCGGGCCGCGACCCACGAGGAGCGCTGGAGCGACCACGCCCCCGTGACCGCCGTCTACGACCTCTAGGGCCTGGCCGTCCCGCGCAGGTGGCGGTCGAGGGCCATGGAGAGTTCGGCCTCGACGACGCTCTTGGCGAGGGGGCGGAGGCGGCGTACGTCCTCCTCGCCGGCGTGGGCGCGGAGGAGCTCGGTGAAGAGTCCGGCGAGGGCGTCGGCGTGCTCACGGACGCGGGCGCCGGCCTTGAGGACCTCGGCGAGGGGGACGCCTTCGTGGACGAGGGCGGCGGAGACGTCGAGGAGGCGGCGGCTGATGTGGATGATCTCCTCGCCGTCGGTGACGAGGTAGCCGAGGTCGAGGGCGGCGGCCAGGTTCTCGGGGGTGACCTCGCCGGCGAAGTGGTCGGCGAGTTCCTCGGGGGTGAGGCGGACCGGCTCCTCCTCGGTGGGTTCGCCGAGGGCGAGGACCTCGCGGACGTTCCGGCCGCTCTCGAAGGCGGTGGTGAGGTCGGCGATGCCGTTGAGGGTGTGGCCGCGCTCCAGGAGGGCGGCGATGGTGCGGAGCCGGGCCAGGTGCTGTTCGTCGTACCAGGCGATGCGGCCCTCGCGGCGGGGCGGCGGGATCAGGCCGCGTTCGCGGTAGAAGCGCAGGGTGCGCACGGTGATGCCGGCGGCGCTCGCCAGTTCCGCCATGCGGTACTCGCGGGCGCCGGTGTCGCCGCCGCCGGTGTCGCCGCCGGGCTCCGGGTGCTCGTGCGTGTCGGGTGCTGATCCTTCTGCCACGTTCGCCAGCCTATGTTGTACCGCCGGTAACTTTCCCTCGCCGTACCCCTACCGCTCGGTATGGAGCTGCTCTACAGTCCCGATTGTGCCAGTGATTGCTGGCGCGATGGGCCGGTTGCGCGGGAGGCGGCATGGCGAAGCACGAGCACGTACGGGTGGCGGTGATCGGATCGGGGTTCGGCGGCCTGGGCGCCGCCGTCCGGCTGCGCCGCGAGGGAATCACCGACTTCGTGGTCCTGGAACGGGCCGACTCCGTGGGCGGCACCTGGCGCGACAACAGCTACCCCGGCTGCGCCTGCGACGTACCGTCCCACCTCTACTCCTTCTCCTTCGCGCCGAACCCCGACTGGCCCCGGACCTTCTCCGGACAGCGGCACATCCGCGCCTACCTGGAGCACGTCACCGACACCTTCGGCATCCGCCCCCACCTGCGCCTGAACCACGAGGTGCTGCGGATGGCATGGGACACCGAGGCGCTGCGCTGGGAGATCGAGACCAGCCGGGGCGCCTTCAGCGCCGACGTCGTCGTCTCCGCCACGGGCCCGCTCTCCGACCCCAAGATCCCCGACATCCCGGGGCTCGCCGACTTCCCCGGCAAGGTCTTCCACTCCGCCCAGTGGGACCACGACTACGACCTCACCGGCAAGCGCGTCGCCATGATCGGCACCGGCGCCTCCGCCATCCAGATCGTGCCCGCGATCCAGCCGAAGGTCGGGAAGCTGACCCTCTTCCAGCGCACGCCCCCCTGGGTGATGCGCCGCATGGACCGGGCCATCACCGGGCCCGAGCGCTGGCTGCACCGCGCCCTGCCCGTCACCGGCACCCTCCGCCGCGGCCTCCTCTGGGGCATCCGCGAACTCCAGGTCGGCGCCTTCACCAAGCACCCGAACGAGCTCGGGCTCGTCGAGCGGCTCGCCAAGGCCAACATCGCCAAGTCCGTGAAGGACCCGGTGCTGCGGGCCAAGCTGACCCCCTCGTACCGCATCGGCTGCAAGCGGATCCTGCTCTCCAACACGTACTACCCGGCGGTCGCGCAGCCCAATGTCGACGTCGTCGCCTCCGGTCTGCGCGAGGTCCGCGGCTCGACGCTGGTCGGCGCGGACGGCACCGAGACCGAGGTCGACGCGATCGTCTTCGGCACCGGCTTCCACGTCACCGACATGCCGATCGCCGAGCGGGTCGTCGGCGCTGACGGGCGCACGCTCGCCGAGGAGTGGAAGGACGGCATGGAGGCGCTGCGCGGCGCCACCGCCGCCGGCTTCCCCAACTTCATGACGGTCATCGGCCCCAACACGGGCCTCGGGAACTCCTCGATGATCCTCATGATCGAGTCCCAGCTGAACTACATGGCCGACTACCTGCGCCAGCTGAACGTCCTGGGCGGCCGCGCCGCCCTCGCCGTCCGGCCCTCCGCCGTCGGCGCCTGGAACCGCAAGGTGCAGGCCCGGATGGAGCGGACCGTCTGGAAGGCCGGCGGCTGCGAGAGCTGGTACCTCGACGCCAACGGCCGCAACACCACCCTGTGGCCCGGCACGACCGGCGAGTTCCGGCGCGAGACCCGGCAGGTCGACCTCACCGAGTACGAGGTGATCCGCGCCCCCAGGACCGCGCCCGCCGCCAAGGCCCGCACCGCGCGCAAGAAGGAGGCCGCCCAGTGAGCCGCCACCCGGTCCCGCTGCCCCCGTCCCGCACCCTCACCGCCGTCTCCGCCGACGGCACCGGGATCCACGTCGAGGTGTACGGCCCCGAGGGCGCGCCCGCCGTCGTCCTCGCCCACGGCTGGACCTGCTCGATCGCCTTCTGGGCCGAGCAGATACGGTCCCTCGCCGTCGACCACCGGGTCATCGCCTACGACCAGCGCGGCCACGGCGGCTCTCCCTCGCCCCTCGCGAGCGCCGGCGCCGGCTACTCCACCACGGCGCTCGCCGACGACCTGGAGGCGGTGCTCACCGCCACCCTCGGCCCCGGCGAACGGGCCGTCATCGCCGGCCACTCCATGGGCGGCATGACGATCATGGCGGCCGCCGGGCGGCCCGCGCTCCGGCAGCACGCCGCCGCGGCCCTGCTCTGCTCCACCGGGGCCTCGGGGCTCACCGCCGAGGCCACCGTCGTGCCGCTGAAGCCGGGCGGGCTCCGCAGCCGCCTGACCGCGGCCGTGCTCGGCGCGAAGGCGCCGCTCGGCCCGGTCAACGGCCTCTCGAAGAAGGTCCTCAAGTACGCGACGATGGGACCGGGCTCGGCGCCCGAGCGCGTCGAGGCCTGCGCCCGGATCGTGCACGCCTGTCCGCGCGGCGCCCGCTACCACTGGTCGCAGGTGCTCGCCGGGCTCGACCTCGAAGAGGGGCTGCGGGAGCTGCGGCTTCCGGTGGCCGTGCTCGCCGGCACCGCCGACCGGCTCACCCCGCCCGTCCACGCCCGGCGGATGGCGGAGGCGCTGCCGCACTGCACGGGACTCGTCGAACTGGCCGGGATGGGCCACATGACACCGGTGGAGGCCCCGGAGGCCGTCACCGCGCAGATCCGCGAACTGACCCTCACGTACCTGGGCGTGAAGGAGACCGAGGAGGCAGAGGCATGAGCAGGGTGAGCCTGGAAGGGCAGGTCGCGGTCGTCACCGGCGGCGCGCGCGGCGTCGGCGAGCTCCTCGCCCGCAAGCTCTCCGCGCGCGGCGCGAAGATCGCGCTCGTCGGCCTGGAGCCCGAGCAGCTGAAGGAGGTCGCCGGGCGGCTGCACACCGAGGCCGACTGGTGGCACGCCGACGTCACCGACCACGAGGCGATGGCGCGGGTCGCCGCCGAGGTCAAGGAGCGGTTCGGGAAGGTCGACATCGTCGTCGCCAACGCCGGTGTCGCGGCGGGCGGTCCGTTCGTCGAGTCCGACCCGGGCGCCTGGCGGCGGGTCATCGAGGTCAACCTCATCGGCGGCGCCGTCACGGGCCGGGCCTTCCTGCCCGTCCTCATGGAGTCCCGCGGGTACTTCCTCCAGATCGCCTCGCTCGCGGCCCTCACCCCGGCCCCGATGATGACGGCGTACTGCGCCTCCAAGTCGGGTGTCGAGGCCTTCGCGCACAGCCTGCGCGCCGAGGTGGCGTACAAGGGCGTGCGGGTCGGCGTCGGCTACCTCTCCTGGACCGACACGGACATGGTGCGGGGCGCCGACCAGGACGACGTGATGAAGGAGCTGCGGCAGCGGCTGCCGTGGCCGGCGAACCGCACGTACCCGCTCGGCCCGGCGGTCGACCGGATCGTGGCGGGCATCGAGCGCCGCTCCAGCCATGTGTACGCCCAGTGGTGGCTGCGCGGGATGCAGTCGGTGCGCGGCTATCTCCCCGGCATGATCGCGACCGTCGGACAGCGCGAGATGCGGCGCTTCGAGCCGCGGCTCGGCTCGGTGTCCAAGGGTCTGGTCGGCGCGGGCGGCGCGGCCGACGAGCAGGAGCGCACCGAGGGCTCCACCGCCCGGTAGCGGTCCGTCACTGATCGAAATGCGTGGAATGTTTGCCCGTGCAAGGCTGGTCGAGGCCCGCGGGGCACACCGCCCCCGGCCCCCTCTCAGCCGTCTAGGAGTGAACTTCCATGGGCATGCAGGACCAGTTCAAGGACAAGGCCGAGCAGCTCAAGCAGCAGGCCAAGCAGGCCGCGGGCAAGGCGAAGGACCAGGCGTCGCAGCGGGCCTCCAAGGGCCGCGAGCGCTCCGACGAGGAGACCCGCCGGGCCCAGCAGGAAGCGCAGGACCGCATGGACATGGACTACGACGCCTGACGTCGGCCGGTCCTTGAGGGTTCCGGGAAAGAGTTCCGGAAAAGAGAGGGCGCACCCGGGAGACCGGGTGCGCCTTCGCTTATGCGTACTGCCGGGTCAGGCGATGCTGTTGTACGGGCCGCCGCCGAAGGTCAGCGCCGCGAGCTGCGCGCCGAGCCACGGGCTCTGCCAGTCGCCGGTGCCCCGGTAGAGGTACTGGGACGTGGTGCCGAAGCCGACCAGGTCGGGGCGCCCGTCGCGGTTCGCGTCACCGACGCCGACGAGGTCCTTGTACGCGTTCCAGCCGCCGCCCACCCTGGTGCGGGCGGCGAAGGTGCCGTCGCCCTTGCCGAGGTACTGCCAGAGGACGCCGTCCTTGTCGCGGGCGTACAGGTCGCCGGCGACGCCGCCCGCGACGTTCCCGACGGCGGTGAGCTGGTTGTAGACGCCCCAGCCGGTGCCGATCTTCTTCCGGGTGCCGAACGGCGAGTTGGACGAGCCGGTGCCCGGGTACAGGTACAGGTCGCCGAGCTTGTCGACGGCGACCAGGTCGGCCCGCCCGTCGCCGTTCAGGTCGCTGCCGGCGGCGATCTGGGTGAACGTCTGCCAGCCCGTGCCGATCTTCGCCCGGCCGCCGAAGCCGCCGAGGCCGTTGCCCTGGTACAGCCAGAGCGCGCCGGACGGCTCACGCGCGATGAGGTCCCCGACGTTCGAGCCCGCGATGTCGCCGGTGGCCTCGATGCGGTCGTAGACCTGCCAGCCGGTGCCGATCAGCTGGTGCGGGTCGGCCTGGAGCTGGGTGTCGTACGAGGTGTCGGCCCGCCACAGGCGGCCCGAGCCGTCGCGCAGCAGGACGTCCGGGGTCCCGTTGTCGTCGAAGTCGTGCGGCTTCGGCGCGCGGGTCGCCGTGAACGCGCCGGTCGCGCTCGCCGTCCCCCCGATGCCGTTCAGCGGGCGGGCGGTCAGCTCCCAGGCGTACTCGCCGTTGTACTCGCCCTGCCAGTCGAAGCTCACGCTCGTGGACTGCGGGGAGCCGTGGAAGGTCTCGATCCGCCCGGTGCGGGTGTGGCGCAGGGTGAGCGTCACGTCCGCGTTGCTCCGGGACAGGTTGAAGGTGAACTTCGCCTTGCCGCCGTTCCGGTCGAGGTCGACCGTGGCGGCGGGGACGTCGTGGCCGGTGATCGCCAGCTTCGTGGGCTCGCCGGTGGTGGCCTCCAGGGTCACGACGGGGGCCTCGTTCGCCGTCGCCGTGATCTTGTACATGCCCTCGCCCTGGTCGAGGCCGCCGCCGCGCACCCGCACGCTGCCGTCGCCGGCCGTGGCCGCCGAGGTCAGGTCGTCGAGCAGCTTCAGCGTCTTCTTGCCCTCGGCGTCCGGGTTGTACGCGGTGAGGGCGTGCAGCGGGCTCGGCTCCAGGGCGGAGAAACCATTCGCCTCGCCGTACAGCACCCAGCCGCCGACCAGGCTCACCTTGAGGTCGTTCGACACCGCGTCGGCGACCGGGATCTCCTCGACGGCCTCCGTCGTCCGGTTCAGCCGGAAGATCGCGGGCGTCGGGGTGCCGGCGCCGGTGGTCCAGGCGACGTGGGTGGCGGAGACGGCCTTGACCTCGGCGCCCGCCGGGACGCCGGGGATCTCCGTGACCGTGTCGGTGGCGAGGTTCAGCAGACCCCACTTCACCGCACCCTCCACGGTGAACCGGACGAGGGCGTCGTCGGCGGTGCCCTGCGAGATGTCGACCGAGGCGGCACCGGTGGGCAGGCCGGCGACGGGGACGCTGCTGGTGAGCGTGTGCTTCATCAGGTCGGGGCCGACCATGGTGAAGACGGCGTTCGCGGCCGAGCCGGCGTACTTGGGCGAGCCGAGTATCGGGTCGACGGCGATCTCACGCTGCTGCGTGACCCTGGCCATGTCGCGGATCGTGATCTTGTAGTGGTCCGAGAAGACCAGGTAGTCGTCGGTCCGCGTGGACCCGATCCGGCTCCGGCCGCCGGTGCCGTAGCCGGTGTCGTCCCCGTACTTGGCGTACCGCCGGGTGGAGCTGCCCACCGTCTGGGTGAGGAAGTTCCGCACCCCGGAGTCGATCAGCCGGGAGTTCTTGGGGAACGCGAAGGGGGTCGCCGTCGCTTCGGCCGTGCTCGCGGTGAGGGGCGCGGTGGCGGCGGTCGCCGGGACGGCGAGGGCGCCCGCGCCGAGGGTGACGGCGAGGACGGTGGTGACGGCGGCGACGAGGCGTCGCCGGGTCGGGCGAGCGTGGGGCACGTTCGAATTCCTCCCAAAGCACTGGCGCACCATGCGCCACACCTGTTTGGACGTTCGACGGTCCGAAAAGTTGTACGCGCGGAGGCCCCGATCTTCGTACCGTGATCGCCATGGCCGTACTTGAGCGACTCCGATCCGACCACGCGCCCGCCCTGCTCGCGTTCGAGCGGGAGAACCGGGGGTACTTCGCCGCGCGCGTGCCCGACCGGGGGGACGCGTACTTCGAGGCGTTCGACGACAGGCACCGGGAGCTGATCGAGGCGCAGGACGCCGGCGAGATCCACTTCCATGTGCTGGTCGCCGAGGGCGGCGAGATCATCGGGCGGGTCAATCTCGTCGACGTGGACGCCGGCGCGGGCAGCGCCGAGCTCGGCTACCGCCTCGCCGAGAAGGCGACCGGCCGGGGCTTCGCCACCCGGGGGGTGCGGGAGGTCTGCCGGCTGGCCGTCGAGGAGTACGGGCTCAGCCGGCTGACCGCCGTCGTGTCCCAGGGGAACGGCGCGTCGAGCGCCGTGCTCGCCCGGGCGGGCTTCGGCGCCGTGGGCGGCGTGACCCTCGACGACGGCGAGCCCGCCACCGCCTACGAGCTGGACCTCGCGGAGCTGGCCGGCCCCGGGGACGCCCCCTAGGACAGGTCCTGGCTAGGAGGCGTCCGGCCTCGGGGACACCCCCTAGGACAGATCCCGGCTAGGAGGCGTCCGGCCGCGGGGGCAGTTTCGGGCGGGTGCGGTCGGGGAGGGCCTCGTAGCCGGGCGGGCTGGCGGCGGGGGTCTCGGCGAGCAGGGAGAGGGCGACGTGGACGGCGTCGTCCAGCTGGGCGTGCCGGCCCTCGGCCCAGTCGAGCGGGGTGCGGAGGACGGCGAGGTCGGGTTCGACGCCGTGGTTCTCCAGGGACCAGCCGTACTCGGGGAACCAGGCGGCGTTCATCGGGACGGTGATCTGGGTGCCGTCGCCGAGCCGGTGGCGGCCGGTCATGCCGACGACCCCGCCCCAGGTGCGCTGGCCGACGACCGGACCGAGGCCGAGCAGCTTGAACGCGGCGGTGATCATGTCGCCGTCCGATGAGGTGGCCTCGTCGGCGAGGGCGACGACGGGGCCGCGCGGCGCGTTGGAGGCGTACGCGACGGGCTGGGCGTTGCGGGTGAGGTCCCAGCCGATGATCTTGCGGGTGAGTTTCTCTATGACGAGCTCGCTGATGTTGCCGCCGGCGTTGCCGCGCACGTCGACGATGAGCGCGGGCCGGGAGACCTCCATGCGCAGGTCGCGGTTGAACTGGGCCCAGCCGGAGCCGCCCATGTCGGGGATGTGGAGGTAGCCGCAGCGGCCGCCGCTGAGTTCGCGGACGACGGCCCGCCGCTTGGCGACCCAGTCCTGGTAGCGCAGCGGGCGTTCGTCGACGAGCGGGACGACGGCGACGCGGCGGGACCGGCCCTCGCCCTCGGCGGGCGTGAAGGTGAGCTCGACGGTGGTGCCGCCGGTGCCGGAGAGCAGCGGGTACGGGCCGGTGACCGGGTCCACCGGCCGGCCGTCGACATGGGTGAGGACGGCGCCCTCGCGGATGCCCGTACCGGCGAGGGGCGAGCGGGCCTTGGAGTCGGAGGACTCGCCGGGCAGGATCCGCTTCACCGTCCAGCCGGCCTCGCGGGGCACGAGGTTGGCGCCGAGGAGGCCCATCGGCCGCTGGTAGTGCGGGGGGCCTTCGTTGCGGCGGGCGGGGGTGACGTACGCGTGGGAGGTGCCCAGTTCGCCCATGACCTCGCGGAGCAGGTCGGCGAACTCGTCGGGGGAGGCGACCCGTTCGACGAGCGGCCGGTACTGGTCGAGGATCGCCGCCCAGTCGACGCCGCCCATACCGGGCTCCCAGAAGTAGGCCCGGACGATCCTTCCCGCCTCGTCGAAGGCCTGCCGCCACTCGGCGCCGGGCACGACCTCGTGGAGGATGCGCCGCAGGTCCAGGTAGACGGTGGAGTCGCCGTCGCCGGACTCGGTGGCGGGCACCGCCCGCAGGTCGCCCTCGTCGGCGATGACGAGGCGGGTGCCGTCGCCGCTGACCGCGAACCAGTCGAGGTCCTTGGCGAGTTCGGTCTTGCGGGCCTTGGTGATCGTGAAGTGTTCCAGGGTGGGGCGGCCCGAGGTGTCCGCCGGGTTGGCGAAGGTCTCGCCGAGCGCGCCGGAGATGGGCCAGCGCAGCCAGACCAGGCCGCCGCCGCTGACCGGGTGCAGGGCCGAGTACTTGGAGGCGGCGACCGGGAACGGGGTGACCCGGTCGGGCAGTCCCTCGATCTCGACGGTGACCGTGCCGTCGCCGCTGTCCGTCTCGTCGTCGGCGGGGTCGAGCCCGCCGGCCGCCGGACGCCCGTCGGGCAGCAGCGCGAACGGCGAGGGCGTGGCCGAGGAGAGCGGCACGAGATAGGGCCGGCAGCCGAGCGGGAACGACAGGTCGCCGGTGTGCACGTCGTACACCGGGTCGAAGCCGCGCCAGGAGAGGAAGGCGAGGTAGCGGCCGTCGCGGGTGAAGACGGGGTTCTCGTCCTCGAAGCGCCCGTTGGTGACGTCGACGACGGTCCGGCCGCCGGGCCCGGAGATGCGGGCCATCTTGATGGAGCGCAGGGAGCGGCCGATGCCGGGGTGGGACCAGGTGAGCCAGTCGCCGTCGGGGGAGAAGGCGAGGTCGCGGACGGGCCCGTTGACGGACCTGATCAGTTCGGTGACTCCCCCAGACTCCGTCTGGGAGGTGCCCCCACGCCCGTTGGAGTCCTCGGTGGCGTCGAGCAGCAGGAGCCGGCCGTCGTGGGACGCGATGGCGAGCCGTTCGCCGTCCGGGTCGGCGATCAGCTCCTCGACCCGGCCGAGGCCGCCCGAGGCGAGCCGGCGCGGCGGCCGGTCGCCGCTGGCGCGCGGCAGGTAGGCGACCTCGACGGCGTCCTCGCCCTCGGCGTCGGTGACGTACGCGACCTGGCCGCCGCTGCCCAGCATCTCGGGGAGCCGGACGCGGACGCCCGGCTCGTCGATGATCGTGCGGGCCGGGCCGTCGCGGTGCGTCAGCCAGTACAGGCTGCCGCGCACGGAGACGGCGCTGGCGCGGCCGGTCTCGTCGACGGAGACGGAGTCGATGTGGTGGGCGGCCGGCACCTGGTAGGCGCGCCGGCCGACGCGCTGCCCGCCGAGCCGGACCTCCAGCCTGCGGGGTTCGGAGCCGGCGGTGAGGTCGTCGACGATCCACAGGTCGCCCGCGCACTGGTAGACGACCCGGCGGCCGTCGCTGGACGCGTGCCGGGCGTAGAACTCGTCGTGGTCGGTGTGGCGGCGCAGGTCGGTGCCGTCGGGCAGGCAGGAGTAGAGGTTGCCGATGCCCTCGTGGTCGGAGAGGAACGCGATCCGTCCGCCGACGGCCATCGGGCAGTCGAGGTGCCCGCCGATGTCGGGCAGCAGCCGCTCGCCGTGCAGCCAGAGCCGTCCGGTGGCGCCGCCCAGGTACCGCTTCCAGGCGGCCGGTTCGTGCGGCGGCTTCCCGGTGAGCAGCAGTGTGCGGCGTTCGGCTCCGGTGGTGTCGCCGGTGATGCCGGGGTCGTCGGTGACGCCGATGTCGGAGACCGGGCCCCAGGGCATCCTGCCGCCGGGGGAGCCGTCGATGGGGACCGTGTAGGCCCAGGAGAAGTACGAGAACGGCTGCCCGTGCGAGGAGACGGCGAGGATGTCCGAGCGGCCGTCCTTGTCGGGTGGCGTCCAGCCGCAGACCCGGGTGTCCGTGGAGCCCCAGTAGCTGAGCCGCCGGGCCGTCCCGCCGTCCACGGGGACGAGGTGGATCTCTGGGTCCAGGCTGCGCCAGTTCGTGTACGCGATGTGCCGGCCGTCCGGCGAGAACCGTGGATGGCCGACCCGGGTGCGGTCGACGGTGAGGCGCCAGGCCCGGCCGGGGCGGTGGCCCCCGGGGACGAGCGGGGCGATCCAGAGGTCGTCCTCGGCGGCGAAGCACAGCAGATCGTCGTGGAGGTGCGGAAAGCGGAGATACGCGACGTCGTCACTCACCTCCTCATGCTTTCCGCGCCGAGGGGGTCAGGCAACTCGTACGTGTATGCGGGCGTCCTCATGGAGTGCGGGTCGGGTTCCGGTGGAGGGTGGCTCGGGTGTGGCCCAGGACACGTACGAAACGGTTTCGTTTCGCTGAGGGGGTGGGTATCTTCGTACTGTACGAAACCGTTTCGTTCGGATCGGAGCCCGGAACATGGCACGCAGCAGACTCACTCCCGAGCGGGAGTCCGAGCTGTACGCGGCCGTGCTCGACCTCCTCCGCGAGGTCGGCTACGACGCCCTCACCATGGACGCCGTCGCCGCCCGCACCCACTCCAGCAAAGCCACCCTCTACCGCCAGTGGGGGAGCAAGCCGGAGCTGGTCGCCCGCGCGATGCGGCACAACAAGCCGGTCGACATCACCGAGATCGACACCGGCTCCCTGCGCGGCGACATCCAGGAGATGCTCGCCCACACCGACGACTGCCAGATGGACAAGGACGCCGCGCTGATGCGGGGTCTGGCCCATGCCGTGCACACCCACCCCGAACTGCACCGGGCACTGCGCGAACTGCTCATCGAACCCGAGATGAACGGCCTCGACGAAGTGCTCCAGCGGGCGGTCCGCAGGGGCGAGGTCGCCGCCGGAAACCCGGCGCTGAAGCTCGTCCCCCACATGCTGATCGGCGCGTTCATCGCCCGGCCCCTGATCGAGGACCAACCGGTCGACCGCGCCTTCCTCAGCGCCTACTTCGACGCCGTCGTGCTCCCCTCACTCGGCGTCTGACCCACCGCTTTCCCGCTTTCCGCACCACCTGACTGCGCACCGCTCACGCCGTCGGGCCGGCTCCCCATGTCCTGTCACTCTCCACACTGGGAGTACGCCCCCGTGGCCACGTTCCTGTACAAGCTCGGCCGTTCCGCCTTCCGGCGCCGACGGCTCGTCGCCCTCCTCTGGGTGGCCCTCCTGGCGGTCGCCGGGATCGGGGCCGCCACCGCGCCCGTCGCCACCTCCGGGTCCTTCTCGATCCCCGGCACCGAGGCCCAGCGCGCCTTCGACCTGCTCGAAGAGCGCTTCCCCGGCGCCGGCGCCGACGGCGCCACCGCCCGTGTCGTCTTCAAGGCACCGGACGGCCAGAAGGTGACCGACCCGGCCCACAAGGCCGTCGTCGAGGAGACCGTCGCCGCGCTGAAGTCCGGCTCGGACCAGATCGTCTCGGTCGCCGACCCGTACACCGCGCACGCCGTCTCCCAGAACGGCTCCACCGCCTACGTGTCCGTCGCCTACAAGGTCAACGCCATGGAGCTGACCGACGAGACGAAGGAGGCGCTGAAGCAGGCCGGCGAGAGCGCGCAGGGCAAGGGCCTGACCGTCGAACTCGGCGGTGACGCGCTCCAGTCGATGCCCGAGCAGGGCCTGAGCGAGGTCATCGGCATCGTCCTCGCGGGCATCGTCCTCGTCATCACCTTCGGATCGCTCGTCGCCGCCGGACTCCCGCTGCTCACCGCGATCATCGGCGTCGGCATCGGCGTCTCCTCGATCACCGCGCTCGCGAACGTCCTGGACCTCGGCAACACGACCTCCACGCTCGCGTCGATGATCGGCCTCGCCGTCGGCATCGACTACGCGCTCTTCATCGTCTCCCGCTACCGCGCCGAGCTCGCCGAAGGCCGCGAGAAGGAGGAGGCCGCGGGCCGCGCGGTCGGCACGGCCGGCTCCGCCGTCGTCTTCGCCGGACTCACCGTCGTCATCGCCCTCGTCGGCCTCGCCGTCGTCAACATCCCGATGCTGACGAAGATGGGCTTCGCCGCCGCCGCGACGGTCGTCATCGCCGTACTCATCGCCCTCACCCTCATCCCCGCGCTGCTCGGCTTCGCCGGCGACAAGGTCGTCGGCCGCAAGCAGCGCAAGGGCCTCGCGAAGGCCGACGGCAAGGGAGGGGACAAGCCCAACGGCGGCACCCGCTGGGCCCGCTTCGTCATCCGCCGCCCCCTGATGGTGCTGCTCGCCGGCGTCCTCGGCCTCGGCGCCATCGCGCTGCCCGCCTCCTCCCTGGAGATGGGCCTCCCGGACGACGGCGTCAAGCCGGTCTCCACCACCGAGCGCCGCGCGTACGACATGCTGTCCGACGGCTTCGGCCCCGGCTTCAACGGCCCGCTGCTCGTCGTCGTCGACGGCGACAAGGCCGCCGCCGACAAGACGGTCTCCACCATCAAGGGCCTCAAGGGCTGGGCGGCGGTCACCCCGCCGACCCCGAACAAGGCCGGCGACACCGCGATGATCACCGTGGTCCCGAAGGACCGGCCGTCCTCCGCCGAGACGGAGACCCTGGTCCACGACATCCGCGAGGCCACCGGCGACGACGTCCTCGTCAGCGGCGCCACCGCGATGAACATCGACTTCTCGCAGAAGATGAACGACGCCCTGATGCCGTACCTGGCCCTGGTCGTCGGCCTCGCGTTCGTCCTGCTCGCCCTGGTCTTCCGCTCCATCCTCGTCCCGCTGAAGGCGGCCCTCGGCTTCCTGCTCTCGGTGGTCGCGGCCCTCGGCGCGGTCGTCGCGGTCTTCCAGTGGGGCTGGCTCGGCAGCCTCTTCGGGGTCGAGCAGACCGGCCCGATCATGTCGATGATGCCGATCTTCATGGTGGGCGTGGTCTTCGGTCTCGCGATGGACTACGAGGTCTTCCTCGTCACCCGCATGCGGGAGGCCTACGTGCACGGCGAGCGGCCCGGCGAGGCGATCGTGACCGGCTTCCGGCACAGCGCCCGGGTGGTCGTCGCCGCGGCGGTCATCATGATCGCGGTCTTCTCCGGCTTCATCGGCATGGACGACCAGATGATCAAGATGATCGGCTTCGGCCTGGCCGTCGCCGTCCTCTTCGACGCCTTCGTGGTCCGCATGGCGATCGTCCCGGCCGTCCTGGCCCTCCTCGGCCACAAGGCCTGGTGGCTGCCGAAGTGGCTGGACCGGATCCTGCCGAACGTGGACGTGGAGGGCGAGGGCCTCGCCAAGGCCACGGGTGAGGACGCCGGCGCGAAGCCGGACCTCGTGAAGGTCTGAGCCTTCGGGTCCTTCGGGTCCTTCGGGTCCTTCCGGTCCGTCCGGTCCGTCCGGTCCGTCCGGTCCGTCCGGTCCGTTCGGTCCGTCCGGTCCGTTCGGTCCGTCCGGTCCGTCGGGTCCTTCCGGTCCTGAGGTCGTACGCCGTCAGTGTGTCGTCATCGACGCACCGGCGGCGTACGTGTGCCGGAGGAAGCGCAGCAGGGCCGTGGTGTCGAACTGGACGACCGTGACCCCGTCCTCGCGGTGGAGCTCGACGACCGTCTGGACCCGGCCGCAGGGCCAGACGCCGATGTCGCCGCGGCGGGTGGGGGCGCGCAGGCCGGTCTCCAGGAGGGCGCGCGGGAAGGACCACTCGACGGCGCCGGGAAAGCAGAAGCGGACCGTCGCGGGGGAGAAGGCGGGGTCGTAGCGGAGGGAGACGGGGACGGGCCGGGAGAGCGGGGCGTCGCTGATGATCCGTCCCTTGGCGTGGTCGTCGACTTCACGGTCGTGCGCGGCGGCCATCGAAGGCTCCTCACGTTTTGTCCTCTTATCGACTAATGTCCCACTCCTTCCCGGTGGCGGCGCGGCGCAAGCGCATACGGGGGCGGGTGTGCGCGGGGTCACGTGAGCCCGTACGCCGCCGTTCTGTCACTGATGCGCTCTTGCAAGCTGTTCGCAGGAGCGCTCTATCATGCGGACGTGCATGTACCTGACGGATTCATCAACGCCCCCGTATCGGCCGTCGCCGGTGTCGTCGCCGCCGGCGCCGTCGCCGTCAGCCTGCGCGGGGCCCGCAAGGAACTCGACGAGAAGGCCGCGCCCCTCGCCGGCCTCGTAGCGGCCTTCATCTTCGCCGTACAGATGCTGAACTTCCCGGTCGCGGCCGGCACCAGCGGACACCTGCTCGGCGGCGCGCTCGCCGCGATCCTCGTCGGGCCGTGGACCGGCGTCCTGTGCATAGCCGTCGTCCTGCTCATGCAGGGCATCCTCTTCGCGGACGGCGGCCTCACCGCCCTCGGCGTGAACATCACCGTCATGGGCGTCGTCACCGTCGTCGTCGCCTACGCGCTCTTCCGCGGCCTCGTCCTCGTCCTGCCCCGCACCCGCCGCTCGGTGACCCTGGCGTCCTTCGTCGCCGCGCTCGTCTCCGTACCGGCCGCGGCCGCCGCCTTCACGCTCATCTACGCGATCGGCGGCACCACCGACGTACCGGTCTCCAAGGTCCTCACCGCGATGGTCGGCGTCCACACCCTCATCGGCATCGGCGAGGCCGTCATCACCATGCTCACCGTCGGCGCGGTCATCGCCGTCCGCCCCGACCTCGTGTACGGCGCCCGCGGACTCGCCACCCCGCTCAAGCTGCGGGTCGACGGCGAACTGGTCGACGCGACCCCCGCCGCTTCCCCCGCCGCTTCCCCGGCCGTCTCGCGGAAGAAGCTGTGGGCCGGCGGCGTCGTCACCGCCCTCGTCCTCGCCGGCTTCGTCTCCTTCTACGCCTCCGCCAGCCCCGACGGCCTGGAGAAGGTCGCCGCCGACAAGGGCATCGACCGCAAGGTCGAGGACCACGCCGCCGCCGACTCCCCGCTCGCCGACTACGGCGTCAAGGGCATCGAGGCCCCCCGCCTCTCCGGCGGCCTGGCCGGCGTCATCGGCGTGGGCGCCACCCTCGCGGTCGGCACCGGTGCCTTCTGGGTCGTCCGCCGCCGCCGCGCCGCCACCCCGGAAGCCGTCTGACATGGCGACGCCCGACCGGGGAGGCCTCTGACATGGGCGCGGGCCACGCGCACAAGCTCTACCGGCACGCGCACTCGCCGGTCCACGAGCTGCCCCCGCACACCAAGCTCGCCGCCGTCCTCGGCTTCGTCCTGGTCGTCGTCTCCACCCCGCGCGAGGCCGTCTGGGCCTTCGCCCTCTACGCCGTGCTCCTCGCGGCCGTGGCGGCGAAGGCCGCCGTCCCGGCCGGATTCCTGCTGAAGCGGCTGCTCATCGAGGTGCCGTTCGTCGCGTTCGCGCTGCTCATGCCGTTCGTCGTGCCCGGCGAGCAGACGAGCTTCCTCGGGGTGTCGCTGAGCGTCCCCGGCCTCTGGGGCGCCTGGAACGTCCTCGCCAAGGGCACCCTCGGGGTCGCCGCCTCCGTGCTCCTCGCCGCCACCACCGAACTGCGCGCCCTGGTCCTCGGCCTCCAGCGGCTCAAGCTGCCGCCCCTGCTCGTCCAGATCGCCTCCTTCATGATCCGGTACGGCGACGTCATCACCGACGAGATGCGCCGCATGTCCGTCGCCCGCCGCTCCCGCGGCTTCGAGGCCAGGGGCGTCCGCCACTGGGGCGTCCTCGCCAAGTCCGCCGGCGCCCTCTTCATCCGCTCCTACGAGCGCGGCGAACGCGTCCACCTCGCCATGGTCAGCCGCGGCTACGCCGGCACCATGCCGGTCATCGACGAGGTCACCGCCACCCGCGCCCAATGGGCCACGGCCGCCGCGCTCCCGCTCACCGCACTCCTGATCTGCCTCCTCGGATGGACCCTGTGACGACTCCCCCTTCCCTCGAGGTGCGCGGCCTCGCGTACGCGTACCCCGACGGCCACCAGGCGCTCTTCGGCGTCGACCTGACCGTCGGCCGCGGCGAGCGCGTCGCCCTGCTCGGCCCCAACGGCGCCGGCAAGACCACCCTCGTCCTTCACCTCAACGGCATCCTCACCGGCGGCGCGGGCGGTGTCACCGTCGCCGGGCTCCCGGTCGGCAAGAAGCACCTCGCCGAGATCCGGCGCAAGGTCGGCATCGTCTTCCAGGACCCCGACGACCAGCTCTTCATGCCGACCGTCCGCGAGGACGTGGCCTTCGGCCCGGCGGCCGCGGGCCTGCGGGGCGCCGAGCTCGAAGCCGTCGTCCGCAAGGCCCTCGAACGGGTCGGCATGGCCGAGTACGCGGACCGGCCGCCGCACCACCTCTCCTTCGGGCAGCGCCGCCGGGTCGCCGTCGCGACCGTCCTCGCCATGGAGCCGGAGATCCTCGTCCTCGACGAGCCCTCCTCCAACCTGGACCCGGCCTCCCGCCGCGAGCTCGCCGACATCCTCCGCTCCCTCGACGTCACCGTCCTCATGGTCACCCACGACCTGCCGTACGCCCTGGAGCTCTGCCCCCGCTCGGTGATCCTCAGCGAGGGCGTCATCGCGGCCGACGGCCGGACCGGCGACATCCTCGCCGACGAGGAACTCATGGCCAGGCACCGCCTGGAGCTGCCCTTCGGCTTCGTCCCCGGCTCCGTCGCCTGACACCCGTCTCCTGACACCCTTCGCCCGGCACCCGGCGCCTGACACCCGTCGCCTGCCACCCCCGGAATCGGACCCCCGCCGCCCGCGTTGCACCATGGGAGCCGGTCGTACGAAAGGCAGTGCGGCCGCACGAAAGGGAGTGTGAGCAGGGTGGACGTCCAGGGCACGGTCGCGGCGGGCTGGGAACCCGTCAGGGACGCCTTCCTCCGCAACTTCACGCAGCGCGGCGAGCGCGGCGCGGCCCTCGCCGTCCACCGCGACGGCGTCAAGGTCGTCGACGTGTGGGCGGGCACCAAGGATGCCGACGGCCAGGACATGTGGTCCGAAGACACCGCCCAGGTCGTCCGCTCCGCCACCAAGGGCGTCGCCGCCGCCGTACCCCTGCTCCTGCACCAGCGCGGCCTGCTCGACCTCGACGCCCCCGTCGCCGCGTACTGGCCCGAGTTCAAGGCCCACGGCAAGGACCGGGTGACCGTACGCCAGCTGCTCTCGCACCAGGCCGGCGTCCCCGTCATCGACCACCCCCTCACCCTCGCCGAGGCGACCGACCTCGAAACGGCCACCCGCGCCATCGCCGCCCAGGCCCCCGTCTGGGAGCCCGGCACCGCGCACGGCTACCACCCCCACACCTTCAGCTGGCTGCTCTCCGGCCTCGTCCACCGCGTCACCGGCCGCACCATCGGCCGCTGGGTCGCCGACGAGATCACCGGCCCCCTCGGCCTCGACCTGTGGATCGGCCTCCCCGAGGCGGAGGCCCACCGCGTCGGCCTGCTCGGCCCCGTCGAGGAGATCGAACCCGCCGACAGCGGCGCCCTCCGGCTCCGCCCCAAGCGCTCCGTCACCGAGGCCTACCAGGACCCCGCCTCCCTCACCCGGCGCGCCTTCGGCGTCATCGACCCCGCCCCCGACGAGAACGACCCCGCCTACCGGGCCGCCGAACTCCCCGGCTCCGCCGGCGTCGCCACCGCCCGCGCCCTCTCCCGCTTCTACGCCGCCACCCTCGGCCCCGTCGACGGCGCCGACCGCCTCCTCGCCCCCGCCACCCTCACCCTGGCCCGCACCGAGGAGTCCGCGGGCCTCGACCGGGTGCTCCTCGTCGGCACCCGCTTCGGCCTCGGCCACATGCTGCACGGCCCGGCCTCCCCGCTCCTCGGCCCCACCTCCTTCGGCCACCCCGGCCGCGGCGGCTCCCTCGGCTTCGCCGACCCCGAATCCGGCATCGCCTTCGGCTACGTCACCAACGGCATGCGCAAGACGGTCACCGCCGACCCGCGCGCCCAGGCCCTGATCCGCGCCGTCCGGGCCGCCGCCTCCTGACCCGCGCCGCCGAGTAGGGTCGACGGGGCCGGAGACGTACCCAAGTCCCAAGGGGAGCAAGGCGCATGGAATCCACGCACGACACGTACGAGAAGCTGCTGGCCCTGCTCGACGAGCGAGGCGCCGCCTACCGGGTGATCGAGCACGCCCCCGAGGGGGCCACCGAGGCGGTCAGCGCCCTGCGCGGGCACACGGCCGACCAGGCGGCCAAGTGCATCATCGCCATGGTGAAGATCGGCAAGAAGGAGAAGCGGTTCGCGCTCGCCGTCGTCCCCGGCGACAAGCGCATCGACCTCCAGGCGATCAAGGCGCTGTACGGCGGCACGTACGTCTCCTTCGCCTCCCCGGAGATCGCCGAGGAGCTCGCCGGCTCCCCGAGCGGCACCATCCTGCCCTTCTCCTTCGACGAACGCCTCGACCTCCTCGTCGACCCCGGCCTCCTCGCCAACGACGAGTTCTACTTCAACGCGGCCCGCCTCGACCGCTCCCTCGCCCTGAACGCCGAGGACTACCGGGCCATCGCGGAACCGCGCGTCGAGCGCGTCTCCACCGACTGACCGCCCCGATCCACAGCGGCTCAGGCGACGGCCGGCGTCAGCGCCAGCACCATCCCGAGCCCGACCAGCACCGTCCCGATCACCTTGTTCAGCACGGCCTGCTTCCGCAGCAGCCGCTCCCGCAGGCCGTGCCGCGAGAAGAACACCGCCGCGAGACCGAACCACACCAGGTGCGCGACCGACATGAACAGGCCGTAGCCCACCTGCTGGACGACGGGCGTGTCGGCGCTGACGACCTGCGTGTACGTGCTCAGCACGAACAGCATCGTCTTCGGATTGAGCGCGTTCGTCAGGAACCCCGTCCGCAGCGCCCCCGCCTTCGTCAGCCCCGCGCCGTCCGAAAGGTCCACGTCCACCCGGGACTTGGTGACGAAGGTCTTGTACCCGATGTACACCAGGTACGCCGCGCCGATCAGCTTCATCGCCGTGAACAGCATCGGCGACCGGCTCACCAGCAGGCCCACGCCCAGCATCGTGTACGCGACGTGCACCAGCACGCCCAGCGCGATCCCGACCGCCGCCAGCACCCCCGCCGTACGGCCGTACAGATAGCTGTTGCGGACCGTCATGGCGAAGTCCGCGCCGGGGCTGACGACAGCCAGAACCGTGATGACCGCGACGGCGATCAGCTGACCCATGTTCCCGATCCCCCACATCCGTTCCGCGCCCGGACCGGCGCGGCCCCGTGACGCTAGTCGATCCGCCGCCCGCCGCGCGAGGGCGAGATGACACAGTCGGGCCCACTGGTGCCGGGGCACGTGCCGGTGCTGAGATCACCCCATGGCACTCACACGGCGTTTCGAGGGGTACGGAGCACTGGTCACCGGCGCGGCCCGCGGCATCGGCGCCGCCACCGCCCGGCGCCTCGCGGCGGAAGGCGCCCGCGTCCTGGTCACCGACATCGACGAGGCCGAGGCCCGCAGAACCGCCGCCGAACTCCCCGGCGCCGCCGCGCTGCGCTGCGACGTCGGCGACCGCGCCTCGGTCGACGCGGCCGTCGCCCACGCCGTACGCGCCTTCGGCGGCCTCGACGTCCTCGTCAACAACGCCTTCGCCCCCGTCGTCCCCGACACCGCCCGCTTCGAGGACGAACCCGAGGACGCCTGGACCGGCCAGCTCGACGTCACCCTCCTCGGCGCCGTCCGCTGCTCCCGCGCCGCCCTCCCGCACCTCGCCGCCGGCGGCCGCGGCGCCATCGTCACCATCGGCTCCGTCAACGCCGAGGCCGACTTCGGCAACCACGCCTACAGCGCCGCCAAATCCGCCCTCTCCTCCTTCACCCGCACCCTCGCCGGCGACGCCGCCCCGCGCGGCGTCCGCGTCAACCAGATCAACCCCGGCACCATCGCCACCGCCGGCTGGGCCGGCCGCGAAGCCGACCTCGCCGCCCTCGCCGACCGCGTCTACCCGCTCGGCCGCGTCGGCACCCCCGACGACATCGCCGCCGCCGTCGCCTTCCTCGCCTCCTCCGACGCCTCCTGGATCACCGGCACCACCCTCCGCGTCGACGGCGGCCTCCTCGCCGTCAACACCCACTTCGCGGAGGTCCTCGGCGACTGACCCCACGCCCGGAGAATTTCTCCGCCCCGGACGCAACCCCGGCAGGTGCCGCACGTCTGGTGGTGTGAAGGCGCCCTTCACCGCACCACCCAGACCGTGTCCCCTCACCTCATCGGGAGACCCCTTCATGTCCACCCGCACCCGACGCACCCGCGTCCTCGCCGGCCTCGCCACCGCCCTCCTCCTGGGCGGCGCCTTCACCGCCCAGGCCATCGCCGACTCCACCCCCCGCCCGGCCCCGGCCCCGGCCGCCCCGGACACCGCGACCCCCGCGCCCGCCCCGGCCTCTCCGTCGGTCAAGCCCGCGCCCGCCCCGGCCTCTCCGTCGGTCAAGCCCGCGCCCGCCCCGGCCTCTCCGTCGGTCAAGCCCACGCCCGCCCCGGCCCCGGCCCAGCCGTCGGTCAAGCCGACCCCGGCCCCGGCCTCGACCCCGGCCTCGACCCCGGCCCCGGCCAAGCCGGCCCCCTCGACGGAGCCGACCCCCGCCCCGTCCCCGGTCCAGCCGTCCTCCACGGCCACCCCCCAGGTGATCGACCCGGGCACCGGCCCCTCGAAGTAACACCCCGCACCCACAAGGGGAGGGGCGGCCCGGCCCGCCCCTCCCCGGAACGAGGCCCATGCAGTACGCGACACCCGCCTTCCCCCTCACCTCCGCATCCACATCCGCATCCGCGACGGCCCCGTCGTGGTGGTCCCGCCTGCTCGCCCGCCTGCTCGCCCGCCTGTCGGGGGCGGAGGACGTACCCGGTGGCGTACCGGTGCTCCGGCGGAGCCGCCATCTGCGGGTGGTCCCGGCGGTGTACGACGAGGAACTGCCGCCCACGCTGACGGAGTTGTACCGGGCGCGGCGGACGGACATGGTGCGGCTCGCGTTGTTCCTGGTGGACGACCTGCACACGGCGGAGGACGTCGTGCAGGACGCGTTCGCCGCGGTGTGCAGGGCGTACGGGACGTCGCTGTCGGGCCTGCGGGACCCGGGGGCGTACCTGCACACCGCCGTGGTGAACGCGGCCCGTTCCGTCCTGCGCCGCCGCCGCACCGCGCGCGCGTACACCCCGCCGTACGAGGGAGCGGGCCCGCCCGTGGAGGAGGCGCTGCTCCTGGCCGAGGAGCACCGCCAGGTCCTCGACGCGCTGGCCCGGCTCACCCACCGCCAGCGCGAGGTCCTCGTCCTCCGCTACTGGTCCGAACTCACCGAGGCCCAGATCGCCCACACCCTCGGCCTCTCCCGGGGCACCGTGAAATCCACCGCGAGCCGCGCCCTCGACGCCCTGGAGAAACACCTGGAGGCGACGTCCCGATGACCCACGACGACCCCCGCGCCGCCACGGAGGCGCGCCTCCGCGCCGCCCTCACGGCGAGAGCCGCCCTCGTCACCCCGTACGACCTCCGCCCGGCCGCCCCGCCTCAGGGCCGCACCTGGGGAACCCGCCGCGCGGGCGGCCTGGCCCTCGCCGCCCTGGGCACGGTCGCCGCCACCGCCGCGGCCGTCTACTTCCTGACCCTGTCCACCCCGGACACCCCCCTGACACCCACTCCCGTCCCACCCGCCGCCACCCCGACCACCACCGCACCGCACCCGCGGCCCTCGACGCCGGGCCCGGCCACCCCCTCGGTCACGGGCGAAGGCACCCCCCGAAGTCGTTAGACAGCCAAATCATTTCCCGACATAATCCTTAGACATGGGAAAGACCTACGAACGCATAGACGGCCGGCTCCGCACCTTCATCGAGCAGCAGCCGATCTTCTTCACCGCGACCGCCCCGCTGGACGCCGACGGCACCGTCAACCTCTCCCCGAAGGGCCTCAAGGGCTCCTTCGCGGTCCTCGACGAACAGCGCGTCGCCTACCTGGACTTCGCCGGCAGCACGGCCGAGACCGTCGCCCACCTCCGTGAGAACGGCCGCATCACCGTCATGTGGTGCGCCTTCCAGGGCTCGCCCAACATCGTCCGCGTCCACGGCCGCGGCGAGCCCGTCTTCCGCGACGACCCCCGCTTCAAGGAACTCCTCACCCACTTCCCCGACATCGACCCCTCCCTCCACGGCCTCCGCGCCATCATCGTCGTCACCGCCGAACTCGTCCGCGACTCCTGCGGCTACGGCGTCCCCTTCATGTCCTACGACGAAGACCGCGACCTCCACGCCCGCCGCTTCGCCCGCGAAGACGACGCCTCCCTCAGCGCCTACTTCGCCAAAAAAGACCACATCTCCCAAAGCCTCGACGGCCTCCCCGGCCTCCCCCTCCCCCTCCCCCCAAGCAACTTCTGACCAACTGCCGCCGCTCCCCGGCACCTTGCGGCCGGCCCCCGAAGTGACGTGTCTGCGAGCGGCTCACGGCGGGAAAGCTGGTGTGGGCGGAGCTTGCCGTGGAGGGGGAGACGGATGGGGCGTGAGGGGATGGGGGCGACCCGCGTGGTGGGGGTCGGAGCGCGGGGCGGGCGGCGGCCGAAGCTCTGGGCGTTACGGCGGGACCGTAGCGGCAGTGGGACCGTCACCGAGGCGGAGTGCACCACCTGTCACGACGGGTCCGGAGCGGCGGACGACGGGCGCGGGCCCGCCGTCTGGTGCCTCGCCCACGCCCAGGAGACCGGCCACACGGGCTTCCGCCGGATCCGTACGGACTTCTTCCGGGCCTCCTGCGACGGCGCCGGGGCGCAGGCCGGCGGCGCCTGACGGCACGGGCCCGCAGCGGGTGTGCAGTACTTCGCGGGGTTGGTCTCGGTGCGGTCACTTCTCGGCGATCAGCGGGGCGAGCATGGAGCGGAGCTTCTTTTCGTCGAGAGCCTGGAGCGCTCGCGCGGCGATGCGTCCTTCGCGGTCCAGCACCACCGTTGAGGGAATGCCGTTGGGTGTCAGGGTTCCCTTGGGGAAAGCCTTGAGGAGCAACTTGCCGTGCGGGTCGTAGAGGCTGGGGTATGAGACCCCGAAGTCGTCCTCGAAGGCCAGTGCGGGCTGCATGTTGAAGTCGCGCGTGTTGATCCCGACGAACTCGACACCCTTCGCCTTCAGGTCCTTTGAGACCTTGGCGAAGTGAGGCGCCTCGGCCCGGCACGGCGGGCACCAGGAACCCCAGACGTTCAGCACCACGACCTTGCCTCTGAGGTCCGCGACGTCGAGTCGCTTGCCGTCCAGCGTCTCGCCCGCGAGCGTCCCCGCGTCCTTGCGCTTGCCGTGGGGAACGGTGGAGACACCCCCCGCGCCGGGCACGAAGTTCGTCCCGGCCCCATCGGAGCCGGGACGGTCACCGGAACCGCAGGCCGAGGTGACGAGAGCGACAGAGAGCGTTCCCGTGGCGAGCAGGGCATGACGAAGGGCACGGCTGAGGCTCATTCCGTGAGTCTTGCATGAGCTGACAGACCACCATGAGCAAGCTGGCGGGAGCCGGTCAGCCCGCGTGGAGCATGAGGCCGATGCCGAGGGCCATGAGGGTGGCGGCGGCGATGCGGGGGGTGCCGAAGCGTTCTTTGAAGAAGAGGGCGCCGATGGCGGCGCCGACGATGATGGAGGACTCGCGGAGGGCGGCGATGGGGGCGAGGGCAGCTTTGGTCTGGGCCCAGAGGACGAGGCCGTAGGCGGTGACGGAGAGGGCGGCGCCGAGGAGGCCGCGGGCGGCGTAGGGGCGGAGCTGGGGGAGGAGGGCGGCGCGGCGGGTGTGGAGGGCGTACGCGGGGATGGCGAGGCCTTCGAGGATCATCAGCCAGGCGATGTAGCCGAGCGGGGTGCCGGAGGCGCGGACGCCGACGCCGTCGACGACGGTGTAGAGGGCGATCGACAGGCCCGTGGCGCCCGCGGCGGTGAGCGCGGGCCACTGGGGGCGGGCGTCCTTGCCGCGGATGCCCCACAGGGCGAGACCGGTCAGGCCGGCGCAGGCGACGGCGACGCCGAGGAGCTGCCAGCCGCCGGGGACCTCGTCGAGGAAGACGGCCGCGAGGGCGGTCACGACGAGCGGGGCCGAGCCGCGGGCGATCGGGTACATCTGGCCGAAGTCGCCGAGCGTGAACGAGCGCATGAGCAGGACGTAGTAGCCGACGTGGAGCAGCGCGGAGGCGATCAGGTACGGCCAGGCGCCGGCCGCGGGCAGCGGCGCGAAGACGGCGGTGACGAGGCCGATCAGCGCGCCGCCGCCGGCGATCAGGGTGAAGGAGAGCAGCTGGTCCTTGATGCCGTGGGCGATGGCGTTCCAGCTGGCGTGGGTGACGGCGGCGACGAGGACGGCGAGGGTGACGAGAGGGGTCACGCCGAGGGCTCGCGGACGTCGACCAGGGTGGCGCCGGCGTGGTTCACCAGCGACTTCGGGTCGATCGCGAAGACCGTGTGCGGGGTGCCGGCCGCCGCCCACACCACGTCGTGTTCGAGGATGCCCCGGTCGGCGAGGACCCGGGTGCGCGTCCGGTGGCCGAACGGCGGGACGCCCCCGATCGCGTACCCCGTCGTCTCGCGCACCACCTTCGCGTCCGCCCGGGTCACCTTCTCCGCGCCCAGTTCCTCCCGTACCCGCTCGACGTCCACCCGCGACGCCCCGTCCATGAGGACGAGCACGGGCACTCCGTCGGCGGCGAAGATCAGCGACTTCACGATCTCGGCGACCCGGCAGCCGATGGCGTCGGCCGCCTGCTGCGCGGTGCGCGTCTCGTCCGGGAAGCTTCTGATCTCGACGTCCAGGCCCAAGTCCCTGAGGGCGGCGGCGAACTGGGGGTGCGCGGGCGTGGTGGCGTCGTCAGCGGTCGTCATGACGGCACGCTAGCGGTGGTTGTACGGGGCACGCGACCGGGTTCCGGGTTCCGGACAGGGGTCGCGTGGCCGGAGGGGCCCGGTGGACGGCTGCCGTATGCGACGCCGACGGGGCCCGGTGGACGGCTGCCGGATGCCGGATGCGACGCCGGCGGCCCCGCGTGCCCCGCCCCGCCCGTCACCTCGCGCGCAGCACCTGGGCCACCACCGGGCCCGCGGCGTCGCCGCCGTGGCCGCCGGATTCGACGACGGCGGCGGCGGCGAGGTCGCCGGAGTAGCCGGTGAACCAGCTGTTGGAGGTGGCCTGGGAGTCGACCTCGGCGGAGCCGGTCTTGGCGCCCTTGGGGGAGGGGACGGAGGCCATGGCCTGCGCGGCGGTGCCGTTGGTGGCGGTCGCGCTCATCATGCGGCGCAGCGCGGTGGCGATCTCGGGGGAGAGCGGTTCGGCGGTGGCGAACGCGCGGTCGTCGAGGCTTCTCGGCACGAGGTACGGCTGGAGGAAGCCGCCGTTCTTGGCGGTGGCGGAGAGCGAGGCGACGTTGAGGGCGCTCATGGTGATGCGGCCCTGGCCGATGTACGAGGCGGCCGTCTCGCCGCCGGAGGACTCGGGGACGCTGCCGTCGGAGGTGGGGACGCCGACCTGCCAGTCGAGGCCGATGCCGAAGGAGCGGCGGGCGGTCTCGCCGAGGGCGCGGTCCTCGACGTCCTTCTCGCCGAGCGGGCCGAGCGACTTGATGAAGGCGGTGTTGCAGGAGCGGCGGAAGGCGTCGGTGAAGGTGCCGCCGTCGATCTTGAAGTGCTTGAGGTTGTGGAAGGTGACGCCCTTCCAGGAGACCTCGGCCGGACAGGCGACCTGGGTGCCGGGCATGGCGAGGCCCTGCTGCATCATCATCGTCGCGGTGACGATCTTCATCGTGGAGCCGGGGGCCTGCTTGCCCTGGAAGGCGGTGTTGAAGCCGTTGGCGGGGCTGTTGGCGACGGCCCGTATCGCGCCGGTGGACGGTTCGACCGCGGCGACCGCGGCCGTTCCGTACGCCTTGACGGCCTTCTCGGCCGCCGCCTGGACGCCGGCGTCGATGGTGGTTTTCAGGACGCCCGGCTTGCCCTTGGTGAGGACGAGGACGGTGGTGTCGGGGACGGCGGAGGTGCCCGACTCGATCCAGGTCTCGACGCCGTTGGTGCCGCCGGTCTTCGCCCCGTACCGGGTGCGGAGTTCGGCGAGGACCGGGCCGAGCGAGGGGTACTTCTCCGCCGTGAGCTCCTTGCCGTTCCGGTCGACGGCCTTGACGGAGGCGGCCTTCGCGACGCCGGTGCGCAGGGTGCCGTCGGCGGTGAGCTTGGGGTGGAGGATGGCCGGCTGCCACTTGACCAGCGGGCGGCCGGTCGTCTCGCCGCGGACGACGGTCAGCTCGGAGGCGTACGACCAGGGTTTGGAGACACCCTCGAAGGTGACGGTCGCCTCGACCTCGAACGGCACCTTCGCCCCGACCGGCGCCCCCGCGGTGATGGTGGCCGCGGAGACGCTCGCGCCCTGCCGGTAGGAGAGGACGGCGGGTCCGGCCGCGACCGGGTCGTTCGTCAGCTGCGCCGCCCGGTCGGATTCGCCGGTGGCCCAGGCGGCCAGGAACTCCCGCGCGGTCGACGTCACCTCGTCGGGTGTCACGGGGCCGGACTTCGGCGCGGAGTCGGCCCGTGCGCCGATGCCCGAATCGCCTCCCGTGACGCCGTTCCAGAGGTTGTAGCCCCCGTAGCCGACCCCTCCGGCGACCACGGCGAAGACGCCTCCGACGATCGCGACCTTGGCTCCACTGCGCATGGCTGCGCCTCCCCTCCCCAGACGGCCGTCAAGTCAAGCAGTGCCTCCAAGGCATGTCGAGCAACTTTCGCCGATTCCGTCACACGAGCCCCACAGGTCCTACAGAACCCACAGGCCCCACAGGTTCCACGGGTCTAGCCCCCGGGCGCCGAACCGGACTTGGGAACAGGCGAGCAAGATCCGTACAACCTTTCGTCGTCCCGTGCGTCTGAACCAGCGAGTGAACCATCGAGGCGCATGGTGCGCCTGATGCATCCGGGAGGAAACACACGTGCCCCTGGCTCGTACGACCCGGCGCCGGCTCGCCGTCGCCGTCACCACCGTCCTCGCCGCCACCCTCGGTGCGAGTGCGCTGGCCGCCCCCGCGAACGCCGTCCCGGCGACCGGCGGCGTCCTCACGGCGAGCGCGACGGACGCGGCGAACGCGGCGACCACCGACGCCGACCTGATCGCCTACCCGAAGGTCGGCCGGCTCGCCGGCGCCGGCGTGACCGGCTTCCTCACCGTCGAGGGCAGCACCTCGACGTTCCGCCGGTACGCGGACGGCTCGGGACAGGCCTACACGGGCCTCACCTACCTGCGGTCCACGCGGACCACCGACTACCTGGTCTTCCGCGGCTCCACCCAGGTCACGCTGCGGAACCTGACCACGGCCGGCATCCTCCAGATCGCCGTCGGCTCGACCGCCGCCGACGCGCGCTTCGCCGGCTCCGCCGCCGACGCCCTCTTCACGACCCGCGAGACCGACGCGGGCACGGTGCTGCGCAAGTACACCGAGGCCGACCCCGAGGGCACGACGCTCGCCGGCATCCCCACGAACGCGTTCAACCTCACGGTCACGCCGTCCACGCCCGACCAGGCCGTGGTCACCTTCCGGCAGGGCGAGACCTACAAGTGGGCCGTCATCGACCTCGCCACCGGCACGGTCGGCACGATCCGCGAGAAGAACACGATCGGCCAGGAAGCCGTCTCCGCGACCCGCACCGCGTGGGCCACCGGCGAGGGCTCGTACGAGACGCCGCAGGTCTTCGTCGCCGACCTGGCCACCGGCGCCGTGCAGGAGGCCCCGGTCAAGCAGGGGACCGCCTCGGGCAACTTCCAGCTCGGCCTGGTCGGCGACTGGGTCGTGTACGGGCAGACCGGCGGCATGACCCAGTCGACGCCCGGCACGCACTACGCGCTCACCGCGTACAACCTCACCACCAAGACCTCGGTGAAGGTGCTCGACCACGCCTACCAGTTCACCGCCGCCCCCGACGGCAGCCTCTACGCGCGCGGTGGCCTCGTCGGGCAGGGCGAGGGCCTGTACCGGATCACGGCCGAGGGCAGTGAGGACCCGAAGGCCGAGAAGGTCGCCACGACCGGCGAGACCACCGAGGTCGTCCTCACGGGCCAGACCGTCCCGCCGGCCGAACTCGACCTCGACAAGACCGACGGCTTCTCCTTCCGGTGGAACGTGTCCCGGCGGGTGGACGCGAAGATCACCGTGCGCCACGTCCGCACCGGCAAGACCCAGTCGGTCTCCTCGGACTGGACCGAGGGGCCCGCCTTCGGCTGGTCGTCGGCCGGCTGGAGCGAGGACGTCCACAACGGCGAGTACACCTGGGAGATCGACGCCCGCCCCGCCAACGGCATCGGGCCGGGCATCGTCTCCAAGGGCACCTTCAAGGTCGTCCGCAAGACCGCGCCGCACGACTTCAACGACAACGGCACCCCCGACCTGCTCACCCGGGACTCGGCGGGACGCCTGTGGCGCACCGACCTCTTCTACCGCCCCATCGACGAGCAGCGGGGCCTCCACCCGGCCGAGCCCCGGACCCTCCTCGGCTCCGGCTGGAACGCCTTCGACCGCATCGAGGCCACCGGCAACCTGGGCGGCACGGCCACCGGCGACATGCTGGCCCGCGAGAAGACCGGTGTGCTCTGGCTCTACCCGGGCAACGGCACCGGCGGCTTCGGCAGCCGCCTCAAGGTCGGCACCGGCTGGCAGGTCTACGACCAGATCGCCGTCGGCAGCGACCTCACCAACGACGGCCGCCCGGACGCCGTCGCCACCGACAAGCTCGGCGGCCTCTGGCTCTACCCCGGCACCGGCGACGCCGCCAAGCCCTTCGGCGTCCGCAAGCAGATCGGCACCGGCTGGGGGATCTACAACGAGCTCGCCGCCGTCGGGAACATCGCGGGCGCCGGTGCCGGCGACCTCATCGCCCGCGACAAGGACGGCAACGTCTGGCAGTACCTCGGCAAGGGCGACGGCACCTTCGCCGGCCGCACGAAGCTCTACTCCGGCTGGAACGTCTTCAGCCGTCTCGTCGGCGTCGGCGACGCCAACCGCGACGGCCGTGCCGACCTCGTCGGCATCAGCACCGCCCAGGGCTCGCTGTTCAAGGGCACCGGCGACTGGCAGCGGCCCTTCGCCCGCGAGGTGATCTATCTGGAGCCGGCCGCGGCCACGGACCACGTCTTCTGACCCACGCGGGGACGAGGACACGAGGAGGGCGCGACCACCGGTCGCGCCCTCCTCGCTTCCCCCCGTTCGCTCCCTTACGGAGTCCGCGGCACCGCGACGAACGCCTCCCGGGGCGTGAGCGTCGGCTTGTAGCGGTAGGCGGTGCGCGGGATGACCGGCAGCAGGTCCTTGTGGATCACCTTCGACACGGCCTGGATCGTGTTCACGCCGTAGGTCATCGAGCTGTTGCCGTCGGTGAGCACGGTGATCGTGTAGTCGTGGCCGCCGCCCTTGAAGGTGCCGACGCTGTGCACGCGCCAGCCGCGCGTCGCCCGCTGCAGCCAGCCGTTCTTGACGTGCACGGCCACCGTGGAGGGCGCGCCCGCCGGAGTGCCCCACTTCTGCGAGGTGATGACGCTGCCCATGAGCTTGAGGAGGTAGTTCCGGGCGCCGTCGTTCAGCACCGCGTTCGGCGCGGTGATCAGCGAGAGCAGCTTCTGCTCGTCGGTCACGTTGATCTGGGTGAGACCCCAGTAACCGCCGGTCCCCGGCACCGTCCGCGTCATACCGGCGGCCGCCAGGAAGCCCTTCACCTTGGTCAGCCCGAGCTGGTTCCACAGCGTGGAGGTCGACGCGTTGTCCGACTTGGTGATCATGGCGGTGGCGAGGCTCTGCTCGCGCGAGGTCAACGTCCGGTTGTGCTTCCTCGCGTCCCACAGGAGCGTGGCCAGGACCGTCACCTTCACCACGCTCGCCGAGTCGTACGACGTCGTCGCGCGCAGCGTGCAGGTGGTGTTCGTGGTCCGGTCGCGCAAACCGATCGCCACGGTCCCGCTACGCCCGGCCAGCGCGGCCGTGATGTCCCGCTGCAGCTTCGCGGCCAGCCCGGCCTCGCCCGACGTACAGCCGACCTGCGGCGCGGTCGCAGCCGCGGCGGGCGTCGCGGCGCCGACGACCGGCACGAGCATCCCGGCCGCGGCGACGGCCGTCAGCACGCGGGCACGCCGGGATATGCGGTGTGTCATGTGGGTCCCCCCTGGAAGCGGATCGAACACGCCTACGGCACGTTCGCCCTACATGACAACCCGCGCGCCCGAATGGTTGCACGAATCCGGCGGAATGGGGGTCCCAGTGCAGAGGGGCCGGAAGGGCTTCGTACCGGCGAGAGGTGGCTCTTCCCGTGAGCGGGGCGTGGCGAATCATGGCGAACCATCGCTCGCGTCCCGGAACGATCTGAGGCACCGGTAGGTTGCAAGTGTCTGCTGCTCTCTCTCCAGGATCACCTGTCGTGGCGACAGGGCCCAACGCTGTGTGGGCGATTGAGAGAGAGGAGTTCGACCTGATGGGGCGATCGAGCAAGAGGAAGTCCTACCGCAACGCTCAGTTACGAGACTGGGTCGAAGTAGCGGTATTGGCACTCACTGCGATCACTGCCATTGCGGGATGCGTCGAGCGTTTCATGTGACGCGGCAGGGACCGGACGGCTGGTCGGGCTATCGAGTGAGCCCGGCCGACTAGTACTCGGCCGGGCCCACGCTACCCCGCGCACGGGCCTGGCCATGGGCGGCATCCCATAGCCAGGCCCGACGTGCGTACGGGGGGCGGGCCCCGAGTGCAAAGACCCGAAGCCGCTGCAGGACGAGGTAACCGCAGTTCGTCGGCTTCATCAAGCGTCAGTCATCGACCGATGGCGAAATGTGCTTTTGGGGATGATTTGGCCATGGCGCAAAACCCATAGCGCCCCGTGGCGACGCCAGGGCGGAAAAGAGTAGAACCGCAGGTACCAACCTTGGAGGGGGTGGCGAATCCTGGCGTATCGAGACCGGCCCTCCTTACTGCCCAGCCGCGGACGTGGTGCCGAAGATCCGCAGCCGACGCTCCGCCGCCAGGTCTAGTGGCGGCGACCTGCGCGGTCGCTGAGGAAAGTACCGAAGAGCTCACTCTCATCGGGCCGACCGAACAGACGCTTGGGCACCACCAGCAGGCACGCCTTCCCGCCACTGCGCCCGACGAGCACATGAAGCCGAGTCGTCTCGCGATAGCGGGTGAGCTCGCGCCACGCCATCCGCCGAGTCTCGTCACCCCGGGACACGGTGATGCCCGTCTCGTCCGCTGTGGTCTGCTTCCCCTCCGCGGCGTGGCCGGCCCGGTAGTGCCGAGTGGTCGCCCACCGCACGATCGCCGGCCAGACAGCCATCACGGCCACCGCGACACCAAGAGGCACGGGGCGCACAGAGCCGCCGTCCGCCGAGAGCGACACGCTCTGGAAAGCGATCAACGCCGAACCGGCGAAGACGATGAGCCACGTCCGTCGGAACAATCCAACGGCTTTGACGGCTTCGTCGAACTCATCGCGGGTCAGTGCACCGGACACGGTGAAGGAGGTCTGGCGTATGTCGCTCACGAGAGCGGAGCCTACCCATCCGCCCCTGAGCACAGGGGCGAGCCGTCGTGCCCGCCCCTGCTGCAATCCCCCGCCTACACCCAGGTGTCCAGCCACATCCGGGACCGCCAGCTGTCCAGGGGAATGGGGGTGCCGGTGTAGATGGGCCAGAAGTAGATGAAATTCCAGACGATGAGGAGGACGAGGCAGCCGGCGGCGACGGCGCCGAATGTGCGGCGTCTTTCGGATGAGCCGCGGGGGCCGATGAGGGCGCCGAGCATCATGGCCACCGCGAGGCACAGGAAAGGCACGAAGACGACGGCGTAGAAAAGGAAGATGGTGCGTTCCTGGTAAAGGAACCAGGGGAGCCAGCCGGCGGCGATGCCGCAGGCGATGGCGCCGGCGCGCCAGTCGCGGCGGAAGGCCCAGCGCCAGAGGACGTAGAGGATGGCGAAGCAGGCGGCCCACCAGAGGAGGGGGGTGCCGAGGGCGAGGACTTCCTGGGCGCACTTCTCCTTGGCGGTGGAGGGGCAGCCGTTGGTGCCGGGCGCGGGGGACTCGTAGAAGTAGGAGACGGGGCGGCCGAGGACGATCCAGGACCAGGGGTTGGACTGGTAGGTGTGCGGCGAGGTCAGGCCGACGTGGAAGGTGTAGACCTCGGACTCGTAGTGCCAGAGGCTGCGCAGCCAGTCGGGGAGCCAGCCCCAGGTGCCGCCGCCGGTGAGCTTGTCGTGCTCGGTGGCCCAGTGGCGGAAGTAGCCCTTGTCGGAGGCGAGCCAGCCGCTCCAGGTCGCCAGATACGTGGCCAGGGCCACCGGCACGACCGACACGAACGCCGGGACCAGGTCCTTCTTCAGCACCGCGAGGTGCGGGCGGACGGCGCCGGCGGTACGGCGGCCGGCGACGTCCCACAGGACGGTCATCAGGCCGAAGGCCACCATCACGTACAGGCCGTTCCACTTGGTGGCGGCCGCCAGGCCCAGTGAGACACCGGCCGCGATCCGCCACGGCCGCCAGCCCAGGCGCAGCGACTCCGCGATCTCCGCGTCCGGGCGCAGCACGCCCTCCTCGTCCTCCGGGAGCGCGGCGGCCAGCCTCCGCCGGGTCCGGTCGCGGTCCAGGACCAGACAGCCGAAGGCGGCCAGGACGAAGAACATCAGCACCTGGTCGAGGAGCGCGGTGCGGCTCATCACGAAGTGCAGCCCGTCGACGGCGAGCAGCAGACCGGCCAGGCAGCCCAGGAACGTCGAGCGGAACAGCCGGCGGCCGATCCGGCACAGCATCAGGACCGACAGGGTGCCCAGGAGCGCCACCATGAAGCGCCAGCCGAACGGCTCGAAGCCGAAGAGCTTCTCGCCGACGCCGATCACCCACTTGCCCATCGGCGGGTGGACGACGTACCCCGGGTCCGTCGGCACGAGGACCGCGCCCGGGTCGGTCAGGATCGTCTTGTCGATGTCCTTCGGCCAGGCGCCCTCGTACCCCTGGTTGATCAGCGCCCAGGAGTCCTTGGCGTAGTACGTCTCGTCGAATATCACCGCGTGCGGCTTGCCCAGGTTCCAGAACCGCAGCAGGCCCGCGACCGCCGTGACCAGGAGCGGACCGCCCCAGGCCATCAGCCGCCAGAGCCGCTCGGCGGGCCCGGGACCCAGCCCGAGCAGCGACCACACGCGCGCGGAGGGACGGGTGTACGACGGGACGAGCCGCTCCCGCAGCCCGATGGGTACGGCGCTTCCGGCGGGCGGCACATAGCCGAAGCGCCGCAGCCGCTGCTGCCACGAAGAGGGCTCTGCCACGGCGTGCCGGCCCTCCAGGGTCTCGGGTGCGGTACTGGTCACCGCGCCATCGTAGGGAACGCTCCTGTGCGCGTCGCCTGTCCGGGCTGCGAGGATGGTCCGTGTGACAGGAACGCTGGTACTCGCAGGGACCCCCATCGGTGACATCGCGGACGCTCCGCCCCGACTCGCCACCGAACTGGAGAACGCGGACATCGTGGCCGCCGAGGACACCCGGAGGCTGCGCGGGCTGACCCGGGCGCTCGGCATCCACACCACGGGCCGGGTCGTCTCCTACTTCGAGGGCAACGAATCCGCCCGTACGCCCGAGCTGGTCGAGGCGCTCGCCGGCGGCGCCCGGGTGCTCCTGGTGACCGACGCCGGCATGCCGTCCGTGTCGGACCCCGGCTACCGCCTCGTCGCCGCCGCCGTCGAGCAGGACATCAAGGTCACGGCCGTCCCCGGCCCGTCCGCCGTCCTCACCGCCCTCGCCCTTTCCGGCCTCCCCGTCGACCGCTTCTGCTTCGAGGGCTTCCTGCCCCGCAAGGCCGGCGAGCGCCTCGGCCGCCTCCGCGAGGTCGCCGACGAGCGCCGCACCCTCGTCTACTTCGAGGCCCCGCACCGTCTCGACGACACCCTCGCCGCGATGGCCGAGGTCTTCGGCGCCGACCGCCGCGCCGCCGTCTGCCGCGAGCTCACCAAGACCTACGAGGAGGTCAAGCGCGGCCCCCTCGCCGACCTCGCCGCCTGGGCCGCCGAAGGCGTCCGCGGCGAGATCACCGTCGTCGTCGAAGGCGCCCCGGAATCCGCCCCCGCCGACCTCACCCCCGAAGAGCTCGTCCGCCGCGTCCGCGTCCGCGAGGAAGCCGGCGAACGCCGCAAGGAAGCCATCGCCGCCGTCGCCACCGAAGCCGGCCTTCCCAAGCGCGAGGTGTTCGATGCGGTGGTCGCGGCAAAGAATGCGGACGCGTCGAGCCACGGAAAAGGCAAAGGACTAATCTGAAAGGCAAAGCCGAACCCGGCGCCGGGACTCTTCGATGGGCGCTTGGCAAGGGAAGGGCCAAAAGCCTTCCATGGTTCGTTCCCTGCTGATGCGCTCCGGCCCGAAAAGGCGTCCACTGATCAGTGGAGAGGAGCTGGCATGAGCGAGATCACCGGCACCGGCATATCCGTCGCCCATGAGGCGTACGCCTTCGCCTGCATGCGCTGTGGATACGGCTGGGAGCAGGCGTACGACATCGAGCACCACGTCGACGCCGCCGGCCACGAATTCGTCGTCTACAAGGCTGATGGGGAGCGGGTGCCGTCGCCGCTGTCCAGTCCGACGTGCATGAACTGCGGCGGGCACGTGGTGAGGATCATGAGGGCGGGGCAGGTGTCGTCGGTGCTCGACATGATCGCCGCGACGGAGAAGCACCAGCACGGGGCGAGAGCGACGAAGCCGGTGTCGCCGGCGGGGCCGATCGGGCAGGAGCTGACGGAGGACGTGCCCGAGGAGCCGCCGGTGCCGCATCACTGGCACTTCTCGGACCTGCTGCATCCTTTCCGCCACAACAAGTAACGCCTTGGCGGCGGCGCTCATGGCCCTCGTACGATCGGGCCATGAGTGCCAAGGACGCCCCGCCGCCGCTGCCCGAACCCCTCCTCGTGGAGGTGGCGGACTCGCACACCCATCTCGACATGCAGTCGGGGACCGTCGAGGAGGCGCTGGTCAAGGCCGCCGCCGTCGGCGTGACCACGGTGGTGCAGGTCGGCTGTGACGTGAAGGGCTCGCGGTGGGCCGCGGAGACGGCGGCGGCCCACGAGAACGTGCACGCGGCGGTGGCCCTGCACCCGAACGAGGCGCCGAGGATCGTGCTCGGGGACCCGGACGGCTGGTCGCGCCAGGGCGCGCGGGAGGGCGGCGGTGACGCGGCGCTCGACGAGGCGCTCGCCGAGATCGACCGGCTCGCGGCCCTGCCGTACGTGCGCGGGGTCGGGGAGACCGGCCTCGACTTCTTCCGTACGGGCCCGGAGGGCATCGCCGCGCAGGAGCGTTCCTTCCGCGCGCACATCGAGATCGCGAAGCGGCACGGCAAGGCGCTGGTGATCCACGACCGGGAGGCGCACGCGGACGTGCTGCGCGTCCTGGACGAGGAGGGCGCGCCCGAGCGGACCGTCTTCCACTGCTACTCGGGCGACGCCGCGATGGCGGAGATCTGCGCCGCCAAGGGCTACTTCATGTCCTTCGCGGGCAACGTCACCTTCAAGAACGCCCAGCACCTGCGGGACGCCCTCGCCGTCGCCCCGCTCGAACTGGTCCTCGTCGAGACGGACGCCCCCTTCCTCACCCCGGCGCCCTTCCGCGGCCGCCCGAACGCCCCTTACCTCATCCCCGTCACCCTCCGGGCGATGGCCGAGGTGCGCGGGATCGGCGAGAACGACATGGCCGAGGCGATCGCCGTGAACACCGCCCGCGCCTTCGATTACTGATCCATAACGGTTACGTGTCGTAGTCGGGTCGTCCGGGAGAGTGACGGTGGTCGGGGCTAGGGTCCCGGCCTCGTGAGTACTTCCCAGGGCAGCCACCGAGCCGGCCGGCGCGGCGCGGGCACGACCCCGACCCCGACCCCGGCCGCGCTCTCGACCCTGCCCGTGCACGAGCAGCCCACGCAGGCCGCGCCCGGTGTCGTCCCCGGTGTCGTCCCCGGGCAGGGCGGCCGGGCCGGTTCGCGGCGGGCCGCGCGGCGCCGGAAGGCGTCCGGGGGAGCCGGGGACGGGCTGCGGCGGCTGGTGCCGCAGGCGCTGGTGGTCGCGTTCCTGGCGGGCGGGACCAGCGCCTTCGTGGCCGACGACAAGGCGGTCAGGCTGTCCGTCGACGGGGTGCCGCGCACGCTGCACACCTTCGCCGACGAGGTCGACGAGCTCCTCGCCGACGAGGGCCTCGCGGTCGGCGAGCACGACATCGTGGCCCCCGCGCCCGGGGAGGCGCTCGCCAGCGGGGACGAGATCGTGGTGCGGTACGGCCGCCCGGTCGCGCTCACGCTCGACGGGCAGCGCCGCCAGGTGTGGACGACCGCGCGGACCGTCGAGGGGGCGCTGCGCCAGCTCGGGGTCCGGGCGGAGGGCGCGTACCTCTCGGTGTCCCGCGGGGCGCAGATCTCCCGGCAGGGCCTGGCCCTGGACGTGCGGACGGAGCGGGCCGTGACGTTCCTGGCGGACGGGCGCGAGCGGACGGTCCGTACGAACGCGGCGACGGTCAGGGAGGCGCTCGTGGAGGCCGGGATCACGCTGTCCGGGCAGGACACGACGTCGGTGCCGCCGGGCGCGTTCCCGCGCGACGGGCAGACGGTGAACGTGCTGCGGATCACCGGCTCCCGGCAGGTGCGGGAGGAGTCGATCCCGTACGCCGTGGAGAAGGTGGACGACCCGGAGCTGTTCGCCGGCACCGAGAGCGTCGAACGGCAGGGCGTCCCGGGCGTCCGCCGGGTCACGTACAGCCTGCGCACGGTCAACGGGGTCAGGCAGAAGCCCCGCAGGACCGGCGAGGAGATCGTCCGCGAGCCGGTCAGCCGCAAGGTGCGGGTCGGCACCAGGCCGCTGCCGACGTCCGTCGCGGGCGCCGACGGGCTCGACTGGGGGGCGCTCGCCGCCTGCGAGTCCGGCGGCCGGCCGAACGCCGTCGACCCCTCGGGGACGTACGGCGGGCTCTACCAGTTCGACCCGGGCACCTGGCGCTCCCTCGGCGGCAGCGGCGTCGCCCAGAACGCGCCCGCCGCCGAGCAGACCTACCGCGCCAAGAAGCTGTACGTGTCCCGGGGCGCGAGCCCCTGGCCCCACTGCGGCCGTCGGCTGTACCGGTGAGCGCGGGCGGTGGGCGGGGGCCGGTCGTGGCGGTGAGCCGTAGGTGGGCCGTGGCGGGGCCCCGTAGGCTGTACCGGTGAGCACCACCACCGGCCCCGAAAGCCCCGACGCCCTCCTCGGCCCCGCCGACATCCGTGAGCTGGCCGCCGCCCTCGGCGTGCGCCCCACGAAGCAGAAGGGCCAGAACTTCGTCATCGACGCCAACACCGTCCGGCGGATCGTCCGTACGGCGGAGGTGCGGCCCGACGACGTGGTCGTGGAGGTGGGTCCCGGCCTCGGCTCCCTCACCCTGGCGCTCCTGGAGGCCGCGGACCGGGTGACGGCCGTCGAGATCGACGACGTGCTCGCGGCCGCGCTGCCCGCCACGATCCAGGCCCGCATGCCGGCCCGCGCCGACCGTTTCGCGCTCGTGCACTCCGACGCGATGCTGGTGCAGGAGCTGCCGGGCCCGGCGCCGACCGCGCTCGTCGCCAACCTGCCGTACAACGTGGCCGTGCCGGTCCTGCTGCACATGCTGGAGCGGTTCCCGACCATCGAGCGGACCCTCGTGATGGTCCAGGCCGAGGTCGCCGACCGGCTCGCCGCCAAGCCCGGCAACAAGGTCTACGGCGTCCCGTCGGTCAAGGCGAACTGGTACGCCGAGGTGAAGCGTGCCGGCTCCATCGGCCGCAACGTCTTCTGGCCCGCGCCGAACGTCGACTCCGGTCTCGTCTCGCTCGTGCGCCGCGCCGAGCCCCTCGCGACGACGGCCTCCCGCCAGGAGGTCTTCGCGGTCGTCGACGCGGCCTTCGCCCAGCGCCGCAAGACCCTCCGCGCCGCCCTCGCCGGCTGGGCCGGTTCGCCCGCCGCCGCCGAGGAGGCCCTCGTGAAGGCCGGCATCTCGCCGCAGGCCCGCGGCGAGTCCCTCACCGTCGAGGAGTTCGCCCGCATCGCGGAGGCCAAGCAGTCGTGAGCGCGACCGGTGTGAACGGCGTGACCGTCCGCGTCCCCGCCAAGGTGAACGTCCAGCTCGCCGTCGGCGCCGCGCGCCCGGACGGCTTCCACGACCTGGCCAACGTCTTCCTCGCGGTGTCCCTGTACGACGAGGTGACCGCGACCCCCGCCGCCGGGCTGACGGTGACCTGCGAGGGCCGGGACGCCGACAAGGTGCCGCTGGACCGGACGAACCTGGCCGCGCGGGCCGCCGAGCTGCTCGCGGCCCGGGCCGGGATCTCGCCCGACGTCCACCTGCACATCGCGAAGGACATCCCGGTCGCCGGCGGCATGGCCGGCGGCAGCGCCGACGGCGCGGGCGCCCTGGTGGCGTGCGACGCGCTGTGGGGTCTGGACACCCCGCGCGAGGTGCTCCTGGAGATCTGCGCCGAGCTCGGCTCCGACGTGCCGTTCAGCCTGGTCGGCGGGGCGGCGCTCGGCACCGGCCGGGGCGAGCGGCTGGAGGTGCTGCCGGTCGGCGGGACGTTCCACTGGGTGTTCGCCGTCGCCGACGGGGGGCTTTCGACGCCGACGGTGTTCCGCGAGTTCGACCGGCTCGCGGAGGGCACCGAGATCCCGGAGCCGGCCGCGTCCCCGCTGCTCGTGGAGGCGCTGCGCACCGGTGACACCACCGCGCTCGCGGGCGCCCTCGCCAACGACCTGCAGGCCCCGGCGCTCTCCCTGCGCCCCTCGCTCGCCGCGACCCTGGCGGCCGGCACCGAGGCGGGCGCGCTGGCCGCGCTGGTCTCCGGCTCCGGCCCGACGACCGCGTTCCTGGTGAAGGACGCGGAGGCCGCCGAGACGGTCGCCGCCGCCCTGATCGCCTCGGGCACCTGCCGTACGGCCCGGGTGGCGGCCTCCCCGGTGCCGGGCGCGGTCGTCCTGCCGGAGGCGCGGGCCACCGCGGCCGGCTGAGCGGGTTCAGTTCTTGTTCTTGGAGATGCGGGCGAGGAGCAGGTTCGGGTCCGGGTCCTGCTGGATGAAGAAGGCCGCGCTGTTCACGTAGACGGTCTTGCCGCGGACCGCTGCGGAGGTCGGGTTCGACAGGCCGTCCTGCTGGGTGAGCACGGTCTTGTGGGTGCCGTCGGGGCGGACGAGGGCGAGCTCGTTCTTGATGATCAGGGCGGCGAGGACGGTGTCGCCGTGGCCGGTGAAGGTGAAGTCGTCGATCCAGGTGAGCCCGGTCGCCTTCGTCTCGGCCGGTCCGGCCGTCTGGTCCGGCAGCACCGGGATACGGACGAGTGTCTGGTGGTCGGTGTTGGAGAACCACACGGCGCCGTCGTGGACCTTGATGCCGTTGACGCCGACCCCGACGCCGTTGGGCGGCGCGATCCCCTGGAGGGCCGCTCCGGTGGCCCAGGCCTCGGGGGTGCCGCCCTCCTGCGGGACGCGCCAGATGGTGCCCTTCACGGAGTCGGCGACGTAGATCGCGCCGCACTTCTCGTCGAGCGCGAGGCCGTTGGGGAAGCCGTCGGCCGGGAGCGCGGCGATCCGCTCGGGCGTGCCGCCGCCGGGCGGTACGCGCCAGACGCCGTTCTCGTCGGCGGTGCCGGTGGCGTAGGCGACGTACAGGGTGCCGTCGTGGGCGCGGTCGATGCCCATGGTGGCGGCGGCGCCGATGACCGGCGTCTTGGGGTCGGTGACGGCCGGGAAGGTCGCCAGGATCGTCGTGTCGCCGTCCTTGGTGACGCGGGCGACCTGCCGGGCGAGGGCGAAGGTGATGTCGGCGGAGCCGTCCGGTTCGAGGACGATGTTCTCCGCGGTCTGCCCGGCGGCGAAGTCGAAGTGCGCCACGACGTGCGGGTCCGACACGGTCGGGTCGCCCGCCGTCGCGGGCCCGGCGGCGATCAGGGCGAGGGCGGTGGTCGCGGTGGCCACGGCGGCCAGGCGGGGGTGTCTCGGCATGCTGTTCTCCTCGGTGGGCTGCGACTCGGTGGGGCTGCGACCCGGTGGGGCTGCGACCCGCTCGGGGTTCGGGACGAACATGACGGGCTGTCGGTCCGCGCGTCCGGCAGCCCGGGCCGCGGGATCGCCCGCGTGGCCGACGCCGATGGGGCCGGTTGGCAGGGCGTGAGCCCCCGGCGCGAGCGCCGCCCGTGCCGGGTCCCGCGTACTCACCGCACGGTTGAGTACGCGCGCCCTGTCGGCGGGCGGGCGGGCGCGGGACCGTGGGCGCATGGGAACGAGTGCGCGTGAACTCGCCGCGGCCACACCGGCGACGCGGGACCGGTACGTCGATCTGCTGCGGGTCGCCTCGCTGGCGGTCGTGGTGCTCGGGCACTGGCTGATGGCGGCGGTGACGGGGGACGGGCAGGTGGGGAACCTGCTCGCGGTCGTGCCCGGACTCCAGGTGGTGACCTGGGTGTTCCAGGTGATGCCGGTGTTCTTCTTCGTCGGCGGCTTCGCGCACGCCCTGGCACACCGCTCGCGCCCCCGGTACGCGGAGTTCCTGCGGGCCAGGCTCCAGCGGCTGCTGCGGCCGACGATGGTGTTCGTGGGGGTGTGGGGCGCCGCCGCGCTGGTCCTCCAGCTGGCGGGCGTGGACGGCGGTCTCGCCGGGGTGGCGCTGCGGCTCGTCACGCAGCCGCTGTGGTTCATCGGGATCTACCTGGCGATGGTCGCCTTCACGCCGCCGCTGCTGCGGGCGCACGAGCGGTGGGGCTGGGGCGCGTTCGGCGCGCTCGCGGGCGGGGCGGTCGTGGTGGACGTGCTGCGGTTCGCGGGGGGCGTGCCGTTCGTGGAGTTCCTGAACTTCGCGTTCGTGTGGCTGGCGGTCCACCAGCTCGGCTTCCTGCGTGCCGACGGCATGATCCGCCGCCCCGCGCTCCTCGCGGGCGCCGGGCTGCTCGGCGCGACGGCGCTCGTGGCCCTCGGCCCGTACCCGCTGTCGATGGTGGGGATGCCCGGCGAGAAGGTCTCCAACATGGCCCCGCCGACCCTCGCCCTGCTCTGCCACGGCCTGTGGCTGGTCGGCGCGGTCGAGCTCCTGAAGGGGCCGGGCGCGCGGTTCGTCGCACGGGCCGGGGTGTGGCGGACGGTGGTGGCCGCCAACGGGATCGCGATGACGGCGTTCCTGTGGCACCTGACGGCGATGCTCGGGGTGTACGGGGCGATGCTCGGGCTCGGCCTCGACCTGCCGGCCCCGGCCTCGGGCGCCTGGTGGGCGCAGGTCCCGCTGCGGTTCCTGGCGGCGGCGCTGCTCACGGCGCTGCTCGTCTCCGTCTTCCGCCGCTTCGAGGCCCCCGTGCCGCCCGCCCCCGCCACCGAGACCGGCGGCCCGCTCGCCGCCCTCGGCATCACCCTCGCCCTCTTCGGCGTCCTGGGCCTGTCCCTCACCGGCTTCGCCGGCCTGCTCACCGGCCACTCCGCGACCCTGATCGCCGTCCCCGTCACGGCGCCGGCGGCGGTGGGACTCGCCCTCGTGGGGTGGCTCGCGGTGGAACGGGCGGGGCGGGGCGGGTCGCGGTGGCGGGTCAGATCGGGATGACGGTCGCGCGTCCCCGGCAGAGGGCCAGCAGGTCCTCCGGGTCCGAGGTGAGCACGGTGACGGGACCGGCCGCCGCGATGGCCGTCGCGGCGACCATCGCGTCGATCGCGTACTTGTGACCGTGCAGGCCCGCCTCGGAGAGCAGGGCAGCTGCCCGGCGTGCGACGGCGTCCGTCACGGGTTCGATGACGAGGAGGGACAGTGTCCACTCCAAGGCGGCCCGGTTGATGCGGGGGTGCATCACCTCGACCAGCGTGGCCGCGCTCGTCACGACCCGCAGGTCATCGGCGCGGGCGATCGCGAGCCAGTCCGTGACCTGGCGGTCGCGCAGAACGGCCTTGGCGAGTCCCTCGCTGTCGAGCACCAAGGTCCCGCCGGGGGCGGCCTCGGAACGGGGCGGTGTCACGCCGCACTCGCCTTGCCGGATGGCGCGGTGCCCTGCTCCTCACGTGCACGTCGCAGCTGCTCGCGCTTCGCCTGGACGTCCTCGTCCCTGACCGGTCCGTGCTCGGCTTCGGCGGCGGCGATGAGCTCGTTGAGGTTGTCCCGCTCTATCTGCCGGGCTACGGCGGCGGTGACGTAGGCCGAGAGCCCGGAGGGGCCACCACGCGCGCGTGCCGCCTCCGCGAGGTCCCGGGGCATGCTGATCGAGTACTTCTGGGTGGGCTCGCTCATGCTCGTGATGCTACCGCCGATGCCACCGGTCGGGCGGGAAGAGTCCGGCGACGTACCCTGGGACGTCGATCGATCCCCCGTACAGGAGTGAACGTGGCCGTCAACCTGGTCAATGTCGAGGCCGTCAGCAAGGTGTACGGCACCCGTGCCCTGCTCGACGGGGTGTCGCTCGGCGTGTCCGAAGGGGACCGGATCGGGGTCGTGGGCCGGAACGGCGACGGCAAGACCACCCTGATCAGGATGCTGGCGAAGCTGGAGGAGGCGGACACCGGCCGCGTCACCCACAGCGGCGGGCTGCGCCTCGGCGTCCTCACCCAGCACGACTCGCTCGACCCGAAGGCCACCATCCGCCACGAGGTCATCGGCGTCATGGCCGACCACGAGTGGGCCGGCAGCGCGAAGATCCGCGACGTGCTCACCGGACTCTTCGGCGGGCTCGACCTGCCGGGCTTCGAGAAGGGCCTCGACACCGTCATCGGCCCGCTCTCCGGCGGCGAGCGGCGGCGCATCGCGCTCGCCAAGCTCCTCATCGACGACCAGGACCTGATCGTCCTCGACGAGCCCACCAACCACCTCGACGTCGAGGGCATCTCCTGGCTGGCCAAGCACCTCCAGGAGCGCCGCTCCGCGCTCGTCTGCGTCACCCACGACCGCTGGTTCCTCGACCAGGTCTGCACCCGCATGTGGGACGTGCAGCGCGGTGACGTCCACGAGTACGAGGGCGGCTACTCCGACTACGTCTTCGCCCGCGCCGAGCGCGAGCGCATCGCCGCGACCGAGGAGACGAAGCGGCAGAACCTGATGCGCAAGGAGCTGGCCTGGCTGCGGCGCGGCGCCCCCGCCCGCACCTCCAAGCCGCGCTACCGCATCGAGGCCGCCAACGAGCTGATCGCCGACGTGCCGCCGCCGCGCGACACCAGCGAGCTGATGAAGTTCGCCAACGCCCGCCTCGGCAAGACGGTCTTCGACCTGGAGGACGTGAGCGTCACCGCCGGCCCCAAGGAGCTGCTCAAGCACCTCACCTGGCAGCTGGGCCCCGGCGACCGCATCGGCCTCGTCGGCGTCAACGGCGCCGGCAAGACCTCACTCCTGCGCGCGCTCGCCGACGCGGCCGTCAGCCAGGGCGAGCAGCAGCCCGCCGCCGGGAAGATCGTCGTCGGCAAGACCGTCCGGCTCGCCTACCTCTCGCAGGACGTCACCGAACTCCCCGGCACCCTGCGGGTCCTGGAGGCCGTGCAGCAGATCCGCGACCGCGTCGACCTCGGCAAGGGCCGCGAGATGACCGCCGGTCAGCTGTGCGAGCAGTTCGGCTTCTCGAAGGAGAAGCAGTGGACGCCGGTCGGCGACCTCTCCGGCGGCGAGCGCCGCCGCCTCCAGCTGCTCCGCCTGCTGATGGACGAGCCCAACGTCCTCTTCCTCGACGAGCCCACCAACGACCTCGACATCGAGACCCTCACGCAGCTGGAGGACCTCCTCGACGGCTGGCCGGGCTCCATGGTCGTCATCTCCCACGACCGGTTCTTCATCGAGCGCACCACCGACAAGACGTTCGCCCTCCTCGGTGACCGGACGCTGCGGATGCTGCCGCGCGGCATCGACGAGTACCTGGAGCGGCGCCGGCAGATGATCGAGGCGTCCGTCCCGGCGCCCGCCGCCGCGGCCGCGCAGGCCAAGCCGGGCGTCTCGGCCGCGGACGCGCGTGCCGCCAAGAAGGAGCTGCAGAAGGTCGAGCGGCAGCTCGACAAGCTCGCCGAGAAGGAGGCGAAGCTGCACGCGCAGATCGCCGACAACGCCACCGATTTCGAGAAGGTGGCGAAGCTCGACGCGGAGCTGCGGGAACTCGCGGGGGAGCGCGAGGAATTGGAGATGCGCTGGCTCGAACTGGCAGAGGACGCATAACGAGGGCATCACAGGCCGGTCCTCCCTTGGGCACAAGGGGCGGACCGGTCGCTTTTGCGCCATCGCGTGAGTGGTAGAAAGAAAACCCGCTCACGTCAAGGGGGAAACCGCTGATGACCCAGCCGCCCAGCAACCAGCCGCCGGGGGGCTTCGGAGCCCCCCAGGACCCGAGCCAGGGCCCGGCCCAGAGTCCGGCGCCGGGCATGCCGCCCGTCCCGCCGGTCCCGCCGCAGGCCCCGCCGGTGCCGCCGACTCCGCCGCCGGCCGCGCCCGGCCCGTACGGCCAGCCGCCGCAGCCCGGTTACGGCTACCCGCAGGCGCCGGGCCAGCAGCCGGGCCAGCCGGCCGCGCCGGGTCCGTACGGCCAGCCGCCGCAGCCCGGCCAGCCCGGCCCGTACGGCTATCCGCAGCAGGGCCAGCCGCAGCCGGGCCCGTACGGCCAGCAGCCGGGCGCGCCCGGTCCGTACGGCCAGCAGCAGGGTCCCTACGGCGGTTACCCGACGCAGCCGATGTACCCGGGCGCCCCGACCCCGCCGCCCGCGCCGGGCGGTGGCGGTCTGAAGGGCCGGACCGGTCTCGTCGCGGCGGTGGCCGCGGGCGCCGTCCTGGTCGCCGCCGTCACGACCTGGGCGGTCGTCTCCGGCGGGGACGACGAGAAGCCGATCGCCAAGCCCACCTCCAGCACGAGCAGCACGGCCGGCCCCAAGCCCACCGAGTCGGTGGACCAGGGCGACGGCTCCGGCGACGGCCGGGACGGCGGCGACGACCTCAACGCCGACCGCAAGCCCGGTGACGCCAAGGTGTCCTGGCTGCTGAAGAACGACGTCGACCTGCCCCGTAACGGCTCCGACGTCTACGGCCCGTGGATCGTCGGCGACACGGTCGTGAAGGCCATGTACAAGGGCATCGACGGCTACGGCCTGAGCGACGGCAAGCGCAAGTGGCACGTCGACGTGCCGTTCGAGCTGTGCGCGGCCCCGCCGGAGCCCGGCGCCGACGGCTCGATGGTCTTCGGGTACGCCGAGAGCGCCAAGGACGGCGCCAAGTGCACCGAGCTGCAGAAGATCGACCTGAAGACCGGCAAGACCGGCTGGAAGAAAACGGTCCCGAAGGCCACCGGCCTCTTCGCGTTCTCCGACAACACCCTGGCCATCAGCGGCAACACGGTCACCGCCGCCGGCTCCAGCAGCGCGTACGGCTTCTCGCTCGCCGACGGCCACCAGCTCTTCAAGGGCGCCACGACCGGCTGCAAGCCCTTCGCGTACGCGGGCGGCAGCAAGCTGATCGCCGCCATGGACTGCCCGTCGGGCAGCACCAGCAAGAAGGTCCAGGCGGTCGGCCAGGTCGACCCCAACACCGGCAAGCCGAAGTTCACCTTCCAGCTGGAGGCGAACTGGGAGGTCGACAAGGTCTACTCGGTCGACCCGCTGGTCGTCTCGGCGACCCAGCGCGAGCAGAAGAAGTGGACCATCTTCGCGCTCGACGCCAACGGCAAGCTCCGTTCGCAGATCCAGGGCGGCAAGGACAAGTTCGCCCCCGACTGCGGCGGCAGCTTCGTCATCTTCGGCAAGAACCTCCAGGGCTGCACCGGCGTCGCCGCCGACGCGAACACCTTCTACATGGCGACCGAGGGCGGCTACGGCAAGACCAACGAGGTCGTCGCCTTCGACCTGAAGAACGGCAAGGCCAAGTGGCGCGCCAAGGCGCCCGAGGGCCGGTCCGTCACCCCGCTCCGCATGGAGGGCTCCGACGTCCTGCTGTACGTCACGCCCCTGTACGACCAGGGCGGCGCCGTCGCCACCCTCGCGCCGACCGGCGGCGCGCCGAAGATCCTGCTCCAGCACCCGGTCTCGGCCTCCGACGTCGAAGGCAGCTTCTACAGCGCGGGGTACGCCTACGGCGGCGGCACCTTCGTGGTGGCGAGCGGACGTGTGTCGGCGTCCAACGACAAGGACGAGATGCAGGTCAAGACGATGATGGCCTTCAGCAAGTGAGGTGCACGGACCGATGACGCAGCCACCCCCGCCCCCGCCGAACCAACCCCCGGACCCGCAGCCCGGCTTCGGCGCCCCGACCCCGGACCCGGGCTACGGCCACCCGCAACAGCCGCCGGCCGAGCCGGGTTACGGGTACCCCCAGCAGCCGCCCGCCGAGCCGGGTTACGGGTATCCCCAGGCGCCGCAGCAGCCCCCGGCGGACCCGGGTTACGGGTACCCCCAGGCGCCGCAGCAGCCCCCGGCCGACCCCGGTTACGGCTACCAGCAGCCCCAGCAGCCGTACGGCTACCCCGCGCAGCCCCAGCAGCCCCAGCAGGCTCCGCAGTACGGGGCCGGTTACCAGCAGCCGGGGCAGGCTCCGTACGGGTATCCGACGCAGCCGCTGGGGGCACCTCCCGGGCCGCAGGGCCCAGGGGGACAGGCGTACGGCGGCTACCAGCAGCCCGCGCCCGTTCCCTCCGCGCCGGGCGGCAAGAAGCTGTCGGCGCAGCTGCAGATCGTGATCGCGGCGGTCGTCGCGGTCGCGGTGATCATCGGCGTCGGCATCTGGTACGCCGGTTCCGGGGGTGACGGCAAGGAGGAGGCCAAGGGCTCGGGCGGCACCTCGCAGGGCACCGACGGCGGCTCCGGCGAGAGCAAGGGCATCGGCGGGGGCGGCAAGGAGAAGGCGCCCGCGAACCCGCAGGCGAAGACGGCCTTCCAGGTGCCCGAGCCGAAGGTCCCGGACGTCACGGACGTCTCGGGTTCCTGGCTCACGGACAATGCGTACGTGAAGACCGGCGTCAACTCGATCGTCGCGTACGACATCGACAAGGGCACGGTCCTGTGGACGCTGCCGCTGACCGGCCAGGTCTGCGGCGCCTCGCGGCACATGACGGCCGACCACAAGGTGCCGATCCTCTTCGAGGCCAGCAAGCGGGTCGCGCCGCGCTACTACCAGCTGTGCACCGAGGTCGGCATGGTCGACCTGAACACCGGCAAGCTGCTGTGGTCGACCTCGGTCACCGGCGGCACCGGCGGCGACCAGAAGGTCCGGTTCGGCGAGGTCACGCTCAGCGGGGCGACCGTCGCGGCCGGCGGCACCGACGGCGGCGCCGCCTTCGACGCGGCCAACGGCAACCCGCGCTGGAAGCCGCAGGCCAACAGCCAGAACTGCTACGACCTCGGGTACGGCGGCGGCGAGGGCCTCGTCGCGGTCCGCAAGTGCGGTCCGTACGACAGCCAGTACGTGATGATCCAGAACCTGAACCCGACCACGGGCGCCCCGCTGTCGCAGTACAAGATGCCGACCGGCGTGAAGTACGCGTCGGTCGTCTCCACCAAGCCGCTGGTCGTCGCGGCCGACGTCGGCGAGTCCGCCGGCGACGGCAGCGGCATCTCGGACTTCTTCTCCCTCGACGAGAAGACCGGCAAGCTGAAGGCGAAGATCACGGCGGACGCCGACCAGTACGGGGCCCGCTGCCGCTCGACGAAGGTCGAGTCCTGCTCGCAGGCGCTCGTCGGCAACGGCCGGCTGTACGTGCCGACCGAGGAGCACGAGGGCAGCACCGGCGAGTACGGCGACGAGACCAACGAGGTCATCGCCTTCGACCTGACCACCGGCCGCACGCTGCCGGAGAAGGCCGACGCGGGGGACAAGTACACCCTGGTCCCGCTGCGGATGGACGGCGGCAACCTCATCGCGTACAAGGAACCGCCCTACGACAAGGGCGGCCGGATCGTCTCGATCGACGGCGGCACCATGAAGGAGACGCCGCTCCTGGAGAACCCGGGGGACCGCGCGAGCCGCGATGTGGAGGGCGACTTCTCCGTGGACTACTCGGAGATCCTGTACCGCGACGGACGCCTGTTCATGTCCGCCATGATGATCTCCAAGCCGCGGGCGTCGGCCCCGGCGGACGAGAAGAACTATCTGGCGGTGTCGTACAGCACCCACTGAACGCGCTGACGTCGTACGGACGTTCGTGAGGCGGGTACAGCCCGGCGTGTCGGTTCACCCCGACGTGCCGGGCTGTTTGCATACCGCGCCGGGTGGCGAAGAATTCGGGGTCGAGCGGACCGGCCGGCGGACGGCGGGTCCGGAGGATGGGGGATGACCGGGATGGGCGTACGCCTCGTGGTGGTCGACGACCACCGCCTTCTCGCGGAGGCGCTCGCCTCGGCGCTGAAGCTGCGCGGGCACCGGGTGCTCGCGGCGGGCGCGCCGGTGGCGGCGGCCGCGGAGCTGGTGGCGGGCCGGGCGCCGGAGGTCTGTCTGCTCGGCACGGCCGCGCCGGCCGAGCCGGGCGCCTTCGACGTGGTCGTACGGATCAGGCGGGAGCGGCCGCAGACGGCGGTGGTGGTGCTGGGGCCGGTCCCGTCGCCGCGCGGCATCGCGGCGGCGTTCGCGGCCGGGGCCTCGGGGTACGTCCGGCACGACGAGCGGATCGAGGGGGTGGAGCGGGCGCTCGTGAAGGCCAGGGCGGGGGAGTCGGCGGTGGCGCCGGCGCTGCTCCAGGGGGCCTTCGCGGAGCTGCTCCATCCGTCGGCGCAGCCGGACGACGAGGCGCAGCGGCTGCTGCGGATGCTGACGCAGCGGGAGGTGGAGGTCCTGGTCCGGGTGGCGGAGGGGGAGGACACCCGGCTGATCGCGGCGGGGATGGGGATCGCGTCGAGTACGGCGCGGACGCATGTGCAGCGGGTCCTGATGAAGCTGGGGGTCGGTTCGCGCCTTGAGGCGGCGGCCCTCGCGGCGCGTACGGGGCTGTTGGACCGGGCGGTTCCTGGGCAGCGCGGCCCCTGCTGAGGTGGGTTTCGCCGGGTCCCGTGGTGCGGGGCCCGGCTTCGGCATTGACGCCGATGTTTGAATGTGATTCTTTGTGCGTGCTTCTGTTTGATCCTGCCCGGAGGCCACCCCCGTGAAGAAGACCGCCACCACGCTCGCCGACGGGCGCGAGCTGATCTACTACGACACGCGCGACGACGCGGTCCGCACCGCCGTCGACCCGCGCCCCCTCACCCCCGTCGTCTCCCGCTCCGAGATCCGGTACGACGAGCTGACCGGCGACCCCGTCGCCATCGCCTCGCACCGGCAGGCCCGCACCTACCACCCGCCCGCCGACGCCTGCCCGCTCTGCCCCGCCAGGGACGGCCGCGAGAGCGAGGTCCCGGAGGAGAGCTACGAGGTGGTGGTCTTCGAGAACCGCTTCCCCTCCCTCTCCGGCGGCGTCGGCCGCTGCGAGGTCGTCTGCTTCACCGACGACCACGCGCTCTCCTTCGCCGACCTCACCGAGGAGCGGGTCCGCCTCGTCATCGACGCCTGGGCCGACCGCACCGCCGCGCTCGCCGCGCTGCCCGGCGTCGAGCAGGTCTACTGCTTCGAGAACCGGGGCGCCGAGATCGGCGTCACCCTGCCCCACGCGCACGGCCAGATCTACGCCTTCCCGTACGTGTCCCCCCGGACGGCCGCCATGCGCCGCCGCGCCGACGAGCACCGGGCCGCCACCGGCCGGAACCTCTTCGACGACGTCGTCGCCCGCGAGCAGGCCGACGGCGAGCGGGTGGTCCTGGAGACCGAGCACTGGATCGCCTTCGTCCCGTACGCCGCCCACTGGCCGTACGAGGTGCACCTCCACCCCAAGCGCCGGGTACCCGACCTGCTCGCCCTCGACGAGGCCGAGCGCACAGAGTGCGCACAGGTCTACCTGGAACTCTTGAGGCGCTTCGACCGGATCTTCGGCCCGGACGAGCCGCCGACGCCCTACATCGCCGCCTGGCACCAGGCGCCGTTCACGGACGAGCGGCGCGAGGACTTCGGACTCCATCTGGAGCTTTTCAGCGTCCGACGGGCCTCTGGCAAGCTGAAGTTCCTCGCGGGCACCGAGTCCGGCATGGGCGCGTTCATGAACGACGTACGGCCGGAGGACGCGGCCCGACGACTCCGAGAGGTGGCGAGCGCATGACCACGACCGCGAAGAGGTACCTGGTGACCGGAGGGGCCGGCTACGTCGGCAGCGTCGTCGCCGCCCACCTCCTGGAGCGGGGCCACCGGGTCACCGTCCTCGACGACCTCTCCACCGGCTTCGCCGAAGGCGTCCCCGAGGGCGCCGAGTTCATCGAGGGCCGCGTCCAGGACGCGGCCAAGTGGCTCGACCCCTCCTACGACGGCGTGCTCCACTTCGCCGCCTTCTCGCAGGTCGGCGAGTCCGTCGCCAAGCCCGAGAAGTACTGGGAGAACAACGTCGGCGGCACCATGGCGCTCCTCGCGGCCATGCGCGAAGCGGGGGTGCGCCGGCTGGTCTTCTCCTCCACCGCGGCGACCTACGGCGAGCCGGCGACCGTGCCGATCACCGAGTCCGCCCCGACCTCGCCCACCAGCCCGTACGGCGCGAGCAAGCTGGCCGTCGACCACATGATCGGCGGCGAGTGCGCCGCCCACGGCCTGGCCGCCGTCTCGCTGCGCTACTTCAACGTCGCCGGGGCGTACGGCACGCAGGGCGAGCGCCACCACCCCGAGTCCCACCTCATCCCGCTCGTCCTCCAGGTCGCCCTGGGCGAGCGCGGGGCCATCTCGGTGTACGGCGAGGACTACCCGACCCCGGACGGCACCTGCGTCCGCGACTACATCCACGTCGCCGACCTCGCCGAGGCCCACCTCCTGGCGCTCGACGCCATGACCGCGGGCTCCGTGCCGGCCGGCGAGCACCTGGTCTGCAACCTCGGCAACGGCAACGGCTTCTCCGTCCGCGAGGTCGTCGAGACCGTCCGCGCGGTCACCGGACACCCCGTCCCCGAGATCACCGCGACCCGCAGGCCCGGCGACCCGGCCGTCCTCGTCGCCTCCGCCGAGGCCGCCCGCGAGCGGCTCGGCTGGACCCCCTCCCGCCCGGACCTGGCGGCCGTCGTCGCCGACGCCTGGGCCTTCGCCCGTACGCAGCGGGAAGGAGCACGCCCGTGAGCGTCGCCGCCGACTTCGAGGCGCTGTACGGCGCCGCGCCCGACGGGGTGTGGGCCGCCCCCGGGCGGGTCAACCTCATCGGTGAGTACACCGACTTCAACGACGGCTTCGTGCTGCCGCTCGCGCTGCCGCACACCACCGTCGCCGCCGTCTCCCGCCGCGACGACGGCGTCCTGCGGCTGCACTCCGCCGACGTCGACGGCGGCATCGTCCAGCTGGAGGTCGACGCCCTCGAACCGCTCTCCGGCGGCGGCTGGGCGGCCTATCCGGCCGGCGTGGTCTGGGCGCTGCGGGCGGCCGGGCACCCGGTCACCGGCGCGGACATCCACCTGACCTCGACCGTGCCGACCGGCGCCGGGCTCTCCTCGTCCGCCGCCCTCGAAGTCGTCACCGCGGTCGCCCTCGACGAGCTGTTCGAGCTCGGGCTCTCCCGGCCCGAGCTCGCCCGGATCGCCCAGCGCGCCGAGAACGCCTTCGTCGGCGTCCCCTGCGGCGTCATGGACCAGATGGCCTCCGCCTGCGCGGAGGAGGGCCACGCCCTCCATCTGGACACCCGCGACCTCTCGTACCGTCAGGTCCCCTTCGACCTGGCCGCCGAGGGGCTCGGGCTGCTCGTCGTCGACACCCGCGTCAAGCACGCGCTCGGAGACGGCGCGTACGCCGAGCGGCGCGCCGGGTGTGAAGCGGGTGCGCGGGCGCTCGGTGTGAAGGCCCTGCGTGACGTGAGCGCCGTGCAACTGCCCGAGTCCCTCGGACGCCTGGGCGACGAGACGATTCTGCGGTACGTCCGGCACGTCGTCTCGGACAACGCCCGGGTGGAGCGCGTGATCGCCCTGCTCGACGCCGGAGCCACCCGGGCCGTCGGGCCGGTCCTCACCGAGGGGCACGCCTCCCTCCGCGACGATCTGCGGGTCTCCTGCCCGGAACTCGACCTGGTGGTGGAGGCGGCCAACGCGGCGGGGGCGCTCGGCGCCCGGATGACCGGCGGCGGCTTCGGCGGCTCCGCCGTCGTCCTCGTCGAAGCCGACCGGGCCGACGAGGTCGCCGGCGCCGTCACCCAGGCCTTCGCCGACGCCGGTCACGCCGCCCCCGGGATCTTCCCGGCGGTGGCATCGGCGGGCGCCCGCCGGCTCTGAGCCGGCCCCCGCGCCCGTACGACTTCGCGCAGTTCCGCCAAACGGCCCCCACCGCGCCGCCCCGCCCCTACTCTGTTGGGCAGCGCCGGTGGGGGCCGGTGCTGTTCAGGGGTCGAGACCGTCGGGTACGGCGCCGGAAGCGGGGTAACAGTCAACGCACGGCGGCGGCCGGGCGAACGACGGACCCGCCTCCGGCGCCGTACCCCGCGCCGGTCCGTTCCTCGACACTTGGGGGTGTCCGTGGCACGTATCCGCGTCCTGGTGGTGGACGACCACCGCATCTTCGCCGAGTCGCTGGCCGCGGCCCTCGCGGCCGAGCCCGACGTCGACGTGGCCGCCGCCGGCAGCGGCCCGGCCGCGCTGCGCTGTCTGGACCGCGGGGTCGCCGAGGGGCGCAGGTTCGATGTGCTGCTCGTCGACGCCGAGCTGGGCGCGGGACCCGCCGCGGCGGCCCGTCCGGCCGCCGACGAGACCGAGCCGGCGGTCGACGGGATCGCCCTGGTGGCGGGCGTGCGCCGGGTCCAGCCCGCCGTCCGCACCGTCGTCCTGGCCGAGAAGGACGATCCGCGCCGGGCCGCGCTCGCCCTCCAGGCCGGGGCCTCCGGCTGGGTCGCCAAGGACTGTTCGCTCCAGCGGCTGCTCGCCGTGGTCCGCGGGGTGCTGCGGGACGAGACGCATCTGCCACCCGCGCTGCTCACCGGCGTCCTGCGGGAGCTGACTGCGGCCCGCAAGCACCGGACGGACAGCGAGCGTCTTGTGGAGTCGCTGACCCCGCGCGAGCGGGAGGTGCTGCGCTGCATGGTCGCGGGCCTGGGCCGCAAGGCGGTCGCCGAGCGGCTCTTCCTCTCCCCGCACACCGTCCGTACGCACATGCAGAACGTGCTGGGGAAGCTGGGAGTGCACTCGACCCTGGCGGCGGTGGCGCTGGCCCGGCGGGCGGGGGTGGGTCCGGCCGAGCCGGCGTCCGCGCTAACCGGGGATGTTGTCGAACGGGGCGGTCAGCCGGCGTAGCAGTCCGGCCAGTTCGCCGCGCTGGGCGCGGGAGAGCTGGGCGAGGATGGCGCGCTCCTGGGCGAGCAGTCCGGCGAGCGCCTCGTCGGCGCGGTCGCGGCCCTCGGGGGTGAGGCGGACCAGGACGCCGCGCCGGTCGCTGGGGTCGGGCAGCCGCTCGACCAGGCCCTTCTTGGTGAGCCTGTCGATGCGGTTGGTCATGGTGCCGGAGGTGACGAGGGTCTGGGTGAGGAGCTGGCCGGGGGAGAGCTGGTACGGGGCTCCGGCGCGGCGCAGCGAGGTGAGGACGTCGAACTCCCAGGGCTCCAGCTGGTGCTCGGAGAAGGCGAGCCGACGGGCGCGGTCGAGGTGCCGGGCGAGCCGCGAGACGCGGCTGAGCACCTCGAGCGGTTCCACGTCGAGGTCGGGGCGCTCGCGGCGCCATGCAGCGACCAGTCGGTCGACCTCGTCCTCCATGACGATCAGTGTAGAGGGTCTGTTGACATAAAGTCTCTTGGGTTCAAGTTTCTCGATCTCAAGTATCTTGGAGTCAAGATATATTTCCCTGGACTACGGGGAAGAGACCCGGCCGGAACTTCGTTCCGCTTCGGCAACACGTGCCAGCAAGGGGGCTTCGAACATGCATTCCGTGGAATCCGCCGCACCAACCTGGGATCCGCAGCAGTACCTCCGTCACTCCGGCCACCGCACCCGGCCCTTCCTCGACCTGCTCGCCCGAATACCGCACCTGCCGGCCCAGGACAGGCCCGCCCGCATCGCCGACCTCGGCTGCGGCCCCGGCAACGTGACGGCCCTCCTCGCCGACCGGTGGGCCGACGCGCACATCACCGGCTTCGACCTCTCGCCGGAGATGCTGGAGCGCGCCGAGAAGGACTGGGCGGGCACCACCCGCGGCGGCGGCTGGCTCGACTTCCGTCCGGCGGACGCCGCCCACTGGACGCCCACCGAGCCCTACGACCTGATCGTCTCCAACGCGGCCCTCCAGTGGGTGCCCAACCACCCCGAGTCCCTCGCCGGCTGGATCGACGGACTCCACCCGGGAGGCACCCTCGCCTTCCAGGTCCCCGGCAACTTCACCTCGCCCAGCCACGCCCTCCTCGGCGAGCTCTGCGAGACCCCCGAGTGGCGCGAGCGCCTCGGCGATCAGGGCCGCCGCTTCGTCCACATCCTCGACCCGGCCGACTACCTCACCCGGCTGACCGACCTCGGCTGCGAGACGGACGTCTGGGAGACCACGTACAGCCAGCTCCTGCACGGTGAGGACCCCGTCCTCGACTGGGTCAAGGGCACCGCCCTGCGGCCCGTCCTCACCACCCTCGGCGAGGACCGGGAGGCCGTCGACGCCTTCCTGGCCCAGTACCGGGCCCTGCTCCGCGAGGCCTACCCGCCCGGCCCGCACGGCACGGTCTTCCCCTTCCGGCGGATCTTCGCCGTCGCGCGCAAGCGGGGCTGACCGCACCGGGGCACGCCGAAGACGGGGGAGACGCGCGGGCGCCCCGCACCGGACATCCGGTGCGGGGCGCCCGCGTTCACGATCTACGCCGAGTGCAGGGCCTAGTACATGGCGTTGAACGTCTGGAAGCCCGTGCCGATGCGGACGCGCGGCTTGAAGGAGCCGTCGCCGACGCCCAGGTAGCGCCACAGCTCGCCCGCCCCGTTCACCGCGAGCAGGTCGGCCTTGCCGTCGCTGTTCAGGTCACCGGGGGCCACGATCCGGGCGTACGTCCAGCCGGTGCCGATCTGCTGCCGGGCCGCGAGCGGGGTGTTGGCGTTGCCGGTGCCGCGGTACAGGAACAGGTTGCCCTTGCCGTCACGGGCGATCACGTCCGGGCGGCCGTCGCCCGAGTAGTCGCCGGCGCCGAGGATCGCGTTGTAGCCCGCCCAGCCGGTGCCGACCTTGATCCGGGCGTGCAGGGCCGTGCCCTCGCCGTTGCCCCGGTAGAGGTACAGGTTGCCGGCGGCGTCCCGGCTCAGCAGGTCGCCCTTGCCGTCGCCGTTCAGGTCGCCGATGCCGGCGATCTTGTTGTAGACGTGCCAGCCGCTGCCGAGGATCGTCTCGTCCTCGCCGTACAGGTAGCCCTGGACCACGGCGAGGAGGTCGCCCTCGTTGTCCTGCCCGAGGGACGGGGCGAACGCCAGGGAGAGGCCGTTCCAGCCGTCGCCGCCCTCGTAGCGCTGGCCGAGGCCGCCGCTGTTGTTCGCGTAGTAGACGGACAGGACGCCCGCCTTGCTCCGCGCCAGGACCGCGTTCTTGCCGGAGGAGGCGATCGAACCCGAACCGCTGAACTGGTCGACCGCACGCGCCCCGCGGTCGTAGCTGACCTGCGCGCGCGGACCGAGACGGCCGTCGCCCAGACCCAGGTAGCGGTAGAGGGTGCCGTCCTGGTCGCGGGCGAGCAGGTCGGCCTTGCCGTCGCCGTTCTGGTCGTCGACGGGCACGATCTGGTTGTACGTGCCCCAGCCCGTCCCGACGGCCCTGGGGGCCTTGAACGGGGCGTTCGTGTCGCCGGAGCTGCCGTAGAAGAACAGCTGCCCGCCCAGCTTGCGGGCCAGGACGTCGCCCTTGCCGTCGCCGTCGTTGTCGCCGAGGCCCACGATCTGGTCGTACATGCCCCAGCCGCGGCCCACCTGCTTCGGCGCCCCGAACGGCGACGTCAGCGAACCGGTGCCCAGGTACAGGAACAGGTCGCCGTTGTGCTTGCGGGCCAGCAGGTCCGCCTTGCCGTTGCCGTCGACGTCACCGGGCGAGAAGACCTTGTTGTAGATCGTCCAGCCGTTGCCCGACCACTGGCGCCAGCCGGACGTCAGCGAGGCGTCGGAGAAGAGCTCAAGCTGCCCGTACTTCGAGACGGTCAGCACCTCGGGAGCGCCGTTGCCGTTCAGGTCGCCGAGCGGGACGATCTCGTTCTTGATGGAGACGGAGCCGTTGAGGCCCTGCCACGGGTCCGCCGGGGACGCGGCGGTGGACGGCACCGCGTACAGCCGGCCGTCCCACTCGCGGTTGAGCAGGTCCGTACGGCCGTCGCCGTCCAGGTCGAGCCGGGGCGCCAGGACCGCGTCGGCCTGGGCCGTACCGGCCTTCGCCGAGCCGGACGGCACCGACCAGTCGAGCTTCAGCGGCGCGTGGTCGCGCTGCGGCAGCTCGACGGCCGGACGCGGCGCGGAGTCGGCCACCGCCGGGGACGCGAGGAGCATGCCGGCGGACAGGGCGAGCGCGGTGCACGTCGTGAGACGACGGGCGCGCCCGGAGAAAGCGGAACGCAAAAGATCCCCCCCTGGGGAACGAGAACAGGGCCCAAGGCAGGGGTCCGCGACGCGTCCGTACGGCAGTCGGCACGTACGGAGGGCGGGCACCCCCCTCGGATGTGGACCGGAGTGTACTCCTGTTCGACTCTGGGGAAGCCACCGTATTTCCCCGAACTCGTCAGGTCCCCGCCCCGCCCGTCCCCGCCGTGCCCCGTCAGTTCTTGCGGTGCCCTATCAGCCGCGGCTTCTGCTCCAGACCGTCGAGCCCGTGCCACGCCAGGTTCACCAGATGCGCCGCGACCTCCGCCTTCTTCGGCTTGCGGACGTCCAGCCACCACTGCCCCGTCAGCGCCACACTGCCCACCAACGCCTGCGCGTACAGCGGCGCCAGCTTCGGGTCGAACCCCCGGGCCTTGAACTCCAGACCCAGGATGTCCTCCACCTGCGTGGCGATGTCGCTGATCAGCGACGCGAACGTGCCCGTCGACTGCGCCACCGGGGAGTCCCGTACGAGAATCCGGAACCCGTCCGTGTAGTTCTCGATGTAGTCGAGCAGCGCGAACGCCGCCTGCTCCAGGAGCTCCCGCGGATGCCCGGCCGTCAGCGCGCCCGTCACCCCGTCGAGGAGCTGACGCATCTCCCGGTCGACGACGACCGCGTACAGCCCCTCCTTGCCGCCGAAGTGCTCGTACACCACCGGCTTGGACACCCCGGCCTTCGCCGCGATCTCCTCCACCGACGTGCCCTCGAAACCCTTCTCGGCGAAGAGCGTGCGACCGATGTCGAGCAGCTGCTCCCGGCGCTGCGCGCCCGTCATCCGCACCCGGCGCCCCCGCCGGGGCTTCTGCTCTCCGCTACTGCTGCCGGTACCGCCGGTCCTGCCCTCGATCGCCACGTCTTCCATCATGCCGCGTCTGCGGACACGCTCTGGCGGCGGGCTTCGATGCGGGACTTCGCCGGCCAGCGCACGTCCGTCGCCCAGCCCAGCTGCTCGAACCAGCGGATCAGCCGCGCGCTCGAGTCGATCTGCCCGCGCAGCACCCCGTGCCGCGCCGACGTCGGGTCCGCGTGGTGCAGGTTGTGCCAGGACTCCCCGCAGGACAGCACCGCGAGCCACCACACGTTGCCCGAGCGGTCACGCGACTTGAACGGACGCTTGCCCACCGCGTGACAGATCGAGTTGATCGACCACGTCACGTGGTGCAGCAGCGACACCCGCACCAGGGAACCCCAGAAGAACGCCGTGAACGCGCCCCACCACGACCAGGTCACCAGACCGCCCACCAGCGGCGGGATCGCCAGCGACACCACCGTCCACAGCACGAACTGGCGCGAGATCGCCCGGATCGCCGGGTCCTTGATCAGATCGGGCGCGTACTTGTGCTGCGGCGTCCGCTCCTCGTCGAACATCCAGCCGATGTGCGCCCACCACAGGCCCTTCATCAGCGCCGGAACCGTCTCCCCGAACCGCCACGGCGAGTGCGGGTCACCCTCCATGTCCGAGAACTTGTGGTGCTTGCGGTGATCCGCCACCCAGCGCACCAGCGGACCCTCCACCGCGAGCGAGCCCATGATCGCCAGCGCGATCCGCAGCGGCCGCTTCGCCTTGAACGCGCCGTGCGTGAAGTACCGGTGGAAACCGATCGTGATGCCGTGGCAGCCGACGTAGTACATGACCACCATCAGGACCAGGTCCAGCCAGCTCACCCCCCAGCCCCACGCCAGCGGCACCGCCGCGAGCAGTGCCACGAACGGCACCGTGATGAACAGCAGCAGCGCGAACTGCTCCAGCGAACCCTTCCGGTCGCCGCCGAGCGTGGCGAAGGGCAGATCCGCGGTGCCGTCGGACGTCTCGGGCGCCGAGGTCACCTCGGGGCTCATGGTCATGGATGTCCCCAGGGGGTGAAAGGTGAGCGTGAGGGTGGGTGAAATGCAGGAAACTGAAGAAACCACGCGGAACCGCGCGAAAACGCCGCCGAGGCTACGCCTCCGTAACCTACGGCGTCGTAAGTATGGCAGCGCCGGGGCGCGCGGCAAGAGGGCACAACAGGGCCCTGCCCGCCGCCCAGCATGTGGACACCTATCCTGGGTGCGTCGGACAGCGCGGTCCGCAAGCCTCCAGAACCCCTCCAGACGTGCTGAAACACTGCAAGGAGCCGCACCTGTGAGCAGTGCCGACCAGACCCCCACCGCCAGCGCCGAGCTGCGCGCCGACATCCGCCGACTGGGCGACCTCCTCGGCGAGACGCTCGTCCGCCAGGAGGGCCACGAGCTCCTCGACCTCGTCGAGAAGGTCCGCCGCCTCACCCGCGAGGACGGCGAGGCCGCCGCCGAGCTGCTCCAGGGCGTCGAGCTGGAGACCGCCGCCCAGCTCGTGCGCGCCTTCTCCACTTACTTCCACCTGGCGAACGTCACCGAGCAGGTCCACCGCGGCCGCGAGATGCGCGAGAAGCGCGCCGCCGAGGGCGGCCTCCTCGCCCGCACCGCCGACATGCTCAAGGACGGCGACCCCGAGCACGTACGCGAGACCGTCAGGAACCTCAACGTGCGGCCCGTCTTCACCGCGCACCCCACCGAGGCCGCCCGCCGCTCCGTCCTCAACAAGCTCCGCCGCATCGCCGCGCTCCTGGAGACCCCGGTCATCGAGGCCGACCGGCGCCGCCACGACCTGCGGCTCGCCGAGAACATCGACCTCATCTGGCAGACCGACGAACTCCGGGTCGCCCGCCCCGAGCCCGCCGACGAGGCCCGCAACGCCATCTACTACCTCGACGAGCTGCACGCCGGCGCCGTCGGCGACGTCCTGGAGGACCTCGCCGCCGAGCTGGAGCGCGTCGGCGTCGAACTCCCCGCCGGCACCCGCCCGCTGACCTTCGGCACCTGGATCGGCGGCGACCGCGACGGCAACCCCAACGTCACCCCCCAGGTGACCTGGGACGTCCTGATCCTCCAGCACGAGCACGGCATCACCGACGCCCTCGAACTCGTCGACTACCTGCGCGGACTGCTCTCCAACTCCATCCGCTACGCCGGAGCCACCCAGGAACTCCTGGACTCCCTCCAGCGCGACCTGGAACTCCTCCCGGAGATCAGCCCCCGCTACAAGCGCCTCAACGCCGAGGAGCCCTACCGGCTCAAGGCCACCTGCATCCGGCAGAAGCTCGTCAACACCCGCGAGCGCCTCGCCACCGGCACCCCGCACACCGAGGGCCGCGACTACCTCGGCACCGCCGAACTCATCCGCGACCTCACCCTCATCCAGACCTCGCTGCGCGAGCACCGCGGCGGCCTCTTCGCCGACGGCCGGATGGACCGCACCATCCGCACCCTCTCCGCCTTCGGCCTCCAGCTCGCCACCATGGACGTCCGCGAGCACGCCGACGCCCACCACCACGCCCTCGGCCAGCTCTTCGACCGCCTCGGCGAGGAGTCCTGGCGGTACGCCGACATGCCCCGCGACTACCGGCGCAAGCTGCTCGCCAAGGAGCTCCGCTCGCGCCGCCCGCTCGCCCCCACCCCGGCGCCGCTCGACGCCGCAGGCGAGAAGACCCTCGGCGTCTTCCACACCATCAAGGAAGCCTTCGAGCGCTTCGGCCCCGAGGTCATCGAGTCGTACATCATCTCGATGTGCCAGGGCGCCGACGACGTCTTCGCCGCCACCGTCCTCGCCCGCGAGGCCGGCCTGATCGACCTGCACGCCGGCTGGGCCAAGATCGGCATCGTCCCGCTCCTGGAGACCACCGACGAGCTCAAGGCCGCCGACGTCATCCTCGACGGCATGCTCGCCGACCCCTCCTACCGCCGCCTCGTCTCGCTCCGCGGCGACGTCCAGGAGGTCATGCTCGGCTACTCGGACTCCTCCAAGTTCGGCGGCATCACCACCTCCCAGTGGGAGATCCACCGCGCCCAGCGCAGGCTCCGCGACGTCGCCCACCGCTACGGCGTGCGCCTGCGCCTCTTCCACGGCCGCGGCGGCACCGTCGGCCGCGGCGGCGGCCCCTCGCACGACGCGATCCTCGCCCAGCCCTGGGGCACCCTGGAGGGCGAGATCAAGGTGACCGAGCAGGGCGAGGTCATCTCCGACAAGTACCTGATCCCGTCCCTGGCGCGGGAGAACCTGGAACTGACGGTCGCCGCCACCCTCCAGGCCTCCGCGCTGCACACCGCGCCGCGCCAGTCCGACGACGCCCTCGCCCGCTGGGACGCGGCCATGGACACCGTCTCCGACGCCGCCCACACCGCGTACCGCAAGCTCGTCGAGGACCCGGACCTCCCGACGTACTTCCTCGCCTCGACCCCCGTCGACCAGCTCGCCGACCTCCACCTGGGCTCGCGGCCGTCCCGCCGCCCCGGCTCCGGCGTCTCCCTCGACGGACTGCGCGCCATCCCGTGGGTCTTCGGCTGGACCCAGTCCCGCCAGATCGTCCCCGGCTGGTTCGGCGTCGGCTCCGGCCTCAAGGCGCTGCGCGAGGCCGGCCTCGACGAGGTCCTCGGCGAGATGTACGAGCACTGGCACTTCTTCCGCAACTTCCTCGCCAACGTCGAGATGACGCTCGCGAAGACGGACCTGCGGATCGCCCGCCACTACGTCGACACCCTCGTCCCCGAGGAGCTCAAGCACGTCTTCGACGACATCGAGGCCGAGCACGCGCTCACCGTCGCCGAGGTCCTGAAGGTCACCGGCGGCGAGAAGCTCCTCGACTCCAACCCGGTCCTCCAGCAGACCTTCGCCATCCGCGACGCCTACCTGGACCCGATCTCCTACCTCCAGGTCGCCCTGCTGGCCCGTCAGCGGTCCGCCGCCGCGGCCGGCCAGGAACCGGACCCGCTGCTCGCGCGGGCCCTCCTCCTGACCGTCAACGGCGTCGCCGCGGGTCTGCGCAACACCGGCTGACCCGCACCCCGTTCATGACTGTGCCCCCGACCGGAGACCCGGCGGGGGCACAGACGTGTGGGGGCTGGGCGCCGTTACTGCTGCGCCTTGCGACGGCGGGTCACCAGGACCGCGCCGGCGGCCGCGAGGGCCAGGGCCGCGGCGGCCATGATGCCGACCGGAGCGCTCGAACCGGTCTCGGCGAGGTTGCCCTCGTCCTTCGTGTCCGAACCGCCCGCGGCCGAACCGCCGGTGTTCTCGCCCGTCGTGGCGCCACCGTTCGTGCCGGTGCCACCCGTCGCGGACGTCTCGCCCGTCGCCGCGCCGCCGGTCGCCGAGGTCTCACCGGTGGTGGTGCCACCCGTGGCGGTCGTCTCACCGGTCGTCGTGCCACCCGTGGCCGTGGTCTCGCCGGTGGCCGCGCCGCCGGTCGCCGAGGTCTCACCCGTGGCCGTGCCACCGGTGGTGGTCGTACCGCCGTTGGTGGAGCCGCCGTTGGTGGAGGTCTCCTCCTCGCAGTCGACCCAGAAGACCTTCTGCTTGGCCTTGCCGTTCTCGCCCTTGAAGTTCCACTCCAGCTTGTAGTGGCCGTCGGGGAGCTTGAGGTCCTCGGTACGGCCGTTGCCGGAAGCGTCCAGCGTCAGCGTGCCCGAGATGCCCTTGAGGTCGGCGGTCGGCGCGTGGCCGTCGATGACCCAGGAGATCTCCTGAGCGCTGTCGAACTTGAAGCCGTCGAGGTAGAACTCGCAGACGTGCGGCTCGTTGGCCTTGATCTCCTGGCCGGTCTTCGAGTCGTGGATCTTGACCGTGCCGTTGTCGCCCTTGGGGCCGGCGGAAGCGAAGGCCACCGGGGCCAGGGCGAGGGAGCCCGCCATCGCCGCGACAAGAGCGGCTGCGGGTATGAAGGAGCGTCGCATGTGCAGTCGTCCATCTGTGGAATGAGGGATGCCGTGGGAGGTGGCTGGGGCAGCCTATCCATCGCTTTAAGGCACGCTTAACCCAGAGGTCCATAACGATTGCGCCAGTAAAGCGGCGCAATCCGGTCAGAGGGCGAGGAAAGCCGCGACGAGCAGCGCCCCGCCGGCCGCCGCCACCGACCAGGCCGTCCGGGTCAGCCGCAGACCGCCCCCGATGAGCGGCGCCGCGAGCAGCAGCGCCCCGCCGAGCGGCAGCCACGCGTGCAGACCGCCGCCCCAGCCCGTGCGCACGCCCTCGTCCGTGCCGGGCTTCACCACGACCGGGATCGTCTCGCCCTTCTCCGCGGCGACCGAGCGCGTGATCGTCAGCGTCCGCCGCGTCGACGAGGGGTCCTCGGGGGCGTACGTACCGCTGCACGTCTCCTCCGTGCAGCCGGTCACCGTCAGCGTCCCGTGCTCACGGCCCTTCGCGAGCAGGACGTGCTGGGCGGAGTTCCACGAGGCCCACGCGCCCGCGACGACGAGGAGCAGGGCGACCAGGGCCATGGCGGCGTTACGGACGTGCGTCATGACCCGCGATCGTACAGTCGTACGTTCCGAACGCCGGGACCTATGAGTTGTACGCCGACTGGGCCCGCTCCAGACCCTCCGCCACCAGGCACTCCACCGCGTCCGCCGCACGGTCCACGAACCAGTCGAGTTCCTTGCGCTCCGTCGAGGAGAAGTCCTTCAGGACGAAGTCCGCGACCTGCATCCGGCCCGGCGGACGCCCGATCCCGCACCGCACCCGGTGGTACTCGGCGCCCATCGACTTCGTCATCGACTTCAGACCGTTGTGCCCGTTGTCGCCACCGCCCAGCTTCAGCCGCAGCGTCGCGTAGTCGATGTCCAGCTCGTCGTGGACGGCCACCACATGCGCCGTCGGCACCTTGTAGAAGTCCCGCAGCGCCGTCACCGGGCCGCCGGACAGGTTCATGTACGACATCGGCTTCGCCAGGACCACCCGGCGGCTCGCCGGCCCGGGAGGCCCCATCCGGCCCTCCACGACCTGCGCCTGGGCCTTCTGCGCCCGCTTGAACGAACCGCGCATCCGCTCGGCGAGCAGGTCCACCACCATGAAACCGATGTTGTGGCGGTTGGCCGCGTACTCGGGCCCCGGGTTGCCGAGGCCGACGATCAGCCAGGGGGCGTTGGCGTCGTCCGTCGTCATGTGCGTCAGGTCTCCTCGTATGCGCGTGAGAGAAAAGAGAAACGGGGCGACGGGCCGGTACGGCCCATCACCCCGTCACGTCAGACAGAGCCTACGGCTCAGGCCTCCGCACCCTCGGTCTCGGCCTCGGCGGCCGGCTCCTCGGCCTGCGCGGCCAGGACCTGCAGGACGACGGCGTCGGCGTCGGTGACCAGGGTCACGCCGGACGGCAGGGAGATGGCGCCGGCGAGGACGGAGGAACCGGCCTCCAGGCCCTCGACGGAGACCGTGACGGCCTCGGGGAGGTGGGTGGCCTCGGCCTCGACGGAGAGGGTGGAGAGCACGTGCTCCAGCAGGTTGCCACCGGCGGCGAGCTCGCCCTCGGCCTGGACCGGAACCTCGACCGTGACCTTCTCGCCCTTCTTGACGAGCAGCAGGTCGACGTGGATCAGGAAGCCCTTGATGGCGTCACGCTGGACGGCCTTCGGGATGGCCAGCTCGTGGGTGCCGTCGACGTCCAGGGACAGCAGGACGTTCGGCGTACGGAGCGCGAGGCCGAGCTCGTGGGCCGGGAGGGTCAGGTGGACCGGCTCCGAGCCGTGGCCGTACAGGACGGCGGGAACCTGGGCGTCACGACGGATGGCGCGGGCGGCGCCCTTGCCGAACTCCGAACGGACGGAAGCGGCGATCTTGACCTCGGACATGCTGCACTCCTCGTAGAAAGGTGACGAAAAAAATGGTCACCCGGCCACGACTGGCGATGGCCTGCTACGAAGAGCGCGTCGATAACGGACCGCCGTGGACCTGTACGACACGCGTACCGGTACGGCCTCCCTCGCCGAGCAACTACGGCAGTCTACCGGCCCGCCCCGCCACGACCCAATTGGATCACCCGGACACGGCGGAGGGCCGCTCCCCCGGACGGGGAAACGGCCCTCCTCGCTTCAAGCCGCGACGGCTCAGTGCTCCTCGAAGAGGCTCGTGACCGAACCGTCCTCGAAGACCTCGCGCACCGCGCGCGCGATCGTCGGCGCGATCGACAGGACCGTGATCTTGTCGAGCTCAAGGGCGCCCGGAACCGGCAGCGTGTCCGTGAACACGAACTCGCTGACCTTGGAGTTCTTCAGACGGTCGGCGGCCGGGCCGGACAGGATGCCGTGCGTGGCCGTCACGATGACGTCCTCGGCACCGTGCGCGAACAGGGCGTCGGCGGCGGCGCAGATCGTGCCACCGGTGTCGACCATGTCGTCCACGAGGACACAGACGCGGCCCTTCACGTCACCGACGACCTCGTGCACGGTGACCTGGTTGGCGACGTCCTTGTCACGGCGCTTGTGGACGATCGCCAGCGGCGCGTCCAGACGGTCGCACCAGCGGTCGGCGACGCGCACGCGGCCGGCGTCCGGGGAGACGATCGTCAGCTTGGCGCGGTCGACCTTGGCGCCCACGTAGTCCGCGAGGACCGGCAGGGCCGACAGGTGGTCCACCGGGCCGTCGAAGAAGCCCTGGATCTGGTCCGTGTGCAGGTCGACGGTGAGGATGCGGTCCGCACCGGCGGTCTTCAGCAGGTCCGCGACCAGACGCGCCGAGATCGGCTCACGGCCGCGGTGCTTCTTGTCCTGACGGGCGTAGCCGTACGACGGGATGATCACGGTGATGCTCCGGGCCGAGGCCCGCTTCAGAGCATCGATCATGATCAGCTGCTCCATGATCCACTTGTTGATCGGAGCCGTGTGGCTCTGGATCAGGAAGCAGTCGGCGCCGCGCGCCGACTCCTGGAAGCGGACGTAGATCTCACCGTTGGCGAAGTCGAACGCCTTGGTGGGAACGAGACCGACGCCCAGCTGGTGCGCGACCTCCTCGGCCAGCTCGGGGTGGGCGCGGCCGGAGAAGAGCATGAGCTTCTTCTCGCCGGTCGTCTTGATCCCGGTCACAGCACTGTCTCCTCAGACGTGTTCTCTGGCCGCGATCCCACGCCCTGCGAGTGCGAGCGCATGTGCGAACCAGCCGAATTTGTGTGCACGTATCACGGTACGCCGAGTTCGACGTACCCGTTTCCGGTCAGCTTTCGCCGGCGGACTCCTCAGCGGTGGCCTGAGCGGCCTGCGCGGCAGCGCTGCCGGGCCGCTTCCGGGCCACCCAACCCTCGATATTCCGCTGCTGGCCCCGGGCCACCGCCAGCGAACCGGCCGGCACGTCCTTCGTGATCACAGACCCCGCGGCGGTGTAGGCACCGTCCCCGATGGTGATGGGAGCCACAAACATGTTGTCCGAACCCGTACGGCAGTGAGAGCCGATCGTGGTGTGGTGCTTCGCCTCACCGTCGTAGTTCACGAAGACGCTCGCCGCGCCGATGTTCGTGAACTCGCCGATCGTCGCGTCACCCACGTACGACAGGTGGGGGACCTTCGTGCCCTCGCCGATCGTCGCGTTCTTCATCTCGACGTACGTGCCGGCCTTGGACTTCTTGCCCAGGTTCGTCCCCGGACGCAGATACGCGAACGGGCCCACCGACGCGCTCTCGCCGATCACGGCCGAGTAGGCGACCGTGTTGTCCACCCGGGCACCCTTGCCGACCGTCGTGTCCGTCAGACGGGTGTTCGGGCCGACCACGGCGTCCTCGCCGATGTGCGTCGCGCCCAGCAGCTGCGTACCCGGCAGGATCACCGCGTCCTGCTCGAACGTCACCGTCACGTCCACGAAGACGCTCGCCGGATCGACCACCGTCACGCCCGCGAGCATCGCCCGCTCGATCAGCCGGCCGTTCAGCAGGGCCCGCGCCTCCGCGAGCTGCACCCGGTTGTTGATCCCCAGGATCTCCCGGTGGTCGGCCGCCACGGACGCGCCGACCCGGTGACCCGCCTCGCGCAGGATCGACAGCACGTCGGTGAGGTACTCCTCGCCCTGGCTGTTGTCCGTCCGCACCTGACCGAGGGCCTCCGCCAGCAGCCGGCCGTCGAACGCGAACACACCCGAGTTGATCTCCCGGATCGCGCGCTGCGCGTCCGAGGCGTCCTTGTGCTCGACGATCTCCGTCACCGCGCCCGAGGCGTCCCTGACGATCCGGCCGTAACCGGTCGAGTCCGGTACCTCGGCGGTCAGCACCGTCACGGCGTTGCCGTCGGCCGCGTGCGTCGCGGCCAGCGCCCGCAGCGTCTCCCCGGACAGCAGCGGCGTGTCACCGCACACCACCACCACGGTCCCGTCCGGCGCCTTGCCCAGCTCCTCCAGCGCCATCCGCACCGCGTGCCCAGTGCCGTTCTGCTCCTCCTGGACCGCCGTCCGCGTCCCCGCGTACTGCTCCTCCAGGTGCCCCGTCACCTTCTCCCGGGCATGCCCCACGACCACGACCAGGTCCTCGGGCTCCAGCTCCCGCGCGGCGGACACGACATGCCCCACGAGCGACCTCCCCGCGATCTCGTGCAGGACCTTGGGAGTCTTCGACTTCATCCGGGTGCCCTCACCCGCTGCGAGGACGACGACGGCTGCCGGGCGTTTGGCGCTCACGGAAATGCCCTTCGGCTTTGTGTGGTGGACCCACGCAGGATACCGGGGGGCAAGGGCACGGACATGAGTGCGGGTCCTGACCTGGACGGTCAGGACCCGCAACGCGTGGCTCCCGGAGAAGGATTCGAACCCTCATTCAATGGACCAAAACCATTTGTCCTGCCCTTAGACGATCCGGGATTACCGCTTTGCCCGATTTCAGTGACCGGGTGCAGTAGCCGCCCCTACTATGCCGCACCAGGCGCCTTCGATGCGACGGTAGAGATCGACACTTCCCAGGATTCGGATCGTGAGGCAGCCGTGGTAGTCGGTGCCCACGTTCTTGCGGTTGGTCAGGGGGCTGTGCCGCTTGATCGCTGTCTTGCCGAAGCGTGAGGGGTCGGCGCCGACGAGGGCGCCCCAGTACTGCTCGGCCTCGGCCGCGTCCGCTGTCTCGTGGATCATCACGCAGTACCGCCGCCGCTCGGGCGGGACGCCGAGGAGGTCGAGCCAGGCGGAGAAGACCCGGATCATTCCGGGGTCGCTGTTCACGAACGTCACGCGTTCGCGTCGGGCGTGCGGTTTGTCCTTCGTGCCCTCTGCCCAGTAGAGGCCCACCCCCAGCAGGAAGAGTTCGCGGTCCGAAAGCGCGCCGATCTCGTCGGCCGCTGCGTGCTTGGCCGCCTGGCGCTCCGCCTCGCGTCGGCGCAGGGTCGGCTCCCAGCCCCGCTTGGCGATCTCCGACGCTTCTTCCTTCGTCCGATTCCGTGCCGGTTTCGGCAGGTCTCGTACCCAGAGCGAGATCGAGCTCTTCGAACAGCCGAGTTCGACCTGGATCTGGTCGTAGGTCATGCCCTGGAGGCGTAGCTCGCGGGCGCGGGCGCGGAGGTCGTCCTTGGCGTTCGGACGCTTGGTCCTGCGCAGGTTTTCGAAGTCGGCGTACTTGGGGGTGGTGGATGTCATAGGGACACGGTCGTCCGGAATGCGGACGTCCGGGTCGAAAATGCGGACGATTCAACAGTTCGAGGGACTGATGTGCGGGACGTTGACGGCGAGCGCGGGTGGGCGGGGCTCGCCCGTAGGGTGGTGGGTATGACCACAACGGGGGCAGACCGGGGCGCTGGGGGCGTCGGGGGATGGTGGTGGTGGGGGAGGGCGCGGGGGGCCGTGCTGGATGTGGGGCTGGCGGTGGTGTCGGCCCTGGAGTGCGCGATCGAGGGGATCGGGTTCGCGGACAAGGCCGGGGTGCCGGTGCCCGTCGGGGTGGTGTTCGGGCTGGTCGTGGGGTCCGTGCTGCTGGTGCGGCGGCGGTGGCCGATCGCGGTGGTGTTGGTGTCGATCGCGGTGGCGCCGGCCGAGATGGGCTTTCTGATGGGGATCGTCGGGCTGTATTCGCTCGCCGCCTCGGAGGTGCCGCGCAGGATCACGGCCGTGCTGGCGGGGATGTCGACGGTCGCGGTGTTCGTGGTGACCGTGGTGCGGATGCGGCAGGACGTCGCGCAGGTCGACGCGGGGCCGCCGGACATCGACCCGAGTGGCTGGTACGTACCGGTGGTGGCGCTCTTCATGACCTTGGGGCTGAACGCGCCGCCTGTTCTCTTCGGCCTCTACATAGGCGCTCGGCGCCGTCTGATGGAGAGTCTCCGGGAGCGCGCCGACAGTCTGGAGCAGGAGTTGTCGCTGCTCGCGGACCGGGCGGAGCAGCGGGCGCAGTGGGCGCGGCAGGAGGAGCGCACGCGGATCGCCCGGGAGATGCACGACGTGGTGGCGCACCGGGTGTCGCTGATGGTGGTCCATGCGGCCGCTCTGCAGGCGGTGGCGCTGAAGGATCCGCAGAAGGCCGTGCGGAACGCGGCGCTGGTGGGTGACATGGGGCGGCAGGCTCTGACGGAGTTGCGCGAAATGCTGGGCGTCCTGCGCGAGGGTTCCGCCCCGGCGGCTCCGGCTCCGGCCCCGGTGCCGCTCGCGGCGGTCGGCCGTGCCGCTGCCGCGGCCGCGGAGGCGGCGGCGGACGAGGGGCCGTGCCTCGACGCGTTGGAGGACTTGTGCGAGCAGTCGCGGCTGGCGGGGGCGGTGGTCGAGTTGCTGGTGATCGGGGAGGCGCGGCCGTATGTCCCCGAGGTCGAGCGGACCGCGTACCGCGTGGTGCAGGAGGCCCTGACCAACGTCCACAAGCACGCGGTCGGTGCGTCGGTGGTCGTGCGTCTCGCGCACCGGGGGGCCGAGATCGCGATGCAGGTGGAGAACGGGCCCTGTCCTTCGGATACCGGTACCGCGGACGTGTGCCTGCCGAGCGGGGGGAACGGTCTGGTCGGCATGCGTGAGCGCGTGCTGCGGCTCGGCGGTGTTTTCGTCTCGGGTCCTACGGATGCCGGTGGCTTCCGGGTGTCGGCGGTCCTGCCGGTGGAGCGCCCGGACGGGGCGTGAGCCCCGGCCTCGTGCCCCTCAGTGCGCGGAGAGGCGGGTGGGGTGGGCGCCGGTGACGAGGGTGGCGAGGGCGGCGTCGATGTCCTTGCCGAGGTACCAGTCGCCGGCGTGGTCGAGGCTGTAGACGCGGCCTTCGACGTCCATGGCGAGGACGGCCTGGTGGTCGCCTTCCTCGCCGAGCGGGGCGAGCTCGGTGTCGAGGGCGCGGCCGAGGTCGGCGAGGGTGCGGGAGAGGTGGAGGCCGGCGAGCGGGTCGAAGCGGACGGTCGCGGGCGCTATCTGCCGCCCGTGCCCGGGCGCGGTGATGCGCAGGCCGCCGAACTCCGCCCATGCCTCGACCGCGGCCGGGAAGACGCTGTGCCGGTGGCCGGCGGGGGAGACGTGGGCGCGCAGGGCGTCGGCCCACTCCTCGGCGAGCTTGATGTCCCAGCGGCCGGGCTGCCAGCCGGCCTCGCGGAGGGCGGCGTCGACGTTGACGGGGAAGCGGGTGGTGCTGAGGTGGTCGGGCATGGGGGCGGTCAGCCGTTCTCGACAGGCGTGGTGGGGTCGACGGCGCGGACGCCGAAGTGGGCGAGCATCGCCGTACAGGAACGGCAGGGAGCGGCGTAGCTGCCGTGCAGCGGGTCGCCGTCCTCCCGGATGCGCCGTGCGGTGAGCTTGGCGTGCTTGAGGGAGCGGCGGGCCTCGCCGTGGGTGAGTGCCTTGCGCTGGGCGCGCTTGGAGCGGGCGTTCTCGGTGTCGGTGAGGTGCCGGGAGAGCAGGATCGCCTCCGGACATCGGCCGGTGAAGCGTTCCCGCTGGCCGCTCGTGAGGGTGTCGAGGAAGTCCTGGACGAGGGCGTGCAGGACGGGCGGCGTGTCGCCGCGGCCCGCGGTGCACGTGAGGGTCTCCCCGCGTACGGAGAGGGCGGCGCCGACGGTGGGGAGGATTCCGTCGCGGCGGTGACGCAGTAACGGCGCGCGCGTGGCCTCGGCGCTGCTGCTCCAGTTGAGGCGTGGGTCACCCTGTGTGGGCGTCGTTGCGGTGTGCATGGTGCTGGTCTTCCCCTCCTGCAATCCCCCGAGTTGCGTGGACAGCCTGCCAAATAGGGAGCCATATGGGGAAGCTGGGGCGGGCGAACGCCGCTTCGGTGTGTCGGAATCATGGTGCGACTGTCATGGCGTCGTGACACTTGGTCACCGTCGGACGGGGGCCGTTACGGGTCTTGTGGCAGCGCATAGGCTGTGCGGGATCAGTCGGTAGTAGCAGTCAGCGACGCCAGTGCAGGGGGCAACCGCCATGACGACAGGTCGGCTCGGGCACACCGCGCCACCGAACGCGGCCTACGCCGGGCAGGTCGTGCACTTCCCGGACCCGGTCCGCGCTTCCCGCCATCCCCGAGGGGTGCGGGTCGACGAGCACGGTCACCCGGACTTCTCGCCGTACGCGCGCGCGGCGGCGGAGATCGCCGAACCGCCGGAGGGCTTCGGCGTCGACGAGCTGCGGCTCACCGACTATGTGTCGGCGAACGCGGCGATGGCCGCGACCGGTCATGAACTGTGGGACACGATCCCGTCCGTGGCGACCCCGCACGGCTGGACCTGGCACCACGTGGCGCGCAGCCGCCGCATGGAGCTGGTGCCGGTGGAGGTGAAGGCGCTGCTGCGCCACCACGGTGGAGTGGCGACGGCGGCCGTCGACCAGTCGAAGCGCGGCACGCGTCCGCTCCAGGAGACCCGGCCCGCGCACTTCGGGCTGCCGAAGGGTCTGGTGTCGGTCTCGGAGTCGCAGCTGCAGGGCGTCGAGGAGGACCTGGGTTACCGGCTGCCGGGGCCGTACCGCACGTTTCTGAAGGCGGCGGGTGGCTGTGCGCCGGTGGGCGCGGCGCTCGACGCGGAGCTGGGGCTCCTCGTCGACCAGCCGTTCTTCACGGTGCGCGAGGAGGCGGGTGTCAACGACCTCGTCTACGTCAACAAGTGTCTGCGCGATCACCTGACGAAGGACTACCTGGGTGTCGCCTTCGTCCAGGGCGGTCTCGTCGCGATCAAGGTGCGCGGCCAGGGTGTCGGTTCGGTCTGGTTCTGCGCGTACGACGACGCGCGGGACTCCGGCGAGGCCGCGGCCGCCTGGTCGGTCGCCGAGCGGGTGGAGCGGCTGCTGCTGCCGTGCGGCGCGGACTTCGACGCGTTCCTGCAGCGGCTCGCCGGCAATCCGCCCGAGCTGGAGACGGTCGCGAACCTGATGGTGGACGGCGGCTTCGCGCGCGCCGTGCCCGTGGTCCCGGTAGGGGAGTGAGCTGGCTGTGGTGACCTTCGCGCAGGCGCAGGAGCGCGCCGAGGAGTGGATCAACGGTGAGCTGCCGTCGTACCAGCACCGTGAGGTGCGGGTCCGGGAGTTCGAGCTGGGGTTCGTCGTGTGGGCGGAGGACCGCGAGGGCGGTCCGACGTCCGACGGCGGCCGTCAGCGGCTGGTCATCGCCCGTGACAGCGGTGAGGCCACGCTGTGGCCCGGCCTTCCCGTGGGCGAGGTGATCCGCCGGTACGAGGAGGAGTACGGCTCCGCCGACGACGTTCCGGCGCAGGCGGCCGTCCCCGCCGCCCGCATCGACCTCAATCAGACTTCCTTCCTGCTCAGCCCGCCGGAGTGGTTGCAGGACGCCGCCGACAAGATCGGCCTCCCGCCGGTCGGCGCCAACGCCTCCCAGGAGAGCGGTACTTCCTCCGCGCCCTCCGAGGACTCCTCGGCCCCGGTGAGCGCGGCGGCGCCTTCGGCTTCGGCTTCGGTGGCCTCGTCGCGGGCCGACACGAGCGAGGGCGCCGGTCTCGACGCGTCCGGCTCCGCTTACGAGCCGACCGCCATGGACGGCGTCCCGGCCACCCCCGCGCCCACGCCTGCGGCGGCCGCGCCCGTGGCCCCCGTCGCGCCTCCGGCCGACGCGCCCGCGGCCCCGGCCGCGCCTCCGGCCGACGTGCCCGTGGCCGCCGCGCCGCAGGACCCGCCGGCCGCGCCGGCCGCGCCGGCCGTGCCCGCCACGCCGCCGCCTCCCGCGCCTCTGCCGGCTTCGCCGTCCATGAGCGGGCCGTGGGTGGACGCGAACGCGAGCGCGGGTGGGGCGGACGGGGCCGTGCCGTTGCCGGCGACGGTGTTCGCGCCGCCGTTGTCGGGGACGGACGACGAGGACGCGCCGCCGCCCTCGGTGGGCGCGGACGCGCCGACCGCGCTGATGAAGGGCGGCAGCGCGCTGCCGCCGACGGCGGTGGCGCCGCGGCTCGACCCGGCCGCGGGGCGGCCGGACGGTGCGCCGGCGAGCCCGCCGGCGCCGCCGGCCCAGGCGCCGGTGCCTCCGCAGGCCGGACCGGCGGCACCGCCGTCGGCGCCGGGCGCGGGGGACATCGCGGACGCGGCGACGAGCAAGGCGACGGTGGCGCCGAAGGCCGCGGGGCCGACGCCGCCTCCGCCGCCGGGCGCGCCGGGCACGCCGGGTGGGACGCCGGCGGCGGGGGCGTACATCCCGACGCAGCTGGTGTCGGCGCTGGGGCCCGAGGGCATCCAGCCGCCGGGTCCGCCCGGTCCGCCGCCGGCGCCGGCCGCGCCGCAGCCGGTGCACCACGCGGCGACGATGCTGGCGCATCCGAACCAGGGTGGTCCTGGTGCGCCTCCGCCGCCTCCGCCGCCGCCGGGTGTGCCGGGTACGCCTCCGGGCGGGATCGCGCACGCGGCGACGATGCTGGCGCATCCCGGTCCTGGCGGTCCGGGGACTCCGCCGCCTCCGCCCGCGCCGGCGCCGCCGCTGCACGGGCACATGCCGCCGCCCGCGCAGCCGGGTCCGGCGGCGCCTCCGGCGTACGGGTATCCGCAGCCGACCGGGCAGCCGACGGTGGGTCCGGGGTACCAGGCGGTGCTGCGGTACCGGGCGCCGGACGGTTCGGAGGCGCAGATCATCCGGCGTTCGGCGCCGGGGACGCCGCATCCGGAGTGGCAGATCCTGCACGAGCTGCGGGCGATGAACGTGCCGCCGCAGCAGGTGCTCGAACTGCACACGGAGCTGGAGTCGTGTGAGCTGCCGGGTGGTTACTGTGCGCGGATGATCCGCGAGACGTGGCCGCAGGCGCGGATCACGAGCATCGCGCCGTACGGCCGTGATCACGCGGGACGGCAGCAGGGCATGCGGCAACTGATCACCCACCAGGGCGAGTTGCACCAGGTCGCGGACGGTCCCGCGCGGCCGGCGCCGGTGCGGGCTCCGCTGCCGCAGGTGCAGCCGGCGCCGCCGGTCCCGCCGGAGGCGATCGCGCAGGAGCTGGCCGGGGCGTTCGGTCCGGGAGTCCTCCGGTTCGACCAGCGTGCGGTGTCGCGGCAGGGCGTGCCGGAGCTCGTGGCGCGGACGCTGGTGTGGGCGGGTCTGCCGGCGGACTTCGGTCCGTTCTTCTGGGCGCAGCCGGCGGTGCCGGTGGTGCCGACGCTGGCGGAGCTGGCGGCGCAGCGGCAGGTCGCGGCGGCGGCGGACGCGAGTTCGTACCTGGTGCTCGGTTCGGACTTCGGGCGGGCGATCTGTGTCCAGTACGGGACCGCGCACATCGTGGCGGTGCCGGTGGAGGCCGGTCCTGGCGGGCAGCCGGTGCCCCCGCAGTTCGTGAACACCGGTCTGCCGGAGTTCACGCGCTCGATGGCGCTGCTCGGCCGGATGTGGCGGCTGCGGTTCGGGCTCAACCCGGAGCAGGCGGGCCGCTGGACGGTCGACTTCCAGGCGCAGTTGGCGATGCTCGACCCGCAGGCGCTGGCGTCGCCGGAGACCTGGTGGTCGGTGCTCCTGGAGCAGATGTGGGACGGCCTTCTGTAGGTCTTCCCCCGGTCTTCCCCCGGTCTTCTGTAGTCGAAGGCGGGCGGAATGTGACGAAAGGCGCTCGACGTGCGTGCACGTTGGGCGCCTTTTGTCCGTTCTGATGGCGCATCCTTGACGTTTGAGGCCATACGGGAAGGGGCGTCGAGGATGAGTTTCGCTGTCGGACGGGGCCGGGGGTACCGCCCCGAGCAGGTCGACCGGTTCGTCGCCGCACTCTCCGAGGAGCGCGACGGTGCCTGGGAGCGGGCGGCGCGGCTCACCGTACTCGCGAAGGAGATGGAGGCGGAGGCGGCCCGGCTGCGGGCCGCCGTCGAGGGCCTCGCACCCCAGCGGTACGAGTCCCTGGGCGAGGCCGCCCAGCAGATCCTGCACCTCGCCGAGCAGGAGGACGAGAAGCTCGTCCGCGCCGCCGAGGCCGAGGCGCAGGCCCTCGCGGAGGCCGCCGACGCGGCGGCCACGGAGGCGGCCGATGCGGCCCGCGCGTACGGCGAAGGCGTCCGCGCCGCAGCGGAGGCCGCCGCCGGCGCCACCCTGAAGGCCGCCCGCGAGCGGGCCGCCGAACTGGCCGCCGACGCCCGCCGCGACACCGGCGAACAGCGGACCGCCGCCCGCGAGGCCTTCGAGGACACCGAGCGCCGCTCGGCGGAACTCCTCGCCGCCCAGAGCGCCGAACAGTCGGCGGCGCGCGACGAGGCCGACCGTACGGCCGAGGGCAAGGCCGCCGACCTCGACGCCCGCCACGACGAGCTCGTCGCCCACGCCGAGGAACGCCTCGCCGAGGCCCAGCGCGCCCTCGCCGAGACCGAGGAACAGGCCCGCCACGGCCAGGAGGACGCCGAGGCCCGCGCCGGGGAGATCCTCGCCGAGGCCCGCATGAAGGGCGAGCGCGTCGAGCGCGAGACCGAGCGGATACTCCGCGAGCACGAGGAATCCCGCGACGAGATCCACTCCCACATGGAACACATCCGCAACTCCCTCGCCGCCCTCACCGGCCGCCCGGCCCCCACCGACGACCCGGACGCGCCGGACGCGCCGGACGCGCGCGGCGAACGAGACGAGCCCGACGAGCGAGACGAGCCCGGCGAGCGCGCCGATCCCCAGTAGGCTCCCCGGCCATGATCATGAAGCTGACGGCCGTCACTCTCGACTGCGCCGACCCCATGGCCCTCGCCGACTTCTACCACCGCGCCACCGGCATCCCCCTCGCCGACCGTTCCGACGACGAGTTCGCCGGGCTGCGCGACCCGGACGGCGGGTTCTTCATCGGCTTCCAGCGGGTGGACGGCTACCGGCCGCCGACCTGGCCCGGGCAGGACGTCCCGCAACAGCTCCACCTGGACTTCGACGTCGACGACCTCGACGAGGCGGCGGCGCTGCTCGTGGAGTGGGGCGCCACCGTCCCGGAGACGCAGCCCCGGCCGGACCGGTGGCGGGTGGTCCTGGACCCGGCGGGCCACCCGTTCTGCCTGACGCTCCCGGGCCCCGCCGCCTCCTAGAGCCTGCCCGGCGGATCAGGGACGGACAGGCCCTAGTCGGGCCGGCCGAGCAGGGCCAGGCCGAGTTCGCTGGCCCGGTAGTAGACCTCGCGGCGGTAGCGGTGCGAGGTCACGAGGCCGGTGGCGCGGAGGACGGAGAGGTGCTGGGAGACCGCGCCGGGGCTGAGGCCGGTCTGCTCGGAGAGGCCCGTGGTGGTGGTCGGTGTGCTGGTACGGCTCAGGAGGCCGGCCCGGCTGCGGCCGAGGAGGCGGCCGAGTCCGTCGCCCGGCTCGGCGCCGCGCTCCCACAACGTGCCGACGGCGCGCACCGGATAGACGAGGCAGGGCGGTACGCCCTCCCGCGCGGGCAGCAGGACGCACTGGTTCGCGAAGGCGCTCGGGGCGAGCGTCAGCCCCCGGCCGTCGAGCGCGAGGCTCCCCTTCGGGAGGCCGGCCCAGGCGAGCCGGTCGTCGGCCCAGCGCAGGCTCGGGTGGAGGTGGGCGAAGACCTCCTGGATGCCGTCCTCGGCGAGCTGCCGGGTGCGGTAGGCCAGATCCGCCTCCAGGACGGCCCTGATCCGGGGCCAGTACGGGCGTATCCCGGCCTCCCACCAGGCGAGCAGGGCGGACGTCCGTTCCGCCGGACCCGCGAAGGCGGCGAGTTCCTCCTCGATCTCGGCGAGCGGACAGCGCGGGGGAGGGACGTGCGCTTCGAGTTCCGCGAGGTGCGGGAGCAGGGCCGTACGCTCCGGCCCCACGGTCAACGCCCTTTTGATCCACGGGAGATGGAGTGCGTGGCGTCCCGGGTCGGCGGAGGCGCGCAGGGCGGCGACGGACTCCCGGAGGGGCGACAGGGCGAACCGCAGCTGGGCCAGGTCGTCGACCCCGAACCGTATCTCTCCCACCGTTCCCTCCCCCGTGAGGTTTTCGCCCAGCCTAAAACAATGGTGGGCCGAGGCCGTGGGTGGTGATGTTCGCCGACATGACCACCACCACCGTTGAAACCCATGAATCCCCCGCGCGCCGGGCCCTCTTGCGGCTGCCGGACTTCCGTCGGCTGTGGGTCGGCGACACCGTCAGCCAGGCGGGTACGGCGATCACCGTCCTGGCGCTGCCGCTCGTGGCGATCGGGCCGCTCGGCGCGTCGCCGTTCGAGGTGGGGCTGCTCGTGGTGTGCGAGTACCTGGGGTTTCTGCTGCTCGGGCTGCCGGCGGGGGCGTGGGTGGACCGGATGCGGAGCCGGCGGGTGATGATCGCGGGGGACGTGGGCCGGGCGGTGCTGCTCGCCACGCTGCCGGCGGCGGCCTGGCTCGGTGTGCTGACGCTGCCGCAGCTGTACGGGGTGGCCTTCGGGCTCTCCGTCTGCACGGCCTTCTTCGACATCGCGTACCAGAGCCAACTGCCCCGGCTGGTCGACGAGGACCGCCTCGTGGAGGCGAACGTGTCCCTGGAGGCGAGCCGTACGGTCACGGCGGCCGGCGGTCCCGGGGTCGCGGGCGCGCTCGTCGCGGCGGTGACGGCACCGGTGGCGCTGGTCGCCGACGCGGCGAGCTTCCTCGTCTCGGCCCTCTTCCTGTCGCGGATCCGCCGCCCGGACCCGAAGCCGGAGAAGGTCCAGGGGGCGCGGCTGCGGGAGGAGATCGCGGCGGGGCTGCGGTTCGTGTTCCGGCACCGGCTGCTGCGGGCGCTCACGGTGGCCGCGGCGGTCTCGAACCTGTGCGGGACGATCGGCGCGTCGATGCTTCTCGTGCTCCTGTCGGGGGACCTCGGGCTTTCGCCGTTCCTGTGCGGGCTCGTGTTCACGGCGGAGGCGCTCGGCGGGTTCCTCGGCAGCCTCCTCACCGCCAGGATCGCCGCCCGGTTCGGCGAGCTCCGCGCGATGTGCGCGTCCGTGGTGGTGAGCGGGGTGCTGTGGCTGCTCGCGCTGCCGTTCTTCCAGGCGGACGGGCGGTTCGCCGTGGCCTGCGTGCTCCAGGGCCTCGGCTGGACCGCCTTCATGACCTTCAAGATCCATTCCGTGGCCCTCCGCCAGCGCCTCACCCCCGCGCCCCTCCTCGGCCGCGTCACCGCGACCTTCCGCTTCGTCGTCTGGGGCTGCATGCCGCTCGGCGCCCTCCTCGGAGGCCTCCTGGGCCAGTACGCGAGCGTCCGGACGGCCTTGTGGGCGGGAGCGCTGGGCGAGCTCCTCGCGGTGCTCCCCCTGCTGCCGCTGGTGGCACGGGGGCGCCGGGCGAGGTGACGGGGCGGCGGGGAGTGATGGGGGGCGGGTGAGGTGACGGGGGCTGCGGGGGGAGTGACGGGGGTGGCGGGTGAGGTGAGAGGGGCGGCCGTTAACCTCCTGAGTCCAGGGAGGGAACCCGTATATGCACCTCGAACGCGCACGCGGCCGTCGTCTCGCGGCCGCCGCCGTCACCATCGTCCTCGCCGCCACCGGCGGCACACTCACCACGCTCCCCGCCACGGCCGCACCCGCGCCCGCGCCCGTCGCCGAGCAGGACGGCCCGCAGCTGACCCCTGTGGCCTTCCCGCTCGACGCGGACGTCGTCGGCGCGGGGCCGAGCGGCTTCCTGTCGAAGACGCGCGGCAAGTCGCCCGAGTACCGCTGGACTTGGTACGCGGGAGGCTCGTCGACCGTGCTGCCCGGCACCTTCGCCGCCGGCGGCGGCTCGGACCTGGCCGTCAGCGTGGACCGGTCGGACGCGGCCGTCAGCCGGGTGATGTGGGTCCACGACCTGTCGACCCCCGCCGCGGCCGCCGTGCCGGTGAAGCTGGATCTCGACGCGCTCGGCGACGGCTACTTCTACGCGGGCCTCGCCGGCGACAACCTGCTCCTCGCGCGGAGCGAGAACGGCAAGGGGGTGCAGTACGCCGTCACGCTCGACGCCGCCCTGCTCGCCGGAGGCACGCCGAAGCTCCGCAAGCTGGTCGGCGGGCCCGACGTCGACTGCGACGCGCCCTACGACAACGGCTGGACCGACACCGGCTCCGCGCTCTACGACTGCAAGATCGGCGACTGGCGGGGCTCCGCCAAGATCCTCGTCGATCTCGCCTCGGGAACCGACACCTGGCTCGCCCAGGACAAGGACCAGTGGGCCTGGGACGGAGCCGTCTCCGCCACCCACGTGGCCTGGCGCGAGGCACGGCTGGGGAGCCACGGGGTCGTCGCCCTCAAGCGCGGCACCACCACGCGGAAGTGGATCCCGGACACCGACGCCGAGGTCTCCGACCCGCTGTACCTGGTCGGCGGCTGGCTGGCGTCCGGCCAGCAGGCCCACATCAGCGAGTCCACCGACCTCGACGGCGGGGCGAACCCCACCAAGCGCCCCTTCACCGTCCAGTCCGTCGAGACCGGCGAGAAGGCCGTCCTCCTCACCGCGTTCTCCTCCGCCGTCGCGGGCCCCGGCGGCAGCCTCCTGGTGCGCGGCGGCACCGCCGAGCAGGGCGAGGGCCTCTACCGGGTCTCGCCGCGCGCCGACGGCGGCCGACCCGAGGTCGAACGGGTCGCGGGCACCGGCCAGTCGACCGTCGTGACGCTCACCGGCTCCGACGCCCCGAAGGCGCTCACCGGCGAACAGACCGAGCGCGGGGTCGACTTCGGCTGGGACCTCTCCCGGGCGGACAGCCGCGTGTGGCTGACGCTGACGCATGTGCGCAGCCGTACGAGCGTCTACCACGAGTGGCCCGTCTCGTCCGCCGCCCCCGGGACGCCGCGCCGGGTCACCTGGCGCTGGGACGGGAAGAGCCTGGAGGGTGGCCCGGACCTCGGGACCGCGCCCAACGGCGAGTACGAGTGGGTGCTCACCGCCCGCCCGGACGAGGGCATCGGTCCGGAGCTCAAGGCGACCGGCCGCTTCACCGTGACGCGGCCCGTGGCCGCGCACGACTACAACGACGACGGGACCCCCGACCTGTTCGTCCGCTCGGGCGACGGCGAGCTGCGGCGCGTCGGCACGGTGCGGACGCCGGCCGGCGACAACGTGAAGGCGACGGGCGGGCTGCCGGTCGGGACCGGCTGGCAGGCCTACGACCGGATGGAGTCCGTCGGGAACATCGCGGGCACGCCGGTGGCCGACACGGTCGCCCGCGAGCGGAACGGGGCGCTCTGGCTGTACCAGGGCACCGGAGCCGGGGACAAGCCGTTCTCGGGGCGTACGAGGATCGGCACGGGCTGGCAGGTCTACGACCGGATCGCCGGTGGCAGCGACCTGACGAACGACGGGAAGCCCGACCTCCTGGCCACGGACAAGTCCGGCGGCCTGTGGCTCTACCCCGGCACCGGAAACGTCAACTCCCCGCTCGGCGCCCGCAAGAAGATCGGCTCCGGCTGGGGCACGTACAACCAGATCACCGCGACCGGCAACATCGCCGGCGCGCCCGCCGGCGACCTCGTCGCCCGGGACAAGGACGGTGTCCTCTGGATGTACCTCGGCCTCGGCAACGGCACCTTCGCGCCGCGGGTCAGGCTGGGCGGCGGCTGGAACGCGTACACCGACATCGTCGGCCTCGGGGACGCCAACGGCGACGGGCGCCCGGACCTGCTCGGGACCAACGGCAGCTCGTCGTACCTCTACGCGGGTACGGGGGACTGGCGGGCGCCCTTCAAGGGCGCGGTACGCAACGACCTGGTCCAGCCGGGGCACGGGATCGACGCCGCCTTCTAGCCCCTCCCTCGCTTCCTTCACTCCGCGCCGCGTCGCTCCCCCTCCTCCGTGAGGACGGGGAAGCGGCGCGGCGCCAGTGTGAGGAGGACGAGGAGGGCGAGGGCGGCGGCGGAGGCGGCGGCGAGGAAGACGTAGTCCACGGCGGCGTCGACGGCCTCGCGGAGGTGGCCGGCCGTCTCGGCGGTGAGACCGGCGGGTGCGTCGAGGGCGTCGGCGAAGGAGTCGAGGTCGCCGCCGCCGAGGCGGGAGGCGAGGACGGCGTTGGCGAGGGCGCCGAACACGGCCGCCCCGACGCTCTGGCCGACCTGGCGGCAGAACAGGACGGACGCGGTGGTGGTGCCGCGTTCCTCGTAGGGGACGGTCGACTGGACGCCGACGATCAGGGGGAGTTGGAAGAGGCCGAGGGCAGCGCCGAGGAGCAGCATGAGGAGGGCGGGCTGCCAGGGTTCGCCGGGAAAGGGGAGCAGGGGGAAGGCGAGGAGCACGAGGAGGGCGCCGGAGATGCCGAGGACGGCGGTGAGACGGAAGCCGATGCGGGTGTAGACCCGGTTGGAGAACGCGGCGGAGACGGGCCAGCTGAGCGTCATCACCGAGAGGACGAAGCCGGCGGCGATGGGGCCGAGGCCGAGGACGGACTGGGCGTAGGTGGGGACGAAGACCATCGGCGCGACCATCAGGAGGCCGAGGGCGCCGAGGGCGAGGTTCACGGCGGCGATCGCGCGGCGGCGCCAGACCCAGCCGGGGATGATCGGTTCCGCGGCGCGGCGCTCGACGAGGACCGTGACGCCGGCGAGTACGGCGGCTCCGCCGAGCAGGCCCAGGGAGGGCGCCGACAGCCAGGGCCACGCGACACCGCCCTGGACGAGCGCGGTGAGCAGCAGGGCGCCGGTGCCGAAGATGGCGAGCGCTCCGGCCCAGTCGATGCGTACGCGTTCGCGGGGCGTCGTGCGGGCCGGTTCGACCAGGTTCCGGCCGATCAGCCAGAGCGCGACGAGCCCCACGGGCAGGTTGACCAGGAAGATCCAGCGCCAGTCCGCGTATCCGGCCAACAGACCGCCGGCCGCCGGACCCGCGACGGACGACGCCGCCCAGACCGAGGACAGCTTCGCCTGGATCTTGGGACGCTCCTTCAGCGGATAGAGATCGGCCGCGATGGTCTGAATGGTGCCCTGCAGCGCGCCCCCACCGAAGCCCTGCACGACCCGGAACGCGATGAGCGACGCCATGTTCCACGCAGCCGCGCACAGCACCGAGCCGATGACGAAGAGGACCACACCGGCGATCAGCACGGGCTTCCGTCCGAAGGTGTCACTGAGCTTCCCGTACACCGGCAGCGTGACGGTCACCGCGAGCAGATACCCCGAGAACAGCCAGGAGAACACCGCCAGTCCACCCAGGTCCCCGACGATCTGCGGCACGGCCGTCGACACGATCGTGCCGTCGATCGCGGCCAGCCCCATGGTGAGCATCAGCGCGGCGACGACGGGCCCGCGGCGGGCGGCCGCCGGTGAGCCGGGAGCGGGGGCGGTGGGCCCGGCCTTACCGGCGGGGGTGCCCGCCGGTGTCGTGGAGGACTCGGTCACCGCGCAATCCCTTTCTTCGTACACCTAAATGTTTGCCCGCCAGGGTCTCACCCGTACCCGGGTCCTAGGAACCCCCAGGGCGCACGGACCGGTCGGCTCCGCTTGAGAACCGCGTGGCAGCGGCGTGGCGGACACGGATACCTTCCTGGCTGCGGCGCGCATCGAGAATGTGCACGCGCCGTGCTTCGGGAGGGAATTCATGCGCATACCTCTGTTCCGGCGACTGGCCTCCACGGCCGTCGCGCTGGGACTCACCTCGGCCGCCCTGCTCGGCGTGGGAACTGCCCCCGCACAGGCAGCGGTCAGCGACTGCCCCACGGGCTACTTCTGCGCCTGGGGGGACGGCGACTCCACGGGCCCGATGTTCAAGACGCAGTCGAGCAAGGCGACGCTGGGCACGTGGGACAACAAGTTCCGCCTGATCATCAACCGCACCTCGGGGTTCGCCTGCACCTTCGACGAGCCGAACTTCGAGGACGCCGCCGGGCGGTACGGGAACGACGGCTACTCGACCAGCATCGCCAGCCGTTCCGTCAGCTCGGTGAAGATCGTCCCTACGCTCCGGGAGTGTGAGGGGCCCGCGTACCCGCACTGGATCTCGGAGACCTCGCCCAAGGCGGCCGCCTTCGGTGACATGAACGGTGACCGGAGCTCGGACGTCCTCGTCCGTGACCTCGTCGGACGGCTGTGGTTCCTGCCAGGTGACGGCAGCGGCAAGCTGGTCGGCACCGGCGGCTGGAACGTTTTCGACGCCATGGTCCGGCACGGTGACTTCAGCCGTGACGGGCGCGAGGACGTCATCGTCCGCGAGAAGGCCACCGGCAAGCTGTGGCTCTACCCCGGCACCGGGACGGGCGGGCTCGGCGCGCGCAAGCTGATCGGCGTGGGCGGCTGGAACGCCATGAGCCGGATCGCCGCCTTCGGCGACCTGACCGGCGACGCCCGGTCCGACCTGCTGACGGTGGAGAGGTCCACCGGCAAGCTGTGGCTGTACCCGGGCACCTCCACGGGCGCCCTGGGCGCGCGCAAGCTGCTCGGCAGCGGCTGGAACGGGATGAACGCGCTGGTGGGCGTCGGTGACATGAACGGGGACGGCCGGGTCGACCTCTACGCCCGCGAGGCGTCGACGGGCAAGCTCTGGCTTTACCCGGGCAAGTCCGGCGCGCTCGGTGCGCGTGTCCTGGTCGGCACCGGCGGCTGGAACGGCATGACGATGCTCATCGGCAACGGCGACTGGTCCGGCGACGGCCGTGCGGACCTCATCGCGACGCAGGTCGAATCCCGCAGGCTGTACCGGTACGAGGGCAAGGGCACGGGCGGCCTCGGAGCGGGCGACTGGCTCGGCGGCGGCGACTGGTGGCATCTGAACGGCGCCTTCTGAGCCAGGAGTGAGGGGCCTCCACCCCCGGGTGGAGGCCCCTCACGCGTGTCCGGCGCGATCAGCGCGGCCGGAAGGGGCGGCGGCAGGGCGAGGGGCGTGCTTCAGGTGGACATCCCCTAGGGGAAGCTCCCCCATACGGGGCAGGGGTGGTTGGTACCGGCGGAGGAGGTGGAGGGAGGGGGGCGGGTTCTTAACTGGAACCTACAAAGCCAACCCACCGCTCCAAGGAGAGAAACGTGACTTCGGCTGTGACCATCCCCAAGCACGGGGGTACGGGAGAGAGCACCGCCGTGGCCGCGCGGGCGCGTCAGGTCGTGAAGGCGTACGGCTCGGGGGAGACCCGGGTGGTGGCGCTGGACGCCGTGGACGTGGACATCGCCCGCGGGCAGTTCACCGCGATCATGGGGCCGTCGGGTTCGGGCAAGTCGACCCTGATGCACTGCCTGGCGGGCCTCGACACCGTGACCAGCGGGCAGATCTTCCTCGACGAGACCGAGATCACCGGTCTGAAGGACAAGAAGCTGACGCAGCTGCGCCGGGACCGGATCGGGTTCATCTTCCAGGCGTTCAACCTGCTGCCGACGCTCAGCGCGATCGAGAACATCACGCTGCCGATGGACATCGCCGGGCGGAAGCCGGACGCCGAGTGGCTGCGGCGGGTCGTGGACACCGTCGGGCTCTCCGAGCGGCTGAAGCACCGGCCCAACGAGCTGTCCGGCGGCCAGCAGCAGCGGGTCGCCGTGGCCCGCGCCCTCGCGGCCAGGCCGGAGATCATCTTCGGTGACGAGCCGACCGGAAACCTGGACTCGCGGGCCGGCGCCGAGGTGCTGGGCTTCCTGCGGACGTCGGTGGACGAGCTGGGGCAGACGATCGTCATGGTCACGCACGACCCGGTGGCCGCCTCGTACGCGGACCGGGTGCTCTACCTGGCCGACGGGCGGATCGTGGACGAGATGCTGCGCCCCACCGCGGACGCCGTGCTCGACCGCATGAAGGACTTCGACGCGCGCGGGCGGACGTCATGAGCGTCCTGAAGACCTCGCTGCGCAACTTCTTCGCGCACAAGGGCCGCATGGCGCTCTCCGCCGTCGCCGTCCTGCTCTCCGTCGCGTTCGTCAGCGGCACCCTGGTGTTCTCGGACACCATGAACACGACGTTCGACAAGCTGTTCGCCGTGACCGCCTCCGACGTCACCGTCAGCCCGAAGAACGCGGCGGGCAACGACGAGACCCCGCAGACCGGCCGCCCCGAGGCCCTCCCCGCCGCGCTCGTGGAGCAGGTGCGGAAGGCGGACGGCGTCCAGGCCGCGCAGGGCTCGGTCGCCTCGACGAGCGTCACGGTCGTGGACGGGCGGAACAAGAACGTCGGCCCGACCGGCGGCGCGCCCACCATCGCCGTCAACTGGACGCCCAACGAGCTGCGTTCGGTGGAACTGGTCTCCGGCCACGAGCCGCGCGGCCCCACCGACGTGGTCGTCGACGGCGCCACCGCCGAGAAGCACCACCTGAAGATCGGCGACCCGCTGCGGACCATCGCGGTCACCGGCGACTTCACCGCGAAGATCTCCGGCATCGTCGACTTCAAGGTCACCAACCCGGGCGCCACCGTCGTCTACTTCGACACCGCCACCGCCCAGCGCGAACTGCTCGGCAAGGAAGGCCTGTTCACCGAGATCACCGCCGACGCCAAGCCGGGCGTCAGCGACGAGACCCTCAAGGCCGGCATCGCGGCCGCGATCGGCGACGGCTACAAGCTGAAGACCGCCGCCGAGACCGCCGACGCGGGCCGCGAGGACGTCGCCGGCTTCCTCGACGTGATGAAGTACGCGATGCTCGGCTTCGCCGGGATCGCCTTCCTCGTCGGCATCTTCCTCATCGTCAACACCTTCTCGATGCTGGTCGCCCAGCGCACCCGCGAGATCGGCCTCCTGCGGGCCATCGGATCGAGCCGCAAGCAGGTGAACCGTTCCGTCCTCGTCGAGGCGGTGCTCCTCGGCGTCGTCGGCTCCGTCGCCGGTGTCGCGGCGGGCGTCGGACTCGCCGTCGGCCTGATGAAGCTGATGTCCGCGGTGGGCATGGAACTCTCCACCCGCGACCTGACCGTCAAGTGGACCACCCCGGTCGTCGGCCTCGTCCTCGGCATCGTCGTCACCGTCCTCGCCGCCTACATCCCGGCCCGCCGGGCCGGCAAGGTCTCCCCGATGGCCGCCCTCCGCGACGCCGGCACCCCCGCCGACGGCAAGGCGGGATGGATCCGGGGCGGGCTCGGCCTCGCCCTGACCGCCGCCGGAGCGGCCGCGCTGTGGACGGCGACCCGCGCCGCCGAGGCCGGACCCGGCTCCCTGTGGCTGGGCCTCGGCGTCGTCCTCTCGCTCCTCGGCTTCGTGGTCGTCGGCCCGCTCCTCGCGGGCGGAGTCGTCCGCGTCCTGGGCGTCGTCGTCCTGCGGATCTTCGGCCCGGTCGGCCGGATGGCCGAGCGGAACGCGCTGCGCAACCCGCGCCGCACCGGTGCCACCGGCGCCGCCCTGATGATCGGCCTCGCGCTCGTCGCCTGTCTGTCGGTCGTCGGCTCCTCGATGGTCGCCTCGGCCACGGAAGAGCTCGACCGGTCCGTCGGCGCCGACTTCATCGTGCAGTCCGGCACCGGGCAGCCGATCGTGCCGCAGGCGCAGGCCGCCCTGGAGAAGGTCCCCGGCCTCGACCACGTCACCGAGTACCGGTGGGTCGACGCCAAGGTCACCGACCCGCGCGGCAGGACCACCACGGCCGACCTGGCCGCCACCGACCCGACGTACCCGAAGGACCTGCGCCGCGAGATCACCGCGGGCAAGCTCGCCGACGCCTACGGCAAGGGCGCGATGTCCGTCGGCAGCGACTACGCCACCGAGCACGGCGTCAAGGTCGGCGACGTCCTCACCCTCGCCTTCAAGGGCGGCGAGAGCGCGAAGCTGAAGGTCGCGGCGATCACCGCCGACACCGGGCAGGTCGACAAGGGCGCGATGTACATCAGCGTCGACACCCTCGCCGAGTACGTCCCCGCCGACCGCATGCCGCACAGCCTGCTCCTGCTCGCCAGCGCCAAGGACGGCCAGGAGACCCAGGCCTACCAGGCGGTCAAGGACGCGCTCGCCGCCTACCCCCAGTACAAGGCGAGCAACCAGGCCGACTACAAGGAGGAGCTCAAGGACCAGGTCGGCCAGCTGCTCAACATCGTGTACGGGCTCCTCGCCCTGGCGATCGTCGTCGCCGTCCTCGGCGTCGTGAACACCCTCGCCCTCTCCGTGGTCGAGCGGACCCGGGAGATCGGCCTCATGCGGGCCATCGGCCTCTCGCGCCGCCAGCTGCGCCGCATGATCCGCCTGGAGTCGGTGGTCATCGCCCTCTTCGGCGCCCTCCTCGGCCTCGGCCTCGGCATGGGCTGGGGGACCGCCGCCCAGAAGCTCCTCGCCCTGGAGGGCCTCGGCGTCCTGGACATCCCGTGGCCGACGATCCTCACGGTCTTCGTCGGATCGGCCTTCGTGGGCCTCTTCGCGGCCCTGGTCCCGGCCTTCCGGGCCGGCCGGATGAACGTCCTGAACGCGATCGCGAGCGAGTAGCGCCCCCCGCCCGCAGCGGTACGGCCCCGGTGGAGGTTCACCGGGGCCGCCCGTGTTTCGGAAGCGGCTGTCGGTGCACCGTCGTACGCTGGACACCCCGGCCCGTACGACGTGTCGGGCTGTTCGCGTTGCCCGCCTCCGGCACCCCTCGGGATGGACACCTTCATGAGCCTGCACGGTCTGCTCGATGTCGTCGTCAAGGACGCGGCTCTCGCCGAGGCGGTGAAGGCCGCCGCCGACGGGAACCGTCCGCATGTGGACCTGGTGGGTCCGGCCGCCGCGCGGCCGTTCGCGCTCGCCGCGCTGGCCCGGGACTCGGGCCGCCCGGTCCTCGCCGTCACCGCCACCGGACGCGAGGCCGAGGACCTGGCCGCCGCGCTGCGGTCCCTGCTCGACCCCGACACCGTCGTCGAGTACCCCTCGTGGGAGACCCTGCCGCACGAGCGGCTCTCGCCCCGCTCCGACACCGTCGGCCGCCGCCTCGCCGTGCTCCGCCGCCTCGCCCACCCCCGTGACGACGACCCGGCGGCCGGCCCGGTCAGCGTGGTCGTCGCCCCGATCCGCTCCGTGCTCCAGCCGCAGGTCAAGGGCCTCGGGGACCTGGAGCCGGTGTCGCTGCGCGGCGGCCAGACGGCCGATCTGAACGAGATCGTCGAAGGCCTCGCGGCAGCCGCGTACTCCCGCGTCGAGCTGGTCGAGAAGCGCGGCGAGTTCGCCGTGCGCGGCGGCATCCTGGACGTCTTCCCGCCCACCGAGGAACACCCGCTCCGCATCGAGTTCTGGGGCGACGACGTCGAGGAGATCCGCTACTTCAAGGTCGCCGACCAGCGCTCCCTCGAAGTCGCCGAGCACGGCCTGTGGGCGCCGCCGTGCCGCGAGCTGCTCCTCACCCAGGACGTACGGGAGCGGGCGGCGGCCCTCGCCGAGCAGCACCCGGAGCTGGGCGAGCTCCTCGACAAGATCGCCGAGGGCATCGCCGTCGAGGGCATGGAGTCCCTCGCGCCCGTCCTCGTCGACGACATGGAACTCCTCCTCGACGTGCTGCCGAAGGGCGCCATGGCCGTGGTCTGCGACCCCGAGCGGGTACGGACCCGGGCGGCGGACCTCGTCGCGACCTCGCAGGAGTTCCTGCAGGCCTCCTGGGCGGCGACCGCCGGCGGCGGCGAGGCCCCGATCGACGTCGGCGCGGCCTCCCTGTGGGGCATCGCGGACGTCCGCGACCGGGCGCGCGAGCTGGACATCGCCTGGTGGTCGGTGTCGCCGTTCGCGGCGGACGCCGACGACACCGACGGCGACACCCTGACGCTCGGCATGCACGCCCCGGAGTCGTACCGCGGCGACACCGCACGCGCGCTCGCCGACACCAAGGGCTGGCTGGCCGACGGCTGGCGCACGGTCTACGTCACGGAGGCCCACGGCCCCGCGTCCCGTACCGTCGAGGTCCTCGGCGGCGAGGGCATCGCGGCGCGTCTCGACGCCGACCTGGCGGAGATCTCGCCGGCCGTCGTCCACGTCTCCACCGGCTCCATCGACTACGGCTTCGTCGACCCGGCCCTCAAGCTCGCCGTCCTCACCGAGACCGACCTCTCCGGCCAGAAGGCGGCCGGCAAGGACGGGCAGCGGATGCCCGCCAAGCGTCGCAAGACGATCGACCCGCTGACCCTGGAGATCGGCGACTACATCGTCCACGAGCAGCACGGCGTCGGCCGCTACGTCGAGATGGTCCAGCGGACCGTCCAGGGCGCCACCCGCGAGTACCTCCTCGTCGAGTACGCCCCCGCCAAGCGCGGCCAGCCCGGCGACCGCCTCTACATCCCGACCGACCAGCTCGAACAGGTCACCAAGTACGTCGGCGGCGAGGCCCCGACCCTTCACCGGCTCGGCGGCGCGGACTGGACGAAGACCAAGCAGCGCGCCAAGAAGGCCGTCAAGGAGATCGCCGCCGACCTCATCAAGCTGTACTCCGCCCGCATGGCCGCCCCCGGCCACGCCTTCGGCCCCGACACCCCCTGGCAGCGCGAGCTGGAGGACGCCTTCCCCTACGCGGAGACCCCCGACCAGCTGTCCACCATCGCCGAGGTCAAGGAGGACATGGAGAAGACCGTCCCCATGGACCGCCTGATCTGCGGCGACGTCGGCTACGGCAAGACGGAGATCGCCGTCCGCGCCGCGTTCAAGGCCGTCCAGGACGGCAAGCAGGTCGCCGTCCTCGTCCCCACCACCCTCCTGGTCCAGCAGCACTTCGGCACCTTCAGCGAGCGCTACTCCCAGTTCCCGGTCAAGGTCCGCGCCCTGTCCCGCTTCCAGACCGACACCGAGTCCAAGGCCACCCTGGAAGGGCTGCGCGAGGGCTCCGTCGACGTCGTCATCGGCACCCACCGCCTCTTCGCCTCCGAGACCAAGTTCAAGGACCTCGGCCTCGTCATCGTCGACGAGGAGCAGCGCTTCGGCGTCGAGCACAAGGAGCAGCTGAAGAAGCTCCGCGCCAACGTCGACGTCCTCACCATGTCCGCCACCCCCATCCCGCGCACCCTGGAGATGGCGGTCACCGGCATCCGCGAGATGTCGACGATCACCACCCCGCCGGAGGAGCGCCACCCGGTCCTCACCTTCGTGGGGCCGTACGAGGAGAAGCAGATCGGCGCGGCCGTCCGCCGCGAACTCCTCCGCGAGGGCCAGGTCTTCTACATCCACAACCGGGTCGACTCGATCGACCGGGCCGCCGCCCGCCTCCGCGAGATCATCCCCGAGGCCCGGATCGCGACCGCCCACGGCCAGATGTCGGAGTCGGCGCTTGAGCAGGTCGTCGTGGACTTCTGGGAGAAGAAGTTCGACGTCCTCGTCTCCACGACGATCGTCGAGTCCGGCATCGACATCTCCAACGCCAACACCCTGATCGTCGAGCGCGGCGACAACTTCGGCCTCTCGCAGCTCCACCAGCTGCGCGGCCGTGTCGGCCGGGGCCGCGAGCGCGGTTACGCCTACTTCCTCTACCCGCCGGAGAAGCCCCTCACCGAGACCGCGCACGAGCGGCTCGCCACGATCGCCCAGCACACCGAGATGGGCGCCGGCATGTACGTCGCCATGAAGGACCTGGAGATCCGCGGCGCGGGCAACCTCCTGGGCGGCGAGCAGTCCGGCCACATCGCCGGCGTCGGCTTCGACCTCTACGTCCGCATGGTCGGCGAGGCCGTCGCCGACTACCGGGCGCAGCTGGAGGGCGGCGAGGAGGAGGCCGCCCCGCTCGAAGTCAAGATCGAACTGCCCGTCGACGCCCACATGCCGCACGACTACGCCCCCGGCGAGCGCCTCCGCCTCCAGGCCTACCGCTCCATCGCCTCGGCGAACTCCGAGGACGACATCCGCGCCGTCCGCGAGGAGCTCACCGACCGCTACGGCAAGCTGCCCGAGCCCGTCGAGAACCTTCTCCTGGTCGCCGGCCTCCGCATGCTCGCCCGCGCCTGCGGCGTCGGCGAGATCGTCCTCCAGGGCTCCAACATCCGGTTCGCGCCGGTGGAGTTGCGCGAGTCCCAGGAGCTCCGCCTCAAGCGTCTCCACCCGCGCACGGTCATCAAGCCCGCCGTGCACCAGATCCTGGTGCCCCGCCCCACGAGCGGGAAGATCGGCGGCAAGCCGGTCGTCGGCCGCGAACTCCTCGCCTGGACCGGCGAGTTCCTCACCACGATTCTCGGATCGTAGGTCGTCCGTCGTCCCCCGTCCGGCAGGATGTCCCCATGTCGGACGGGGGACGCGTGTTTCGTAGGTGGCTGCTGTGGGCCGGAGTCCTCGGCCTGGCCGTGGCGGGTGTCCTCTGGGCCCTCGACGGCGAGGACGCGGCCGGGCCGATGGAACTGTCCGAGCGGACCGATCTCATCGCGATGGTCTGCGGGGTGCTGGGCGGAGTGGCCGTCCTCGCCACGCTGTGGCGGCGGCCGGAGGAGGCGGAGGCGGAGGCGGTCGCCCGGCTCGCCCGGGCGGTCAGGGTCACCGGGGAGCCCCAGTGGACGAGCTCCCTCGGCGGCGACCTCAAGGCCATCGACGTCACGTTCGCCTTCCGCCCGTACGCCACCGCGCGTGCGGCGGAGCTGCCCGCCCCGCCCGCCGGGCGGCTGGAGAAGGTCGTCGACGACTACCGGGCGCTGCGGCCCCGGCGCATGGTGATCACCGGGGCGCCGGGCGCCGGGAAGACGATCCTGGCGCGGAAGTTCGTGATGGAGCTGAACCGGGTGCGGGCCGAGGACGAGCCCGTACCGGCCCTCGTCTCGCTCGCCGACTGGGGGCGCGGCGAGTCCTTCGAGGACTGGCTGACCCGGCACCTCCAGCGGGACTTCGGGCTGCGGCCCGCCGCCGCGCGGGGCCTCGTGACGGCGCGGAAGGTCCTGCCCGTCCTGGACGGCCTCGACGAGATGGACGGCGCCGACGGCGTCGGACTCGACTCCCGGGCGGGCCGCGCCCTGGAGGCCCTCGCCCGCTACCAGGACGGCACCGAGCCCGGCCCGCTCGTCCTGACCTGCCGGACGCGGGAGTACGACCTCCTGGAGGCGGCCGGCGGGCACATCCTGGACGCGGCCCGCCTGGAGATCGCCCCGGTGGCCCCGGCGCAGGCGGTCCACTTCCTTGAGCGGCGCGGTGCGGCCCGGCGGCCGGCCGAGTGGCGGCCCGTACTCGACGAACTCCGCGCCCACCCGGCCGGAGTCCTGGCCCGCACCCTGTCCACGCCGTGGCGGCTGACGCTGATGGCGGTCGTGTACGACAAGGAGGGCGACCCGGCGGAACTCCTCACCGCGCGCGGCGGGGCCGTGATGGCCGACCGGCTCCTCGCCCGCTTCATCCGGGCCTCGACGGCCAACGCGCCGGGCGGGCCGGGGCGGGTCTCGGCGGACACGATCCACCGGCGGCTCGGGGTGCTCGCGGGTGCGCTGGTCACGACCGGGGGCATGGAGGCGGACCTGGTGCTGGCGCGGCTGGCGGGGCGGCTGCGTGGCCGGCCGGCGGTGGCGCTGCATCTCGCGGCGTGCGGGGCGGCCGCGGGCGCGATGGTCGGCTCCGTCGTGCTGCGGTGGGAGGGGCTCGGCATCGACCTGGTGGTGGCGGCGCTGGGGGTCCTGCTGCTCACCGTCGCCGCCCTGCACGCCTTCGGCGCGGCCCCGGGGTGGCTGACCTTCAACTCGTCCGCCGTGCCGCCGCTCGGCAGCCCCTTGTGGAGGGTGGCGTGGTCGGCGTTCGTCCGCGGCGGCCGGGGCCCGGTGCTGTTCCCCGTCCTGCTCTGCCTGTTGTTCGGCTGGTTCGTGGCCGCGCCGGCCGGCTGGGGAGGCATGGGCGAACCGCTGCTCGCGGTCGCGGCCCTGGGGGTGCTCGCCGTGCTGTTCTCCGGGCTCGCGGTGGACGCGGTCGAGGCCGCGGTCCTCGGCCCGTCGGCCTGGGCCCGCATGGGGGCCGCCATGGCGACGGCCATGCTGGTGCTGGCGGTCACGCTGCCGGGATCGGCGTGGCTTCACCTGGACGTGAAGTACCCCTCGGCGCTCTTCTCGCTGGGCTCGTTCGCGCTGATGTTCCTGGCGATGGAGGGCCCGTGGTGTGCCTATGTCTTCACGGTCCTCGGACACCGTCCCCGGCTTCCGCTGAGGCTGGCCCGGTTCCTCGACTGGTCGGTCTCCGCCGGCCTCCTGCGGACCTCCGGCGCCGCCTACCAGTTCCGGCACCGGGAGTTCCAGGAGTGGCTGGTGCGGAACCCGGTCCCGTAACGCCTTTACGAAGGGGGGCGGGGGGGGGGGGGGGGGGGGGGGGGGGGGGGGGGGGGGGGGGTGTGGGGGGGGGGGGGGGGGGGGGGGGGGGGGGGGGGGGGGGGGGGGCGGCGCGCCTGACCCTCCCCCCCCTCCCCCCCCCCCCCCCCGCCTCTCCCCCCCCCCCCCCCCCCCCCCCCCCCCCCCCCCCCCCCCCCCGCCGTCGGGGGGAGCCGTCAGAGCTCGTCGAGGTCCAGGGCGTCGGCCATGGCGCGGTAGCCGGCGTCGGTGAGGTGGAGGTGGTCCTTGGCGTCGTAGGCGGGGAGGAGACGGTCGGGGTGGGCGGGGTCGGCGACGGCACGGTCGAAGTCGACGACGGCGTCGTAGGCGCCGGAGGTGCGGACCCACTGGTTGAAGGCCTCGCGCTTGGCCTCGTTCTCGGGGCTGTCGTAGAAGGAGCCCTCGATCGGGGTGAGGGTCGCGCCGATGACCTTGAGTCCCTTGGCGTGGGCCTCGCGGACGAGGGTGAGGTGGCCGGCGATCAGCCGGTCGAGGGAGACCTCGGGGGTGGGGTCAGGGAAGGCGGGGCCGCTGCCGCCGATGTCGTTGATGCCTTCGAAGAGGATGACGGTCCGGACGCCGGGTTCGGTGAGGACGTCCTTGCGGAAGCGGACGAGGGCGCTCTCGCCGGCCCAGGTGGTGTCGTTGACGACCTGGTTGCCGCCGATGCCGTGGTTGAGGACGGCACGCGGCCGGCCGGCGGCGGCGAGGCGTTCGGCGAGCTCGTCGGGGTAGCGGTTGTCCGCGTTCACCGTGGAGCCGACGCCGTCGGTGATGGAGTCGCCGAAGGCGACGACGCCGTTGCGGCGTCCGGCCTCCCGGCCGCCGGAGACCTCGACGCCGGAGAGGTAGTACCAGGCGTCGGTGCTCTCCCCGAAGGCGCTGCCGGTCACGTCGGCGCGGTGGTCGCCGTTCGCGCGGTAGCTGGTGGCCGTGGAGAACTGGTGGAAGGTGGCGGGGCCGGTCTCGCCCGCCAGGTAGAGGGTGACGGTCAGCGACTCGAAGGCCTCGACGGGGAGGTGCGCGGCGTCGCTGCGGAGGGTGCCGCCGGCCGGGATGGTCACGGACGGCCGGCCGCCGAAGAGCAGCCGGCGCACGGTGCCGGGCTCGACCGCGCTGCCGTCGGCGGTGCGGGCGACGGTGGCGCCGGTGATCCGCAGCGGGGTGGTGCCGTACCGGTTCGTCAGCTCGATCCGGTTCCGGGTGCCGCTCGTGGTGACGCGTACGACCTGGCGGACCGTCTGGTCGGCGAAGCCCTGCCGTGACCAGTTGGGGACGAAGGTCTCCGCCGCCTTCTGCGGGGAGGCGGACCAGGCGCCGCGCCACCCGCCGTCCGCGTGACGGCCGGCGGTCGTGTCCGTGGCGGCGGCCGTGTCGGTGACAGCCGTGTCGGTGACGGCCGTGTCGGTGACGGCCGTCGCGGTGGTCGGCAGGAGGGTCAGGGTGGTCGCGGCGAGGAGGGCGGCGGCGGCGTGCCGGAAGGTGGTGCGGGTGCTCATCTGGTGTTTCCCCCGTGGAGTTCGCTGGCAGGCGCCGGTGGGCGCACACCAGTTCCAACCCCTGGCCTGGTCCCTCTATTCCCTTGCGCACCAAGGGAAGTGAAGGTGTGTCAGGTGCCCGGAGGGCCGAACATCAAGCCCGTCAGGGAGCGGAAGTACTCGTCCGGAGCGCGGTCGCCGAGGGCGGCCGTCACGTTGCCCGTGAGGAGGAGGGTGGCGAAGCCGTGGGCCAGGGACCAGGCGGCGATGCCGGCCTCGCGGGGGCTGGGGACGTCCGGGAGGTCCGCCACGCCCGCGCGTAGCTCGGCCGAGGCGCGTTCTTTGGCGGCGAGGAGGTCCGGGTCGTCCGCGCGGAGCAGGCCGGGCTGGAACATGACCTGGAAGTGGGCCGGGTGGTCGACGGCGAACCGTACGTAGCGCACGCCGCGCTCGCGGAGCTCCGGCGTGCCGGCGAGGGCCTGCGCCAGGAGGTCGTAGCCGTCGGCGGCGATGGCGGTGAGCAGGCCCGTGCGGTCGCCGAAGTGGTGGGCGGGGGCCGCGTGGGAGACGCCGGCGCGGCGGGCGAGGTCGCGGAGGCTCAGGGCGGCCGGGCCGTCGGTGGCGATGACGTCGAGGGCGGCGGCGAGGACGGCGTGCCGCAGGTCGCCGTGGTGGTAGGTCTTCCGGCTCGTCATGGCAGCAGCCTAGCCCGTATCTAGGCATTGACAAGTTCAGGGGCCGGGAGCAATCTAGTCACTGACAAGACAGGCTTGCGAGATGCCGGGAAACGAGGAGCGACCATGGAACCCGCACGCGTACGTCAGATGTGGCACCTGCTCGAACCGCTGCACGCCCTGCTCTACTACGCCCCCGAGGCCTTCGACGAGGCCGCCGCCCTCGGCTACGACACGGGGGAGCGCTGGCCGTCCTACTTCGCCTGGCGGGCCGCGCCGCTCGGCACCCCGGGAGCGGTTCAGGTGGCGTCCGCCTTCTACAGCTTCAGCCCGGAGATGGTCGCCCGGTACGTCCCCGCCGTCTGGGAAACCGCCGATCCGGCGAAGGTCCTCGCCGCGCGGCTGCGGGCCGTCGACCGGACGTACCGGGCCGTCCTCGGTGACGAGGTCGTCGACGGGCCCGAGCTCGCCGAGGCCGCAGGCCTGGCCCGTACCGCCGCCGAGGCCGCGACGACCGAGGGCCGCCCGCTCGCCGCCGCCAACGCGGCACTGGCCTGGCCCGACGCCCCGCACCTCGTCCTCTGGCAGGCCGCCATCGTCCTGCGCGAGCACCGCGGGGACGGGCACCTCGCCGCCCTCCTGGCCGCCGGCCTCGACCCGGTCGAAGCGCTGGTCTCCTTCGCGGCGATCGGCGCCGCCCCCGAGCCCGTCTTCGAGAGCCGGGGCTGGTCGGCCGCCGCATGGTCGGCGGCCCGCGACCGCCTCGCGGCCCGCGGCCTCCTCGACGCCGCCGGCGCCGCCACCGAGGAGGGCCGCGCCCTGCGGGCCGAGGTCGAACTGCGGACGGACCTCCTGGCCGCCGCGCCCTGGAGGGCCCTCGGCCCCGAGTCCACCGCGCGGCTCGCCGAACTCCTCGGCGGGCCCTGGCTCGCGGCGATCGGCTCCGGGCTGCTGCCCGCCGAGAACACGCTGGGCATCGGGAAGGTCTGAGGCGTCGGGAGGGGGCGGGGCACCGGCAGGCTCCGAGGCGTCGGGAGCGTCTGAGGCCCCGACAGGGGGCCGGGTATGCGGAGGGTCTGAGGTGGTGTCGGGGGCGCGCCGGGCGGAGAGGTGTCCGGACGCGCGCGCGTGGCCCCCGCCTAGGATTCCGGGGTGTTCACACAACGGACGTATCGAACGAATCGAAGGACGCCGGCGGCCGTGGCCCTCGCCGCCGCCGCGCTCGTCGCCACCGCCTGCTCGCCCGGGGCCGGTTCCCCGGAGACCGGGGGCGGCTCGGGCGGGAAGCCCGCCGCGCGGGGGACGGCGCTGGCGGCGGTGGACGGTCTCACGGTCAAGGGGAGGGCGCCGAAGACCGGGTACGAGCGGGAGAAGTTCGGGCGCTCGTGGGTGGACGTCGACGGCAACGGCTGCGGGACCCGCGACGACATACTCAAGCGCGATCTGACCGGCGTCCGTTTCACGGACGGGCGCTGCAAGGTCGCGTCCGGCACCCTGACCGACGACCCGTACACGGGCGGCACCGTCGCGTACGTACGGGGTCGCAGCAAGGTCGACATCGACCATGTCGTCGCGCTCTCCGACGCCTGGCAGAAGGGCGCGCAGAAGTGGGACGCGGAGACCCGGCGCCGCTTCGCGAACGACCCGCTGAACCTGCTCGCCGTCGACGCCTCCGCCAACCGCCGCAAGTCCGACGGGGACGCGGCGACCTGGCTGCCGCCGAACAAGGCCTACCGCTGCACGTACGTGGCCCGGCAGGTCGCGGTGAAGCAGAAGTACGGGGTGTGGGTGACGCGGGGGGAGCGCGACGCCATGAAGCGGGTCCTCGGCGGCTGCCCGCAGCAGAAACTCCCGTAGCGCCGGACGCTGTCGGGAAATCCCCTCTGAAACAAACCGGAAAGTTGGTTGGTGTAGCGAGCAGCGATATCTATCCTGCTCGCATGGACCTCAACATATCGACCCTCGCCGAACGGCCCGAGCTCGAAGGGCCGATGTGGTCCATGAAGGACCTCTGGCCCGAGTTCATGATGTACGACCCGGTCGGCTGGGCCAACATGGGCCGGATCGTCCGGGAGTTCCCGGAGTTCGTGCTCGTCGCCACCGACGCCGGGGGCGCGGTCGTCGCCCGCGGCTTCAGCGTGCCCTTCCGGCTCGACGTGGAGGGCCGCCGCGAACTGCCCGCGCGCGGCTGGGACGAGGTCCTCAACTGGGCCTTCTCCGACCTGCGGCACGGCCGGGAGGCCGACACCGTGAGCGCGATCGAGATCACCGTCGACCTCGACAATCTCGGCAAGGGCCTCTCGCACCGGATGCTCGCCGCCATGCGGGAGAACGCCGGCCGGCTCGGCTTCGCCGAACTGGTCGCCCCGGTCCGCCCCAACGGCAAGCACCTGGAGGCCGCGACCTCCATCCACGAGTACGCCTTCCGTACCCGCGAGGACGGTCTGCCGCACGACCCGTGGCTCCGCGTCCACGTGCGCGCGGGCGGCAGGATCGAGGCGGTGGCCCCGGCCTCGATGACCGTCTCCGGCTCCGTCGAGCAGTGGCGCCGGTGGACCGGCCTCCCCTTCGACACGGACGGCCCGGTCGAGGTCGCGGGCGCGCTGGTCCCGGTCCACTGCCAGGTCACCCGCGGCTACGCGGTCTACGTCGAGCCCAACGTCTGGGTCCGCCACCGCGTCTGACGCTCCACGCGCACGCGGGGCGGGGCCGCTCCCCTGCGACGGCCCCACCCCGCGTGCGCGTGCTCGCGCGGCTCAGTCGGTGACGACGACGTCCTTCGCCGCCGGCACCTTCGCCGCGACCGGCTGCCCGTAGTGCGAGAAGGCGATCGTGCCCGGCTCCTCGCCGCCCTTCGTGACGATCTTCAGGACGTACGGGGTGCCCTCCGTGGCCACGTACACCGTGCTCGTCTCACCGCCTTCGCCCGGCTCCGTCAGCGCCAGCGCCTTCCGGCCGTCGACGGTGGTCTCCTCGCCCCTGGCGATGCCGGTCGCGCCCTGCTCGAACCCGTCGAGGAGCTTGTCCAGCTCGCAGAGCTCCAGCATCCCGTCGGATTCGGCCTCGCTCACGGACGACTTCACCCAGCGCCCCTTGAGCTCCTTCACCATCGCGTCCTGCGCCTCCGGCCCCTCCTCCTTGACCTGCTCGCGCAGGAAGGCCTCGTCGAAGCGCAGGTAGACGTCCTTGTCGTCGGCCTTCACCAACTCGACCGTGTTGGCCGCGCCCATGGTCAGCGTGCCGGCGCACTTCCCCCGCTCGTCGAGCGACAGATAGGCCTTCATCGGCTCGACGGCCGACTTGATGTCGACGCTCACCGTCAGCGACGTCGCCTTCTTCGTCGCCGCGAACGCCTTGTCGACGATCTCCGACCCCGTCTCACCCGGGAAGGGCCCCGTCGGCTTCGGGTCGTCCATGACATGGCCGCAGGCGGTGGCACCGGCCGCGACCGCGGCACACAGCAGTGCGGCGGCGGTGCGGGCGGTCCGAGCGGTCCGAGCGGTGCGGCGGGTCCGGGGGTGGGTGAGGGCGCGCATGGGGGAGTCTCCGAGGGGTGCCGTACAGGGGGGTGCCGTACAGGTGGTGCCGTACAGGGGTGTCGTAACAGGTGGTGGGGACCCCTGAGGGTCCCCGGTCCCGGTCCTGGTGGTGGTGCGTTCTTGCCGCGGGATCAGGCGGGGGCCGGCCGGGGTCAGCCGACCTTCAGCTCCCACTGGGAGGCGTCGTAGGTGAGGCCGGGGTTGACCTCGACGGTCAGGTTCTTGGCGTCCTTGGGGGCGTCGAAGGCGACGGTGATGGTGGCCTTCTTGCCGGGCATGATCGTGCCCTCGAAACCCGCGCCGATCTTGTCGTCGAAGACCTGCTCGGCGGCGACGCCGTCCTTGCCGGCGGTGGCGCTCAGGGACACCAGGGCGGTGTCGAACTTCTCCTTGCCGCCGTTCTCGATGAGGACGGTGACCTTGTACGCCGTGTTGCCCTTGGTGTGGCCGATCGCGTACTCACCCGGGGTGTAGGGCTTCGGGTCGGAGACCGTGACCTTGAGATCGTCGTCGTAGACCGAGGTGTCGCCGTCCGCGAGGCCCGCGCCCTTGTCCTTCTTGCCGGCGTCGGCGGAGGGGGAGGCGGAGTCGGCCGGGGCCTTGGCGGAGGCGCTCGCGCTCGGGTCCTTCGGGGCCGCGTCCTTGACCGCCTTGTCGATCTCGTCGACCGCGTCGCTGACGGCGGTGACCGTGATGACCAGGCCGACGACCGAGAGGATCAGCGACGCGAGGCCCAGGATCGCGCCGGTGAGGGCCACTCCCTTGTTGTTCGCCTCGCCGCGCTTCACGCGGCCCTTGCCGACCAGGCCCAGGATCAGGGCGATCAGGCCGAGGATGCCGGCCAGCCAGAAGAACAGCGGGATGAGGCCGGAGAGCGTGCCGATGATGCCGAGGATCAGGGCCGCGGTGCCGAGCCCGTTGCGCATGACCCGCTGCGGAGCGGCAGGCGGGACCTGAGTGTCGTACGACATGGGTGTGTCCTCCCGGACGATGAAGATGTCTGGCGCGATGGGTCAATCACAGCAGAGCCTGTGAACCGAGTCAACACGATTCACGAGAAACGGATCGACTCACACTGTGAAGTGGTGTGGCGGGCGTTCGTCAGTAGGATTGGTGTCACACGAGGACGAGCAGCGACCAGCAGCCGACGAGCAAGCGGGCGAACCAGAGTCAGGGGAGATGGGTCACGTGCCGGAGCGCGCAGCGGACGTAGGCGGCGGGGACAGCGGGGACACGGGCGCCGAGGAGGTGGGCGGGGCCGAGGTGACCGCCGCCGGCATCGCCCGGCTCGCGGGCGTCGGCCGGGCCGCCGTCAGCAACTGGCGCCGCCGCCACCCCGACTTCCCCAAGCCCGTCGGCGGCACGGAGGCCAGCCCCTCCTTCGCCCTCGCCGACGTCGAGCAGTGGCTCCGCGACCAGGGAAAACTCGCCGAAGTCCCGCTCCGCGAGCGGGTCTGGCAGCAGGTCGCCGGCCACCCGGCCGGCGCCGTCACGGCCCTCGTCCACGCGGGCTGCGCCCTCCTCCTCGTGCGGGAGCGGTCGGCGGCCTGGCCGTCGCTGGCCGAACTGCCCGACGAGCGCCTCGTCGAGGTGCTTCCGGTGGCCCTTGAGGAGACCCTCGGCGAGCGCCTCGGCCACGGGCGGCCCGTGCTCACCCCCACCAGCTCCGCGCTCACCGCCTCCGTCCCGCTGCTCCGCGGCGCCGCCGAGCTCGCGGCCGAGACCGGGGTGCGCGAGGCCTTCGAGTTCCTGCTCGGCCGTCACCTCGACGCCAACCCCCGCCAGTACACGCTCACCCCGCCCGGCCCCGCCGCCCTCATGGCGGCGCTCGCCACGGCGACGGACACCGCGACGGACACGGCGGCGGACACGGGGGAGACCGCGGGCGGCGGGAACGCAGGTGGCGCCGGGAACGCCCGGATCGCCGGGAACGGCACCCCCATCACCGTCCTCGACCCCGCCTGCGGCACCGGCAGCCTGCTCACCGCCGTCGAGCGGCCCGGCGCGTTCTGCGGCCAGGACGCCGACCCCGACCTCGCCGCGCTCACCGCGCTGCGCCTGGCGCTCGGCACCGACGCCGACATCCGCGTCCGGTCCGGCGACAGCCTGCGCGCCGACGCCTTCCCCTCGCTCGCGGCGGACGCCGTCCTCTGCCACCCGCCGTTCAACGAGCGCAACTGGGGCCACGACGAACTGGCCTACGACCCCCGCTGGGAGTACGGCTTCCCGGCCCGTACGGAATCCGAACTCGCCTGGGTCCAGCACGCCCTGGCCCGGCTCCGCCCCGGCGGCACCGCCGTCCTCCTGATGCCGCCCGCCGCCGCCTCCCGCCGCTCGGGCCGCCGCATCCGCGCCGACCTGCTCCGCCGGGGCGCCCTGCGCGCGGTCGTCGCCCTCCCGGCCGGCGCCGCGCCCCCGTACGGCATCCCGCTCCACCTCTGGGTCCTCCGCCGGCCCGTCCCCGGCGAGCGGCCCCCGGCCGAACTCCTCCTCGTCGACACCGCGTCCGAGCACGCCGGCCCCGCCAGGGACGCCCGCGACCGGATCGACTGGCCGGCCGTCCACACCGCCGTACTGGAGGCGTGGACGTCCTTCGACCGGGACGGCAGCATCGCCGGGACCCCCGGCGCGAGCCGTTCCGTCCCCGTCATCGAGCTCCTCGACGACGACGTCGACCTCGCCCCCGCCCGCCACCTGCCGCCCCCGGCCGCCGCCGAGGGCGCCGCCCAGCTCGCCGGGGTGCGCGAGCGCCTCACGGAGACCCTGCGCCGCACCCGGGAACTGACCCCGCCGCCCGTCACCGACCCCGCCACCGCCGGCGGCGGCCCGGTCGGCCGCCCCACGACGACCGTCGGCGAACTGGCCAGGGCCGGCGCGCTGGCGCTGCGCGCGGGCGGCGCGGGCACGGCCCCCGCCGGTTCCCCGGTCGCCGTCCTCACCGACCACGACGTCCTCGCCGCCCAGCCGCCGTCCGGCACCCTGCCCGACGGCCCGCCCGAGGAACCGGTCCTGCTCGCCGCCGGTGACGTCGTCGTCCCCGTCCTCGGCGGCGGCGCCGCCGTCCGCGTCGTCGACGCCTCCGCCGAAGGCGCCGCCCTCGGCCGCAACCTCCAGCTGCTGCGCCCCGATCCGGCCGCCCTCGACCCCTGGTTCCTCGCCGGCTTCCTCCGCGCCACCGCCAACAACCGCCAGGCCAGCAGCTACGCCTCCACCGCCACCCGCCTCGACGTCCGCCGCCTCCAGCTCCCCCGCCTCCCCCTCACCGAACAACGCCGCTTCGGCGCCCGCTTCCGCGCCCTCGCCGAATTCGAGGAAGCCCTCCGCCAGACCTCCCGCCTCGGCGACCAACTCGTCCAGGGCCTGTACGACGGCCTCGCGGACGGCACGGTGGCGCCGTAGGCCGGCCGTAGGCCGGTGCCGGCGGCGGCACGCTTCCCGCTCACTTCGACAACGGTTCCGGGTATCCCGGAACCGTTGTCCGCATCGGTGTATACGCTCGTCTCCGCACCCGATCCGTCCGAGCAGGAGCAGCAGGATGTACGGCCCTCCGCAGGCCCCGCAGGTTCCGCAGCCGCCGACAAGCCCCGCTTCCGGCGGCCGGATCGCGCTGCTCGTCCTCTTCTCCGCGCTCGCGCTGCTCAGTTGCGGGTTCCTGGCCTGGGCCCCGATGCTGCGGCTCGCGATCGTCACCCGCAGGGCGCTCGACTGGGTGCTGTTCGGCGTGACGTTCCTGCTGGCCGCGGCGCTCTTCACGTACGCGGGTGTCACCGGCGACGAGGAGCCCACCACCACGGAGTCCTTCATCGGCGTCGGCGTCATGGTCCTCCTGGTCGCCGGCTCGATCACGTACTACCTGCTGGTCGAGATCCGCCGTATGGACCGGCCCGCCGTCGCCGCGCCCGCGTTCCCGCCCGCGGGGTACGACTACGGGACCGCCGTCACGGTCCCGAGCCCGGGCGCCGGCCCGAACCCGTACGGCGGCCCCGTCGCCCAGCCGCCCGCCGTCCCCGGACCCCAGCCGCCCGCCGTCCCCGCGCCCCAGCCGCCCGCCGCGCCCCGGATCGAGCAGGTCCGCGCCGAGCTCGACGAGCTGAGCGACCTGCTGCGCAAGAACGCCCCGGAAGGTGAAGACCGCAGGTGAACGGGCGCGTCATCGGCGGGCGTTACGAACTCTCCACCGTCGTCGGCCAGGGCGGCATGGGCCAGGTCTGGACGGCGTACGACGGCCGCCTCGACCGCCGGGTGGCCGTCAAGCTGCTCCGCCCCGCCACCATGACCGGCCCCGCCACGGCCGCCGAGGAACTCCGCCGCCGCTTCGTCCGCGAATGCCGCGTCACCGCGCACGTCGACCACCCGGGCCTGGTGACCGTCCACGACGCCGGCAGCGACGGCGACGACCTCTACCTCGTCATGCAGTACGTCGAAGGCGCCGACCTCGCCGACCACCTCGCCGAGCACGACCCCTACCCCTGGGAGTGGGCCGTCTGCGTCGCCGCCCAGCTCTGCGCGGTCCTCGCCGCCGTCCACGCGGTGCCGATCGTCCACCGCGACCTCAAGCCGCGCAACGTGATGATCCGCCCCGACGGTTCCGTCACCGTCCTCGACCTCGGCGTCGCCTCCGTCCTCGACACGGACACCACCCGCCTCACCCAGACCGGTTCGCCCATCGGCAGCCCCGCCTACATGGCCCCCGAGCAGGCCATGGGCGGCGCCGTCGGCCCCTCCACCGACCTCTACGCCCTCGGCATCCTCCTCCACGAACTCCTCAGCGGAAACGTGCCCTTCGCCGGCTCCACCGCCCTCGGCGTCCTCCACCGCCACCTCTACGACCCCCCGGTCCCCCTCCGCCACCTCCGCCCCGAGGTCCCCGAAGCCCTCGAAGCCCTCGTCCTCCGCCTCCTCGCCAAGGACCCCCGCGCCCGCCCCTCCGGCGCCCACGAGGTCTACGACCTCCTCCTCCCCCTCCTCCCCTCCCACGGCGCCCCCACCGGCCCCATGGACCCCACCCGCCCCTTCCTCCGCCCCCACGCCCCCTGGCCGGCCCGCCCGACCCCCCTGCCCGCCCCCGTCCCGACGGTGGCGGTCCCGGTACCCGCGCCGACCTCGCCGCCTCCTCTGCCCCCGACCCCGCCCCCGGCTCCCCGCACCGACCCCCGCACCGACCCACGGGTCGACCGGCACGCGGACCCCCGGGATTCGGCCGCCCCCACCCCCACCCCCCGCACCGACCTCGCCGCCGCCGTCGACGAGGTCAAACGCCTGCTCGGCGAAGGCTCACTCACCCAGGCCGTGGACCTCCTCGGCGGCCTCCTGCCGACCGCCGCCGCCGAACACGGCGACCGCTCGCCGGTCGTCCACATCCTGCGCAAGCAGTACGCCTCCACGCTGATGGACGACGGCCAGTACCGCCGCGCCCTGCCCGAACTCCGCCGCCTCGCGGAGGACCGCGAAGCGGAAGCCGGCCCCTCGGACCCCGGCACCCTCCAGTTCCGCTACGACGCCGCCCTCTGCCTGGAACAACTCGGCGAAACGGCCGCCGCCCTCGCCGAGTTCCGCGCCGTCCTCCCCTACTACGACCACGACCCCGCCCGCTCCTTCGACATCCGCCGCCGCCTCGCCCTCCTCCTCCTCGCCACCGGCGACCACACCGCCGGCCACGACCACCTCCAACGCCTCCTCTTCGACGCCGAACGCGCCTACGGCCCCTACCACCCCCTCCCCATCGACCTCCGCCGCGCCCTCGACCACCAGCGGCAGCTGGGGCCCCGGCCCTGAAGCGCCCCGCATACGCGAGAAGGCCGGAACCGATGGGTTCCGGCCCTCTCGTGTGTCCGGGCGGCGGAGTGGCCGGGAGGTGGGTCGCAGGGTGGTTGTTCGCCGGGGTGTGGGGGCCCGGGACCCGGTTGTCCACGACGCTTCTTTTAAGTACCGGGGGAAAGTACCAACCCCACCCCACCTGCTCTAAGTGGTCATGCTGAGGGGGCGTCACCCACACGAGCGAACTCTGCCAACTCTGCTGGATTTTGGGGTGGTTGCCTGGCATATGCTCGCGGCGTCCTGAGCTTGAACAGAGTTCGGCCCCCGCTCGGAACTGTCGATCCCGACGGGGGCCTGACCAACAAGGAAGCAGCAACTTCCCCATGGGTATTCAGCACCCTAGCGCGACCATCCCCGCCGCGGGCATCATCCACGCCAATGTCACCCACGAGACCGGCTTCGTGGTCATCGGCAACCACCTCGCGCAACACGAGCACCTCTCGCTCGTCGCCATCGGCCTCTCCACCCACATCCAGTCGCTGCCCGTCGGCACCCCGGTCGGCATCAAAGACCTCGCCGACCGCTTCCCCGAGGGCGAGATCCGCATCGCCTCCGCCCTCCGCGAGCTGGAGTCCTACGGCTACCTCCGCCGCCTCCGCGAACGCCTGCCGAACGGGCAGATCGTGACGCGCACGATCTCCTGCAACAACCCGGGCGCGGTCCCGAACCTCCCCCAGGCTCCCGCCTGTTACCCGGCCGATGCCCCGGCCACCCACACACCGCCCCCGGCCCGGGTCGCCACCCCGGCTCCCGCCCGGGTCGCCACCCCGGCTCCCGCCCGGGTCGCCACCCCGGCTCCCGCCCGGGCCGCCGTCCCTGCCCCCGCCTCGGCCGCCGTCCCTGCCCCCGCCCCGGTCGCCGTCCCCGCCCCGGCCCCGGCCCGGGTCGTCATCCCCGCCCCGCGTGCGGACGCGGACGACGTCCCGGTCGCGCGGCCCGTGGGCCGGGAGCCGGAGCGGTGTTCGGCTCCGGCGGCCCCCGCGGTTCCGGTCGCGCTGCCGGAGGGGCCGGCGGCCGAATTGCTGGTGGAGCTGCGGCGGCACGACGAGCGGATGCTGCTGTCGGTGCGGGACGTGCGGCACCTGGCGCCCGCCGTGGACGCGTGGTTCGCGCGGGGCGCGACGGCGGAGGCGGTGCGGCGTACGTTGCTCGCCGACCTCCCGGACGACCTCAGGCACCCGGCGGGTCTGCTCTCCCACCGCCTCGGCAATCTGCTCCCGCCGCCGCTCCCCGCGCTGCCCCCGGCCCCGCGCCCGCGTCCGATCCAGCTCTGCGTCACCTGCGAGGAGGTGGCGTTCCGCGCCTGGGAGCCGGGTCAGTGCCCCGACTGCCGCGCGGACGCGGACGCGTGCGACGCGGCGGCGGCCAGGGAGGCGGCCGCGGCCTGGCTCGCAGCCGACGGTCCCTCTCCGGTCGTCGCCGCCTGACGCGGGCGCGTCCCGGGGCATCCCGGCAGGCCGGTCACCGGGTCGGTGCGGCGCCCTTGATCTCGGCGACGAACGCCGACCAGGCGGCGGGCTCGAAGGTGAGGGTGGGGCCGGTCGGGGTTTTGCTGTCGCGGACGGGGATGAGGGGGAGGTCGTCGGCGACTTCGAGGCAGTTGCCGCCTTCGCTGTTGCTGTAGGAGCTCTTGCGCCACGTGACGTTGCTCAGGTCGACGGCTCGCACGAGACTTCCTCCAACATCCGCATGACTAACTTCCGTGAATCCGGCGGGGAATGGGCTAGATCACGCACTCGATCGTAGCGGAGCTGAAGTCGCTCTACGGCTGATGCTTCCTCGACCAAATCGCCTGAGTAGTCAGTCTCCACCCAGGCCACGGGGCGGCCGTCCGACAACCGCAGGAACATCACATCGGTGTTCGCCAAGGCGTGAAGACCGGCGGCGTGCGGCAGCACCTGTAGCGTGATGTTTCGTCGCTCGGCCATTTCCAAGAGGTACTCCAGCTGCTCCCGCCACTCGTTGCGATCAGGTAGAGGCGTGCGCAGTACCGTCTCGGAGAGGATCGCCCGAAACGGCACCGCGCTCTCACCTGACAGGAGTTCGCGGCGCCCTATACGCGCCTCGACCTGTGCCGTCAGTTCCTCGCCGTACATGCCGCTCGTCGCGAGGGCCGCGCGGGCGTACGCAGGCGTCTGGAGGAGGCCCGGTACCACGCCTACCGCGTAATACCAGAGGCTCGTCGCTTCGGCCTCCAGTGTCATGTACCGCCGGTACTTCTCCTTGAACTGGGTGGGATCCCCCATCGCCAGCTCCCACAGAGTCAGCAACATCGTCGCTGTTCCGTAGTACTGGTCCAACGCCTGGACCACCTCCGGCCCGCCCAGCGTCTCGCCCTTCTCCAGCTTCGAGAAGAGCGACCAGTCCCAGCCCAGCGCGTCGCCGAGCTTCCGCAGGCTGAGGCCCCGCTCGGTGCGGAGGGACTTCAGTTCCTCCGCGAACCGCTTCCTCGGCTCCTGACTGCGGCCCGTCACCACCCGTCTCGCAGGCATCGCGCGCACTCCCTTGTGGAAGGTGTGGAACTACCCGCGCGACCTGGGGAAGCACAGCCCGATACCGCTCCGGGTTCCCGGTTTCCCGGTCCATTCTCGTAGCGCCGGGATCACAGAGGGTAGTCCACGAAGAGGAGCGGTATCCATGGAATGCGGGGCCTGGGTCTACGACCAAGTGGCGGGTGTGGTCGGGGAGTTCAGAGGGTCCGCCGGGCCCTATGTGATGCTCCGGCCGGTCGGGGGTGGCCGGGAGTGGCAGGCGGACCCCGACGACCTGCGCCCGGCCACGCCCGCCGAGCGGCTGAGTGCGGGTGTCAGGGCGGCGAACGGGCGCGCGGTGGGGGCGCGGGCGGAGCCCGTACCGGATCTGAGCCGCCCGCCCGAGCCCGTACCGCACTGTGTGGCGTGCGCGCTGCTCGTACGGGAACGGCGGGCGGCGCAGGCGGAGTTCGACCAGAGTGCGGTGACGGACGCGAACGTGTTGCTCAGGCGGCACCTGTGGGAGGACCACCGGTGACCGGGCGGGGTCAGGGCGTTCGCGGGGCGCGGCGCATGGACCAGAGGGTGGGGCCGCCGCCGGGGAGGGGGAATTCGGCGATGACCTGGAAGCCGAAGTGTTCGTAGACCGGGAGGTTGTCGGGCTTGGAGGATTCCAGGTAGACGGGGAGGCCTGAGGCGTCGGCTTGGGTGAGGCCGGAGCGGAGGAGGGCGGAGCCGTGGCCTTGGCCGCGGGCGGTGGGGTCGGAGCCGATGACGGCGAGGTACCAGTGGGGTTCGGTGGGGCCGTGTTCGGCGGCGGCGGTGACGGCTTCGCGGAAGGCGGGGGCGCGGTCGCCGAGGAGGGTGACGAGTTCGGCGATGGTGTCGGCGTCGGGGACGGCCTTGTCGGCGCCGTCGGGGGAGACCCAGAACGCGGAGGCCGCGTCGGTGCGTTCGCAGACGCCGTGGAGGCCGTACTGGCGGGTGAAGAGGGTCGTGAAGTAGCGGTTGAGGTTCGCCTCGCGGGTGGTGGCGTCGGGGAAGAACCACTGCATCATCGGGTCGTCGCCGAAGGCGGAGGCCAGGGTGCGGGCGACCGTGGGCGCGGCGTCGAGGGTGGCCGTTATCGGGGTGTTCGACAGGGTCATACGGGTCATTCTGTACCCGAGATGATCTTGGGGGGGGCTGGGTGCCCCCCCCGTGTCCCGTGCGGTCAGGCCGTCTTCGGCTGAGGCTGGTGGCGGAGGAGGCGTACGGCCGCCGTGGTGGGCAGGGCGATGCCGAGGGCGAGGAGGACGAGGAGGGTGGTCGCGTCGAGGCGGGCGGCCAGGAGGAAGGCGCCGAGGAGGACGACGACCGGGGTCGCGAGGGTGAGGGCGGTCGTGAGGGTCTTGGTGCGCTGGTCCCAGGCGGGGGAGGTCCAGAGGAGGACGAGGCCCACGGTGAGGGCGGCCAGGCCGGCGAAACCGGAGGTGAGGGTGGCGACGCCGCTGATGCCGAGGAGGACGGCGGTGATGACCGTACGGGAGCGGGCCTGGGGTGCCGGTGCCGCCGGCGGCACCGGCGCGGCGGTCGCGGTGGTCTCCGGTTCCTCCGCGCGGGCGGCGGCGACGATGGCGGAGGGGGAGCCGAGGCGTTCGAGGGCGGTGCGGACCGCTTCGGGGTCCTGCTCGTCGCCGACGGCCACGGCGAGGTGTTCGCGCAGGTCGGCGAGGAGCTCTTCACGGCGGCCCGGGGGGAGGAAGGAGGCTTCGCGCTCGATGGTGGCGAGGTAGTCGGTCACGAGGGGGTGTTCGGTGCCGGTCATGCGGAGCCTCCGTGGGGTGCGGTCAGGAAGTGGTCGACGCCGTCGCGGAAGCGAGGCCAGCTTTCGGCGAACTCGGTGAGGGCGGTTCGGCCGGGGGTGGTGAGGGTGTAGTAGCGGCGGGCGGGGCCGGTGGTCGACTCGCGGAGTTCGGTGTCGACGAGTCCGTCGCGGCGGAGCCGGGACAGCAGGGGGTAGATCGTGCCCTGGCTGGTGGTCATGACGCTGACGGCGGCGAGCTCGTCGAGGATCTCGACGCCGTAGCGGGGGCCGTCGCGCAGCAGGGCGAGGACGCAGTACTCCAGCACGCCCTTGCGTAGCTGGCTGGCGACCTTTCCGGCCGCCTCTGTGCTTGCTTCGCCAGGAACCATGTAATGCAAGATACCCCTGGGTGTGCCCCCGATCAACGGCGAATCGCATCCCGTCCCACCCGGGCCCCCTTCCGCGTCCCACTCCGGGCCTCGTCCCGAGTCCCGCTCCGGGCCCCATCCCGAGTCGCGTCCCGGGCCCCGTCCCGAGCCGCGCCCGCCCCGCGCCGCACCACTCCGCGTGCAACGATTCCCAGGTGCGAGAACCGCGTGGACTGAGCGAGCTGACCGAGGTCGACGAGCCGGCGTGGCCGCTGCTCGAAGGGGAGCTGGCGGCGGCGAAGGTGCCCGTCGAGGTCCTTGATCCGGACCCGGCGAACGCGGCGGCCACGCTCCTGAGGACGCAGGTCACCGTCGGCTCGTACCTCGGGGCGCTCGTCTTCCGTACGGGCGGGCTGGTCGTCGACGGCGGCTGGCTGCGGGTGTACGGGAGTCCCGCGGCGCACAACGAACGGCGCCTGCCCGGTCTCGCGCGGGTCAACGGTTACCCCGCGGAGCCGGAGGTCGGGTGGCGGCCCGCCGGCGGGCTCGTCGTCGCGCACGACGTGCTGGGCGGGGTGTTCGCCGTCCAGGGCGGCACGGAGGAGGAGACCGGGCTCCCGGGCCGCCCCGGCGAGATCGTCTACTTCGCCCCCGACTCGCTGCGCTGGGACGCGACCGGCGCCGGGTACGGGGCCTGGCTCTCGTGGGTGCTCGACGGCGGCACCGAGGAGTTCTACGAAGGGCTGCGCTGGCCCGGCTGGCGCGAGGAGGTGCCCGGCCTGACGGGCGGCGAGGGGCTCAGTCTCTATCCGCCCCTCTGGTCCGCCGAGGCGCACCGGGACTTGGCCGGGACCAGTCGGGCGGTCGTCCCGCTGAGGCAGCTGCTGGGGTTCGCGCGGGAGACGGCCGTGCGGCTGGACGGGGTGGACCCGGGGTTCCTGGGGGACCCGGATCTGTAGGCCCGCACGTCGCCGTCGGGGAGGGGCGGTGGTGGCCGCGGAGCGGAGTCGTCGTGGCGGGGGCCGCGCCACGCCGTGGGTGCAACCCGGCGACAAACGCGTTCGCGCCGCTGCATTCTGGCCGCTGATAGGAAGATCAACGGGGGAGCGCACGATGTGGTCGGTGGTGTCGGCGGGGGAGCTGCCCGCACGGGAACGGTTCGAATGGTTCGCGGATCTGGTGACGCGGGAGGTGATGCCCACCGCGCTCAGCGCCGAACGGCCCGCCGACTTCCAGGCCGGGGCGGCGGTGCTCGACCTCGGGGCCGTCCGGGTCGCGCGGTTCGCCTTCTCGCCCCTGCGCTCGCGCCGCACGCCCGCGCTGATCCGGCGGGGGGACCCGGAGCAGTACCAGCTGGGGCTGATGCGCAGGGGGGCGACGGTCCTTTCCCAGCACCGGAACGACTGCAGCGTCGGCGCGGGGGACCTGGTCTTCTGGGACACCTCGCGGCCCTCCGACGCGGCGATGCCGATCGAGTCGGGTCCCGTGCAGCTGACCATGCTGCAACTCCCGCGTACGGACCTGCCGTTGCGCGCCCACCGGGTCGAGCGGCTGCTCGGCAGCCGGATACCCGGAGGGCACGGGCTCGGGGCGATCCTCTCCTCCTTCCTCGACTCCCTCGAAGAGCACGCCGACCAGTGCGGGCCCGACGACCTGCCGAGGCTCGGTTCGGTCCTCGTGGACCTCGTCGCGGCCTGCCTGGCCCAGAACCTCGACGCGGAGGACCAACTGCCCGCCGAGGCACGGGCGCGGTCCCTCATCCAGCGGATCCACACCTTCGTCGACAGCCACCTCGGCGACCCCGACCTCACCCCCGTCGCCGTGGCGGCCGCCCACCACATCTCCGTACGCTCCCTGCACCAGCTCTTCCAGGCGCACGGGGACGGCGAGACCGTCCAGGGCCGCATCCGGCGCCGCCGTCTCGAACGCTGCCGCGACGACCTGGCGAGCCCGGCGTTCCTCGCCCACCCGGTGCAAGCCATCGCGGCCCGCTGGGGCTTCAGCGGCCCCGCCGTCTTCAGCCGCGCCTTCCGTGCCGCGTACGGGCTCAGCCCCACCGAGTTCCGCGCGCTCAGCGTCAAGGACGCACGCGCCGAGCGCACAGCCTGAGGAGCGGCCCGTTCCTAGGCTCGTCGCCGTGAGATCGGTCCACGGGGAACGCGGGGAGGGACGACAATGAACAGGCACGGTGACCAGGGGGTCTGGGACTTCGGCGGGTGAGCCCGGGGACGGGACGGCGCGGCGCGGAGCCCGGAACGGGGAGACAGGGGAGACGCACGCATGAGCGCGGAACAGCAGGGCGCGGGGACCGGCGGGGCCACGTCCGGCGGCGAGGGCCCGGGGGCCGTCACGGTGACGACCGCCCGCCTCGACCTCGTCCCCCTGACCGTCGCCGACGCGGGCGAGATGGCCCGGGTCCTCGCCGACCCCGCCCTCCACGCCTTCATCGGCGGCGCCCCGCTGCCCGAGCCCGAACTGCGCGCCCGCTACGAGCGGCTGGTCGCCGGCTCGCCCGACCCGGCCGTCCTCTGGTGCAACTGGGTCGTACGGTTCCGGGCCGAGGACCGGCCGGCCGGGACCGTCCAGGCGACCGTCACCGACGGCGGCCGGACCGCCGAGGTCGCCTGGGTGACGGGTACGGAGTGGCAGGGGCGCGGGATCGCCCGCGAGGCGGCCGAAGGGCTCGTCGGCATGCTCCTGGACCGGGGCGTACGGACCGTCGTCGCCCACGTCCACCCCGACCACGCGGCCTCGGCCGCCGTCGCCCGCGCGGCCGGCCTCACGCCGACCGACGAGGTCGAGGACGGGGAGATCCGCTGGGAGCTGCGGGGCGAGGAGCTGTTCGGGATCGAGTCGTTCGGCGCGTCCTGACGACCCGGGGGCCGAGAACCACGCCCAGGAGCAGCAGCGCCGCGAGGGCCCCCGCCGCCAGGCCCGCGCGGAGGCCGGGTGGGCGGTAGGAGCAGGAGACGGTGGTGTGGCCGTCGGGGACGGGGACGGCGAGGAGGCCGCCGTAGGAGACGGGGGTGGTGTCCTCGCAGTGCCAGCCGGCGATGCGGGGGGCGGCGACGACGGCGGTGCCGCCGCCCGGGGGGAGGGTGGCGCGGAGGCCGGACGGGGTGAGGCGGACGGAGGTCGCGGCGCGGGCGCGGAGGGCGGTGACGGCCGTCCGGAGGCGGGCGTGGTCGAGGCAGCCGAGTTCGCCGGGGCCGGGGAGGACCGGTGTGAGGCCGGGGGTCCGCTGGAGGCCGAGGGAGGTCAGGGCGGCGCGCCGCTTGGGGGTGCCGCCGAGGAGGTGGACCGGGGGGTGGTCGCCGAGGCGGGCGTCGCCGGTGGCGTCGGGGGCCCAGAGGAAGACCTCCGTGCCGACACGGCACGCGCCCGCGTGGGGGGACTCGTACACCTGGGCGCCGAGGAGGAGTTCCTGGTTGCGGAAGGGCGAGGGGCCGTAGGCGGGCGGCGGGCCCTGGGGTCGGAGCGTCACCAGGGGCAGGCGGGTGTCCGTGCGGACGACCGTGCCGTCGCGCCAGCGGGCGCCGACGCCGAACAGGGCGTCGGTGACCGGGTTGTCGAGGCTCTGGAGGTTGCGGCCGCGTGAGGTCCAGCCGCCGCCGAGGGCGGCGAGGGTCCGCGTGAGGACGGCGGGGGTGTGGCTGCTGTAGTAGGCGGCGCCCTGGCCGCCGAGGAGCAGCGGGTCGTTGCCGGCGACGCGGGGCAGGCCGGGGTCGGTGCGGTAGGCGGGCCAGCCGTCGGCGGCCGAGAGGGCGGCCGCGCGGCGCTCCTGTTCCGGACCCCAGGGCGGGTAGTCGTCGAGGCGGGCGAGCCGCTCCCGGTCGGCGTACGCCGTCGTCGCGGCGGACTGGGCGAGCAGGGTGCCGGTGACGAGGGCGGCGGCGAGGAGCCCGTACCGGCCGCGGCGGGGCAGGAGCAGCGCGGCGGCCACGGCGGCGAGGCCCGTACCCGCGAGGAGCAGCGACCAGGAGGTGAGCAGCGGGCTGGGGAGGGCGCCGGCCGTGAGGGCGAGGACGACGGCCGCGCCGCCGAGGAGCGCGCGGCGGTCGGGGAGACCGTGGGCGAGGCCGGTCCAGGCGGCGAGGACGAGGACGCCGGAGAGGACGAAGGTCTGGCGGTACGGGCTGCCGTTCGGCGTGGCGAAGACGTGCCAGACCAGGTGGGTGGGGCCCCACTGCATCGACAGGGCGACGGCCGCGCACAGCCCGCCCCACAGCCACCGCTCCCGGCCCGGCGCGTCCCGGCGGAAGAGCAGCGCCGCCGCGAGGAGCGGGACCGCCGTGCAGACGAAGGCCGCCGGGGTCGCGAAGCTGTACGTCACCGGGAGCAGCCGGGCCAGCGCGTCGGTGCCGGCGGCCGGGGCGAAGTCGCGGACCACGCCCGGGTAGGCGTGCCGGGAGCCGAGGAAGACCGGGACGAGGACGGGCGCGGCGAGACCGACGCCGAGACCGGTGGTGAGCGCGGCGCGGCCCAGGGTCCGCACGCGGAGGGACCCGGTCGCGGCGAGCCGGACGACGAGGACGAGGGCGGCGCCGAGGGTCGCCATGTACGCCGTGTAGAAGTTGGCGAGCCAGCAGACCGCCACCACCAGGGGCCCGAGGAGCGGCCGCGCCCCCTCCCGTACCCACTCGCCGACCAGGCACAGCAGCGGAAAGGCGATCAGGCCGTCCAGCCACATGGGGTTGTACGTGCCCTCCGCGAGCGACCAGCCGCACAGCGCGTACGAGGCGCCGAGGACGGCCGCCCACCACCAGACGCCGGCCGGGCCGACGCGGCGCAGCAGGAACGTCATCGCGGCCGCGGCCAGCGCCGTCTTCAGGACGGTCAGCCCGTACACCGCGTACTCGATGTCGCCGCGCGGGAAGACCGCGACGAGCGGCGCGAGCGGGCTCGACAGATACGTGCCGTAGTCGGGCAGGAACGACGTGCCCCAGCCGCCCTGCCAGTCGAGCAGCAGGCCGCCGTCCGCCCGGCCGCGCAACAGGTCCCACAGGTGCGCGTGGAACGGCACGAACTGGTTGGCGAGGTCGTTCACGGCCCGGTGGCGCGGGCCGAAGGGAAACACCCGGGCCACCGCGTCCCCGGCACAGACGGCGACGGCGGACAGGAGGGCGGCGAGCAGGCAGGAGCGCTTGGTGTTCGGCATGACGGGTCGAATATGTCAGCGTCCCGGGCGGTGGAACCGGTCTCGGAGGGCCAGTTCACGCGATGGTCGTCTGACGGTCACGCGCGCGGACCGGCCGGGTCATCGTGCTCCGTTGTCGTGGTCCGTGTGCTGCTCTCGATCGTCGTCCCGTGCTTCAACGAGGAGGACGTCCTCGCCCGCTTCCATGACCATGTGACCGTCGAACTCGCCAAGCTGGAGGGCGAGTTCGAGATCGTGTATGTGGATGACGGAAGCCGGGACGGGACCCTCGCGCTCCTCAGGGAGCTTGCCGCGGACGACCCGCTCCGGGTCCGTTACGTCTCCTTCAGCCGCAACTTCGGCAAGGAGGCGGCGATGCTGGCCGGCCTCCGGCACGCCGGCGGCGACGCCGTCGTGATCATGGACGCCGACCTCCAGCACCCGCCGGAGCTCGTGCACCGCATGGTCGCGCTGCACACGGAGGGGTACGACCAGGTCGTCGCCCGCCGGACCCGGGACGGGGACCGCGTCACCCGGACCCTGACCGCCCGCGTCTACTACTGGGCGATCAACCGGCTCGTCGACGTCGAGCTGGTGGACGGTGTCGGCGACTTCCGGCTGCTCTCCCGCCGTACCGTCGACGCGGTCCTCGGCCTCGGCGAGTACAACCGCTTCTCCAAGGGGCTGTTCTCCTGGGTCGGTTTCCGGACCACGACCTTCTCGTACGAGAACGCGGTCCGCGAGCAGGGCCGCTCCAAGTGGACCTTCGGCAAGCTCCTCAACTACGGCCTCGACGGCCTGCTCTCCTTCAACAACAAGCCCCTGCGGGCCGCCGTCCACCTCGGGCTGCTCCTCGTCGTCCTCGCCCTCGGCTACGCGGCCTGGATCGTCGGCGACGCCCTGGTCAACGGCGTGACCACGCCCGGCTACGTCACCCTGCTCGTCGCCGTCACCGCCCTCGCCGGCGTCCAGATGGTCATGGTCGGGCTCATCGGCGAGTACGTCGGCCGCATCTACTACGAGGTGAAGCGGAGACCGCACTACCTGCTGAAGGAGACCAGCGCCGGCCCCGAGGCGGCCGACACCCGGGTGACGGGTGAGTCGTTGTGGGAAACAGTCGCACCGAAGTAGTGGCTCCGGCCCCGGCGACTCCCTACCATCGATCACCGCAAGGTCGTTCAACGTGACGCACGACCAGCCCGGGAGGCTCCTTTGCACCGCCGCACTGCGCTCACCCTCTCCGCCGCGCTCCTCGCCGCGGCCCCACTCCTCACCGCCTGCGGCAGTGACGCCCACCCAGGAGCCGCGGCCGTCGTCGGCGGCGAACGCATCGAGGTCTCCAGCCTCCAGGCGCAGGTGAAGGACGTGCGCGCCGCGCAGGCCTCCTCCGAGCAGTCCGCCGAACTGCTCAAGGCCACCGGTGACCTCGGCCGGCGGAAACTCAACGCCATGATCATCGACCGGATCGTCGAGAAGGTCGCCGCGGACAACGGCGTCACCGCGACCCGCGCCGAGATCCAGCAGACCCGCACCGCCTACACCCGCGAGAACGGCGGCGACGAACGCTTCGAGGCCATCCTGCTCCAGCAGCGGGGCGTGGCGCCCGACCAGATCGACGACTTCGTCCGCCACGAGGTCCTCATGCTCAAGATCGCCGAGAAGCTCGGCTTCACCGACAGCGCCGAAGGCCAGAAGAAGCGGACCGACGTCTACTCCGCCGCCTCCAAGGCCCTCGCCATCGACGTGAACCCGCGCTACGGCGCCTGGGACTCCGAGCGCGGCGGCCTCACCGCCGCCACCACGCCCTGGATCCGCCAGATCAACCGCGACCCGGCCGCCTAGGGCCCTGTCCGTCCGGGACCCGGGCTCCGTGGAAGGCGCGGGGCGGGTCCGGGTAGGTTCGAGGGGTGACTTCTGAGAGCCCCGGCCGCATCGTCCTGCTGACCGCAAGCCACCGGGTGGCGCCCGGAATCCTTTCCTGGCCCGCCTGGCAGGCGCTGCACGGTGCCGACCGGGTGCTCTGCCCCGACGAGGACCACCCCCAGCTGCCCTATCTGCGGGAGGCCGGCGTCGCCGTCGAGCACCTCCGGCCGACCGCCGAGGAGCTCGTGGCGGCCTGCGCCGGAGGCCGTACGGTCCTGCTGCTGCCCTCCGGCGAGGGCGACCGCGCGCTGACCGACGGCCTCGCCCGGCTCGCCGGCTCCGGCCGCTACGCGATGCCCGACCTGGAGCTGCTGCCCGGCTCGTACGACCTGCCCGGCGCCCGGCTCCTGGACCTCGTGCAGATCATGGACCGCATCCGGCGGGTCTGCCCGTGGTCCTCGCAGCAGACCCACAAGGGGCTCGCCAAGTACGGCATCGAAGAGGCGTACGAACTCGTCGAGGCGATCGAGGAGGGCGACCGGGTCGCCCTGCGCGAGGAGCTCGGGGACGTCCTCCTCCAGGTCGTCTTCCACGCCCGGATCGCCGAGGAGGACCCCGAGGAGCCGTTCTCCGTCGACGACGTGGCCGCCACGCTCGTCGAGAAGCTGATCCACCGGCACCCGCACGTCTTCGGCGACGAGACCGCCGAGACCCCCGAGGACGTCAAGGCGCACTGGCTGCGCACCAAGGCGATCGAGAAGCAGCGCGAGTCCGTCACCGACGGCGTCCCCCTCGGCCAGCCCGGCCTCGCGCTCGCCGCGAAGCTCGCCGGGCGGGTGCGGACCGCCGGCCTCGACGTGGGCCTGCCCGCCGGTGAGGGCGTCGGCTACGAACTGCTCGCCCTCGCGGCCCGGGCCGAGGCCTCCGGCACCGACCCCGAAGCCGCCCTGCGGGCCGCCGCCCGCGCCTACCGCGACGCGATCCGAACGGCGGAGGGCCTGTGAGCACGCACCCGGACGCGGGCGACCCGGCCCTGAGCGAGCGGACCCCGGACGGGACCGCCGTCCCGCGTGAGGCCGCCTCGGGCGGGCCCAAGCGGCAGCGGAAGCCGAAGTTCGCCGAGGCGCCGGGGGTGACGGCGTTCATGATGCTGTTCTTCGGGTGGGAGGCGCTGAGCGACGGCACGTGGCCGTGGGCGCGGGTCGTCCTCGGGGTGATCGCGCTGGGGTGCGCGGCGGAGCTGGCGCGGTACGCGGTGTGGCGGGCGCGCACGCGCGCGCGTGCGGGGGACTGAACGCGGGCCGCGTGCGGGGAGCTGACCGCGGCCGCGTGCGGGGTGGACCCGGCGGCGGTCAGTGGTCGCGGGGGGCGCGGGCCTGGGGGTTGTGCCAGAGGACCTCGGGGGGGCCGAGGAGGCGTTCGGCCGCGGTGTTGGGGCGGGTGGTGAAGCGGCCCACGAGCGGCAGGGTGTCGTGGTGGGTGCGGGCCGGGTCGGCGCCGACCTCCTCCAGGACCTCGGTGACCTCGTTGACGAAGGCGGGCGGGCCGGCGAGGTAGACGTCGTGGGCCGGCCACTGGACGCAGGCCCGCAGGGCCTGGAGCAGCCGCTCGGTCGCCTGGTCGCGGCGCTGGCGGGGCGCGGCGGTGATGTAGGTGACGTTCAGTCCGGGAAGGCGTTCCTTCAGGTTCTCGGCCTCCACGCGCGCGTAGAGGTACTCCTTGGCGCGGGCGACGACGAACAGCCGGCCTTCGAGGGCAGGCTCGGCGGTGGCGGCCTCCTCCAGGAGGGCCTTCACCGGCGCCCAGCCCGTACCGGCGCATATATAGGTGCGGAGTCCGCCCGGTGCGGTGTGGGCGGTGAGGGCGCCGCCGGGGGCGCTGAGGCGCAGGACCTCGCCGGGGCCGGTCTCCTCGACGAGGGCCGTGCTCATGGCGCCGCCGGGGATGCGGCTGACGTGGATTTCGACGGTGCCGTCGGGGCGGGGCGCGTTGGCCAGCGAGTAGGTGCGCCAGACGCGGGGGACGCGCAGGGAGCTGACGCTGACGTACTGGCCGGGGAGGTACGGCAGGGGGCAGCGGGGGCGGAGGGTGAGGACGGCCAGGTCGTCTCCGTACCGCTCGTGGCGGACGACGTCCGCGTCCCACCAGGACGGCTCGCCCGCCTCGGCCGACTCGTCGGCGCCGGCCAGCATCAGCTCGGAGACCAGGCCGTACGCCTCGGTCCAGGCCTTCTCGGCCTCCACCGTCCAGGCGGAGCCGGCGGCGTGGGTGAAGGCGGCGATGAGGCTCTCGCCGACGGCGGCGTAGAGCGCGGGGGAGGCGAGGAACTTGCGGTGGTCGCGGCCCAGCTGCCCCAGGTAGGGGCCGAGGGCGGGGTCCTCCAGGTGGGTCACCACATGGGTGAGCGCGGCGAAGAGCCGGTCCCGCTGCGGGAGCATGTCCTGGGGGAACAGCTCGCGCACACCCGGGTTGTTCCAGAACAGGTGCGAGTAGAAGAAGGTGACGGCTTGTTCGGCGCGTCTCTCGACGACGGCGAAGGTAGCTCTGAGCAGCTGGGGGTCCACTGACAAGAATCTAGGGCACGACCTGTACCCCTTGATCACAGGTTCTCCACGAACGTGACGCGCGGGGGTCGCCCTGTACGGTCGTGGCGTGAGTACGACCCCCGGCCCCGCCCCCGCCCCCGAGCTCTTCACCTGGGAGTTCGCGAGCGATCCGTATCCCGCCTACGCCTGGCTGCGGGAGCACGCGCCCGTGCACCGGACGACGCTGCCCAGCGGGGTCGAGGCCTGGCTGGTGACCCGGTACGCCGACGCCCGGCAGGCGCTGGCCGACCAGCGTCTTTCGAAGAACCCGGCGCACCACGACGAGTCCCCGCACGCGAAGGGGAAGACGGGCATCCCGGGCGAGCGCAAGGCCGAGCTGATGACCCACCTGCTCAACATCGACCCGCCGGACCACACCCGGCTGCGGCGGCTCGTGTCGAAGGCGTTCACGCCGCGCCGGGTCGCCGAGTTCGCGCCGCGCGTCCAGGAGCTGACCGACCGGCTCATCGACTCCTTCGCGGAGAAGGGGAGCGCCGACCTCATCCACGAGTTCGCGTTCCCGCTGCCGATCTACGCGATCTGCGACCTGCTCGGTGTGCCGCCGGAGGACCAGGACGACTTCCGGGACTGGGCCGGGATGATGATCCGGCACGGCGGCGGGCCGCGCGGCGGGGTGGCGCGGTCGGTGAAGAAGATGCGCGGCTATCTCGCGGAGCTGATCCACCGCAAGCGCGAGGAGCCCGGCGAGGACCTCATCTCGGGGCTCATCAAGGCCTCCGACCACGGCGAGCACCTCACCGAGAACGAGGCCGCCGCGATGGCCTTCATCATTCTCTTCGCCGGTTTCGAGACGACCGTGAACCTCATCGGCAACGGGGTCTACCAGCTGCTGCGGCACCCCGGGCAGCGCGAGGCGCTCCAGGCCTCGGTCGCGGCGGGGGAGACGGGGCTCCTGGAGACCGGCGTCGAGGAACTGCTGCGGTTCGACGGGCCGGTGGAGATGGCGACCTGGCGGTACGCGACCCGGGCGCTGACCATCGGCGGGCAGGAGATTCCGGCGGGCGACCCGGTGCTGGTGGTGCTCGCCGCCGCGAACCGGGACCCGGAGCGGTTCGGCGGGCCGGACGTGCTCGACCTGTCCCGGCGCGACAACCAGCACCTGGGGTACGGGCACGGCATCCACTACTGCCTGGGTGCGCCGCTCGCGCGGCTTGAGGGTCAGACGGCGCTCGCGACGCTGCTGACGCGTCTGCCGGATCTGCGACTTGGCGTCGATCCGGACGAACTGCGGTGGCGCGGCGGGCTCATCATGCGGGGATTGCGCACGCTTCCGGTGGAATTCTCCCCTTCCGTACCCCCACAGTGAACTGACTGCCCGTCAGAACTGTGATCTTCACGTGATCGCGGGTCCATCGACTTGTGACGAGCGTTCGAATACCGCTACGTTTCCCGGCAGTCTCAGCCGTCACGCGAAAGGCGCTGCTATGCGTTCCGGGAACGGACGACACCGTCGCCCCCGTCAGGCCCCCGCCCTCGTCGTCGCCGCCGGGGTGACCGGATCGGCCATGGCGCTGCCGCTGCTCGCCACCGGGTCCGCCTCCGCCGCCGACGCCTCCACCTGGGACCGGGTCGCCGAGTGCGAGTCCGGTGGCCAGTGGAGTGCCAACTTCGGCAACGGCATGTACGGCGGCCTCCAGTTCACCCAGGACAGCTGGGAGCGCCACGGCGGTCTGGCGTACGCGCCGAGCCCCGACCTGGCCAGCCGGGCCCAGCAGATCGCGGTGGCCGAGAAGGCCCTTGCCAAGGGCAGCCAGGAGTGGGCCACCTGCGCCCCGATCGCCGGCCTGACGAACGACGGCAGGAGCACCGGCGTGGACCCGGGCCCGACCGCCGTCCCCGCCGCCCCCACGGGCCCGGTCGCCGAGTCGAACCGCACCGACGGCCTGCCGTCGGCCTCCGAGGCGTCAGGCCGCACGCTCGGCGCGGAGAAGAGGGCCACCGTCGCCCCGACCCCCTCCGCCCCCCTCACGCCCTCCGCGCCGGTCACCCCGGACACCTCGGTCACCCCGGGCACGCCGACGGCCCCCGGCACCCCGGACGGGTCGGTTACGCCCGGTACGCCCGATTCCTCCGCTACGGAGGAAGGTGACGTGTCGTCGGCCACACCCGGCACCGGCAAGCACCGGGGCGAGGCCGCACCGGAGGGAAGCGGCAAGTCGGGCGCTTCGGCCGAATCGGGTCGACATGCCTCCTCCAGCGACAAGGTGGCCGAAAGCGTCGAGTCGCAGCCCTCGGCTGACGGCGCGAAGAATTCGGGCACAACGGACAGTCAGGGCGCATCGGGCGCGTACACCGTGCAGCCCGGTGACAGCCTTTCGGGCATCGCGCAGTCGAACGAACTCCCCGGAGGCTGGACGGCCCTCTATGACGCCAACCGGCAGACGGTGGGCGCCGATCCGGACCTGATCGTGCCTGGTCAGAGCCTTGAGCTGACGGTGGATCCGGCTTCGCGCGAGGGGTAGTTCGGGGCCGTATGTCCGGATCTGGGCAAGTGAGACATGGGTCTCTTCGCCTCAACTGGCGTGTCCTGTCCGTAACCTTTGGCTCCGTCACCTCTCACCTGCGCAAACACCCCCCGCCGGACGGCAAGTAGGGGCGATTTTTCCGCAATACGCCTCTTTGAGCTTCCGGCGGGCTTGTGCCTATGGTCGTACCGCTCGCCACCGCGGGCCCCGTCGACCGAAACGCCGAATCCTGCCGTCGGCCGATGGGAACAGTCGTCGCGCAAGCGCCGAAGGCAGGAGTGGGGGACCCAAGGTAAGTGCCGGTCCCGGCCGTTGAGACAGACGGCCGACGATCGGCTTGGGGTGAAGCCGCGTGCAAGGACACGCGGCCGGGCAACTTTCCGGCCCGAACCCGACAGCTCACCTCACAGGCGTCGGTGAGGAGAATCTCCATGCTGTTTTCCGGCAAGGGCAAACACCGTCGTCCCTCCAAGGCCACCCAGGTCGCCACGCTCGTCGGCGTCACCGGTGTCGCCGTCGCCGCCCCGCTGATGACCGCGGGCACCGCGTCGGCCGCCACGGCCTCCGAGTGGGACCGCGTCGCCCAGTGCGAGTCCGGCGGCAACTGGTCCATCAACACCGGCAACGGCTACTACGGCGGCCTGCAGTTCTCGGCCTCCACCTGGGCCGCGTACGGCGGCACCGCCTACGCCCCGACCGCCAACCTGGCGTCGAAGTCCCAGCAGATCACCATCGCCGAGAAGGTCCTCGCGGGCCAGGGCAAGGGCGCGTGGCCGAGCTGTGGCGTGGGCCTCTCCGGTGCCAAGTACACCGGCGGCACCAGTACCCAGGCCCCGAAGCGCACGGCCACCGAGCCGACCACGCGCAGCGAGCAGCGCCAGGCCCCCAAGAAGGCCACCGGCGTCAAGAAGGCCACCTCCGCCAAGAAGTCCACGGCGCAGAAGACCGTCACCACCCCGACCGGCAAGTCGGTCAAGAAGGGTGACGGCGAGTACCGCGTCAAGGCCGGCGACACGCTCGGCACCATCGCCCAGGCGCACGGCGTCCAGGGCGGCTGGCAGAAGCTCTACGACCTGAACAAGGACGTCGTCGCCGACGCCGACCTCATCTACGTGGGTCAGCAGCTCCACCTCAAGTGAGCCTGACGACCCTCCCGCGGTGACCACCCCGGTCCGGCGTGCTCCTTCCCCCGTGCGCGCCGGACCGGGGTTCCGTCGTGTGAGGGCCCGGGTTCCGTCGCGCAGGGGCGTAGAAGAGTCCTATAAGAGGGGCCTCCGACGGTTACCGTCCAGTAGATCTGGGGTCCTTCGTCCCGAGATGCATGCCCTTGGGTCCTTTTTCGTCCCAGGGTGCGGGCGCCCGGCCGGCTGGAGCCTCCGGGGCGGTTAGGCTCTTGTCGCAAGGCCCAAGCGACCTGCATCGACCTTGCGTCACATCCAGCGTCACATCCCAGAAGGAGATGCTCGTGCCGTCCATCGACGTCGTCGTAGCCCGGGAAATCCTGGACTCCCGAGGCAACCCCACGGTCGAGGTCGAGGTCGGCCTCGACGACGGCAGCACCGGCCGTGCTGCTGTTCCGTCCGGCGCCTCCACCGGTGCCTTCGAGGCCATCGAGCTCCGCGACGGTGACCCGAACCGCTACCTCGGCAAGGGTGTCGAGAAGGCCGTCCTCGCCGTCATCGAGCAGATCGGCCCGGAGCTCGTCGGCTACGACGCCACCGAGCAGCGCCTGATCGACCAGGCCATGTTCGACCTGGACGCCACCGAGAACAAGGGCTCGCTCGGCGCGAACGCCATCCTCGGTGTCTCCCTCGCCGTCGCGCACGCCGCCTCCGAGGCCTCCGACCTCCCGCTGTTCCGCTACCTCGGCGGCCCGAACGCGCACCTGCTGCCCGTTCCGATGATGAACATCCTCAACGGTGGGTCGCACGCCGACTCCAACGTCGACATCCAGGAGTTCATGATCGCCCCGATCGGCGCGGAGTCCTTCTCCGAGGCCCTTCGCTGGGGCGCCGAGATCTACCACACGCTCAAGGGCGTGCTGAAGCGCAAGGGCCTCTCCACCGGCCTCGGCGACGAGGGCGGCTTCGCCCCGAACCTCGAGTCGAACCGCGCCGCCCTCGACCTCATCGTCGAGGCCATCAAGGAGGCCGGCTACACCCCGGGCTCCGACGTCGCGCTCGCGCTCGACGTCGCCGCGTCCGAGTTCTACAAGGACGGCAAGTACGAGTTCGAGGGCAAGTCCCGCTCGGCCGCCGAGATGACCGAGTACTACGAAGAGCTCGTCGCCGCGTACCCGATGGTCTCCATCGAGGACCCGCTGTTCGAGGACGACTGGGCGGGCTGGAAGGTCCTCACCGACAAGCTGGGCTCCAAGGTCCAGATCGTCGGCGACGACCTCTTCGTCACCAACCCGGAGCGTCTGGCCCGCGGCATCGAGGAGGGCACCGCCAACGCCCTCCTGGTCAAGGTCAACCAGATCGGTTCGCTGACCGAGACCCTCGACGCCGTCGAGCTCGCCCAGCGCAACGGCTTCAAGTGCATGATGTCCCACCGCTCCGGCGAGACCGAGGACGTCACCATCGCCGACCTCGCCGTCGCCGTGAACTGCGGCCAGATCAAGACCGGCGCCCCGGCCCGCTCGGACCGCGTCGCCAAGTACAACCAGCTCCTGCGCATCGAGGAGATCCTCGACGACGCCGCGGTCTACGCCGGCCGCAGCGCCTTCCCGCGCTTCAAGGGCTGAGCTCGCCTGACGCCCTAGATACCTACGTCCCCGTACTCGGTCCCGTACCGTGTGCGGGGACGTACGTATGAACAGGGGAGGCGACACGACATGGCCGTGAAGGACCGGGACCGGTTCTCGACCGCGACCCGGATCAGGCTGCTCGGCGAGCAGACCGCGGCCCGTGTCTACCGCTCGCAGACCCGGCGGCAGGCCCGCCGCTCCCGGCTCACCGGCCGCGCGGCCTTCCTCGCGCTCGTCGTGTGCTCCCTCGTCGTGGCGCTCGCCTACCCGATGCGGAGCTACGTCTCCCAGCAGGGCGAGATCGCCGAGCAGGAGCGCCGGGCCGCCGAGGCCGCCCGGCGGGTCGAGGAACTCAGGGACGAGAAGGCCCGCCTCCAGGACCCGGCCTACGTCCGCCGCCTCGCCCGCGAGCACCTGCACTACGTGCTGCCCGGCGAGACCGGCTTCACCGTGAACGACCCCGACGCGGAGCAGCGGCCCCGCGCCGACCAGGGTGCCGAAGAGCGACCCTGGTACGACAACCTCTGGGACGGCGTCGACCACGCCGACCGCCCGTAACGACCTGACGAGCAAGGCAGACATGGAAACGCCCCCTCCGCAGACCGAACGCACCGAGCCCACCGAGACGGACATCGCCGCCTTCGAGCTCCAGCTCGGCCGGCCGCCCCGCGGCCTGCGCGCCATCGCGCACCGCTGCCCGTGCGGTCAGCCGGACGTCGTCGAGACGGCGCCCCGGCTCCCCGACGGCACGCCGTTCCCGACCACGTACTACCTGACCTGCCCCCGGGCGGCCTCGGCCATCGGCACCCTGGAGGCCAACGGGGTCATGAAGGAGATGCAGGCCCGGCTCGCCACCGACCCGGAGCTCGCCGCCGCCTACCGGGCCGCGCACGAGGACTACATCTCCCGCCGTGACGCCATCGAGGTCCTGGAGGGCTTCCCGAGCGCCGGCGGCATGCCGGACCGGGTCAAGTGCCTGCACGTCCTCGTCGGCCACTCGCTGGTCGCGGGCCCGGGCGTGAACCCCTTCGGCGACGAGGCCCTGGCGATGCTGCCCGAGTGGTGGGCCAAGGGACCCTGCGTCACGCCGTGCGCGGACAAGGACGAGAAGGAGTCCGCGGAATGACCCGGGTCGCCGGTATCGACTGCGGTACGAACTCGATCCGCCTCCTCGTCGCCGACGTCGACCCCGAGACGGGCGACCTCGTCGAGCTGGACCGCCGGATGGAGATCGTCCGGCTCGGGCAGGGCGTCGACAAGACGGGCCGGCTCGCCCCGGAGGCGCTGGAGCGCACCTTCGCCGCCTGCCGCGACTACGCCGAGGTGATCAGGGAGCTGGGGGCGGAGCGGCTCCGCTTCGTGGCCACCTCCGCGTCCCGCGACGCCGAGAACCGCGACGAGTTCGTGAACGGGGTCATGGAGATCCTGGGCGTCGAGCCCGAGGTCATCACCGGCGACCAGGAGGCCGAGTTCTCCTTCACCGGCGCCACCGGCGAGCTGCACGGCTCGGAGAAGTACCTCGTCTTCGACCTCGGCGGCGGCTCCACCGAGTTCGTCATCGGCAACCGGACGGTCGAGGCCGCCCGCTCGGTCGACATCGGCTGCGTCCGGCTCACCGAGCGGCACGTCCGCCACGACCCGCCGACCGCCGAGGAGGTCGAGGCGATCCGCGCCGACGTGCGCGCCGCGCTCGACCTGGCCGCCGAGACCGTCCCGATCGAGACCGCCGAGACCCTCGTCGGCCTCGCCGGCACCGTCACCACGGTCGCCGGCATCGCCCACGGGCACAGCACGTACGACTCCGCCAAGATCCACCACTCCCGGATCTCCGCCGAACAGATCGACGAGGTCACCGACCGGCTCCTCGCCTCCACCCACGACGAGCGCGCCGCCATCCCCGTCATGCACGCCGGCCGCGTCGACGTGATCATCGCCGGCGCCCTCGTCCTGAGGGAGATCGTCCGACGCGTCGGAGCCCACGAGGTCGTCGTCAGCGAGCACGACATCCTCGATGGGATCGCCCTATCCGTGGCATAGCGGGCACCTATCGAGCCCTCCGGCGACATCCCGTCGGGAAAGTTCGTGAAGTTCTTCACAAGGAAAAGGGCCCTGATGGCGCCCGAAGAGGGTCCGAGGGGGGTCTTTAGGCCCTCCGAGGGGCGTCTCGGGGCCCTTTCGCAGGCGGGGGGCGTACTTCGCTCGCTGTTTCCATCGTGTGAACGCACCCGGTGGTTCGGCGTTAACGGGCGCTCTCCAGGCCAGTTCACAAGGGGTGAACAACGTTCGCCGTTGCACCCCGGTTCCTTTGCAGCACCATGACATGGATCACGTGGGCGGCGGAGTGTAGCAGAGGTGTGCCAGGACCTTGTGAAGGGGCGCACGAGCACCCCCCTCGGAGGGGGTGGATACTCGATGCCATGAGCACCACGGAGCGTCCCAGGATCCTCGTAGTAGGCGGCGGGTACGTAGGCCTGTACGCAGCTCGGCGCATCCTCAAGAAGATGCGCTACGCGGAGGCGACCGTCACGGTCGTCGACCCGCGGTCGTACATGACCTACCAGCCCTTCCTCCCCGAAGCCGCCGCCGGCAGCATCTCGCCGCGTCACGTCGTCGTCCCGTTGCGACGCGTCGTCCGCGGAGCCGAGGTGCTCACCGGCCGGGTCACCACCATCGACCAGGACCGCAAGGTCGCCACGATCGCGCCGCTCGTCGGCGAGGCGTACGAGCTGCCGTTCGACTACCTGGTCATCTCGATGGGCGCGGTCTCCCGCACCTTCCCGATCCCCGGTCTCGCCGAGCAGGGCATCGGCATGAAGGGCATCGAGGAGGCCATCGGCCTGCGCAACCACGTCCTCGAGCAGCTGGACAAGGCCGACTCGACCACCGACGAGGAGGTCCGCCGCAAGGCGCTGACCTTCGTCTTCGTCGGCGGTGGCTTCGCCGGCGCCGAGACGATCGGCGAGGTCGAGGACATGGCCCGCGACGCCGCGAAGTACTACACGAACGTGTCCCGCGAGGACATGCGCTTCGTCCTGGTCGACGCGGCCGACAAGATCCTCCCCGAGGTGGGCCCGAAGCTCGGCCAGTACGGCAAGGAGCACCTGGAGTCCCGCGGGATCGAGATCTACCTGCAGACGTCCATGGACTCCTGCGTCGACGGCCACGTCGTGCTGAAGAACGGCCTCGAGGTCGACTCCAACACGATCGTCTGGACCGCCGGCGTGAAGCCGAACCCGGCGCTCTCCCGCTTCGGTCTGCCGCTCGGCCCCCGCGGCCACGTGGACTGCAACGAGAAGCTCCAGGTCAACGGCATGGACTACGTCTGGGCCGCGGGCGACAACGCCCAGGTCCCGGACCTGGCCGCGATCAAGGCCGGCGTCCCGGCCGAGCGCGCCTGGTGCCCGCCGAACGCCCAGCACGCCCTGCGTCAGGCCAAGGTCCTCGGCGACAACGTCGTGGCCGGCATGCGCGGCTTCCCGCAGAAGGACTACAGCCACGCCAACAAGGGCGCGGTGGCCGGTCTCGGTCTGCACAAGGGCGTCGCCATGATCGTCATGGGCAAGGTGAAGATCAAGCTCAAGGGCCGTCTCGCCTGGTACATGCACCGTGGCTACCACGGCATGGCGATGCCGACCTTCAACCGCAAGATCCGCGTCTTCGCCGACTGGACCCTCGGCATGTTCCTCAAGCGCGAAGTCGTCTCGCTCGGCGCCATGGAGACGCCGCGCGAGGAGTTCTACGAGGCCGCCAAGCCCGCCCCCGCCCCGGCCGCCCCGGCGCAGGAGAAGGCCAAGGCCTAGCAGGTCAGGGCCCCCGGGCCCGGCAGCACCCCCGCAGTACCCAGAGCAGTACACGCAAGGCCGTAAAAGGGCCGTCCGCCATCCGTGGTGCGGACGGCCCTTCGCGTGTTTTCGGCCGGGAGTCGGCACGCGTCGCGCTGTGCCGGGAAGGGAATCCTCCACGGAGGGTGTTCCCTTGGTGACGAGCATTTCTGGGGCACGAGATCACGGAGGTGTGCATCATGGCCGACGCCGCGTCGCGGCTGACGACTCTCGCCGAGGAGCTCCTCGGCGGACCGCTCCCGGTGCGACTGCGGGCCTGGGACGGCAGCGAGGCCGGACCCGCCGGGGCCCCCGTCCTGATCGTCCGCGACCGCCGCGCCCTGCGGAGAATGATCTGGAAGCCCGGCGAACTCGGCCTGGCCCGCGCCTGGGTGGCCGGCGAGATCGACGTCGAGGGCGATCTGTACGAGGTGCTCGACCGTCTCTCGGGACTCCTCTGGGAACGCCCGCAGGACGCCAGGAGCCGCCTCGCGGCCCTCCGCGAGTCGGTGGCCGACCCGCGGGTCCGCGCCGCCGCCCGGACCCTGCTGCGGCTCGCCGGGCCGCTGCCGCCCCCGCCGCCGCCCGCCGAGGAGATGCGCGGCCGCAGCGGCAGCCGGCACACCCGGCGCCGCGACAAGCAGGCGATCAGTCACCACTACGACGTGGGAAACGACTTCTACGAGATCGTCCTCGGCCCGTCCATGGTCTACAGCTGCGCGTACTGGACGGAGGGCGGCACCCTGGAGGACGCCCAGCGCGACAAGCTGGACCTCATCGCCCGCAAGCTGCACCTGTCGGAGGGCGACCGGCTGCTCGACGTCGGCTGCGGCTGGGGCTCCATGGCGATCCACGCGGCCCGCGAGTACGGCGCCCGGGTCGTCGGCGTCACCCTCTCCCGCGAACAGGCCGCCTACGCCCGCAAGCGCGTCGCCGACGAGGGCCTCACGGACCTCGTCGAGATCCGCGTCCAGGACTATCGGGACGTCGAGGACGGCCCGTACGACGCGATCTCCTCGATCGGCATGGCGGAGCACGTCGGCGAGGTGAAGTACCGGGAGTACGCCGACACGCTGTACGGGCTCCTCAAGCCCGGCGGACGGCTCCTCAACCACCAGATCTCCCGCCGCCCGGAGCCCGACGAGGCGGCCTACGAGATCGACCCGTTCATCGACGCCTATGTCTTCCCCGACGGCGAACTCGCCCCCATGGGCCGCACCCTGACGACCCTGGAGGACGCCGGCTTCGAGGTCAGGGACGTCGAGGCGATCCGTGAGCACTACGCTCTCACCCTGCGCCGCTGGGTGGCCAACCTGGAGCGCGACTGGGAGCGCGCGGTGCGGCTCACCTCGCCCGGCCGGGCCCGCATCTGGCGGCTCTACATGGCCGCGTCCGCCGTCTCCTTCGAACGCAACCACATCGGCGTCAACCAGTTCCTCGCGGTGAAGACCCCGGCGTCGGGGAAGAGCGGCACGGCGCTGCGCCCGCGCGTCTGGCGGGAGTGACGGGAGGGGACGCCGAAGGGCCGGGTTCCTTTCGGAACCCGGCCCTTCGTCTCGTACCGGAGCCGCTACTCGGCCTTGATGGCGGAGAGCATGTTCAGCTTCGCGGCGCTGCGGGCCGGCCACAGGGAGGCGAGGACGCCGACCACGGCGGCCAGGACCAGGAAGAGGCCGATCCGGTCCCAGGGCAGGACCAGCGAGTAGCCCGGCAGGCTGTTCTTGAAGGTCTCGCCGATGGCCCAGCCGAGGAAGGAGCCGAGGCCGATGCCGACGACCGCGCCGAACACCGAGATGACCACGGCCTCCAGACGGACCATCCGCTTCACGCGGCGCCGGTCGAGACCGATCGCCCGCAGCATGCCGATCTCCTGCTGGCGCTCGAAGACGGACATCGCGAGGGTGTTGACGACACCGAGGACGGCGATGATCAGGGCCATGCCGAGCAGGCCGTACATGATGTTCAGCAGCATGTTGATCGGGCCGCCGAAGGTGTCGCGGATCTCCTTGTGGTCCATCACCTGGATCGCCGGGTTGTCGCCCATGGCCTTCTGCAGGGCCTGCTCGCCGGCGGCGGTGGCGCCGGCGTCCATCTTCACGTAGATCTCGCGGATGTACGACTGGTCCGCGTGGGCGTCGAGGATCTTCTTGTCGATGAGGACCGGGGAGACGAACTCGCTGCCCTCGTAGACGGCGCCGACGGTCAGCTTGCCCTTCTGCTTGTCGGTGAACTCGACCGGGACGGTGGAGCCGACCTTGAGGCCGCGCTTCTCGGCGGTCTTGTCGTCGACGGCGATCCGGCCCTGGCCGAGCGTGGCCAGGTTGCCGTTCACGACGTTCAGCTTGAGGACCTGCTCGATGGCACCGGGGGTGACGCCGGAGGCGGAGACGTAGTCGCCCTTGATCTGGAAGTCGCCGGCCTGCTGCGGGGAGACCGCCTTGACGCCGGGGGCCTTCTCCAGGGCGGTGAGCGCCTCCTCGCTGAGGGTGGTGCCGCTGGCCATGGAGACCATGTAGTCGGCCTTGATCTGGTCGACGGTCATCTTGTCCAGGGCGGTGCCGACGGTCGCGCCGAGCACCGAGAGGCCGGTGACGAGGGTCAGGCCGATGGCGAGCGCGGAGGCGGTGGCGCCGGTGCGGCGCGGGTTGCGGACCGCGTTGAGTCCGGCGAGCTTGCCGGAGACTCCGAAGAGGCTGACGAAGAGCGGGCGGATCAGGGCGATCACGGGCCGGGACAGCATCGGGATCAGCACGATGACGCCGATGAGGGTGAGGAACGCGCCGCCCGCGATGAACATGCGGCCTTCGTCGCCGCCCTGGCCCGCGCCGAGCACGATCAGTACGACACCGAGCGCGGTGAGCAGGGCGCCGAAGGAGTTCCGCACGACCAGCGACTTGGTGCTCGCGGTGGCGTGGACGCTGCTCATGGCGGCGACCGGCGGGATCTTCGCGGCGCGGCGGCCGGGCAGCCAGGCGGCGAGCATGGTGATCAGGACGCCGACGGCGAAGGCGGAGAGGGCCGGGGTGGCGCCGAGGACCAGGTCGCCGGCCGGGACCTTCATGCCGAAGGCGGTCATGGCCGAGCGGAGCGTGGCGGCCAGGCCGATGCCGAGGGCGTAGCCGACGGCGGAGGCGACCAGGCCGACCAGACCGGCCTCGGCGAGGACGGAGCGGGTGATCTGCTTGCGCGAGGCGCCGACCGCGCGCATCAGGGCCAGTTCCTTGGTGCGCTGGGCGACCAGCATGGTGAAGGTGTTGGAGATCAGGAAGATCCCGACGAAGAGCGCGATGCCGGCGAAGCCGAGGAGGACCTGGTTGAGGGCGCCGAGGCCGTCCTCGATCTGCTTGGCCTGCTCGTCGGCGAGGGCCTTGCCGGTCTGGCCGCTGGCCGCCTTCGGGACGACCTTGAGGACCTCGTCGAGGAGCTTGGCGTCGTCGGTGCCGGGGGCGGCGGTGACGGTCATGCTGCGGAAGAAGCCGGGCTTCAGGTAGAGCTTCTGGGCGACGGAGGAGTCGAAGACGACCAGGCTGCCGCCGGCGTTGACGGCGCCGTCCTCGGTGGTGAAGACACCGGAGAGGGTGTACTCCTTCACCGGGCCGTTGGTGGCCACGCGGACGGGGTCGCCGACCTTGTAGCCGCCCTTGTCGGCGGTCTCCTTGTCGAGCGCGACCTGGCCGGCCTCGGCCGGGCCGTTGCCGGTGACGAAGGTGTACGCGCGGTCCTTGCCGTCCTTGCCGGGGGCGAAGTTGGTGCCCTTGTTCGACCAGCCGCTGCCGATCAGCTTGCCGTTCTTGTCGGGCACGCCGGCGAAGCCGTCGACGCGGGGGCTGACGGAGGCGACCCCGTCGAGCTTCGCGACCTTGTCGACGTCCTGCTGGGAGAGGCCGGGGGCCTTCCGGGCCTCCTCGGGGTTCGGGTACATCTCGACGGCCACGGCGACGTCGTCGTAGCTCTTCGCCGACTGGTTGCGGAAGGCCTGGGAGAGGGTGTCGGTGAAGACGAGGGTGCCGGACACGAAGGCCACGCCGAGCATCACGGCGAGGACGGTCATCAGCAGCCGCGCCTTGTGCGCGAGGACGTTGCGCAGGGCGGTACGGAACATGGGTGAGGTCCTGAGGTCCTGAGGTCCCTGGGGGGACCGGGGGAAAGGGCGGGTACGCGGTGGGTGACGCGCGCGCGTCAGCTCGTACGGCCCTTGGCGTCGAAGGCCTTCATGCGGTCGAGGACGCCGTCCGCGGTCGGGCTCAGCATCTCGTCGACGATCCGGCCGTCGGCGAGGAAGATCACGCGGTCCGCGTAGGAGGCGGCGACGGCGTCGTGGGTGACCATGACGACGGTCTGGCCGAGCTCGCGGACCGAGTTGCGCAGGAAGCCGAGGACCTCGGCGCCGGAGCGGGAGTCCAGGTTTCCGGTGGGTTCGTCGCCGAAGATGATCTCGGGGCGGGAGGCGAGGGCGCGGGCCACGGCCACGCGCTGCTGCTGTCCGCCGGAGAGTTCGGAGGGGCGGTGGGAGAGGCGGCCGGAGAGGCCGAGCATGTCGATGACCTGCTGGACCCACTGCTTGTCGGCCTTGCGGCCGGCGATGTCCATGGGGAGCGTGATGTTCTCCAGGGCGGTCAGGGTCGGCAGCAGGTTGAAGGCCTGGAAGATGAAGCCGATCTTGTCCCGGCGCAGCTGGGTGAGCTGCTTGTCCTTCAGGGTGGACAGTTCGGTCTCGCCGATCCGGACCGAGCCGGAGGAGAAGGAGTCGAGGCCGGCGACGCAGTGCATCAGGGTCGACTTGCCGGAGCCGGAGGGGCCCATGATCGCGGTGAACTCGCCCTGCCGGAAGTCGACGGTGACCTGGTCGAGCGCGACCACCTGGGTCTCGCCGTGGCCGTAGACCTTCGAGAGGTCCGTGGCGCGGGCGGCCACCGCGGTGGCGCGGGACACGGTGGGGTAGGTGGTCACGGGGGGACTCCTGTCGCTGCGGGGTCGTCTTGGGAACCACTCCATCGTGTCGGTCGTTCCTGGCCGGGGCGTCCGCCCACGTGCCCGTTCTCGGGGCCGTCTCGAGTCTGACCGGAGGGCCGCTCCGTCCTCCTGAGGTATGACGGGGTCCCTGAGGGACGGCTTCACGCCGAGGTGACAGACGTGCGGCGACTTTTCGTCATTCCAGGGGGTGCGGCTTTGCGCCTGCGACCCCCGTCACAGTTCGGCGAAAAGGCTCTCACCTGCACTGACGCACCCTCAGGCGTCAATAAAATAAGACAACATCGGGCCGATGTTCCGCTGAACGGGGGAGGCGTCCCGATAGGCTCCTGTGCCAACGCGGAGCTACCCGCGTACGCCCGGATGGTGGAACGCAGACACGGCGAGCTTAAACCTCGCTGGCCTTCGGGCCGTACCGGTTCGAGTCCGGTTCCGGGCACCACCGGGCCTCAGGCGAGCGCCTGCGGCCCGGCGGTCTGCTCCCCGGCCGGCCGGGGCCGAAGAAGATCGAAAATCGGCGGGAAAAGATCCTCCCCGAGCACTAGGGAGTTTCTTTTGCCTACGCATTACTCTTGACGCAAGGCCGCGCCGCGCGGTCTGCCATGGAGGAGTGAGATGAGGAGCAGCAACCCGGTCTTCTCGCGACGGGGGTTCAGCCGCGACAACGGCTCGGCCGGCTTCGGTCAGCAGCCGCAGGCCGGGGGCCCCGCCGTTGGAACCAACCCGTACGCCACCGGCAACCCGTACGCCGAGGGCGCGACGAACCCGTACGCGACCAACCCGTACGCGCCGCAGGACACCCAGTTCGGTGCCCCGCAGCAGACCCGCGGCAACGTGATGACGATCGACGACGTCGTGAGCCGTACGGCCATGACGCTCGGCACGGTCGTGCTCACCGCCGTCCTTTCCTGGCTGCTGCTGCCCGTCGACCCGGCGAACCTCGGCAAGTCGTACGGCATCGCCATCGGCGCCGCCCTCGTGGCGCTCGTGCTGTCGCTCGTCCAGTCCTTCAAGCGCAAGCCGTCGCCTGCGCTGATCCTGGGCTACGCGGCCTTCGAGGGCGTCTTCCTCGGTGTGATCTCGGCCGCCGTCTCGACGTACATCGCCGACGGCGTCGTCATCCAGGCGGTGCTGGGCACGATGGCGGTCTTCGCCGGTGTGCTCATCGCCTACAAGCTGGGCTGGATCCGCGTCAACCGCCGCTTCTACGGCTTCGTGATGGCCGCCGCGATGGGCTTCATGCTCCTCATGGTCGCCAACCTGCTGTTCGCCGTCTTCGCGGGCGGTGACGGCCTCGGCTTCCGCAGCGGCGGCCTCGGCATCGTCTTCGGCATCGTCGGCATCATCCTCGGCGCCTGCTTCCTCGCCCTCGACTTCAAGCAGGTCGAGGACGGCGTGACCTACGGCGCGCCGCGCGAGGAGGCCTGGCTGGCCGCCTTCGGTCTCACCATGACCCTGGTGTGGATCTACCTGGAGATGCTGCGTCTGCTGTCGATCCTGCAGGGCGACGACTGACGCACCCCCTGACTCGGGGGAAGGGCCCGTCCGGCACACGCCGGGCGGGCCCTTTCGCGTGCCCGCGCTACGCGGTGGCGGCGTCCAGGAGGACGCGGGCCGCGGCCTTGGCCTGGGCCGCGGGCTCGGGGGAGCCGGTGATGCCCGCGACGGCCATGGCGCCGTTGGCGAGCAGGGCCAGCTGGTCGGCGAGGACGGGCGGGGCGCCGAGGGCGTCCGTCTGCTCGGCGAGATAGGCCCGCAGGGCCGCCTTGTGGTCGCGGGCGATGGCGGTGACCGCCGGGGCGACCCCGCCCAGCTCCCCGAAGGTGTTGATGAACGCGCAGCCGCGGAACTCGGGCCCGCCGAACCAGTCGGCCAGCCAGTCGAAGACCGCCAGGGCGCGCTCGTAGGGCCCGCCGGCGGCCCGCGCGCCATGGGCGGCCAGGGAGGCCCGTACGGCCTCGTCGCGGCGCCTGAGGACCGCTTCCACCAGGAGTTCCTTGGAGGGGAAGACCTGGTAGAGCCGCTTGAGCGAGACGCCGGACGCGGTGCGGATCGCGTCCATGCCGACGGACTGCACCCCGCGCTCGTCGAAGAGCCGTTCCGCGGTGTCGAGCAGCCTCAGCTCGGCGGTTTCCGCATCCATCTTCCGATCACCCCTTGCGTGGAGAACCATCGTTCTCGTAGTCTACAGGGCATCGGGAGAACGGCCGTTCTCCCGATCGGAAGCCAGAAACGGGGAGTCAGCCATGTCCGCCTTCGCCCAGCGCGCCCACACCGTCACCATCGACGGGCTCGACGTCTTCTACCGGGAGGCCGGCGACCCGGCGAACCCCACCCTGGTCCTGCTGCACGGCTTCCCGTCCAGCTCGCACATGTACCGCGGCCTCATCGCCGAGCTCGCCGACTCGTACCACCTGATCGCCCCCGACCACATCGGCTTCGGCGCCTCCGCCGCACCGGCCGTCGAGGACTTCGCGTACAGCTTCGAGAAGCTCACCGAGATCACCCTCAAGCTCCTCGACCGGCTCGGCGTCGACCGGTTCGCCCTCTACATCCAGGACTACGGAGCCCCCATCGGGCTGCGGATCGCCTCCCGGAACCCCGAGCGCGTCACCGCCATCGTCAGTCAGAGCGGCAACGCCTACCTGGAGGGCTTCACCCCCTTCTGGGACGTCCTCTTCGCGCACGCCAAGGACCGCGAGGCCAACGAGGCCGGGGTGCGCGAACTCCTCACCGCCGAGGCCACCCACTGGCAGTACACCCACGGCGTGCCCGCCGACCGCCTCGACCGGATCGCGCCCGAGACCTGGACCCTGGACCAGGCCGGCCTCGACCGGCCCGGCAACAAGGAGATCCAGCTCCAGCTGTTCTGGGACTACCAGTTCAACCTGGACGGCTACCCGGCCTTCCAGGAGTACTTCCGCACCCACCGGCCGCCGCTGCTCGCGGCCTGGGGACGCGGTGACGAGATCTTCGGGCCGGCCGGCGCCGAGGCCTTCGCCCGCGACCTGCCGGACGCGGAGATCCACCTCCTGGACGCCGGGCACTTCGCCCTGGAGACGCACGGCGAGGAGATCGCCGGACTTGTCCGCGACTTCCTCGGCCGGCACGTGAAGTGACGGGGGCGCCCGGCCGGCCCCGGCCGGCACGGGGGGGGGGGGGGGGGGGGGGGGGGGGGGGGGGGAGGGGGGGGGGGAGGGGGGGGGGGTGGGGGGGGGGGGGGGGGGGGGGGGGGGGGGGGG
>NZ_JBVJVO010000008.1:336734-410278 GCF_055603625.1 Streptomyces sp. NPDC037273
GTCGCAGGACTGTCCCACCCCCCCCTGATCCGACATGGGAGGGGAGGGGGGCCCACGCCCGCCCCCGCACGACGGGGGGGGCGCACCCCCGCCCACCCCCCCCGCCCCCCCCCCCGCCGCAGGTCGTACTCGTGCAGGATCGCCTTGGCGTGCCCGTACGCGAGGTCGTGCGCCCCGCGGAGCCAGCTCAGCCGCTCCTCGAAGCGGAGGAGGGACGGGCCCTCCTCGACCGTGCGCATCCAGTCGGCGATCTCACGACCGGTGCGGCGCGGGATCCGGGCCAGCATGTTGCGGTGGGTCTCTGCGGAGAATGTCTGGGACATCGGCGCCTCCGGACGCTTCGTACCGTGTGCTCCTGCTCTTCCCGTCACCGTGCCCAAGGGTTCGCCCGTTGGCAAGGGGCCCGGGACGGCGCGTAGGGTCGCGGGGTGCGCGATACGAGTGAACTGACCGCCGCCGCCGACCGCCTCGCGGACCGGCTGCGCGCCGCCCCGCAGAGCCGCCTCCAGCGCGGCGCCGCGGCCGAGGGGCTGGCCCTGGCCAGGGAGTTGGCCGTACGGGCCCAGCGTGCCGAGGAGCCCGGAAGCGAACCGCGGATCATGCCCGACGCCGGCGTCTTCGCCGTCGCCGACCAACTCGTCGTCGCCGCCCACGATCTGGCCGAGATCATGCGAACGGCCCCGGCCGGCCCCCACGAAGGGGACCTGGACGAGGCCGTGGAGCTGGTACGGGAAGCGACGCGGCGAGCGGGGCTGTAGCGGACCCCGGGGGGCCTACAGGGAGGCGATCACGCGGTCGGCGAGGATGTAGACGTTCTCCTCGTCGGTGTCGCCGTACGAGAACGTGAGGGCGAAGGCGCCCGAGACGCCCGAGCCGCCGAGCAGCACCGGGGTGCGGCCGGAGCGCAGCGCCTCCGCGAGGAGCTCCGCGGTCTCGCGGTGACCGGGGGTCATACAGAGCGTGGTGCCGTCGGCGAAGACGTAGACGTCCAGGGTGCCGAGCGGGCCGGGACGCACGTCGGTGAGCGCGGTGCGGGTGTCCGCGAGCTCCTCGAGACGGGCGACCGTGCGCTCGTGGTCGGTGACGACCGGCGTCTGCACCGGCACGAAGTCCGGGTGCGAGGGGTGCCGGCGACGGGCCGCGGCCAGCTCCGCCGAGTCCTCGGGGTACTCGTCCAGCGCGTCCGGGCCGTCGAGCGCGGCGGCCTCGGCCTCCATGGCCTCCAGCGCCATCGCCTCAAGGCCCGCGAAGTCCGCCTGGCGCGGCACGAAGAACGCGCCGTCCTCCGCCGGGCCGCCGAAGCCGCCGAGCAGCGACGGGGCGTCGGCCGCGTCCCTGGCCTCCTGCGCGGCCCAGAACGCGCGCGCCTCGGCCAGCTCGCGCTCACGCTCCTCGGCCAGCGCCTCCGCGACCGCGGCGCGTATCTCCGCGACGGGCGAGGCGGTGCGGGCGGCGGGCACCGTGACGCCCTGGCCGGCGGCCAGCTCGCCCCGGAGGGCGGTGACCTCCTTGCGGAGACCGTGGACGGCGTGCAGGGCAGCAGCGCCCACGGCCGTGGCAGCGGCCGTGGTCAGCAGCAGGGCAAGAGACATGGCGCTCACTGACGTACTCCCGATTCCGAGTCGATCCCCCGACTTCCTACATCAGCTTGTCCCGGGGCGGGGCATGCTGTCAGTGCATTACGTCACGAATTGGACAGGTATTTCTGCCAGGTGTTTAGTCCCGAAACGGCTCTGACCTGGGAAAACGAACTCCCCCGGGACGTAGGTCACATCCTGGGGGAGATTCGGTCACGGCTCGGACGCGGAGCGGTTGACCCGCTCGGTCAGTGGAGAGCGGGGCACCCGGTGCGGTGCCCGCTCGGGCGCGTGGGCTCGCGCGTCAGCTGAGGCGCTCGATGACCATCGCCATGCCCTGGCCGCCGCCGACGCACATGGTCTCCAGGCCGAACTGCTTGTCGTGGAACTGGAGGCTGTTGATCAGGGTGCCGGTGATGCGGGCGCCGGTCATGCCGAAGGGGTGGCCGACGGCGATGGCGCCACCGTTGACGTTGACCTTGTCGAGGTCCAGGCCGAGGTCCTGGTAGGACGGGATGACCTGGGCGGCGAAGGCCTCGTTGATCTCGGCCAGGTCGATGTCGCCGATGGTCAGGCCGGCGCGCTTGAGGGCCTGCTTCGAGGCCTCGACCGGGCCCAGGCCCATGATCTCGGGGGAGAGGCCGGAGACGCCGGTGGAGACGATCCGGGCCAGCGGGGTCAGGCCCAGCTCGCGCGCCTTGGTGTCCGACATGATCACGAGCGCGGCGGCGCCGTCGTTCAGCGGGCAGCAGTTGGCGGCGGTGACCAGGCCGTCGGGGCGGAAGACCGGCTTGAGGCCCTGCACGCCCTCCAGGGTGACGCCGGCGCGCGGGCCGTCGTCCGCGGAGACGACCGTGCCGTCCGGGAGGGTCACCGGGGTGATCTCGCGCTCCCAGAAGCCGTTCTTGATGGCCTGCTCGGCGAGGTTCTGCGACCGCACGCCGAACTCGTCCATCTCCTGGCGGCTGATGCCCTTCAGGCGGGCCAGGTTCTCGGCGGTCTGGCCCATCGCGATGTACGCGTCGGGGACGATGCCGTCCTCGCGCGGGTCGTGCCAGGTGGAGCCCTCGGAGGCGGCGACCTCGGCGGTGCGGGCCTCGGCCTCGGCGAAGAACGGGTTGTGCGTGTCCGGCAGCGAGTCCGAGTTGCCCTTCACGAAGCGGGACACCATCTCGACACCGGCCGAGATGAAGACGTCGCCCTCGCCGGCCTTGATGGCGTGCAGCGCCATCCGGGAGGTCTGCAGCGAGGAGGAGCAGTAGCGGGTGATCGTGCAGCCCGGCAGGTGGTCCATGCCCATCTGCACGGCCACGATCCGGCCCAGGTTGTTGCCCTGCTCGCCGCCGGGCAGGCCGCAGCCCAGCATCAGGTCGTCGATGTCGCGCGGGTCCAGCTCCGGCACCTTCGCCAGGGCGGCCTGGACGATGGTCGCGGTCAGGTCGTCCGGCCGCAGGTCCTTGAGGGAGCCCTTGAAGGCCCGGCCGATGGGCGAGCGGGCGGTCGAGACGATCACTGCTTCGGGCATCACGGCTCCATGAGGGTGCGGAGTAGGCGGACCGACTAGGAAGTTACCCGTACGTACTGCCGCGGTCACCGTCCCATCACTGTGACCCCCACCTCTTTTCTAAGCGCTCGCTCAGGTCTGGGCCTCCTCGGGGGCGGGCGTGCCGGCCGGGAGGGGGAGGCGCCGCCGGCGCCGGTGCTTGAGGAGGGCCCAGGGGGCGCGGGCGCCGGTGACCTCGGTGCCGGCCTCCTGGGCGGCCTCGGCGGCCGCCTTGGCGACCGGGAGGATGTTCTCGCGGCGGGCGGGCTCCAGGCGGTCGGCCTCGGGCCAGACGCCGAGGGCGGCGCAGAGCGTGGGCAGGACGGCCATCGCGGCGGTCGCGTACCCCTCCGCCGAGGGGTGGAAGCTGTCGACGCCGAACATCTCCCGGGGGTTCGCGGCGAACTCGGGCCCGAGCAGGTCGCCGAGCGACACCGTCCGCCCGCCCTGCTCGACGACGACGATCGTCTGCGCCGCCGCGAGCTGCCGGGAGGCCCGCCGGGCCAGCCAGCGCAGCGGCTGGTAGACGGGCTCGATGGTGCCGAGGTCGGGGCAGGTGCCGACGACGACCTCGGCGCCGGTCGTCCGCAGCCGGCGGACCGCCGCGGCAAGGAGTCGTACGGACTCGGTGGCCGGCAGCCGGTGGGTGACGTCGTTCGCGCCGATCATGATGACGCAGACGTCGGGCGGCCCGAGCGGCTGGGCGAGCAGCAGCGACACCTGGCGTTCGAGGTCGTCGGAGCGGGCTCCGGAGAGCGCCACGTTCCGCAGGACCACCGGCCGCTCGGCCACCGCCGCGAGCCCGGACGCGAGCAGCGCGCCGGGGGTCTGACCCGAGCGGCGCACTCCCTGGCCGGCCGCCGTGGAATCACCCAGAAGGGCCAGCCGCAGGGGGTCCTCCGTGCCGAAGGCGCGGCCGTAGAGTCCGTCCGCCCCCGGGGGCAGCGGCGCCGCCCCGCCCCCGACGGTCCGCTTGGCGAGCTGCATCTCGGCCAGCAGGACCCCGACCGCCGCCACCCCGAGCAGCCCGATGCTGCCGCCGCCGTACGCGGCACCCGCCGCGATGCGCCGCGCCACCCTCGCCCTCGACATGGGGCCATCACCTCCTTCAAGCCGTTCAGGGTCTAACTGCCCCGTAACCCGCTCCGACTACGCATACGCTGGCCACACCATTACGGAGACCCCGGAGATTACGGTGCAATTCCACGACTCGATGATCAGCCTCGTCGGCAACACCCCGCTGGTGAAGCTCAACAACGTCACAGCGGGCATTCAGGCGACCGTCCTGGCCAAGGTCGAGTACTTCAACCCCGGCGGCTCGGTCAAGGACCGCATCGCCGTCCGCATGATCGAGGCGGCCGAGGCGAGCGGCGCGCTCAAGCCCGGCGGCACCATCGTCGAGCCCACCTCGGGCAACACCGGCGTCGGCCTGGCGATCGTGGCCCAGCAGAAGGGCTACAAGTGCATCTTCGTCTGCCCCGACAAGGTGTCGCTCGACAAGATCAACGTGCTGCGGGCGTACGGCGCCGAGGTCGTGGTCTGCCCGACCGCCGTCGACCCCGAGCACCCCGACTCGTACTACAACGTGTCGGACCGCCTCGTCCGTGAGACGCCGGGCGCCTGGAAGCCCGACCAGTACTCCAACCCGAACAACCCGCGCTCCCACTACGAGACCACCGGTCCCGAGCTCTGGGAGCAGACGGACGGGAAGATCACCCACTTCGTGGCGGGCGTCGGCACCGGCGGCACGATCTCCGGCACCGGCAACTACCTCAAGGAGGTCAGCGGCGGGGCGGTCAAGGTCGTCGGCGCCGACCCCGAGGGCTCCGTCTACTCGGGCGGCTCGGGCCGCCCGTACCTGGTCGAGGGCGTCGGCGAGGACTTCTGGCCGACCGCCTACGACCGGAACGTGACGGACCGGATCGTCGCGGTCTCCGACAAGGACTCCTTCCAGATGACCCGCCGCCTCGCCAAGGAGGAGGGCCTCCTCGTCGGCGGTTCCTGCGGCATGGCGGTCGTCGCCGCCCTGGAGGTCGCGAAGGAGCTCGGCCCCGACGACGTCGTGGTCGTCCTGCTGCCGGACTCCGGCCGCGGCTACATGTCGAAGATCTTCAGCGACGAGTGGATGGCCGGCCACGGCTTCCTTGAGGACACCTCCACCGCCACCGTCGCCGACGTCCTGCGCCACAAGGAGGGCGTCCTGCCCTCGCTCGTCCACATGCACCCGGACGAGACCGTCGGCCAGGCCATCGAGGTGCTGCGCGAGTACGGCGTCTCCCAGATGCCCATCGTGAAGCCCGGCGCCGGCCACCCCGACGTGATGGCCGCGGAGGTCGTCGGCTCGGTCGTCGAGCGCGAGCTGCTCGACGCCCTCTTCACCCAGCGCGCCTCCCTTGAGGACCCGCTGGAGCGGCACATGAGCGCGCCGCTGCCGCAGGTCGGCTCGGGCGAGCCGGTCGCCGCCCTCATGTCGGTCCTGGGCGACGCCGCCGACGCGGCGATCGTGCTGGTCGAGGGCAAGCCGACCGGTGTCGTCAGCCGCCAGGACCTGCTGGCCTTCCTGGCCGGCGGCGGGAAGTAGTCCCGAGAACGGTGTGCGGCGGGGCGTGAAACGGGTTCTTCGTACAACCGGTACGAGCGTGACACGTGCCCGCAGCACCCGCTTAACACCCGCACGGCACAGTGGGGTCTGTCGGCGTCAAGGACTTCCGGAGCGGCTCCCGGGTCTCCCACGACGCCGCGGACGCGGAGACCGGCCCTGACCCGGGCCCGTGTCCCCCGCGGGGACCGCCGTCGTCCCGCCCCCCGTTCACGGGGGTGCGGCGGTCCCCGCGCCACTCCTTTCGCTCTCCTCACCGGACTGCATATCCTTATGCAGAGTCATTCGCTGGTGAATAGGTGAGGGGGCGGCATGAGCGACAGCCCGGCCGGTCGGCTGCAGGCGCTCTTCGAGGGGCACCGGCTGACGCCCACGCAGCGGCGGATCGCCCACTGCATGGTGCGTCGCGCCAACGACGTGCCGTTCCTGTCCAGCGTCGAGCTCGCCGAGCTCGCCGGGGTCAGCCAGCCCTCCGTCACCCGCTTCGCCGTCGCCCTCGGCTTCGACGGCTACCCGGCGCTCCGCAAGCACCTGCGGGAGGTCGCGCCGCCCGAGGCCGAACCCCAGCGGGCGCAGGAGAACGAGTACCAGCAGGCCGTGCTCGCCGAGATCGAGAACCTGCGGCACCTCGCCGGGCTGCTCGCCGACCCGGCGCCCGTCGAGCGGGCCGGCCGGCTGCTCGCCGGCTCCCGCCCGCTGCCGGTGCTCGGACTGCGGGCCGCCTCCTCGCAGGCCCGCGGCTTCGCCTACTTCGCCGCCAAGGTGCACCCCGACGTCCGCCTCCTCGACGAGGGCGGCTCGATGCTCACGGACCGCGTCGACGCGGCCGTACGGGCCGGGGCCAGTGCCCTGCTGTGCTTCGCGCTGCCCCGGCACGCCCGCGAGGTCGTCGAGGCCCTGGAGTACGCGCGGGCGGCCGGGCTCGCGGTCGTGACCGTCGCCGAGTCGGCGTTCGCGCCCGTCGCCGCCCACAGCGACGTCCTCATCCCGGCCGCCGTCGGCACCGGGCTCGCCTTCGACACCGCCTGCGCCCCGATGATGCTCGGCCGGGTCCTCCTGGAGGCCATGGCGGACGAGCTCCCGGACGCGCAGGCGCGCCTGGAGGAGTTCGACGCGAAGGCGGCGGCGCGGGGCCTGTTCGTCGAGTAGGCGGTGGGGAGGGTCAGATCTCCAGCTCGGACTCGATCTGCTTCAGGCGGTGGCGGGCCATCGCGAGGTTCGCGGTCTCCTTGTCCAGGGCCAGGTAGAGGAACAGGCCGTTGGTGCCGCGGCCCTTCAGCAGCCTGATCAGGTGGTACTGCCGGCCGAGGGTGATCAGGATGTCCTCGATCTCGTCGCCGAGGCCGAGCAGCTGCATCGCCTGGACCTTCGCCCGGACGACGTCGGTGTTGGCCGCCGCCGCCACGTTCAGGTCGAGCTCCTTGCCGCCGCCGATGGTGCCGAGCGCCATGCCGCTGGTGTAGTCGACCAGCGCGGCGCCGATCGCACCGCTGATGGAGGCCGCTTCCTTGAGGGAGGTCTCGGTGTTCGCCATGGTGTCGTACTTCCTTTTCGGGTGAGCGGGTGTGCTGTTCGGACGGGTCAGTTCAGGTCTTTGCGTTCCAGTGCGCCGTCGACGAGCTCCCCTATCCGGGCGCTGGACCGGCGGGCCTCCAGGTGGAGCCGCCCGACGTTGATCCGGGGCTCGGCGAGCAGGGTCAGGACGGCCGCGCCGCCCGCCGCGTACGTCGCGACGTAGCCGTCCTCGCCGCGGACCAGGAGCTCGCGGAAGCGGCCCTGGCCGGTGGAGTCGGTCAGCCGCTGGCCGACGCCGAGCGCCGCCGCCGTCAGCGCGGCCACGCTCTCCGCCTCGCCGTCGACGGTGTCGTGGGCGAGGACGAGTCCGTCGGCGCTCGCCGCGAGCGCCCCGGTCAGCTGGGGCAGCCGGGCGCGCAGCCGTCTGAGTTCGCCGAGGACCTCGGCTTCTGCCGTCATGAGCTGTTTCCTTTCGGCGCGCAGGCGCAGGGCACGCCTCATCACAGGTGTGCCTCCAGGGCGTCACGGAGCCGGCGCAGCAGGGCGATGTCGGGATCCGTGACCCGCGGGGCCGGTAAGGGCGCCGGCGCCGGCGGTACGGAGTCGGGTTCGGGGGGTGTGGCGACGAGCCCGGCGGCGGCCAGCCGCCGTACGTCGAGCAGGGTGTGGAAGGCGGGGCGGCCGAGCAGCCGGGCGAGCTCGGCCGGGGTCCGCTCCCCGTCGGCGGCGGCGAGCAGGGCCCGCTGGCGGGCGCCGACGCTCTGGCCGGGGGCGGCGGGGCGCGGCACGACGGGGGCGGTGTCGACGGAGGCGTACGGCCAGACGGCGTCGAGGAGTTCGCGGCGGCGGACGGTCTCGCGCTCGACGGCCTCGGCGGAGACCGGCCGCACGGTGCCGAACCAGTGCCCGACCCCGTACCGGAAGCGGGTGGGGCCGCTGGTGGGGGAGAGGGCGAAGAAGGCGGCGTCGAAGACGGCGCCGAGGTGGCAGATCTCCAGCTCGCCGTCGTGCAGCCGGCCGCTGTCGACGAGGAAGCGGCCGACGGCCCGGTGGGCGCCGGCCCGGTCGACGGCCTCGTCCCAGCCTTCGCGGGGGAGCCGGCCGCCGGCGGTCAGGAGGACGTCGACGCCGGGGGCGGCGGGGGACTCGGCGTGCACGACGCGGCCGTCGACGAGGTAGAGGGTGCCGTGGTCGCGGAGCAGGGCGCCGGTGGCCTTCTCGGCGGCGAGCCGGACCAGCATGGGGGAGACGGGGGTGGCGACGGCGCTCATCCGAGGACCAGCCTCTCGGCGAGGTCGCGCAGCCGGAGGCGGGCGAGGGCGAGGTTGCCGGTGTCGCGGTCGAGCCACAGGTGGAGGAAGACGCTGCTGTCGAAGGAGGTCTCGACGAAGCGCAGGACGTGGTAGCCGGCGCGGGTGGTGACGATCAGGTCCTCGACGGGCGGGCCGGCGGGTATCTCCCCGGGTGTCGGGGCGGTCGTCGTGAAGGAGTCGAACTCGGCGGCGGCGCGGGCGAGTTCGGCGGTCTCGGCGGCCGTGGTCTCGTGGTCGCCGGTCGGTGAGTCACCCGCCGTCCCGAGGGCGAGCCCGCTGGTCCAGTCGACCAGGGAGGCTCCGCGAGCGCCTGGCAGGGCCATGGCCTCCAGAAGGCACTCGTCGATTCCGGGCACGCGGATTCCCCTCCCGATGCGGCGTGCGAACGTACGGCAGTGACGGTGACGCTACTGAACGTTCCGGCCTCGGGTGGGCGTTCTGGCATTTTCCATCGGAACATGCCTGGGTCTGACGGAAATTGATCCGCGGGGTGCCGGACGGAGGGATCAGAGACGGGACTCGACGGCGTTCGCGATGTCGGACAGGTCCTTCGCCAGCGCCTTGGCGACCGCCTTCGCGCCGAAGCGGGCGAGCAGCCGGGCGAGGAATCCCGGGGCGCGGCCGCCGGTCGGACGGGCCGAGAAGGCCATCCGCAGGGTGGTGCCGCCGCTGCCGTCGGAGGCCAGGGTGAGCTCGGAGACGTAGTGCATGCCGTGCGAGTCGGCCGCCGTGACGTACCGCTCGGGCGCCTCGCACTCGGTCACGGTCATCTCCTCGGTGGCCTCCTTGCCGAGCATCCGCCGGGTCTCGCGCCAGCGGGTGCCCACGCCGAAGACGCCCTCGGTGAGCACCTCCACCCGCTCGACCCCGCTCAGCACCCGGGGCAGGTCCCGCAGGTCGGTGATCGCCTCCCAGACCCGGCCCGGAGAGGCGGCGACCCGGCGCTCGACGACGACGGAGGTGGTGTCCGTACGCGTAGCAGTCATGCCCTCATCGAAACCGCGCCGCCGGTCCGCCGCACCCCGAGTCCTAGGGGGTGAGAGCGTCCGCGCGCGCCCCGCCCGCCTCGGCGACGATCTCGTCGAGCGTCTGGGCCTTGCGTACGGTCGCGAAGGTCACCGCCCCGTCGGGGGCCACCGTGAAGCCGTGGATCGCGGGGCGGGGCAGGCTGTTGTAGGCGTAGTGGTGGGCGAAGTAGTAGGCGCCGGTGTCCGGGACGGCCACGACGTCGCCGGGGTGCAGCAGCGGCAGGGCGCGCCCGGTGGCGATCAGGTCCCCGGCGAAGCAGGCGGGGCCCGCCACGTCCTGGACGGTGACGTCACCGGCCCTGGGGCGGCCCTCGGAGTCGTACGCGAGGACGCGCAGTGGCCAGGAGTCGGGGGCGTAGACCGTTCGGGTGGCGAGCTGGACGCCGGCGTGGGTGACGGCGATGGGGCGGCCGCCGGAGGTCTTCGTGTACTCGACCCGGGCGAGGACCGTGCCGTGTTTGGCGAGCAGGGAGCGGCCGAACTCGGTGACGAGGCGGTAGCGGCCGTCGAAGAGTCCGGGGGCGGTGTCGGCGAGCAGCCGGGCGTACTCGGCGTACGTCGGGGTCTCCTCGTCGGAGGCGAAGTTGACCGGCAGGCCGCCGCCGATGTCGACGGTGTCGATCTGCTGCCGGCCGGCCGCCCGGTTGATCTCCTCGGCCAGCGCGTACGCCTCGCCGACGCCCTCCGCCATCAGGGCGAGCGGAATGCCCTGGGAGCCGGTGTGGGTGTGCAGCCTGGTCAGCCAGGGCCGCTCCAGGTACGCCTGGACGACGCCCTTGCGGGCGCCCTCGTCGCGGAGGGCGACGCCGAACTTGGAGGTGGCCGTCGCGGTCGAGAGCGCGCCGATGGAACCGGCTCCGACCTGCGGGTTCACCCGGAGTCCGAGGGGTGAGGCGGTGGGTGCGGAGGCGACGAGCGCGTCGAGCCTGGCCAGCTCCTGGAGGTTGTCGGCGTTGACGGCGATGCCGAGCGCGAGGGCCTGGCGGAGCTCGGCCGGAGTCTTCGCGGGGGAGTCGAGCACGGTGTGGCCGGGCGGGATTCCGGCGGCGCGGGCGAGGGCCAGCTCGCCGGGGCTGGCGACCTCGACGCCGAGCCCCGCCTCGTGGAGCAGGCGCAGGACGGGGACGAGGGGGGCGGCCTTCACGGCGAAGGCGTGCAGCACGTGGGCGTCGGTGACGGCGGCGAAGGCGCTGGTCAGGGCGGCGGCGGAGGCGCGGATGCCGGCGGTGTCGAGGAGGGCGACGACCGGTTCGGCGGGGGAGAGGAGTCCTTGGTCGACGGAGGCTCGGACGGCGAGATCACGACGGTAGGAGGCCATGCGGCCCATCCTGGTGCATCCCTTCACCGGTACGGGTGAGGCCGCCCCTGTTGACTACAACTATTCAGCAAGTCAGGATGTGAATATCTGAACGACATTTCGAGGAGGCACCGCCATGTCAGGACCCCGCCCCGTACGAGCAGCCCGCGGTACGGAACTGAGCGCCCTGGGATGGCAGCAGGAAGCCGCCCTCCGGATGCTCCAGAACAACCTCGACCCCGAGGTCGCCGAGCACCCCGACAAGCTCGTCGTCTACGGCGGCACCGGCAAGGCCGCCCGCGACTGGCGCTCCTTCGACGCCATGGTCCGCACCCTGCGCACCCTCAAGCAGGACGAGACCATGCTCGTCCAGTCCGGCCGCCCCGTCGGCGTCATGCAGACCCACGAGTGGGCCCCCCGCGTCCTCCTCGCCAACTCCAACCTGGTCGGCGACTGGGCCAACTGGGAGGAGTTCCGCCGCCTGGAGCACCTCGGCCTCACCATGTACGGCCAGATGACCGCCGGCTCCTGGATCTACATCGGCACCCAGGGCATCCTCCAGGGCACCTACGAGACCTTCGCCGCCGTCGCCGCGAAGAAGTTCAACGGCACCCTCGCCGGCACCATCACCCTCACCGCCGGCCTCGGCGGCATGGGCGGCGCCCAGCCCCTCGCCGTGACGATGAACGACGGCGTCGCCATCTGCGTCGACGTCGACCCGCGCGCCATCGAGCGCCGCATCGAGCACCGCTACCTGGACGTCAAGGCCGACAACCTCGCCCACGCCCTCCAGCTGGCGACCGAGGCCCGCGACGCCCGCCGCCCGCTCTCCATCGGCCTCCTCGGCAACGCCGCCGAACTGCTCCCGCAGATGCTCGCCGAGGGCGCCCCCATCGACATCGTGACCGACCAGACCTCGGCCCACGACCCGCTGTCCTACCTGCCGATCGGCGTCGCCTTCGACGACATGGCCGACGCGGCCGCCAAGGACCCGGCCGGCTTCACCCAGCGCTCCCGCGAGTCGATGGCCAAGCACGTCGAGGCCATGGTCGGCTTCATGGACGCGGGCGCCGAGGTCTTCGACTACGGCAACTCGATCCGCGGCGAGGCCCAGCTCGCCGGCTACGACCGCGCCTTCGCCTTCCCCGGCTTCGTCCCCGCCTACATCCGCCCGCTGTTCTGCGAGGGCAAGGGCCCGTTCCGCTGGGCCGCCCTCTCCGGCGAGGCGAGCGACATCCACAAGACGGACAAGGCGATCCTCGACCTCTTCCCCGAGAACGAGTCCCTGCACCGCTGGATCAAGATGGCCGGCGAGCGCGTCCACTTCCAGGGCCTGCCCGCCCGCATCTGCTGGCTCGGCCAGGGCGAGCGCGACAAGGCCGGCGACATGTTCAACGACATGGTCGCCGACGGCACCCTCGCCGCCCCCCTCGCGATCGGCCGCGACCACCTCGACTGCGGCTCCGTCGCCTCCCCGTACCGCGAGACCGAGGCCATGCTCGACGGCTCCGACGCCATCGCCGACTGGCCGCTGCTCAACGCCATGGTCAACGTCGCCTCCGGCGCCTCCTGGGTCTCCATCCACCACGGCGGCGGCGTCGGCATGGGCCGCTCCATCCACGCCGGCCAGGTCTCCGTCGCCGACGGCACCAAGCTCGCCGGCGAGAAGATCCGCCGCGTGCTCACCAACGACCCCGGCATGGGCGTCATCCGCCACGTCGACGCCGGCTACGACATCGCCGAACGCGTCGCCGACGAGAAGGGCGTCCGCGTCCCGATGCGCGAGGGTGACTCCGCGTGACCTCGTCCCACGACGGCACGGCCGGGGAGTCCGCCTCCCCGGCCGCGCCGGCCACCCCGTCCTCCCCGTCGTTCCACGCCATGTGGCGCAGCCTCGCCCCCATCGGCCGCAACGCCGACTCCGGCGGCTACCGCCGCTACGCCTGGACCGCCGCCGACGCCGACTGCCGGCTCTGGTTCCGGATGCAGGCCGAGGCCCGCCGCCTGGACGTCGAGACCGACCGCAACGGCAACCAGTGGGCCTGGCTCGGCGACCCGACGGCCGGCGACGCCGTCGTCACCGGCTCCCACCTGGACTCCGTCCCCGACGGCGGCGCCTTCGACGGCCCCCTCGGCGTCGTCTCCTCCTTCGCCGCCCTCGACGAGCTCCGCAAGCGCGGCGTCTCCTTCAAGCGCCCCCTCGCCATCGTCAACTTCGGCGACGAGGAAGGCGCCCGCTTCGGCCTCGCCTGCGTCGGGTCCCGCCTCACCGCCGGCCGCCTCACGAAGGAGCAGGCGTACGAGCTCCGCGACGCCGACGGGATCTCCCTCCCGCAGGCCATGGAGGCCGCCGGACACGACCCCTCGACGATCGGCGCCGACCCCGAGCGGCTCGCCCGCATCGGCGCCTTCGTCGAACTGCACGTCGAGCAGGGCCGCGCCCTCGACCTCTCCGGGGACGCCGTCGGCATCGCCTCCGCCATCTGGCCGCACGGCCGCTGGCGGTACGACTTCGCCGGCGAGGCCAACCACGCGGGCACCACCCGCCTGGTCGACCGACGCGACCCGATGCTCACCTACGCCGAGACCGTCCTCGCCGCCCGCCGCGAGGCCGAACTCGCCGGCGCCGTCGCCACCTTCGGCAAGATCGCCGTCGAACCCAACGGCGTCAACGCCATCCCGTCCATGGTCCGCGGCTGGCTCGACGCCCGCGCCGCCGACCAGGGCTCCCTGGACAAGGTCGTCGCCGGCATCGAGGCCGAGGCCCGCGCCCACGCCGAACGGCACGGCATCGACCTCGCCGTCGTCCAGGAGTCCTTCACCCCGATCGTGGACTTCTCGCACACCCTGCGCGACGAGCTGTCCCGCATCCTCGGCGCCTCCGGGAAGGTCCCGGTGCTCGGCACCGGCGCCGGACACGACGCGGGCATCCTGTCCGAGTCGATCCCGACCGCCATGCTGTTCGTACGGAACCCCACCGGCGTCTCGCACTCCCCGGCCGAATCCGCGGCCGAGGACGACTGCGTGGCCGGGGTCCTCGCACTCGCCGACGTACTGGAGGAACTGGCGTGCCGCTGACGACGTACTGGCTGGAACACGCCTGGCTCGACACCCACGTCGAGCCGGACGTGGCCCTGGAGGTCGCCGACGGCCGCGTCACCGCGGTCCGGACCGGCGTGGCGACCCCGCCCCCCGGCGCCGTGGCCCTCCACGGCCTCACCGTCCCCGGCCTCTCCAACGCCCACTCGCACGCCTTCCACCGCGCCCTGCGCGGCACCGTCCAGGTCGGCTCCGGGACCTTCTGGACCTGGCGCGAGGTCATGTACACCGTCGCCCAACGCCTCACCCCCGACAGCTACTTCGCCCTCGCCCGCGCGGTGTACGCGGAGATGGCGCTGGCCGGCATCACCTCCGTCGGCGAGTTCCACTACCTCCACCACGCGCCCGGCGGCACCCCCTACGCCGACCCCAACACGATGGGCGAGGCGCTCATCGCCGCCGCCGCCGAGGCCGGCATCCGCATCACCCTCCTCGACACCGCCTACCTCTCCTCCGGCTTCGGCGCCGCCCCCGAGCAGCACCAGCTCCGCTTCACCGACGGCACGGCGGAGAAGTGGGCCGAGCGGGTCTCGGCGCTCAAGGACCGGGAGGGCGTACGCGTCGGCGCGGCCATCCACTCCGTACGCGCCGTCCCCGCCGACCAGCTCGCGACCGTCGCCGCCTGGGCGTCCGAACGGAACGCGCCCCTGCACGTCCACCTCTCGGAGCAGACCGCCGAGAACGACGCCTGCCTCGCCGCGCACGGCATGACGCCCACCCAGCTCCTCGCGGAGCACGGCGTCCTCAGCCCCCGCACCACCGGCGTCCACAACACCCACATGACGGACGCGGACATCGCCCTCATCGGCTCCACGTCCACCGGCACCTGCATGTGCCCCACGACCGAGCGCGACCTCGCCGACGGCATCGGACCCGCCGTCGCCCTCCAGCGCGCCGGCTCCCCGCTCTCCCTCGGCAGCGACAGCCACGCCGTCGTCGACCTCCTGGAGGAAGCGCGGGCCATGGAGCTCAACGAGCGCCTCCGCACCCGCACCCGCGGCCACTGGACCGCCGCCGCGCTGCTCCGCGCCGCCACCGCCGACGGCCACGCCGCCCTCGGCTGGCAGGACGCCGGCGTCCTCGAGGAAGGCGCCCTCGCCGACTTCGCCACCATCGCCCTCGACACCGTCCGCACCGCGGGCCCCGTCCCCCGCCTCGCCGCCGAGACCGCCGTCTTCGCCGCCACCGCCTCCGACGTCCGGCACGTCGTCGTCGGCGGCCGCCACATCGTCCGCGACGGCTTCCACACCTCCGTCCCCGACGTCGGCAAGGCCCTCGCGGACGCGATCGCCGCGCTGAGGGGCTGACACCCGGGCCACCTGCCCGCACCCGAACCCCCAGCCCCCCACCGGAGAGCAGCATGACGACGACGCTCATCACGAACATCGCCACCCTCGTCACCAACGACCCGGCCCTCGGTGAAGGCCCCCTCGGCCTGATCCAGGACGCCGCCCTCGTCCTCGACGGCGCGACCGTCGCCTGGGCCGGCCCGGCCGCCGCCGCGCCCGTCGCCGACCGCCGCGTCGACGCGGGCGGACGCGCCGTCCTCCCCGGCTTCGTCGACTCCCACTCCCACCTCGTCTTCGCCGGCGACCGCACCGCCGAGTTCAACGCCCGCATGTCCGGCCAGCCCTACAAGGCGGGCGGCATCCGGACCACCGTCGCGGCGACCCGCGCCGCCTCGGACGCCGAGCTGTCGGCCAACGTGGCCCGCTACCTGCGCGAGGCCCTCGCGCAGGGCACCACGACGTTCGAGACCAAGTCCGGCTACGGCCTGACCGTCGAGGACGAGGCCCGCGCCCTGCGCATCGCGGCCGAGCACACCGACGAGGTCACCTACCTCGGCGCGCACATCGTGTCGCCGGACTACGCGGACGACCCGGCGGCGTACGTGGAGCTCGTGACGGGCGAGATGCTGGACGCCTGCGCCCCGTACGCCCGTTGGGTGGACGTCTTCTGCGAGAAGGGCGCGTTCGACGGCGACCAGGCCCGGGCGATCCTCACCGCCGGCAAGGCGAAGGGCCTGCACCCCCGGGTGCACGCCAACCAGCTCACGTACGGCCCCGGTGTCCAGCTGGCGGTGGAGCTCGACGCGGCGAGCGCGGACCACTGCACGCATCTGACGGACGAGGACGTCGACGCGCTGGCCTCCGGCAACACGGTGGCCACGCTCCTCCCGGGGGCGGAGTTCTCCACCCGCGCCGAGTGGCCGAACGCCCGCCGCCTCCTGGACGCGGGCGTCACCGTCGCCCTGTCCACGGACTGCAACCCCGGCTCCTCCTTCACCTCCTCCGTCCCCTTCTGTATCGCCCTCGCCGTACGGGACATGGGCATGACCCCCGACGAGGCCGTCTGGTCCGCCACCGCCGGCGGCGCCGCGGCCCTCCGCCGCACCGACGTCGGCCGGCTGTCCCCCGGCGCCCGCGCGGACCTCACCGTCCTCGACGCCCCGTCCCACGTCCACCTGGCCTACCGGCCCGGCGTCCCGCTGGTATCGGAGGTCTGGCGCAGGGGCGTGCGCGTGGTCTGAGCACCCGGTTGAGTAGACGTACTCAGGCGGGGGCGATCAGCCCCCGCCCAGACTGTGATCATGACTTCGACCTCCCCGCTCCCCAGCCGAATCCGCCGCGGTCTCGCGCTCGCCGCGCTCTCCGCCCTCGCCCTCACCGCCTGCGGTACGGAGAGCGGGGGAAGCGCCCGCCTCGACGCGTCCGGGCCCGGGGCCGGGGCCACGAGCTCCGCGTCGCCCGCCCCGACGCCCACCCGTACGCCCACGGCGCCCGCCGTCGACCCCGCCGACGACCCGAACCGCACGCCCGAGGAGCAGGCGGCCGAGCTGAGATACATGCAGTTCCTGCTCAAGGTCGCCGAACCCTGCGTGGACGCCCCGCCCACCGGCCCCCTGCCCGTGGAGCCGGACAGCACGCCGCACACGGGCCCGAGCGCCCCGCCCGAGCCCCCCGTCGAGGACGCGACCCCGCCCGCCCCGACCCCCTGGAACTTCGAACGCGCCCGCCAGGAACACGACTTGACCGACGTCGACAAGTGCGCGGCCCCCCTCCACGGCAAGCGCCTCTCGAAGGCCCTGCACGGCACCACCCCCGCCACCCCCGCCGCCGTCACCCAGACCCTCCGCGGCCTCGGCTACGACATCCCCTACCGCCTCCACCTCCCCCAGCAGACCCCCGGCCAGGTCACCTTCACCCTCGACCTCCGCTCCATGGGCGGCGAACTCTGCCTCTCCGCCACCTACGACGGCACCCACACCACCCTCGACCCCTACGCCGCCTCCCCGGACATCACCTGCCAGGACGTCAAGCGCCGCGCCTGATCAGCGGAACTCGTGGACGACCTCGATCACGCCCACGATGTGCGCGTTGAACTCCGCGAGCTCCTCCGCCGGCACCCACAGCTCCAGGATCGTCCGGCCACCGGCCTGCTGTACCGGGTACCTGCGCAGGAACTCGGTGTCGACCTCGAACCGGGTCACGTAACCGGCTCCGTCGTGCTTCACGTTCCAGTCGCGGGCGATCCTGATCGCGTAGTCCTCGTTGAGCACCGGGTAGAAGATCGGCTGCTCCGGCAGGCGCGGTGGCCAGGCGCGCCACTCCAGCTCCTGTACGAGCTCCAGCTCGACGGGCCCGGTGGGGCGCCACAGTGTCGTCGTCGGGCTGGTGTCGCCGGTCATGATGCTCGCTCGCTCTCTCCGTGTGTCGTTCAGGGCAGGCGAAGGTACCGGTGGGGCCCCGGGAGGGGCCAGCCGGTTTCGGTGGGGGTGGGGCTATTCGTCGAGGGTGAGGCCGTGGCGGAGGCGGGTGAGGGTGCGGGAGAGGAGGCGGGAGACGTGCATCTGGGAGATGCCGAGCTCGGCGCCGATCTCGGACTGGGTGAGGCCGGTGACGAAGCGGAGGGAGAGGATGAGGCGTTCGCGTTCGGGGAGGGAGGCGATCATCGGCTTGAGTGAGGCGACGTACTCGATGCCGGTGAGGCCGTGGTCCTCGTAGCCGAGCCGGTCCGCGAGGGCGGTCTCGCCGCCCGAACCGTCCTCCTCGTCGGGCTGGGCGTCGAGCGAGGCCGCGGTGTAGGCGTTGCTCGCGGTCATGCCCTCGACGACCTCCTCGGTGGAGATGCCGAGCGCGTCGGCGAGTTCGGCGGCGGTGGGGGAGCGGTCGAGCCGCTGGGAGAGCTCGTCGCCGACCCTGGCGAGGTCGAGGCGGAGTTCCTGGAGCCGCCGGGGCACGTGGACGGACCACGAGGTGTCGCGGAAGAAGCGCTTGATCTCGCCGATGATCGTCGGCATGGCGAAGGTGGGGAACTCGACCCCGCGGGCGAGTTCGAAGCGGTCGATCGCCTTGATGAGGCCGATGGTGCCGACCTGGACGATGTCCTCCATCGGTTCGCTGCGGGTGCCGTAGCGCGCGGCGGCGAACCTGACGAGGGCGAGGTTGAGTTCGACGAGCGTGTTGCGGACGTACGCGTGCTCGTGGGTGCCCTCTTCGAGCTCCGCGAGCCGGGCGAAGAGCTGCTTGGAGAGGGCGCGGGAGTCGACCGGTGCGATCCGGTCGAGGGGTACGTCGGCGGGGACGGTGAGGCCGAGCGCTGCCGACGGCGCGTCGGGGGTACGCGGGGCGTCGAGCCGGGGTGACATGAGTCTCCTTCGTTGTTCTTCTGCTGCGGTTTGCGGCGCCTCCGAAGCCGGTCGTGTCGGGTGTTCCCTTCTAGCCCTACCTGCTCGACGCTGATCGTTGCAAGTGCCAATAATCCGTTTCGTGCCGATATGCACCAGCCCATGGGTGCAAGGAAGGGTGCCTCGCTTGTAGGGTTCGACGCACGTCAGTCGGCATCCGCGAGAGCGAGAAGAGGCACGGTCATGGACCGCCAGCACATCGGCAGCGCGCAGCCCGCCCGGCTGCGGGTCGAGGTCCGGACCGTGGACGGCGCGAGCGAACTCCTCACCCCCGTGGGTGAGCTCGATCACCACACCGCCGGAATCCTGAGCGCCCCGCTGGACAGCGCGCTCGACGCGGGCCGTTCCCGGCTCGTCGTCGACTGCTCGGGCCTGGAGTTCTGCGACTCGACCGGGCTGAACGTGCTGCTCGGCGCCCGGCTCAGGGCGGACGCGGCCGGCGGTGGCGTCCATCTGGTGGCGATGCGGCCCCCGGTGGCCCGGGTGTTCCACATCACGGGCGCGGAAGCCGTCTTCACCCTCCACGAGACGCTCGCCACGGCGCTCCCCGGCTGAGACCGGCGCCGCCGCGGCGCCCCGGCACGGCCCGTACGTCCCGAACCACGTTCCGCCCCTCTGCCCCGTCCACCCTGTCTCGTCAACCGGTGAGGTGAAGCGCTGATGGACCGCGATCCCGACGTCCGTACGCTCGCCCTCGGCGAGACCAGCGGTACGGTGCCGCTCGCCCGCGACTTCACGAGGACCGCGCTCCAGGAGTGGGGCTGGCTGCCCGCCGCCACCGCCGACCGCAGGGCCGCCGCCGAGGACGTCCTGCTGGTCGTCTCCGAACTCGTCACCAACGCCTGTCTGCACGCCGAGGGCCCCGAGCGGCTGCGCGTCCTGCGCAGGTCCGCCGTCCTGCGCCTCGAAGTCACCGACCGCGGCGCCGGTCAGCCCGCGCCGCGCACCCCGCACCGCTCCGGCCGGCCCGGCGGGCACGGGATGTTCATCGTGCAGCGGCTCTGCCTCGACTGGGGCATCGAGCGGACCCCCGGCTCGCCTGGCAAGACGGTCTGGGCTGAACTCGCCGCTCCCTGACGGGAATCGGGGCCGGCGGGGCGGCCCTCACGGGACCCCTCAGGACTTTCACCGTCTCTCTTCCTTCTTGCTTCTTCCCTCCGTGAGGCCTCAGGCGTACCTTGACGGCCAATCTGAAAGACCGTCAGTTTCGTTGCGGTGAGGGGTGCTCGGGTGTCCAAGGTGCCGAACCGGAGGAGAACGACCGCCGCGCTCACGGCGGCCGTCGCGATGACGGGCGCGACCGTACTGGCCTCGGCCCCGGCCGCCCAGGCGGCCGTCGTCGACGTCAACTACGCGTGCCAGACGAAGATCGGGCCCAAGAGCGCGGTCTCGCCCGTCGACATCAAGGCCGTCAAGAGCGGCAGCGGCTACACGATCACCATGTCGTTCGAGAAGGGCGTCTCCGACAGCCCGATCGAACTCCCCAAGGGCGTCATGACCCCCCGCGCCGAACTCGTCCTCGGCGGCGCCGCCTCCGGCACGGTCAAGGTCACCGGCAGCCCGAACACCGCCGCCATCCCCGCCTTCAAGCCCATCGCCATCGGCAGCCTCACCGGCACCTTCACGCCGAAGAAGAACGGCAAGGTCACCTTCACCGCCGGCAAGCTGACCGTCCACGCCCTCGGCATGGACGCGGCCGTCTGCACCCCGAAGAACAACCCCAAGCCGTCCCTCGAACTCGATGTCACCGGCGCCTCGGGCGGCTCGGACACCCCGCCGCCCGCCGACGACGGCTCCGGGGCGGAACTGCCCAAGACCGGCCCGCTCGACTCCGCCATGGCCCTCGGCACCCTCGGCGGCACCGTCCTGCTGACCGGCGCCGCCGGAGTCCTCTGGCTCACCCGGCGCACGGCACGCTGATGCGGGCGGCCCCCCGCTCCGGCCTCCTGGCCGCCGCGACCGCCCTCGCCGGCGTGGTCGCGGCGGCTCCGGCGGTCGCCACGTCCTCCGCCGGCGCGGCGGCCCCCGCAGGGGCGCCCGGCCGGACGGCGGCACCCGCCTGGACCGCGGCGCCCGCCGCCGGACGGCCGTACGCCTATCTGGAGGGCCCCGCCGGCAGCGTCCTCCAGGACACCCTGTCGGTGACCAACCCGGGCGCGGGGCCGCTCACCGTCCGCCTCACCGGGCAGGGCGCGCCGGTGGCCTTCGCCGCCCGGAGCGTGACCGTGCCGGCCAGGACCAGGGCGGACGTGCCGTTCGCCGTGACCGTCACCGCCGACACCCCGCCCGGCGAACACCGCGGCACCGTCCGCGCCACGGCCGCCGGACGGGAGGTGCGGGTGGACCTGAGGCTGCGGGTGAACGGCCCGCGGCTCGCCGCGCTCACCGTCGAGGACGTCCGCGTCGACGCGGGCACCCTCCACTACACCCTGGTTAACCGCGGCAACACGGTCCTCGCCCCGGCCCTCGCGGTCCGGGCCGAAGGCCTCATCGGCACGGTCCTCGACCGGCCCGAGCGCCCCCTGCCGCTCACCCTCAGGCCCGGCGAGCGGGCCGCCCGCACCGAACCCTGGCCCGATCCGCCCGCCCTCGACTCCGTCACCGTCCGGCTGACCGCCACCGCCCCGGGCGCCGCCCCCGCCACGGCCCGCGCCGAGGCGGCCTTCGCGTCGGGCCCCGCGCTTGCCGCGGTGGCCGGCCTGCTCCTGGCGGCGGGCGGCGGCGCCTGGCGGATACGGCGGCGCGGCGCGTCCCGCGGGGCCTGTTCTTCCGGCCGAGCCACGGAGGGAGCGACATCATGAGGACGATCCGAACGGCCGCCGCCCTGCTGGCGGTCCTCGCCCTCGCGCTGCTGCCTGCGGCACCTTCGGCCGCCGCCCCGGGGCCCGCCGTCGAGCTCTCGCAGCCCGAGGGCGGCAAGGGCGGCGAGATCACCGTCAGCGGCAGCGGCTGGAAACCCGGCGCGCTGCTCATGCTGCTCGTCTGCGGGCAGGCCACCCCCGCCAGGGGCGTCATCGGCGGCACCAACTCCTGCGCCAACACCGACGGCCGGGCCGCCACCGTCGACGCCCGGGGCGCGTTCAGCACGAAACTCCCGGTCGCCGAACCGCCCAAGCCCTGCCCCTGCGTGGTGCACGTCGCCGGGGTCACCGGGCAACAGGACGCCGTCGACAAGGAGTTCACCGTCGCCGGGCATCCCGTGGCGCCGCTCCCCGAGGCCGCGGGCGACGGCCGGCTCGCCGTCCTCGCCGCCGTACGGCTCGACGGTTCCAGCGGCCTCCTCGTCTGGTTCGGGGCGCCCCCGCGCCGGGAGATCGTCTTCACCGTCGGCAACCTCGGCTCCGCGGCCGTCCGCGACCCCGTCTTCGAAGTGGGCACCAGCCACGGCGTGTTCGCCCCGCAGTACGAGGAACGCCAGTGGCGCGGCACCATCCCGCCCGGCGGCAAGGCCCTCGTACGGCTCCCGGCCGAACTGACGGCCGGCGCCCACGGCGACTACCAGCTCTCCGTGCGGTACGCGGGCAAGGTCCTGGTCGAGCAGCCCTGGGGGGTCGGCAGGCCCTGGGGCGTGACGCTCTTCTGGGCGCTGCTCGCCGTGGTCGTACCGGCGGCGCTGTTCCGGATCGGGATGGCCGTCGTCGACAAGGTCCGCCCGCGCACCGGCGGCCCCACCCGTGCCCGGGCGCGCACCCGGACCCGTACCCGTGCTTCCGTCCCCGCGGCCCGCGCACCCGGCGGCCCGGCGGACGAGGAACCGACCACGGTCCTGCCGTGGTTCAGCCCTGACTCCGCACCGTCAGCGCCAGAGAGCAGCAGCCCGACGACGAAGGGACATGCGTGAGTACGCAACGGAGGATGAGCGCGGCCGGGGTCGCGCTGATGCTCGGCGGCGCGGGGATCCTGTATACCGCCGGCCCCGCACAGGCCGCCGAGATCTCGTACAAGACGGAGTGCATCCCGCCGTCCATCTCCGGACTTCCGCCGGTGCAGGGCGCCACGAAGGTGCTCGTCACCGCGCCGGCGGAGGCGAAGGTCGGCGACGAGGTGGAGATCGTCTGGAAGACCGTCCAGGCCGCCTCGAAGAACCCCGACGTGCTCGACCTCGGCAAGGACACGGTCAAGCCGACCGGCGTCCTCACCGTCGGCGGCGCGGACTCCGGGACCGTCGCCATGGAGGGGCCGCGGCAGAACCCGCCGATCCCCAAGAACAGCCCGATGGTCCTGCCCGACATGAAGGGCAAGCTGAAGCTGACCAAGGCGGGTGACATCACCCTCACCCCCGGCAAGTACACGATCAACGTGTCCAAGCCGATCTCCACCGACACCAAGTGCACCCCGAAGGAGGCCGTGCCCGTCGGCGCCACCATCAAGGTCACCGACGCCGGCGGCTCGACCTCCGGCGGCTCCTCCTCCACCACCACCTCCGGCGGCTCCTCCTCCACCACGACCTCCGGCGGTACGAGCTCCACCACTTCCGGCGGTACGAGCTCCACGACCTCCGGCGGTACCAGCTCCACGAGCTCCGCGAGCGGTGGGTCCGGCGACACGGGCGACACCGGCGGGTCCGCCGTGACGTCGAGCGGCGGCACGGGCGGCTCGGCGAGCACGTCGACGAGCACCTCGGGCGGCGGCTCCGGCGGGGGCGGCGGGCAGACCGACTTCCCCGGCAAGGAGGTGTCGGTCGCGTTCGCCTGCGACTCGCCCGGACCGGCGAACATCAAGTCCAAGGTGACGATCAACGCCAAGAAGAACGGCGAGGTCTACGACCTGGTCGTGAAGACGGCCAAGGGCGTCATGCCCAGCCCGGCGGCCTTGCCCAAGGGCGCTCTCAAGCCCTCCATGGTGCTGAAGATCGGCGGGGCCGACAGCGGCACCGTGAAGGTCGTCGGCGCACCGAACCCGACCGCTCTGGCGGAGAAGGCCCCGGTGAGCCTGGAGGACATGAAGGGCACCTACCGGCCCGGCGCGACCGGCAAGTCGACGCTCAGCCCCGGCACGCTCACCATCAACGTCTCCATCGGCCCGGTGAAGATGGCGATCCCGTGCAGGATCAAGGGCGCCGTGAACGCCTCCCTCGAACTGGACACCAGCAAGCAGGCGGGCGGCGCCGCCGGCGGCGCGGACGCCGGTCCCAGCACGAGCGCGGGCACGGACTCGGCCTCCGGCGGCTCCTCCGGCGAGAACCTCGCCGAGACCGGCGCGGCGAGCGACGGCGCCCTGCGCGCCCTCGCCCTGGTCGCGGGCACGGTCATCCTGCTCGGCGGCGCGGTCTTCACCTTCACCCCGTGGGCGCGGCTCAGGAGGTGACGGGAACGGCGAAGGCCGCCGCACCGGTTCGGTGCGGCGGCCTTCGGTCGTACGAAGCCGTACGGGGGTGGGGTCAGTGGACGCTGCCCATGAGCCCCTGGACCTTCTTGCGGTACATGTAGATCGCGAAGCCGGCCGCGACGGCGAGCGCCGCCTGCAGGGCGATGATCCCGGTTCCGTTCAGGTCCACGCCCGCGATGGAGAGCAGACCCGTGGTGCAGTCACCGGCGGTGACGGCCAGGAACCAGACACCCATCATCTGGGAGGCGTACTTCTGCGGGGCCATCTTCGTGGTGACGGAGAGGCCGACGGGGGAGAGGCACAGCTCACCGATGGTCTGGATCATGTAGATCGAGACGAGCCACATCGGGGAGACCTTGGTGCCGTCGCCCGCCATGTTCATCGGGACGATGAAGACGAAGAAGGACGCGCCGACCAGGACCAGGCCCATCGCGAACTTCACGATGGTGTTCGGCTCCTGGTTCTTGCGGGCCAGCCACAGCCACAGCCAGGCGAAGACCGGGGCCAGCGCCATGACGAACAGCGGGTTCAGCGACTGGTACCAGGTGGCGGGGAAGCCGAGGCCGAAGATGGTGTCCGCGGTCTTGGCGTCGGCGAACAGGGAGAGCGTCGAGCCACCCTGGTCGTAGATCATCCAGAAGATCGCGGCGGCGACGAAGAACCAGATGTAGCCGGTCACGCGGGACTTCTCGCCCGCGTTCAGGTCCTTGTCGCCCTTGATGCGCGCCAGGACGGCGACCGGGATGATCAGGCCGGCGAGGGTGATCGGGACCATCGCCCAGTTCAGGGTGTACATGCCGAGGGCGACCACGGCACCGTAGAACGCGGCGACGACGACGGCGACGACGGCGACCTTGGTGATGACGGCCTTGCGCTCGGCCGGCGACAGCGGGTTCGGGACCTCGCTGCTCTTCGGGTTCAGCGTCTTGCCGAAGGCCAGGAAGACGGCCAGGCCCAGGCCCATGCCGACGGCGGCGAGGGCGAAGCCCAGGTGCCAGTTGACCTTCTCGCCGACGGTGCCGATGACCAGGGGAGCGAAGAACGCGCCCAGGTTGATGCCGATGTAGAAGAGCGTGAAGCCACCGTCACGGCGCGGGTCGTCGGCGCCCTTGTAGAGGTGGCCGACCATCGTCGAGATGTTGGCCTTGAGCAGACCGGATCCGACCGCGACGAGCGCGAGGCCGACGAAGAACATCGCCTGGCCGGGGATGGCCAGCGAGATGTGACCGAGCATGATCACGGAGGCCGCGATCGCGACCGTCTTGCGGGCGCCCCAGACGCGGTCGCCGAACCAGCCGCCGGGCATGGCCATCAGGTAGACCATCGACACGTAGACGGAGTAGATCGCCGTCGCCGTGGCCGCGGTCATCGCGAGGCCGCCGCCCTGGCTGCCCGTGGCGGCGTCCACGCCGCCGGAGACCAGGTACAGAACCAGAAGGGCCCGCATGCCGTAGTAGGAGAAACGCTCCCACATCTCGGTCATGAAGAGGGTGGCCAGGCCGCGGGGGTGGCCGAGGAAGGTCTTCTCGTAGCCGAGGGGTTCGGCCGAGTCCTTCGTCAGGCTGGACGCCATGTCGATCCTTGCTCTGTCGGGACGCACGCCTTGTGAGCGTGATGCGCCCGGTGGGGGAGGCCGGCACCGGCGAAGTCGTGGGACTCCGCCGGGATCCACGCCCCGGGAGATGCGTCGTCGCTTCCCGGGACCCGGCCCACAGGTCATTCGCCGTCATCCGAGGCTGGCAGGGCCCACCTCACGCAGAAAGAGGACCTTGGCGCGCGAAGCTGGCCAAAGGTCCCCGAATACCGCTACTGACGTCTCGACACCATACGACACGACAGTGCCGGATATGGAAGGACTTGAGAGATGGATCACAGGCGCGGATGCAACCACGCGCCGTCATTCGAAGGTCATGTGCAAGATACCCACAAGATCCCCAGGGGTCGTCCGGCCCGTGCCGATCCCGCCCCGGCCCGGTACGCCTGCGGACTACCATCACCCCATGACCCGTGTACTGCTCGCCGAGGACGACGCATCCATCTCGGAACCGCTGGCCCGCGCCCTGCGGAGAGAGGGGTACGAGGTCGAGGTCCGCGAGGACGGCCCGACCGCCCTCGACGCCGGACTCCAGGGCGGCGTGGACCTGGTCGTGCTCGACCTGGGCCTGCCCGGCATGGACGGCCTCGAAGTCGCCCGCCGGCTGCGTGCCGAAGGCCACACGGTCCCGATCCTGGTCCTCACCGCACGGGCCGACGAGGTCGACACCGTCGTCGGGCTGGACGCGGGCGCGGACGACTACGTCACCAAGCCCTTCCGGCTCGCCGAACTCCTCGCCCGGGTCCGGGCCCTGCTCCGGCGCGGCGCCACCGAGCCCGCCGTCGCCCCCGCCACCCACGGCGTCCGCATCGACGTCGAGTCGCACCGGGCCTGGATGGGCGACGAGGAGCTCCAGCTCACGGCCAAGGAGTTCGATCTGCTGCGGGTCCTCGTCCGCGACGCGGGCCGGGTCGTCACCCGCGACCAGCTGATGCGGGAGGTCTGGGACACCACCTGGTGGTCCTCCACCAAGACCCTCGACATGCACATCTCCTGGCTCCGCAAGAAGCTCGGGGACGACGCCGCCAACCCGCGGTACATCGCCACCGTCCGCGGCGTCGGCTTCCGCTTCGAGAAGTCCTGAGTCACCGTTAAGCCATGCGCCGCCGCCTGATCAACTCCACGCTCGCCGTGGTGCTCGTCGTCATCTCCGTCTTCGGTGTCTCCCTGGTCCTCGTGGAGACCCGCACGATCGCCGGCAGCGCGCAGGAGAGCGTGGACTCGGAGGCGCTCCGAATCGTCTCGATCGTGGACAGCCGGCTGATCGGCGGGGAGCCGGTGAACCCGGACATCCTGGCCGAGCAGAGCGGCGCCAAGCGCTACGCCCAGATCCGCATCCCGGGACGGGAGTCGATCGAGATCGGCACCCGCCCCGAGGGCGACGTCATCCGGGGCCTGGCCGAGGGCGAGCGCGGCGAGACCGTGATCGTCGAGGAGTCCCGCTCGACCGTCACCGCCGAGGTCGGCCGCACGCTCCTGATCATCGGCGCCGTGGCCCTGCTCGCCGTCGTGGCCGCCGTCCTCCTCGCCGTGCGCCAGGCGGACAAGCTGGCGTCCCCGCTCACCGACCTCGCCGAGACCGCCGAACGCCTCGGCTCCGGAGACCCCAGGCCCCGGCACAAGCGGTACGGGGTCCCCGAGCTCGACCGCGTCGCCGACGTCCTGGACGCCTCGGCCGAACGCATCGCCCGGATGCTCACCGCCGAGCGCCGGCTCGCCGCCGACGCCTCCCACCAGCTCCGTACGCCCCTCACGGCCCTCTCCATGCGCCTGGAGGAGGTCGCCCTCGCCGACGACCTCGACACGGTCAAGGAGGAGGCGACGATCGCGCTCACCCAGGTCGAGCGGCTCACCGACGTCGTCGAGCGGCTGCTGACCAACGCCAGGGACCCGCGCACCGGCTCCGCCGTCGCCTTCGACCTCGACGAGGTCGTCAAGCAGCAGCTGGAGGAGTGGCGGCCGGCCTACCGCAGCGCCGGCCGGGCCATCGTGCACTCCGGCAAGCAGGGGATGCGGGCCGTCGGCACCCCCGGGGCGGTCGCCCAGGTCCTCGCGGCCCTCATCGAGAACTCGCTCATGCACGGCGGCGGCACCGTCGCCGTGCGCACCCGGGTCACCGGCAACCAGTCGGTGATCGAGGTCACCGACGAGGGCCCCGGCGTCCCCGCCGACCTCGGCGCCCGGATCTTCGAGCGGGCGGTCAGCGGCCGCAGCTCCACCGGCATCGGCCTGGCGGTCGCCCGCGACCTCGCCGAGGCCGACGGCGGGCGCCTGGAACTGCTCCAGCAGCATCCGCCGGTCTTCGCGCTCTTCCTGAGCCGTGAGGTCAGGAGCCGTACGGAGGAGCTCCCGGAGCGCCCGGTCCGCTGACCGCGCGTCCCCGGCGGTACACGCGAAAGGGCCGGTCCGATGACGGACCGGCCCTTTCGGGAAGCGGGGGGATCAGACCCGGTCGGGCTGACGGCGGGTGGCCTGGCGCGGGGCGTGCTCCAGGAAGGACTCGGCGGCCTGCACGGCCTCCTTCTCCTCCGGGGCGGGCAGCGCGCGGAAGACCCAGGTGCGGTACGACCAGAAGCGGAAGACCGTGCCGACGCCGATGCCGAAGAACTTGAAGAAGTTGCTCTGCAGCGGGCTGTCCCAGCCGAAGCCGTACGTCGCCGCGTAGAGCACGCCGTTCTCGATCACCATGCCGATGGCGCTGAACAGCAGGAAGAGGGTCAGCTCGCGGGCGCGGCCGGACTTCTCGCGGTCCCGGTAGGTGAAGTACCGGAAGCCGACGTAGTTGAAGGCGATGGCGACGACCGTGGCGATCAGGCTCGCGCGGACCACGGGGAGCTCCGTGGTGTTGCGCACGAGGTTGAAGACACCCATGTTGACCAGGACGCCGAGGCCGCCGACGGCCCCGAATTTCACCACCTCGCGGGCGAGCTGGTTCAGCTTCGTGCGCAGCGCGCCCGGTTCACTCATGGTGGTGGCCCGTCTCATCAGTTCATATGACGTCCGGGTGACGTCAACCAAACCATGCTAACCAGCCGGTCCGGTGATCGTCCTCCGGCCGCCGAAACTGTGAGCCTTCCCCGTCCCACCTGTGCCAACACACAGCCGCGTGAGTGATCAAAGCTTGTGCGGATACCCTAAGAGGGTGACGTTCCCCGTAGTAGGCATGGTCGGTGGCGGTCAGCTCGCCCGTATGACCCACGAGGCGGGTATCCCCCTCGGTATCAAGTTCAAGCTGCTCAGCGACACCCCGCAGGACTCCGCGGCCCAGGTGGTGAGCGAGGTCGTCATCGGCGACTACCGCGACCTGGACACGCTGCGTGACTTCGCGCGCGGATGCGATGTGATCACCTTCGACCACGAGCACGTGCCCACCGAGCACCTGCGCGCCCTCGAAGCCGACGGCATCCCCGTCCGCCCGGGCCCCGACGCCCTCGTTCACGCCCAGGACAAGGGCGTGATGCGCGCGAAGCTCGACGAGATCGGCGCCCCCAGCCCCCGGCACCGCATCGTCGCGGACGCCGAGGACGCGGTGGCCTTCGCCGCCGAGGTGGGCGGCTTCCCGATCATCCTGAAGACCGTGCGCGGCGGCTACGACGGCAAGGGCGTCTGGTTCGTCCGTACCGCCGAGGACGCCCGCGACCCCTTCCTCGCCGGGGTACCGGTCCTCGCCGAGGAGAAGGTCGACTTCGTCCGCGAGCTCGCGGCGAACATCGTCCGCTCCCCGCACGGCCAGGCCGTCGCCTACCCGGTGGTCGAGTCCCGCCAGGTCGACGGCGTCTGCGACACCGTGATCGCGCCCGCGCCCGACCTCGACGACGCGCTCGCGGTCCAGGCCCAGGAGCTGGCGCTGCGGATCGCCAAGGAGCTCGGCGTCGTCGGCCACCTGGCCGTCGAGCTGTTCCAGACCACGGACGGCCGCATCCTCGTCAACGAACTGGCGATGCGCCCGCACAACTCAGGTCACTGGACCCAGGACGGGGCGATCACCTCGCAGTTCGCCAACCACGTCCGGGCGGTGCTCGACCTGCCCCTCGGCGATCCGCGACCGCGCGCGCCGTGGACCGTGATGTGCAATGTCCTGGGCGGCGACTACCCGGACATGTACTCCGCGTACCTGCACTGCATGGCCAGGGACCCGCAGCTCAAGATCCACATGTACGGCAAGGACGTGAAGCCCGGCCGCAAGGTGGGGCACGTCAACACCTACGGCGACGACCTGGACGAGGTGCTGGAGCGCGCCCGCCACGCCGCCGGATACCTGCGAGGAACGATCACCGAATGAGCCACGCCACCTCCGACGCCCCCGTCATCGGCATCGTCATGGGCTCCGACTCCGACTGGCCCGTCATGGAGGCCGCCGCCCAGGCCCTCGACGAGTTCGAGATCCCCTACGAGGTCGACGTCGTCTCCGCCCACCGGATGCCCCGCGAGATGATCGCGTACGGCGAGGAGGCGGCCGGCCGCGGCCTGAAGGCGATCATCGCGGGCGCGGGCGGCGCCGCCCACCTGCCGGGCATGCTCGCCTCGGTCACCCCGCTCCCGGTCATCGGCGTGCCGGTGCCGCTGAAGTACCTCGACGGCGTGGACTCGCTCTACTCGATCGTGCAGATGCCGGCCGGCATCCCGGTCGCGACGGTCTCCGTCGCCGGCGCGCGGAACGCGGGCCTGCTCGCCGTCCGCATGCTCGCCGCGCACGACCCCGAGCTCCTCGCGCGGATGGAGGAGTTCCTCCAGGACCTCAACGCCCAGGCGACGGAAAAGGGCAAGCGCCTGCGGGCCAAGGTCGAGGGCGCGGAGTCGTTCGGCTTCGCCAAGTGACCGCGGCGGACCGGCTCGCGGAGGCCAGGGAACTCCTGGCCTCCGCCCCCGTCGTCGACGGCCACAACGACCTGCCGTGGGCCCTGCGCCAGCACGTCCGCTACGACCTGGACCGCCTCGACATCGGCGCGGACCAGACCGGCGTGCTCCACACCGACCTCGCCCGCCTGCGGGCCGGCGCGGTCGGCGCCCAGTTCTGGTCGGTGTACGTGCCCTGCGCCCTCACCGGCGACAACGCGGTCAGCGCGACCCTGGAGCAGATCGACATCGTCGACCAGCTCCTGGAGCGGTACGGCTCCGAGCTCGCCCCCGCGCTGACGGCGGCGGACATGGAGGCGGCCCGAGGCCAGGGCCGTATCGCCTCCCTCAAGGGCGCCGAGGGCGGCCACTCGATCAACAACTCCCTCGCCACCCTGCGGGCGTTCCACGCCCTGGGCGTCCGCTACATGACGCTCACGCACAACGACAACAACGACTGGGCGGACTCGGCCACCGACGAGCCCGGCGTCGGCGGACTCTCGGCCTTCGGGCGCGAGGTCGTCCGCGAGATGAACCGCTGCGGCATGCTCGTCGACCTCTCGCACGTCGCCGCCACCACCATGCGGGACGCGCTCGACGCCACGACCGCGCCGGTGATCTTCTCGCACTCCTCGTCCCGCGCGGTCTGCGACCACCCGCGGAACATCCCGGACGACGTCCTGGAGCGGCTGCCCGCCAACGGCGGCGTCGCGATGGCGACGTTCGTGCCGAAGTTCATCCTCCCCGCCGCCGTCGAGTGGACGGCACGGGCGGACGACAACCTCCGGGCGCACGGCTTCGACCACCTCGACACCACCGCCGAGGCGATGAAGCTGCACCGCGCCTTCGAGGCGGAGCACCCGCGCCCGATCGCCACCGTCGCCACGGTCGCCGACCACCTCGACCACATGCGCGAGGTCGCCGGCGTCGACCACATCGGCATCGGCGGCGACTACGACGGCACGGCCTTCTCCCCGGCCGGACTCGACGACGTCGCCGGCTATCCGAACCTGATCGCGGAGCTCCTGCACCGCGGCTGGTCCCGGCCCGACCTCGCCAAGCTCACCTGGTCCAACGCGGTCCGCGTGCTGGGCGACGCGGAGTCGGTCTCCCGCGACCTCAGGAGCCGTACGGCTCCGTCGAACGCCACCATCGACACGCTCGACACGCCCTGATCCACTCACCCGGACGGCGTACTCCGCCGCGCCCCCCGAGGGGGCCGGTGGCACGGTGGACGGTACTGCCCCGCCGCTCTCGGCGGGGCGGTACTGCATCGCCGAGTTCGGAGTAAGACCATGGCGGAACTGCTAGACGACCATCCCACCCTCTCCACCGTCCCTGCCGCCGCCGGCGAGCTCGACCCCCCGGAGCCACCCCCGCCGCTCGACGAGACGGCCCGGGCCCGGGCCCTCCTCGCCGCCCAGCCCGTCACCGAGGGCCACACCGAACTCCCCGGGTCCCTCGACCCCGAGGACCTGCCGCCCGCCCGCGCCGCCGAGGCCGGGGCGCAGCTCTGGTCGCTGCACGTGGAGGCCGACGAAGGCGTCATCGGGACCCTGCGGCGGATCGACGGCGTCCGGGCGCTCGTCGCCGCCTGCCCCGAGGACCTGCGCCTCGCGTACACGACCTCGGAGATGGCCCACGCCCGCAACTGCGGCCGGGTCGCCGCGCTCCTCGGTCCGGTCAGCTGGACCGCCCTCGGCGGCTCGGCGGCCACCCTGCGGGCCTACCACGCGCTCGGCGTCCGGGCGGTGAACCTCACCCGCTTCGACCGCTTCGCCCGTGACGCGGTCCGCGAGATGAACCGCCTCGGCCTGGCCGTGGACCTGTCCGGCGCCGACCAGGACACCGTCCGCCGCGCCCTCGCGGTGACCCGCGCCCCGGCGCTGCTCACCCGGGCGGCCACCGAGCCGCTGCCGGACGACGTGCTGCGCCTGCTCGGCGCGAACGGCGCCGTCTGCATGGTCACGGTGACCGAGGACACGGCGGCCGCCGCCGACGAGCTCGACCGGGTACGCGCGGAGGCCGGCGCCCCGTGCGCTGGCGTCTCGCACACCACCGACCCGGCCAGCGGCTACGTCCCGCTCTTCGCGGAGCTGCTCCGCCGGGGCTGGACCGCGCAGGAGCTCGTCGGCCTCGCGCACGCCAATGTCACCCGGGCGCTGCGGGAGACGGAGTTCCTGGCCCGGACGAACCGGATCCGCCCGGCCGCGGCCTGACCACAGGGACGCGAGAGGGGCGCACCGCCAAGGCGGTGCGCCCCTCTTCGTTCGCCGTGATGACCGGGTCAGGCGCGCGGGCGGCCCATCGCCCGGTACGTCCAGCCGGCCGTCCGCCAGCGCTCGCCGTCCAGCGCGTTGCGGCCGTCGAGGATCACCCGCGAGGAGGCGACCTTCGCCAGCTCCGCCGGGTCGAGCTCGCGGAACTCCCGCCACTCGGTCAGGTGCAGCACCACGTCCGCCCCACGGACGGCCTCCAGGGCCGAGTCGGCGTACCCGAGGGTCGGGAAGACGCGGCGGGCGTTGTCCATGCCCTTCGGGTCGTAGACGGTGACCTGGCCGCCCTGGAGGTGTATCTGGCCGGCCACGTTGAGCGCGGGGGAGTCGCGGACGTCGTCCGAGTCCGGCTTGAAGGTGGCGCCGAGCACGGCGACCCGGCGGCCGAGGAAGGTGGCGCCGCCGAGGGCCTCGCGGGCCATCTCGACCATCTGGCCGCGGCGCCGCATGTTGATGGAGTCGATCTCGCGGAGGAAGGTCAGCGCCTGGTCGGCGCCGAGCTCGCCCGCGCGGGCCATGAACGCCCGGATGTCCTTGGGCAGGCAGCCGCCGCCGAAGCCGATGCCGGCGCGGAGGAACTTGGCGCCGATGCGGTCGTCGTGGCCGATGGCCTCGGCGAGCTTGGCGACGTCGCCGCCGGCGGCCTCGCAGACCTCGGCCATCGCGTTGATGAAGGAGATCTTGGTGGCGAGGAAGGAGTTCGCGGCCGTCTTCACCAGTTCGGCGGTCGGGAAGTCGGTCAGCACGAACGGCGAGCCCTCGCCGACGGGGACCGCGTACACCTCGCGGAGCGTCTTCTCGGCGCGCTCGCCGGGGCCGCGCACGCCGACGACGATCCGGTCGGGGTGCAGGGTGTCCTGGACGGCGAAGCCCTCCCGCAGGAACTCCGGGTTCCAGGCGAGGTCGACGCCCTGGGGGAGGAGCGCGGCGAGCCGCTCGGCCGAGCCGACGGGCACGGTCGACTTGCCGACGACCAGGGCCCCTTCCCGGACGACCGCGGCGAGGGAGGTGAAGGCGGCGTCGACGTAACTCATGTCACAGGCGTACTCGCCGTGCTTCTGCGGAGTGTTCACACAGACGAAGTGCACGTCGCCGAAGGCGCCCACCTCCTCCCAGGAGGTGGTGAAGCGCAGCCGCCCGCTCGATCCCTCGATGCCGGCCACGTGCTTCGCGAGGAGGTCCTCGAGGCCGGGCTCGTACATCGGGACCCGGCCGGCGGCCAGCATCTCGATCTTCTCGGGCACGACGTCGAGCCCGAGCACCTCGAAGCCCAGCTCCGCCATGGCCGCGGCGTGGGTGGCGCCGAGGTAGCCGGTGCCGATCACGGTGATCTTCAGGGCCATGCGGGTCTCCAGTGAACGTCGGCCGGAAATGCCTGCCCGAGCATAGTCGTGCCCTGGTCCGGGGCCGGGTCACGCCCTACCATTTCAGTTACTTAACGGTAGTTAGCAAGTGTGGGAGTGAGTGAACGTGACCGGTTCCAAGGACTTCGACCTGTATCGGCCCTCCGAGGAGCACGACATGCTCCGGGAGTCGGTCCGCGCGCTCGCGGAGGCGAAGATCGTTCCGTTCGCGGCGGCGGTGGACGAGGAGGGCCGGTTCCCGCAGGAGGCGCTGGACGCGCTGGTCGCCAGCGACCTGCACGCGGTGCACGTCCCGGAGACCTATGGCGGTGCGGGCGCGGACGCGCTGGCCACGGTGATCGTGATCGAGGAGGTCGCGCGTGCGTGCGGCTCGTCCTCGCTGATCCCGGCGGTCAACAAGCTGGGCTCGCTGCCGGTGATCCTGTCGGGCTCGGAGGAGCTCAAGCACAAGTACCTCGCGCCCCTCGCCCGTGGTGAGGCGATGTTCTCCTACGCGCTCTCGGAGCCGGACGCGGGTTCGGACGCGGCCGGCATGAAGACCCGCGCGGTGCGCGACGGCGACTTCTGGGTCCTCAACGGCGTGAAGCGGTGGATCACCAACGCGGGCGTCTCGGAGTACTACACCGTGATGGCCGTCACCGACCCGGACAAGCGTTCCAAGGGCATCAGCGCCTTCGTCGTGGAGAAGTCCGACGAGGGCGTGTCCTTCGGCGCCCCGGAGAAGAAGCTCGGCATCAAGGGCTCCCCGACCCGCGAGGTCTACCTCGACAACGTCCGCATCCCCGCCGACCGCATGATCGGCGCCGAGGGCACCGGCTTCGCCACCGCGATGAAGACCCTCGACCACACCCGCATCACCATCGCCGCCCAGGCCATCGGCATCGCTCAGGGCGCCCTCGACTACGCCAAGGGCTACGTCAAGGAGCGCAAGCAGTTCGGCAAGCCGATCGCCGACTTCCAGGGCGTGCAGTTCATGCTCGCCGACATGGCCATGAAGCTGGAGGCGGCCCGCCAGCTCACCTACGCCGCCGCCGCGAAGTCCGAGCGGGTCGACGGCGACCTCACCTTCTTCGGCGCCGCGGCCAAGTGCTTCGCCTCCGACGTCGCCATGGAGGTCACCACCGACGCCGTCCAGCTCCTGGGCGGTTACGGCTACACCCGCGACTACCCCGTCGAGCGCATGATGCGCGACGCCAAGATCACCCAGATCTACGAAGGCACCAACCAGGTTCAGCGCATCGTGATGGCCCGCAACCTCCCGTAATCACCGGACGCCGCAAGGCGAACAGAAGTGTTGCCGGAGGCGGTCATCCGTGCTCGCCTCCGGTCCGCACAGACGCGCGGTTGGGCTAGATTTAGCGCTTCGTACACCCGATCGTGTTAGGGAAGACAATGACGGAAGCGGTGCTGCTGGTCGGCGGACAGGGGACGCGCCTGCGACCCGTCACGGTCAACACCCCCAAGCCGATGGTTCCAGCCGCAGGGGTCCCCTTCCTGGCCCACCAGATAGCCAGGGCCGCCGACGCGGGTGTGACCCACATCGTCATGGCGACCTGCTACCTCGCCGAGGTCTTCGAGCCGTACTTCGGTGACGGCTCCGCGTTCGGCGTCCACCTGGAATACGTCATCGAGGACGAGCCGCTCGGCACCGGCGGCGCCATCCGCAACGCCGCCCGCCGCCTCACCAGCGGCCCCGACGAGCCCGTCCTCGTCTTCAACGGCGACATCCTCACCGGCCTCGACATCCGCGGCCTCGTCGAGTCCCACCAGGCCGCCGAGGCCGACGTCTCCCTCCACCTCGTCCGCGTCGCCGACCCGCGCGCCTTCGGCCTGGTCCCCACCGACGCCGAGAACCGGGTGCTGGCCTTCACCGAGAAGCCGCAGACGCCCGAGGAGATCGTCACCGACCAGATCAACGCCGGCTGCTACGTCTTCCGCCGCTCCGTGATCGACGCCATCCCCGAGGGGCGTCCGGTCTCCGTCGAGCGCGAGACCTTCCCCGGCCTGCTCGCCTCCGGCGCCAAGCTGCACGGCAAGACCGAGGACACCTACTGGCTGGACCTCGGCAAGCCCGAGTCCTTCGTCCAGGCCTCCGCCGACCTGGTCCGCGGCGTCGTCGCCTCCCCGGCCGTCCCCGGCCCCCGCGGCGAGGCCCTCGTCCTCCCCGGCGCGCAGGTGGATCCCGCCGCGAAGCTCGGGGACGGTACCGTGGTAGGAGCCGGTGCGCGCATCGAGGCCGGCGCCGTCGTCCAGGGCTCCATCGTGCTCGACGGCGCCACCGTACGGGCCGACGCCCAGGTGACCGCCAGCCTCATCGGCGCGCGCTCGGTCATCGGCGAGCGCACCGTCGTCGACAGCTCCGTCGTCGGTGACGGGGCCCGGGTCGGCGCGGACAACGAAGTGCGCGCCGGCGCGCGTGTGTGGTGCGAGGCAGAGCTGCCCGACGCCGCGCTCCGCTTCTCCTCGGACCGCTGACCCGGTCCCGGGTCTCCGCGTGATCTCCAACCTTTCAGTCGTCAGTGAGGCAGCAATCCAGTGACAGGTGTGTACCAGAACCCCGGTGCGGATGACGTCGCGACCGCGAGCGCACTCCCCGAGTCGTGGGGCCGTACCCCGCTGACCGTGGTCATGCCCACGTACAACGAGGCCGGAAACGTGCCGCGCATGGCCGAGCTCCTCATGGACCTCGACATACCCGGCCTGCGGCTGCTGATCGTCGACGACTCCTCCCCGGACGGCACCGGCCAGATAGCCGAGGAGCTCGCGCAGAAGTTCCACGCCGAGGACGGCACCCCGCGCATGTCGGTCATGCACCGCACCGCGAAGGACGGCCTCGGCCGCGCCTACGCCGCCGGCATGACCAAGGCCGTCGAGGACGGCGCGCGCTACGTCCTCCAGATGGACGCCGACGGCTCCCACCCCGAGGGCAAGATCGCCGAGATGCTCGGCGTCGCCCTCTCCACCGACGCCGGTCTGGTCGTCGGCAGCCGGTACGTCCCCGGCGGCACCCTCTCCGACGCCTGGGGCGCCCACCGCAAGCTCCTCTCCCGCTGGGCCAACGCCTACGCCAGCACCATCCTCGGCACCCGTGTGCGCGACATCACGGGCGGCTTCAACCTGTGGAGCGCCGAAGCGCTGCGCGCCATCGACCTCGGCTCCGTCGGCTCGGCCGGCTACAGCTTCCAGGTCGAGATGAAGTACGCCGCGCTCCGCCGGGGCTTCCAGGTCATGGAGGTGCCGATCCACTTCGAGGACCGCACCGTCGGCGAGTCCAAGATGAACCTGGCCGTCCAGCTGGAGTCCATCGCGATGCCTTGGAAGCTGCGTGTGCGCTCCCGGGGCCGTAAGTGAGCCTCTCCGACATACGCAGGGACTCCCCGGCCGATGTGAACCGGGCGACGGCCGACAGGCCCGCCCGCACGTCGGTCGAGGGGTCCTCGTGGACCGCCCGGCTCTTCTCCGAGAGCCGGGTGCTCGCGGTGGTGCACGGCGCGCTCCTGCTCGTCGTGACCGCGTTCGTGTTCATGGTGGTGCGCCTGCCCTGGACCGGTGACCTCGGCGTGCACGCCGCCACCATCCAGCGGCTGCGGCACGACCTGATCCACCCGGGCAACCCGATGGTGGACTCGGCCACGGACAGCCCGTACTACTCGCCGTGGATGGTCTTCCTGAGCCTGGTCGCCAAGGCGACCGACCTCAACACCTTCCACATCCTGCGGCTCGCGGCCGTCCTCAGCCTGGTGCTGCTCTTCACGGGCATCTGGTTCTTCACCCGGACCTTCACGGACCGGCGCGTGGCCCCGCCGCTCGCGGTGCTCTGCGTGCTGTTCCTCTGGGGCACCAAGGGCTTCGCCTGGAGCGGCTTCCTCGGCTTCGCCTCGCTCGGCCTGATCATGTCGTACCCGAGCGTCTTCACGCTCGCCCTCGGCATGCACTTCCTGGCCCTGCTCCGCGTCGCCCTGCGCCGCGGCACGGTCACCGGCTGGTTGCCGTACGCCGGACTCGGCGTCATGTGGGCCGTCCTGATGCTCAGTCACCAGTTCTCCGGCGTCGTGATCACCCTCGGCGCGATCGGCGTCCTCGGCGGCGCCCGCCCGTGGCCCGTCAAGGAGACCTGGTTCAAGCTGACCGGCGCCGTCGTCGCCGGCGTCGCGGTGCTGGCCCTGTGGCCGTACTACCCGTTCTTCTCGCTGTTCGGCATCGGCGGCCTGGAGGACATCCACAAGGTCCTCTACAACAACCTCTTCCCGGTCTACGGGCTGGTCATGGTCGTCGGCGGCGTCGCCCTCGTCATGCGCTTCGTCCGCGACCGGCGGGACCCGCTCGTCCTGTGGTTCCTCGTCGCGCTCGCGATGGTGACGGCCGGCTGGTTCCTCGACAAGTGGTCGTACGGCCGCGTGCTGCCCGCCGTCGTCATCCCCGCGCAGATCGCCGCCGCGATCGCCGCCGCCGAGGCGGGCCGCAAGCTCGTCAAGGCGCTCTTCGGCACCGCCCTCGCCGCGGCCCTCGTCATGGGCCTCTGGGGGCAGCGCTCCGGCCTCGGCTTCGTCCTCCGTCAGGACGCCCTGTCCACCACGGTCACCGAGGGCACCTGGCAGCCCCCGCGTACGTACCACTGGGTCGCGGAGCACGCCAAGTACGGCGACGTCTTCATGACCGACTGGAAGGCGGCCCAGAAGCTGCCCGCCTTCGGCTTCTACACGGTGACCGTCCCCTACCCGGACTTCTTCCTGCCGGACGAGGACGAGCGCGTCGCCGACTCGAAGCGGTACTTCGCCGAGGGCGCGTCCCGCGACGAGCGCCTCGCGCTGCTCCACAAGTACGACGTCACCTGGGTCCTCCAGTGGAAGGGCCAGCCCGGCCTCCCCGAGGGCGACCCGGCCGTCCGCAAGGTCGAGACCGGCCCCAACGGCCAGACCCTCTACCGCGTCGTCGGCTGACACCGCGCACCGGACACGACGAAGGCGCCCCCCACGAGTGATCGTGAGGGGCGCCTTCGCCGTGTCACCGGTGTACCGGCTCCTACCGGCTCCTACCGGTTCTTACCGGTTCTTACCGGTTCTTACCGGTTCGACTCGACGGTGACCTTCTCGTCGTTCTTGATCTGCTCGACGAGCTGCTTCACCTTCGGCATGTCCCACTTCAGGGAGTTCTGCGGCGCGGAGCCCGCGAGCGGCATGTTCATCGACTTGCCGTCACCGCTGTTGATGCCCTTCATCGCGAAGAACATCTTCCCGAGGTCGTACAGCGACATGTCCTTGTCCACGATCAGCGTGTCCAGACCGGCGCCGAGCGTCGGGTACAGCGCGAACGGGTTGAGGATCGTGCCCGGCGTCGCCGCCTGGTTGGCCAGCGCGGAGAGGAACTTCTGCTGGTTCTTCGTCCGCTGGAGGTCCGAGTCGGCGAAGGCGTACCGGGTCCGGACGAACGCCAGCGCCTGCTCGCCGTTGAGGGTCTGCTTGCCGGCCTGGAAGTTCGCGCCGGACTTCTTGTCCTTGAAGCCCTTGTCGATGTTCAGCTCGACGCCGCCGAGCGCGTCCACGATGTTCGCGAAGCCGGCGAAGCCGATCTCCGCGTAGTGGTCGATGCGCAGCCCGGTGTTGAACTCCACGGTCCGCACGAGCAGCTCGGGGCCGTCCATCGCGTAGGCCGCGTTCAGCTTGGAGCCGCCGCGCGCCGGGTACGCCTTTCCGGACTCGGAACCGACGAAGTTCGGGATCGTCACCCAGGAGTCACGGGGCAGCGAGACCATCGTGTTCCCGCTGGAGCAGGCCGCGAGGATCATCATCGAGTCGGTCCGCTTGCCCTCGGCCGAGCCGGTGTGCAGCTTCTTCTTCTCCTCGGCCGACATGCCCTCACGGCTGTCGGAGCCGACGATCAGGTACGTCGTGCAGTCGCCCTCCTCGGGCCGCTCGATGACCTTGGAGAGATCGACCTCGTTCCGCATCTGCGAACTGGCCCACGCGTACGTGCCGATGCCCCAGGCGAGCACACCCACGACCAGCACGATCGAGCCCACCTTGGCGCGCTTGCGCCAGTCCGGCGCGGGCCGCCCCGGCCCCTGCGGGGTGTACGGGGGCGGGGTGCCGCGGCCGCCCTGGCCGCCGCCCTGCGGGGAGCCGTAGACCTGGCCGGTGCTGTAGCCGGAGTCGTAGCCCTCGTTCCGCGCCTGCGTGTAGTTCGGGTTGTAGCCCTGGCCCTGGCGGGGCTGCTGCTGCGGTCGCTGCACGTGGCTCATCCGGCGGGGTCCCTCGGGCTGGGAGTTCGCGCCGCCGCGCCCGTACCCACCGTCTTCAGGCCAGTCATTCATACGGACCAGTGTGCCGGGCAGGCCGATCGGGGCGACAGCCCGGGTAGAAGATCGGACCGGTGCTGTTGCCAAGCTGATGCAAACCGGACCTGACGACGACGCCGACCAGACCCGGCATATGGTGGAGGGCATGACAGAACAGGGCGATATCCCGGACGAACTCCCGGGCAAGCCGACCTCCGCCTCCCGCACCACTCTCAGCCACATCATGACCAGCCACGACACCAACCTCCTCGGTACGGTGCACGGTGGCGTGATCATGAAACTGGTCGACGACGCCGCCGGCGCCGTCGCGGGCCGGCACTCCGGCGGCCCCGCCGTCACCGCCTCCATGGACGAGATGGCCTTCCTCGAGCCCGTCCGCGTCGGCGACCTCGTCCACGTGAAGGCCCAGGTCAACTGGACCGGCCGCTCCTCCATGGAGGTCGGCGTCCGCGTCCTCGCCGAGCGCTGGAACGAATCCACCCCCGCCACCCAGGTCGGCTCCGCCTACCTCGTCTTCGCCGCCGTCGACGCCGACGGCAGGCCCCGCCGCGTCCCCCCTGTCCTCCCCGAGACCGAACAGGACAAGCGCCGCAACCAGGAAGCCCAGATCCGCCGCACCCACCGCCTCGCCCGCCGCCAGGCCATCAAGGACCTCCGCGAACGCCGGGCCGCCGAGGGCTACGAGGACTGAGCACCCGGCCCCCGCACCCCCACGGGGCCTACGGGCACACCACCTGGTCCCCCGTGACCGCCTCGAACGGCCCGCCGCGCCCCGCGTCCTCCGCCCGCACGGCCCGCACGGCCCGGTAGTCACCGCCCACGATCACCCGCAGCACCCCGCCCCGGCCCGCCACCGCCTTCAGCTCCGCCCCCGGCAGCGCCGCCGCGAGGGACTTCGCCGAGCGGTCCCAGCGGGGGTCGTACTCGACCACGGTGCGCGCCCGCTCCTGCCCCGCCCCCGTCATGGGGGAGCGCGTGGTGTCGAAGCCGGTGGCGCGCAGCGCGTCGTCGACCTTGCGCCCGAGGCCGTCGGTGCGGGTCCCGTTGTAGACCTGGACGCGGATGGTCTTCGGCGCCACGTCCACGACGGCCGCCTTCGGCGCCTTCGAGGAGCTCGCGGCCTTCTGCGGGGCGAGCGGCCGGTCGTCGCGGAGGGCCTGGAAGAGCTTCTGGGCCTTGGCGGCGTCCCACTTCACGGTCGAGCCGATGCCCTTCACGGGGAAGCTCATGTCACCGATGGGGACGGAGACGAACTCGGAGGAGGCCGGCGTGAAGCCGTGCATCGCCTTGGCGAGGGCGAGCAGCTGATCCGTACCGAAGTCCTCGTCGGCCCGTACGGAGCTCAGCATCGTGGTGGCGACCTCGCGGAACCGCACCGGGTTGAGCAGCACCCCGCCGCTGGTGGTGCGCTCGATGAGCGCGGCGAGGAACCGCTGCTGGCGCTGCATGCGGCCGATGTCGGCGGCGCCGTCGATATGGCGGGAGCGGACGTACTGGAGGGCCTGGCCGCCGTCGAGCTCGTGGGTGCCGGCCGCGAGGTCGAGCCCGGTGTACGCGTCCTTGACCGCCCGGGTCGTGCAGATCTGGACGCCGCCGACCGCGTCGACGGTCTTCATGAAGCTGGTGAAGTCGACCTCCAGATAGTGGTCGATCTTGACGCCGGTCATCGACTCGACGGTCCGCACGGTGAGCGAGGGCCCGCCCTCGGCGTAGGCGGCGTTCAGCTTCACCGGGTGGGCGCGGTGCTTCCGGCCGCTGTTGAGGTCGGTGTGCTCGGGCATCTCGGCGTACGAGTCGCGGGGGAGGCTCACCACGCTGGCCCGTTCCCGGTCCTCGGAGATGTGGACGAGCATCACGGTGTCGGTGCAGTGGCAGGGGGCGCCGCCGAGCCGGTACTTCGCCTTCTCCTCGGGGGTGATCCGGTCGCGGCCGTCGGTGCCGACGACCAGGACGTTCATCCCGTGCCCGGCCCGCGGCCGGTTCTTCATGTCCTTGAAGGGGTCGACCCGGGTGATCCCGGTGTCCAGACCGGTCACCACGGCGTGCCCGATGCCCCCCGCGGCGAGGACCGTCACGGACAGCGCCGTCGCCATCCGCATCCCCCACCGTGGGCGCCTGCGCCGCCGTCGGACCGGTGCGGGGCGGGCGGCGGGCCGGGGACGGGGCGTGCGGGGCGGTGGGGGCACGGACGGACACCTCCGCGGGTGCGACAGCGGGAACCGTGAGCACGGTAGGCCCATACGATCAGCGCCAGCGGCCGCCACCCGCTCGGCGCGCACCGCTGTCCCCCATTCGCGGTAACGTGGCGGGCAATGAACGCCACGCCCCCCGTCTCCGTGATCATGCCGGTCCTCAATGAGGAGCGGTACCTGCGCACCTCCGTTCGTCACATCCTGGAGCAGGAGTACGAAGGAGAGATGGAGGTGGTGATCGCCCTCGGCCCGTCCACGGACCGCACGGACGAGATCGCCGCCGAGCTCGTCCGCGAGACCGCCTCGGGCAAGCGCCGCGTCATCACGGTGCCCAACCCGACCGGCCGCACCCCCGCCGCGCTCAACGCGGCGATCGAGGCCTCCCACCACCCGATCGTGGTACGCGTCGACGGCCACGGCATGCTGTCGCCGAACTACATCGCGACGGCCGTCCGCCTCCTCGAAGAGACCGGTGCGCAGAACGTCGGCGGCGTGATGCACGCCGAGGGCGAGAACGCCTGGGAGGACGCGGTCGCCGCCGCGATGACCTCGAAGATCGGCGTCGGCAACGCCGCCTTCCACACGGGCGGCGACGCGGGCCCCGCCGAGACCGTCTACCTGGGCGTCTTCCGGCGTGAGGCGCTCGAACGGCAGGGCGGGTACAACGTCGAGTTCATCCGCGCCCAGGACTGGGAGCTGAACTTCCGCATCCGCGAGGCCGGCGGCCTGATCTGGTTCTCGCCCGAGCTCCGCGTCCAGTACCGCCCGAGGCCCTCCGTGAAGGCCCTCGCCAAGCAGTACAAGGACTACGGCCGCTGGCGCCACGTCGTCGCCCGCTACCACCAGGGCTCCATCAACCTCCGCTACCTCGCCCCGCCGACCGCCGTCTGCGCCATCGCCGCCGGTCTCGTCGTCGGCGCCGCCCTCACCCCGCTCGGCTTCGTCGTCCCGGCCGGCTACCTCGCCGCCATCGCCGTGGGCTCCGTCCCGGCCGGCAAGGGCCTCTCCCTGAAGGCCCGCCTCCAGATCCCCGTCGCCCTCGCCACCATGCACATGTCCTGGGGCTACGGCTTCCTCACCAGCCCCCGTTCCCTCGCGAACAAGGTCATCGCCAGCCGCCGCCCGGCGGTCCTGACGAGCGAGCCCGAATCGGTCTGAGCGCCCTCCGCGCACACGACGACGGCCGGACCCTCAGGGGCCCGGCCGTCGGTCGTGTCCGCGGGTACGCGCGTCAGTAGGTACGCGCGCTCTTCCCGTCCCACTTGTAGGGCGAGAAGACCTGCATGCAGCCCTTGTCGTTGCCCCGCAGGACCTCCGCGCCGTCCGGGATGTCACCGGCCTCGGCGGCCGGCTTCTTGTAGACGGTGCCCTCGCGCCAGTCGGCGCCGACGACGAGCGTGAGGCCGGTGGCCTTCGCGTCGGCCCGGGCGGCCGACTCGGGCAGCCCGAGCGCCTTGGCGACGGACTGGGCGTTCGCCTTGCCCTGGTCTCCGTCGGCCTTCGGGTAGGTGACCACGGTGTCCGGCCGGCTCGCGCCCTCCTTGGAGGACTCGGCCTGCGTGAAGCCCTTGCCCTGGAGGAGCTCGGTGACGGCGCGGGCACGGCCCTCGGCGGCGGGCTGGGCGTCGCTTCCGGTGCCGTTGACGACCGCGACCGCCAGCGAACCGGGCGCCTCGGCGGTGGCCTTCGGCTTGGCGGACGAGCTCGGCTTCGGCTTGGTGCCGGCCGGGTCGCCGTTCTTGTCGAAGGCGATGTCGTCGCGGAGCATCGCGAACATCTTGTCCGCCGACTTCTGGACCAGGACGTTCTTGTTCTTGTCCTGCGACCACTCGGCCGTCGGGATGTTCGCCGTGGTGAGGCGGTCCAGCTTCACGTTCTTGAGCTGCATGGCCAGGTCGAAGAGCCCCTTGACCGACTTGATCTCGTCGGAGACCTGGAGTGCGCTGGTGGCGGTCTCCGCCAGGCCCGTGAGGCGGCCGGTGTCGGTCCAGGCGTTCTGGTTCTGGAGCTTCTCGACCATGCCGTTCATGTACATGTGCTGGGCCTTGGCCCGGTTCTGGTCGCTGCCGAAGGCGTGCCGGGTACGCAGCCACTGGAGCGCCTGCTTGCCCTTGACCTCGGTCGTGCCCGGGGGCAGCTTCAGGCCCGAACCGCCCGGCTGGAGCCGTGTCGGATGGTCGCTGACACCGGGGTTCACACAGACCGGGACGCCGCCGACCTCGTCGGCCATGGCCACCACACCGGCGAAGTCGACCATGATCCAGTGGTCGACGTAGACCCCGGTGAGGCTCTCCCAGGTGGTGAGGGTGCAGCCGGGGCCGCCACGGCCCAGCGTCTCGTTGATGGGCCGGTTGGTGGTGGCCTGGAAGGTCTCCTTGCCGTCCTCGGACTTGCACTCGGGGATGGGCACGACCGTGTCGCGCGGGATGGAGACCACCGAGGCGTTCTTGCGGTCGGCCGAGACGTGCAGCAGCATCTGCACATCGGCCAGCGGCTTGTTCTCCCTGAGGTTCTTGCCGCCGCCCAGGGCCACGTTCTTCGCGTCCGCGCGGCTGTCGGAGCCGATCAGCAGGATGTTCAGCGGGGTGTCGCCCAGCGCGTTCGGCGGGGCCTTCTTCACGCCGCTGTCGCCGCCGGCCCGTGCGCCGCCGCGGATGTTGCCGTTGAGATGCTCGTAATACAGATATCCGGCGCCGGCCGTGCCGAGTATCAGCAGCGACAGGGTGATGGCCGTCCAGCGCAGCACCTTGCGTTTGCCGGTCTTCTTGGCGCGCCGGCGGGCCGCGGCACGTCCGCCGGGGCCCGTACCGCCGCCACCGTCGCCGCGCCGGCGCGAGGCGCGGCCCGACGCGGGAGCGTCGGCGTCGGGCGCCGCCTCCTCGGGAGCGCGCCCGCCCGCGCCGGTGGCTTCACCGGCGCCGTACAGGTCGTCGTCCCAGCCCAGTTCTCGGGCGCGCGGAACGCTTTTCCGCGTTCCCTCCCCACGCACGCTGTTCTGTCCCACCCCAGGTCCCCTCGTCAGTCAGGAGTGCGCCAAGTCCCGGTGTCTCCGGTCTACTTGGCGCACACCTGCTTGTCAGCTGCTACCTTCTCCAGATCCTTCGGCGCCTTTGCCGGTCCGGTGACGGGCACCCCCGCGCCCTTGAAGTCGGCGCCGAGGACGAGCGTCATGGGCTCGCGTACCCCGGCGTCCTGTGTGCCCGGCTTGAGAGCCGAGGCGGGCAGGCCCATCATGTCCGCGAGCTTGCGGGCCTGATCGGCCTGGTTCGGTGCGTACGTGAGCGTGGTCTTCGCCGCCTTCTCGGGGGCGTTGCTCCGGTTCGTCGAGCGGGTCACCCCCTGCTCGTTCTGCAGCCAGTTGATGGTCGACTGGGCCGCGCCGCGGACGCCGCTGCCGTTGTAGACGTCGACGCGCACCTCGGCGGCGGTGGACCGCGCGCCCTTGAGGAGCGCGGCCTGCGCCTGCGACTGGGCGTTCTTGGCTTCCTGCTGCTGCTTCTTCACCTCGGTGAGCGAGGTGTCGGACTGCAGCATCGCGAACAGCTGCGGTGCCTTGACCGGGTCGGGGACGACCGTCGCCCTGATCTTCTCGGCGGGGTTGTCGATGACCGGCAGGGTCGTGAACGCGATGTTCTTGGTGTCGATCGAGGACAGCTCGCCGGCCAGGTCCTGCAGCTTGGTGAGTGAGCCTATGCCGGAGTCGACGGTGAGCGCGCTCGTCGCCGCGTTGGCGAGGTCGAGGAGCTTGCCCGGGTCCGTCAGCGTGTCGTCCGACTTCATCTGGCGGATCATCGAGCTGAGGAACTGCTGCTGGACCTTGATGCGGTCGAGGTCGCTCTCGTTGCCGAAGCTGTGCCGGGTGCGGACGAAGGCGAGGGCCTGCTCGCCCTGGATGACGGACTCGCCGGCGGGCAGCTTCAGATGGGACTTCGAGTCGTTCACCGGCTTCTCGACGCAGACCTTCACGCCGCCGATGGCCGTCGTCATCTCCTTGACGGCGTTGAAGTCCGCCATCATGAAGTGGTCGACCTCGACGCCGGTCAGCTCCTTGACCGTGCGCATGACGCAACCGGCGTCACGGCCGTTCTGGCCGAGGCTCACGTTGAAGCGGACGTCCTGCTCGGCCGGGATCGTCTTGATGCTCTTGTCGGGCTGGCGCGTCTCGCACTCGGGGATGTTCGTCTTCATGTCGCGCGGGATGGAGAGCGCGGTGGCGTTCGTCCGGTCCTTGGAGACGTGGAAGAGGATCGTGGTGTCGGCGTGGCCGGGACTGTTCTTGTCGCCGTAGCCCGCGTTGCCCTCGCCGGTGCGCTTGTCGGTGCCGATGATCAGGATGTTGAAGGCCTTGCCCTTGGCGAAGCCCTCGCTGGCGTTCTTGCCGACGACCTCGACGACGTCGAGGTTGCCGTCGAGCTTCTTGTACAGGGCGTACGCGCCGGCCGCGCCGCCCACCAGGACGAACGCCATGGTGCCGCCGGTCCACAGGAGGACCTTCTTCTTGCGGGAGGCGCCCTGTTTGCGCTTGCGGCGGCCCTGGGAGGGGATCTGGCCGGTTCCGGACTGTTCCGGGGCGCGGCGGCGGCGCTGGCCGGGGACGGGTGCCTCGGTCGGCGCGGGTGTGGCGGGGGAGGGTCTGCGGGTGTGGGCGGGGGCCTGCGGCTGCCCAGCGGAGCGGTCCAGTCGCAGTTCGTAGTTGCCCGTCTGCGGGTTGAGAACCCACTGGTCGGCGGGGTCGATCTCGTCCGCCCGTCCACGGCTGTGCGCGTCCACGGTTACTCGAATCCTCCGTCGGTGCCACGCGAGGCGCCTCCCCCACAGGGCGCCGCTCTCTCGGTCGTTCGATCCTTGGTGAGTGCGACGACCACATGGTCGGGGTGCACCGGATCGCGTCACACTATCCGCCCAGTTCAGCGTGGGGCGACGTCCGTGACAAATTCCACGCCGCTTACAACCGGACAATTTGCCCAAACCTCATCGCTCCCCACCCTCCCCTTGAGTAGCCCTTTACTCGCCGACCCCTTCCGGCACCGCTACGCGCACACCGCCTCCGCCGCGTTCCGCCCCGTGAAGGTGGGCGTCGGCGAGGGCGCCTGCGCGTCGGCGTCGTCGGGCTTGCCGTCCGTGTCGCCGCCCGTGTTCCCGCCCGTGTTCCCGTCCGTCTTTCCGTCCTCGGGGCTCGGCGCCACCACGACGGGCCGGTCCTCCCGCAGCTGCTTGAAGAGCTGACTCGCCGCCGGCTGCACCAGTTCGTCACGGTTCGCGTCGTATGTGTACGAACGCCGGGGCACCGTGAGGAACTGCACCTTCTCCGTCGGTACGGACCGCATCGCGCGCGCCAGGTCGTACAGGTCCCGCAGCGAGTCGAGCCCCGGGTCCGTGGTGATCGCCTTGGTCGCCGCGTCGAGGACCGGGTAGAGCTTCGTCGGGTTGAGCAGCACCCCGTCGCTCTGCACCTTGTTGACGAGCGCGCCGAGGAACTGCTGCTGGCGGTCCATGCGTTCGGTGTCGCTGCCGTTGCCGATGGACTTCCGCGCCCGCACGAAGCCGAGCGCCTGCTCGCCGTGGAGCGTCTGGCGGCCCGCGGGCAGCTTCAGGTGGGCGTCGGCGTCGTTCACGGGCTCCTTGAGGCAGATCTCCACGCCGTCCACGGCGTCCACCATCTTCTTGAAGCCCCGGAAGTCGATCACCATGTGGTGATCCACCCGGATCCCGGTCAACTTCTCGACCGTACGGATCGTGCACGCCGTACCGCCGAACTCGAACGCCCAGTTGAACTGCGCGAACTGCTCGCGGGTGCGGGTCCCGTCCGGCTTGCGGCAGCTGGGGATCGTCACCATCAGGTCGCGGGGCAGGGACACGGCGGTCGCGCTCGCGTTCCCCGCCGACAGGTGCAGCAGGATCGTCGTGTCGGAACGCTGGGTGCCCTTGTCCCGGCCGTACTTCGTGTTCCCCGCGCCGGCCCGCGTGTCCGAACCGATGAGCAGGATGTTCCGGGCCGTCGAGGTGCCCGCGGGCGGCCGCTCCTTCTCGTACCTCCGCAGCTCGTCGGCGGCCGTGGTGTCCGTCGTGATGTTGCCGTCGAGCTTCCGGTAGAACCACCACCCCACCCCGGCCGCGGCCAGCACCACCACCGAGACGCCGAGCGCCGTCCACCGCAGCCAGTGCCGCTTGCGCGGCGGCTCCTCCGGCGCGCCGGAAGCCGTCCCGTCCTCTGTGTCCTCCGCTGCCGCCGGGTCCGGTTCGGCGGGCGTGCCTGCGCGGTCCGTCACGTCTGGGTCCCGTCCTTCATGGCGTCGGCGGCGCGCCGGGCGGCCACCGGTCGTGGAAGGAGACGGCCGAGCCCGACACATGGTTCTGCGGAAGGAGTCGACTCCCCCCGGCCGATCATGTACCGGACTCGGCGCGGGCACCCGGGAACAGGGCGCGGTGCTAGGCCAAACGTGTCTGCGCCGTCAGCGCGAGGTGTGGGTGACCCGCTCGCTCTCCACGCGCTTCTCCAGGGCCTCGCCGCCGAGCCGGTCCAGATGGCGGCAGAGGACGACGGAGGCGCCGGAGGCGAGCGGGGCGTAGAGACCGGAGGAGAGGCCCTGCCAGTCGGTGTAGTCGAGGCCGGAGAGGAGGCGGGAGCCCGGGGCGAGGCCGAGGGCGGCGGCGTCCGTGCGGGCCCGCTCGACGAGCTGGGCGGCGCTGAGTTCCGTACCGTCGACGACGAGGGCCGCGGCCTCCGGATCGACCGGCACGAACGGGGCGAAGCGGTCGCCCTGGCTCGGCACCTCGACCGCGTAGTCCGCGTACCCGGCGGGCGCGGCGGGGAAGCGGCGGCCCAGCGGGGCCAGGGAGAGCGCGATCCGCTCCCCGGAACAGGCGAGACCCGCCTCCAGGGTGTCCGGACCCGCGACCACCACGTCGGCGTCCGAGGGGTCGCCGCCGAGCTCCGCGGTCACCCCGACGGACGAGCAGGCCAGCAGCCAGACGGCCGTCTGCCAGTGCGCGGGGAGCAGCAGCGCGAGCCGGTCGCCCGGGGCGGCGGACAGCTCGCCCTGGAGCAGGTTCGCGGTCTTGGCCACCCAATTGGCGAAGGTGGCGACGGACAATTCCACGCGCTCACCGGTGGCGTCGTCGTAGAAAGTGATCAAGGGGCGGCCCGGATCCGCGGCGAGCGCGGATCGCAGCAGGTCGGCGGGGGTGCGGTCGCTGGCGTTCACGCCGGACAGCGTACGCGGACGGGCGCGCCGGGTCCGCCGTACCGGTGACGCCGTCCACCGGTCGGCCCGACGCCCCGTCAGTTTCCGGACGGGTTCCCGGCGCGCGGAACCTCCCCGCCCTCCGCACGATCGGCCTATGCGTGCCTCACTCGCCTCCTCGATCGCCGTCACCTGCGCGGCGGTGCTCGCCCTGCCGGTCTCCCTCGCCGCCCCCGCCGCGGCCACGGCCCTCGCGGCACCCGAGCTCCCCAAGGCGGTCTCCGCGCTGCCGTCGACGGCCCCCGCCGGAACGGGCGGGGACGCCACGACGCCCGCCCTGCCGTCGACGGCCCCGGCCCCAGCGCGCGAGGGCACCACGACGCCCGCCCTGCCCCCCGCGCCCGAACTGCCGGGCTCCACCCAGTCCCTGCCGCTCGGCCCGCCGGCCGGTGCCACCCGGGCGCTGGGCGACGGGCCGGCCGGCGCGGACGAACAGGGACTCACCCGGCGCGACGTCAGGCCCTTCTCGCTGGTGGGCGTCGTCTGGGACGATCCGGCCGCCCCCCTGCACGGCACCGTTCAGGTTCGCACCCGGGCCACCGGCGGCTCCGCCTGGTCGCCCTGGCAGGACGTCGAGACCCACAACGAGGAACACGGCGCCGACCCCGACACCGCCGAAGGCACCACCCGCGCGCTCCGCGGCTCCACCGCCCCCCTCTGGGTCGGCGACTCGGACGGCGTCGAGATCCGCGTACGGGGCGAGGAGCCCCTCCCCACCGGCCTCCGCCTCGAACTCGTGGACCCGGGCGAGGCCCCGCCGGCCCCGCCCGCCCCGCAGGACCCGGCGGACCCGTGGAGCCGTACGGCCGCGGCCCCGGCCGTCCCGGACACCGCCGCCGCCCCGGAGACCCCGGCCGCCCCGGCCATCGCGGCCGCCCTGAGCGCCCCCGAGGCGGCGGCCAGCGCGGTCAACTCCCAGCTGGCGGCGTTCGGGGCGGGCTGGATCCCGGCCCTGTCGAAGGAGAAGACGGAGCTCACGGTCCGGCAGCTCCCGCCCCGCCCGCCGCTCGGGCGCCCCCTGGCCGGGAAGGCGCCCGCGGCGAACGCGGCGGCGAAGCCGTTCATCGGCCCCCGCCCCAAGATCATCACCCGCAAGGGCTGGGGGGCGGACGAGCGGCTCCGGGAGAAGGGCTTCGTGTACACGAAGACGATCAAGGCCGCGTTCGTGCACCACAGCGCCACCGGCAACAACTACAGCTGCCGCCAGGCCCCCGCCGTCCTGCGCGGCATCTACCGCTACCACGTGAAGAGCAGCGGCTGGCGGGACTTCGGATACAACTTCGCGGTCGACAAGTGCGGCAACATCTACGAGGGCCGCGCGGGCGGCGTGGCCAAGCCGGTCCTCGGCGCCCACACCCTCGGCTTCAACACCAACAGCATGGGCATCGCCGTCCTCGGCACCTACAGCCGCAGCAACCCGCCCGCCGCCGCCCTCACCGCCGTCGCCCGCCTCACCGCCTGGAAGCTCGGCCTGCACGGCGTCAACCCCAAGGCCCCCGCCTACCTCGTCTCCGGCGGCGGCAACCGCTACCGCAAGGGCAAGACCGTCCGCTTCAACGCCATCGCCGGCCACCGCGACGGCTTCGCCACCGAATGCCCCGGCCTCCGCCTCTACAACAAGCTCTCCACCGCCCGCACCACCTCCGCCAAGTACCAGGGCCGCCGCTGACCCCACCCACGCCCCGCCCCGAGAGCCCGGCCCCCGCTACCCTCGAACCATGGCCGGCCGCTTCACACCACGACCCACCCGCACCACCGTCCGCGGCGGCGACATCCCCCTCACGCACAGCCACGCACCGGCCGACGGCCAGGACCTGGACCTCGCGCTCACGCTCGGCCCGCTGCGCCGCGGCCCGGCCGACCCGACCTTCCGCACGACGCCCGACGGCTCGTTTTGGAGGGCGACGCGCACGCCGGACGGCCCGGGAACCCTGCGGGTCCGCGCGGTGGGGGGACGGATCGAGGCGGAGGCGTGGGGGCCGGGGGCGGGCTGGCTGCGGGAGACGCTGCCGGCGCTCCTCGGGGCCGAGGACGACCCGGCGGCGTTCGTCCCGCGCCACAAGCTGCTCCTCGCGACCCACCGCCGCCGCCCCGGGCTGCGCCTGACGCGTACGGGTCTGGTCCTGGAGTCGCTGATCCCCTCGGTCCTGGAACAGAAGGTGACGACGCACGAGGCCTACGGCGCCTGGCGCGTACTCGTACGGAAGTACGGCGACCCGGCTCCCGGACCCGCCCCCGACGGCATGTACGCGATGCCCGACGCCCGTACGTGGACCCAGATCCCCTCCTGGGAGTGGCACCGCGCGAACGTCGACGGGAAACGTTCCGCCACGATCGTCCGCGCGGCCAGGGTGGCGGCCCGGCTGGAGGAAGCGGTGCTGATGGACCCGCCGGACGCACGCGCCCGCCTTGAGCTGATCCCCGGCATCGGCCCGTGGACGAGCGCCGAGACGATCCAGCGCAGCAACGGCGCCGCCGACGAGGTCACCACCGGCGATCTGCACCTCCCGGGCATCGTCGGCTGGGCCCTCGCGGGCGACCGCACCGCCGACGACGCGGCGATGCTCGGCCTCCTGGAGCCGTACGCGGGCCAGCGCCACCGCGCGGCTCGCCTCATCCTCCTCAGCGGCCGCGTCCCGCCCCGCCGCGCCCCCCGGATGACCCCGGGCGACATCGCGCACCTCTGACCACCGGCCGCGCCCGCCTCAGCGCACCTCGATGAACCCCCCGGCCGTCCGCTCCGGCCGGTCCTTCGGGGCCGTCGCGGCGTGGCCGATGGCCACGGCGCCGAGCGGGTCCCAGGACTCGGGGAGCGAGAGGACCTCGCGGACGACCTCGCGGCAGAACATGGTGGAGGAGACCCAGGCGGAGCCGAGGCGCTCGCCGGCGAGGGCGACCAGGAAGTTCTGCACGCCGGCACCGGCGGCGACCAGGAACATCTCGCGCTCGGCGGCGTCCCGGCGGGGATCGCCGTAGTGGTGGGAGCCGTCCATGACCAGGCAGGGGACGGCGAGGTACGGCGCGTTGCGCAGGACGTCACCACGGCGGACGCGCTTGGCGATGGACTCCTCGGACTTCCCGTCACGGCGCAGGTCCGCGATCCACGCGTCCCGCATGGCGTCGAGGAGACGCAGCCGCGACTCCGGCGATTCGAGGAGGACGAAACGCCACGGGGTGGTGTGGTGCGGGGCCGGCGCGGTGACGGCGGCGGCGACGGCCCGGCGCACCGAGCCGGGGTCGACGGGCGCGTCGGTGAACTCGCGCACGGTCCGGCGCAGCGTGAGCGCCTCCCGTACGGCCTCCGAGGTGCCGAGCCGGAACATGTCGTCGGCGGCGCCGCGCACCAGGGCCCGGGCACCCGGCTCCTCGTCGTCGGCGACGACGTGGGGGAGACCGCGGACGACGGCGACGGGGAGGCCGGCGGCCTTGCCCTTCACGAGGTCGCCGGCGGCCGCGAGTTCGTCGGCGGTGGCGACGATCGTGGCGCTGAGCGGGTTGCCGTGGGCGTCGGTGCCGCCGCGGAGGTCGTCGAGGACCCGGACGCCGGCCGCGCCGATGGCGACGTCGGTGAGGCCGGAGCGCCAGGGCCGGCCGAAGGTGTCGGTGATGACGACGCCGACGTCGACGCCGAGGGCCTCGCGCAGGCCGGTGCGGATGCGGCGGGCGGAGGCGTCGGGGTCCTCGGGCAGCAGGAGGACGGTTCCGGAAGGGGTGTTGGAGGCGTCGACGCCGGCCGCGGCCATGACGAGCCCCTGCCGGTTCTCGACGATCCGGAGCGTGCCGCGCCGCGCCACCACCCGTACCGTCTCGGCGTCGATGGCCTCCTCGCGGTCGTCGGCGGCGATCACCCGCCCCTCCGCCTTGCTGACGATCTTCGACGTGACGAGGAGGACGTCACCGTCGGCGAGTTCGGGCGACACGGAGGCGATCAGCTTCGCGAGGTCGTCCCCGCCGGCCACCTCGGGCAGCCCGGGCAGGGCCCACACCCGGTAGGACGGGGACTGGGACGCGGAAACGGCGCTCACGCGCGTACCTCCTCGGCGAGCCGCAGGGCCTCGCGGGCCATCTCGGCGGTGGCGTCGACGTCGGTCATCATCAGCGGTACGGCGCGGCAGCGGATGCCCGCCGCCTCGACGTCCGGCACGGCACCGGCGTCGACGGTGTCGACGAGCCAGCCGTCGACGAGCTCGGATCCGTAGTGCCGGGCCACCGCGGCGGCCGTGGACTCGACGCCGACCGCGGCGAGCACCTTGTCGGCCATGCCGCGCACGGGCGCGTCGCCGACGATGGGGGAGAGGCCCACGACCGGCGCCCCGGCGGCGACGACGGCCTCGCGGATGCCGGGCACGGCGAGGATCGTCCCGACGCTCACGACCGGGTTGGACGGCGGAAAGAGGATGACGTCCGCCGCGGCGATGGCGTCGAGGACGCCCGGCGCGGGCTTCGCGGTCTCCGCGCCGACCGGCACGATCGCCTTCGCGTCCACGGAGGCCCGCAGCTTCACCCAGTACTCCTGGAAGTGCACCGCACGCTGCTCGCCGTCCACCTCGATCGCCACATGGGTCTCGACGCGGTCGTCGGACATGGGGAGGAGGCGTACGCCGGGCTGCCAGCGGGCGCACAGCGCCTCGGTGACGGCGCTCAGCGGGTAGCCCGCGCCGAGCATCTGCGTACGGACGATGTGCGTCGCGAAGTCGCGGTCGCCCAGGCCGAACCACTCGGGTCCGACGCCGTACGCGGCGAGCTCCTCCTTGACGGTGAAGGCCTCGTCGAGGCGGCCCCAGCCCTGTTCCTCGTTGATGCCACCGCCGAGGGTGTACATCACCGTGTCCAGGTCGGGGCACACCTTCAGCCCGAAGAGATGAATGTCGTCACCGGTGTTGCCGATGACCGTGATCTCCGCGTCCGGCACGGCCCGCTTGAGGCCGCGAAGGAAACGAGCACCACCGATACCACCGGCCAGAACCACAATGCGCATGCGGACAGTCTGTCAGCCGAAGGCTGATCGTATGAGGGGTGGTGGTCGGGCGACGGGCGGGACTGTCAGGCCACGATCATCCTGGGGGCTTCCGGGGCGAGAGTGGCCGGAGAGCACTGGGCCTGGAGCGACTCGTGCATCGGCATCTCCGTCAGGCCGGGGAAGTAGACGTGCAGGCTCACGGCCGGTTCGAGCGAGCCGTTGACGACCTCGTGGACGTACCCGGGCGCGAAGACCTGCTGCGAGCCCCCGGTGAGCTTCCGTACGCCCCGGTCCGTACGCTCCGTCAACTCGCCCTCCAGGACGGTGAGGACGCCGGAGGAGAGGCCGTGGTCGTGGAGCCCGCTGCCCTGGCCGGGCACCCAGGAGAGCAGCCACACCTCGTAGCCGGGGCCGGTGCGCAGCCGGTGGTACCAGCGGGTGGTGGCGTCGTACTCGACGTAGGGCGCCCACTGGGAGCGGTCGTCGGCGATCGAGCGCGCGAGGCCGGCGAACTCGGCCACGGTGACGGGGTGCGCACGCTCGGGCTGGAGGAGGTGCGGGACCTCGAGGATGTCGCCGGCGATCTGAAGGTCGCTGTCCATGTTCATGGGGTGGGGAGGTTCCTCAGCAGAAACAGAAGCGGTGGGGGGTCACGGGAAGACGTGACGCGAGTGACGCAGGGTGACGCTGGGAGAAGAAGCTGGAGCTCTACGGCATCAACAGCTGGAACAACAACAGCAACAGCGCGCCTGGACAGCGCGGCGGAACCCACGGGCGTGGGTCGCGGCGGGCGCTGTGGTCGCTGGCATGCCACCAAAGGTGGCGGCAAGGGCACCCGACTGTCAACTCAATGCCCGATTTGGCGGCAATGTTTCACCTCATCCGGTTACAGTGCCCGGAGAAAGGTTTGTTCAGGCGCGGACCAGGACAGATGGCGCATCAGCCGTGCCCGTAAACATGACGGCGCCCGCGAGATCGGCTCCGGCCGATGATCACCCTCCGTGACCGGAATGTGATCCGGGTCGCTTCCATGGCTGGATCGCAACAAGATCCAAGTCTCGGACGTCCTTCCCTGTGAGGGGCGTGCCGCACGGCCAAGCCGGTGGCATGTGTCACGTTTTTTGGTGATTTGAACACTTTCCGCATAGGCTTGGTTCCGCAGAGTGAATACGGGGCCCAATAGCAGATCTCCGCTTGACTCGCACAGAGCACAAACTTGTAATTTCACTCGTGTCGTTCGGCCGGGTTCGCAACGGCAACACCACGGGGACGCACAGAACAGACGAGGGGCGCACATGACCGAGTTGTTCCAGGAACTGCTGGTCGAGGACGCGGACGAGGAACTCGGCTGGCAGGAGCGCGCGCTGTGCGCCCAGACCGATCCCGAGTCCTTCTTCCCCGAGAAGGGCGGCTCGACCCGCGAGGCCAAGAAGGTCTGCCTCGCCTGCGAGGTCCGCTCCGAATGCCTCGAATACGCCCTGCAGAACGACGAACGCTTCGGCATCTGGGGCGGCCTCTCCGAGCGCGAGCGCCGACGCCTGAAGAAGGCCGCCGTCTGAGCGGCACCCCGCCCCGGACCCCGTCCGGGCCCCCCGCGCCACGGCGCGCGCACCACGACACGGCGAACGGTCCGCCCCCTGTGCTCCATCCACAGGCGGCGGACCGTTCTGCGTGCTCTGTCCACAGGCCTCGTCCACAGCGGTCGTCCACAGGGGCGGACCGCCCCGCGCGCAGCCGTTAGTGTGGGCCTCCGTCCGAGACGCACCCCACGCCCTTCGCGGGCGACCCCGGCCGGAGGGCCCGTAGCTCGATGTCCTCGACTCCTGAGTTTCCGCGACACGTCGTCACCGCCGTGCTCGTCACCCACGACGGCGCCCGCTGGCTGCCCGACGCCCTCGCCGGGCTGCTCGCGCAGGAGCGGCCCGTGCAGAACGTGATCGCGGCCGACACCGGCAGCGCCGACGACTCGGCGCAGCTCGTCGCCGACGCCATCGGCGACGACCGCGTCCTGCACCTCGCCCGCCGCACCGGCTTCGGCACCGCCGTCGAGGAAGCGGCCCGCACCGCACCCGTACTCGGACCCGAGGACCTGCCCTACCTCAAGCGCCCCAGCGGCTGGGACCCCGTCAGCCGGACCTGGAACGACGACGCGTACGAACTCCCCGAACTCCCGCACGGCGAACCGGTGCAGTGGCTCTGGCTGCTCCACGACGACTGCGCCCCCGAGCCCGGCGCCCTCGCCGAACTCCTGCGCGTCGCCGACTCCGACGCGGACGCCGCCGTCATCGGCCCCAAGCTGCGCGGCTGGTACGACCGCAAGCAGCTCCTGGAGACCGGCGTCTCCATCGCCCGCAGCGGCCGCCGCTGGACCGGACTCGACCGCCGCGAGCAGGACCAGGGCCAGCACGACCAGATCCGCTCCGTCCTCTCCGTCTCCACCGCCGGCATGCTGATCCGCCGCGACGTCTTCGAGGGGCTCGGCGGCTTCGACCGCCGCCTGCCCCTCATGCGCGACGACGTCGACCTGTGCTGGCGCGCCCACTCCGCCGGCCACCGCGTCCTCATCGCCCCCGACGCCGTCCTGCGGCACGCCGAGGCCTCCGCCCGCGAGCGCCGCACCGTCGACTGCGCCGGCCGCACCGCCCGCCCGTCGCCCGACCGCCACCCCTCACGGACGCGCTTCGCGCGCATGAGCTCATCCCCGCACCGGGTCGACAAGGCCGGCGCCGTCTACACCCTGCTGGCCAACAGCCGCGGCGCCGCCCTCCCGTACGTCCTGATCCGACTCGTCGTCAGCACCCTCCTCCGCACCCTCGCCTACCTCGTCGGCAAGGTCCCCGGACAGGCCGTCGACGAGGTCATGGGCCTCTTCGCCACCCTGCTGCGGCCGGAGAAGATCCTCGCCGCCCGCAAGCGCCGCAAGAACCCCGTCGTCCCCGCGAGCGAACTCCGCCCGCTCTTCCCGCCGCCCGGCGCCACCGTCCGCGCCGCCGCCGAGCAGTTCACCGCGAACTTCGGCAGCGGCGAGGCCGATTCCGGCTCCCGCCACGGCGTCGTCGAGTCCGGACCCGGCGGTGACGACGCCGACTACCTGGAGATCGAGCAGTTCGCCCGGCTCAAGAAGATCGCCCGCAAGCCCGGGCCCGTCCTCTTCGCCCTGCTCCTCCTCATCTCCCTCGTCGCCTGCCGCAACCTCTTCGCCGGCGGCTCGCTGGCCGGCGGCGCCCTGCTGCCCGCCCCCGACACCGTCTCCGGCCTCTGGTCGCGGTACGCCGACGCCTGGCACGCCCTCGGCACCGGCGGCACCCAGAGCGCCCCGCCCTACCTCGCCGTCCTGGCCGCGCTCTCCGCCCTGTTCCTCGGCTCCACCTCCACCGCGCTGACCCTGCTCCTTGTCTGCTCGGTCCCGCTCGCCGGCTTCACCGCGTACTTCGCCGCCCGCGGCATCGTCGAGTCCCGGCTGCTGCGGGCCTGGGCCGCCATCGCGTACGCCTTCCTGCCCGCCGCCACCGGCGCCCTCGCCGTCGGCCGCCTCGGCACCGCCGTCCTCGCGATCCTGCTCCCGCTGATCGCCCGCGCCGCCGTCGCCGCCCACGGCTTCAACCGGCCCGACCGCGGCAGCTGGCGCGCCACCTGGGCGTACACCTTCCTGCTCACCTTCGCGATGGCGTTCACCCCGATCGTGTGGCCGATCGCCGTCCTCCTCGGCCTCGGCGTCCTCGCCGTCCGCCGCACCGACCTCACCGCCTACGGGCTCCGTTTCCTCGCCGCCGTCGGCACCCCGCTGCTCGTCCTCGCCCCCTGGTCGCTCTCCCTCCTGACCGGCCCCTCCGCCTTCCTGCGCGAGGCCGGCCTCGACGTCCGCACCGGCACCGCGGGCGCGCTCGACCTCCTCGGCACCAGCCCCGGCGGCCCCGGCACCACCGGCGGCCTGCTGCTCATCGGCCTCGTCCTCGCCGCCCTCGCCGGGCTGCTGCGCGAGGACCGGCAGTTCGCCGTCCGCGCCGCCTGGGCCGCCGCCCTCGCCGGCCTCCTCTTCGCCGCCGTCTCCAACGGCGCCGGCGGCACCGGCTGGGCCGGACCCGCCACCCTCGTCTACGGCGCCGCGCTCCTGGCCGCCGGCATGATCGGCGCCGAGGGCGGCCGGACCCGCGTCGCCGCCCACGGCTTCGGCTGGCGCCAGCCCGTCGCCGCCCTCATCGCCCTCGCCTGCGCCCTCGGCCCCGCCGTCGCCGCCGCCGGCTGGATGATCGGCGGCGCCGACGGCCCGCTGACCCGCCGCGACCCGGTCCAGGTCCCGGCCTTCGTCGCCGAGGAGAGCGGCACCCGCGACCAGCCCCGCACCCTCGTCCTCGGCGGCACCACCCCCGGCGAGGTCGCGTACACCCTGGTCCGCGGCTCGGGCGCCCGTCTCGGCGACGGCGAGCTCGCGGCCGCCGCCGAGGACGACCAGCGCCTCGACCAGGTCGTCGCCCACCTCGTCGCCGGCTCCGGTGCCGACCAGACGGAGGAGCTCAGCGGCTACGCCATCCGCTACGTCCTCGTCCGCGACGGGGCACCCCGCCAGGTGAGCCGCGTCCTCGACGCCACCCCCGGCCTCAGCCGCCTCAGCCAGCTCGACGGCAGCGCGCTCTGGCGCGTCGACCGCGAGATCGCCCGCGTCATGATCGTCCCGCCCGCCGCGAAGACCGGCGACGCCCCCGCGAAGACCGGGGACACCGCGTCCAAGCCCGGCGACACCACCGCCAAGCCGGTCGCCGTCGCCGCGGGACCCGTCGAGGCCCACACCACCGTCCCGGCCGGCCCCGAAGGCCGCGTCCTGCGCCTCGCCGACCGCGCCGCCGACGGCTGGACCGCCACCCTCGACGGCAAGGAACTGCCCCGCACCACCGTCGACGGCTGGGCCCAGGGATTCCAGCTGCCCGCCCAGGCGGGCCGCCTCGACCTCACGTACGACGAGCCGCTCACCCACACCGCGTGGATCTGGGCCCAGGCCGGCCTCGCCGTCGTCCTGCTCGTCCTCGCCCTCCCCGGCCGCCGCCGCGAGATCGACGACGACCTCCCCGAGGAGGAGCTCGCGATCCCCGCCCAGGCCATCGACGGCGACGGCCGCCGGGCCCGCCGCCTGCGCGCCGCCGCCGAAGCCGAGGCGGAGTCCGCGGAGACCCCGGACCACGAGCCCGCCGCGATCCCCGAGCAGCAGACCCACGAGCCCGCCGACTGGGATCCCGGCCACGACCCCGCCCACGCCCAGCCCCAGACGGCCCAGCCCTACGCCGACCAGGGCTACTACCAGGAGTACGCGGCCGACCCGTACCAGCAGCAGCCGTACGCGTACCCCCAGCAGGGCTACGAGCAGCAGCCGTACCCCGACCAGGGCTACGCGGGACAGCAGCAGTACGCCGAGCAGCAGTACCCCGGCCAGGGCTACGAGCAGCAGCAGTACGACCCCCAGCAGTACGACCAGCAGGCGTACGACCCGTACGGCTACGGCTACGGGCACCCCCAGGGCCACGAGACCGAGCAGCGTCCCGACGGGAGCAGCAACCAGTGAACCGCACGACCCTCTCCCTGATCGCGGGCGCCACGGCCCTCGCCGCCGTCACCGGCTTCGCCGCCCTCACCGCCCCGGCGGGCACCGCCGCACCCGAGGCGAAGGCCCCCACCCGCCTGCCCGTCGAGCGCGCCGGCCTGGTCTGCCCGGTCCCGAGCACCTCCGAGGTGGCCGAGACCCTCTACACCTCGTACACCCCACCGAGCACGGGCAAGAGCACGGGCACGGGCGCGAGCACCGGCTCAGGCTCCGGCTCCGGCAAGGCCGAGCAGCCCACCGCCCGGCTGGCCCCCGCCGCGAACGCCACCCCCGCGGGCGGCAGCAGCAAGGGCGGCAAGCAGCCCAAGGCCCCCAAGGCCCCCGCCACCGTCACCACCCCCGGCAAGCCCGTCACCGCCGAGGCGAACGGCCCCGCCGCGCCCGCCCTCACCGGCGCGGCCACCGGCACCCTCGCCCCCGGCTGGACCGTCCAGCAGACCACCGTCGTCGAGGCGGGCGGCGCGCGCGGCCTCCTCGGCCTCTCCTGCGGCGCCCCCGACACCGACTTCTGGTTCCCCGCGGCCTCCACCGCGAAGGAGCGCCAGGACTACGTCCACCTCACCAACCCGGACGACACGGCCGCCGTCGCCGACATCGAGCTGTACGGCCCCGAGGGCGCCCTGAAGTCCCAGTTCACCGAGGGCATCCCGGTCCCCGCCCACTCCACGGTCCCGGTCCTCCTCTCCACCCTCACCGGCGAAGGCGCCAAGCCCGACGTCACCGTGCACGTCACCACCCGCAGCGGACGCGTCGGCGCCGCCATCGGCTCCGCCGACGAGAAGCTCGGCAGCGACTGGATCGCCGCCGCGGCCGACCCGGCGAGCACCGCCGTCCTCCCCGGCATCCCGGCCGACGCCACCTCCGTACGGCTCGTCGCCTTCGCCCCCGGCGACGACGACGCCGACCTGAAGGTCCAGCTGGTCACCACGTCCGGCACGATCGTCCCGGCCGGCGCCGGCTCCCTCCACGTGAAGTCGGGGATGACGGCCTCCGCCGACCTGCCCGACCTCACCCGCGGCGAGGCGGCCTCCCTGGTGCTCAGCCCGAGCGACCCTAAGAAGTCCACCCCGATCGTGGCCGCCCTCCGGGTCGTCCGCGGCAAGGGCGCCGACGCCGAGGTGGCCTTCATCCCGGCGACCGCGGCCATCTCCGCCCGCGCCACCGTCGCCGACAACCGCGCCAAGGCCGCGACGCTCTCCCTGACGGCCCCCGGCGCCGCCGCCCAGGTCAAGGTCACCGCCTCGGCCGGCTCCGGCGGCGGCAGCCCGGTCTCCCGGACGGTCACCCTCAAGGCGGGTACCACCACCGCCCTGACCGACCTCGTCCCGCAGGGCCTCAAGGGCTCCTACGCGCTCACCGTCGAACCGCTCTCCGGCGGCAAGGTCTACGCGGCCCGCACCCTCGCCGTCCCCCAGGACGGCATCCCGATGTTCACCGTCCAGACCCTCGTCGACGACCGCGGCACCGTCGAGGTCCCGTCCGCCCACCAGGACCTCGGCGTCCTGGACTGAGGCCGGGCGGGTCCCGGTACGGGTGACGCGAGGGCCTCAGTCCTGCCCGTACCGGGGATCGACCGACTCGGGGGAGAGCCCCAGGAGCTCGGCGACCTGCTCCACGACGACCTCGTGGACCAGGAGCGCCCGCTCGTCCCGGCTCTTCGAACGGATCTCGACCGGCCGCCGGTAGACGACCACCTTCGCGGGCTCGTCCTTCTCTGCGGGCAGGGAACCGCCCAGCGGCACCGTCTCGCCCGACACCGACGGCGGCACCTCCATGACCATGAAGTCGACGTCCGCCAGCTGCGGCCAGCGCCGCTCCAGGCGCTCCACCGAATCGAGCACCAGGTCGCGGAAGGTGTCCGCGCGGCTCGCGGAGAGCGGGACCTGCGGCGGTGCGACCGGTCCCCGCATCCCGCGGCCGTGCCGGTCGCGGCGGCGGACCCGAGGCTCCGCCGGGGGCCCGGCGGCGGGTTCCGTGGGGCGCTGCGAGGGGCTCGGCGGCACAGGACTGTCCATCACTGACGCAGCGTAACCCTCATCGGTCCCCGCGCACCGTGGGACGGGCTCGCTCCCTCTCCAGGCGCCCCCGTACCACCCCCACCACGGCTGTCGAAACCTGAACATTCCGGCCAACCCCCCGCCCGATTCCACGGCCCGTCACGATCGGCCATCTGGCCCTGGTTGACCGGATTTGTATCCCCCGCTGTCCGGATCACTCCCTGCCCGCACCCCCCTGTGATCCCTCCCGCGCAGGTCAGAGCCGCCGCCGCGAGAACGCCGGTGGCGGAGGTCACACCGCGACACGGTGGAGTGACCTGAGGGAGAGTCGTCGCGGCCCGGTCAAGAGTGCGGTACCGTCCAACGTCGTGAGCCCTGTACGTCGCTGTTCGCGCACCGCGTGCGGCCGCCCTGCCGTCGCGACACTGACGTACGTCTATGCCGACTCGACTGCGGTCCTCGGCCCGCTCGCCACCTACGCCGAGCCCCACTGCTACGACCTGTGCGCCGAGCACAGCGAGCGCCTCACCGCCCCGCGCGGCTGGGACGTGGTGCGGCTCACCGATCCCTCCGCCCCCGCCCGGCCCAGCGGCGACGACCTCGAAGCCCTGGCCAACGCGGTCCGCGAGGCCGCCCGCCCCCAGGAACGCGCCGCCGAATCCGGCGCCAAGGGCATCGGCGGCCGCCCCGGCGATCCCATGGAAGTGGGCCGCCGCGGCCACCTCCGCGTCCTCCGCTCCCCGGACAACTGACGCACCCGGTGCCCCCTCGGCGGCCGGATTCCGGCCCCGCCGCCCCCGGACCGTCCAAGCCCTGACACCGGCCGGTTCCCGGCAGGCGTGGCCACCCCAGGCCATGGCACGCTGTGTCCGCCCAGGTAGTTTGGGCGTCCTTGCACAACGCGCCGCAACCGCGTGCCGAGAATTCAGGAGGGTGGATCCGTGACTGTCGATCTGTCGCAGATCGTGAAGGCGTACGACATCCGCGGAGTAGTACCCGACCAGTGGGACGAGAAGCTCGCCGAGCTCTTCGGCGCCGCCTTCGTGCGGGTGACGGACGCGGACGCCATCGTCGTCGGCTACGACATGCGCCCCTCGTCGCCCGGCCTCGCGAACGCCTTCGCGCGCGGCGCGGCCCGCCTCGGCGCCGACGTGACCCTCATCGGGCTCTGCTCCACCGACCAGCTGTACTTCGCCTCCGGCAGCCTCGGCCTGCCGGGCGCGATGTTCACCGCGTCCCACAACCCGGCCCAGTACAACGGCATCAAGCTGTGCCGCGCCGGCGCGGCCCCGGTGGGCCAGGACACCGGCCTCGCGGACATCCGCGCGCTGGCCGAGGAGTGGTCGGAGAAGGGCGCCCCCGAGGCGGCCGAGAAGCAGGGCGAGATCACCGAGCGCGAGACGCTCGACGACTACGCGGCCCACCTCAAGGGCCTGGTCGACCTGACCGCGATCCGCCCGCTGAAGGTCGTCGTGGACGCGGGCAACGGCATGGGCGGCCACACCGTCCCGACCGTGTTCGCGGGCCTCCCCCTGGAGACCGTCCCGATGTACTTCGAGCTGGACGGCACGTTCCCGAACCACGAGGCGAACCCGCTCGACCCGAAGAACATCGTCGACCTCCAGGCCCGTGTGGTCGCCGAGGGCGCCGACATCGGCCTCGCCTTCGACGGCGACGCCGACCGCTGCTTCGTCGTCGACGAGCGCGGCGAGCCGGTCTCCCCGTCCGCGATCACGGCCCTGGTCGCCGCGCGCGAGCTGGCCAAGCACCCCGGCGGAACGATCATCCACAACCTGATCACCTCGTGGTCCGTGCCGGAGGTCGTCCGCGAGAACGGCGGCGAGCCGGTCCGTACCCGCGTCGGCCACTCCTTCATCAAGGAGGAGATGGCGAAGAGCGGCGCCATCTTCGGCGGCGAGCACTCGGCGCACTACTACTTCAAGGACTTCTGGAACGCGGACACGGGCATGCTCGCCGCCCTCCACGTCCTCGCCGCCCTCGGTGGCCAGCAGGGCACCCTGTCCGACCTGGTCGCCGCCTACGACCGCTACGCGTCCTCCGGCGAGATCAACTCCACCGTCGCCGACCAGGCCGCGAGCACCGCCAAGGTCAAGGCCGCCTACGCCGACGTCGAGGGCGTCAGCTTCGACGAGCTCGACGGCCTCACCGTCAGCTCCGCCGACTGGTGGTTCAACCTCCGCGCCTCCAACACCGAGCCGCTCCTGCGCCTCAACGTCGAAGCGCGCGACGAGGCCACCATGGCCACCCTCCGCGACGAGATCCTCACCCTGGTCCGCGCCACCTCCTGACGCCCTCCCAGGCCCGGAGACCAGCGTCCGCCGCCCCCACCCCCATCAGGGGGCGGGGGCGGCGCCGTTTCCACCCCGCAGATCCACCCCACCGGTCGCCGACCCGCGCACCCCGTTTCCCGGCGGTAGGCTGACCTGGCCCGAAGGGCAGCACCACCACCGTTTGTTCGAAGGGACACCCCATGCCGCTCGAAGCCGGCCTCCTGGAGATCCTGGCCTGCCCCGCTTGCCACGCTCCCCTGAACGACCGCACGGCGGACGAAACCCCCGAACTCATCTGCACCAGCCCCGACTGCGGCCTCGCCTACCCGGTCCGCGACTCCATCCCCGTCCTCCTCACCGACGAGGCCCGCCGCCCGGCCTAGGGGCCACACCGGTACGGGGCTCCGGCCCGCGCCACGGGTGACGGGAACAGGTCCGCAGGGGACGTGCACCACCCCGCGCGAGGCATCCGCCCCGCACAAGCCGAAACGCACGAGCACGACACTCGACGCGCCCCGGCCCAAGGCCGGACACGGAACACCCCCGCTCAGACCGGAGGCACCGCCACATGCTCGACGAGACCCTCCTCGACGCACCGGACGCACTCGCCCTCGCCGACCGCCGCGGCCTGCTCCGCGGGGCGGCGGAGGCCGGAGCACGGGTGCGGACCGCCGCCCGCCACGCAGCGGAGGCGGGCATCGCGGACCTGAGGCCGGAAGGCCGACCGCGCGCGGTCCTCGTCGCGGGCCCCGGCACCGCCGCCGCGGGCGTCGCGGATCTGATCGGCGCGCTCGCGGGAGCCTCCGCCCCGGTCGTACGGCTGAAGCCGACCGGTGTCGCACCCGCCGCGGGCGCCCTGCGGTGGGCGCTGCCGGGCTGGGCCGGATCCGTGGACCTGCTTCTGCTGCCGACCACGGACGGCTCGGAACCGGGCCTCGCACTGCTCGCGGAGCAGGCGTACCGCCGCGGGATCACGGTCGTCGCCGTGGCCCCGAAGGCGTCCCCGCTCGCGGAGGCGGTGAACGGCTCGCACGGGCTCTTCGTCCCGATGGCCGTCGCTCCGAACGAGACGCCGAACGAGTACGGCGAGAACCTCGCGGCCAGCACCGGCGCGCTGTGGGCGCTGTTCACCCCGCTGCTCGCGCTCCTCGACCGCGTGGGCCTCCTCGAAGCGCCCCCGGAGGAACTGGAGAAGGTCGCCGACCGGCTCGACCGCACGGCGGAACGCTGCGGCCCGGCCATCGCCACCTACGGCAACCCGGCGAAGACCCTCGCCGCCGAGCTCGCCGACTCGCTGCCTCTCATCTGGACGGAGGGGACCGCGGCCGGCCCGGCCGGACGCCGCTTCGCCGCCGTCCTCGCCGAGCTCGCGGGACTCCCCGCGCTGGCGGCGGAGCTGCCCGAGGCGCTGCCCGCGCACGGCGTCCTCCTCGCCGGCGACTTCGCGGCGGGCGCGGACCCCGACGACTTCTTCCGCGACCGCGTCGACGAACCCCAGGCCCTCCGCACGCGCGTGGTCCTGCTCCGCGACCGCCCCGGAGGCGACGGCGACCGTCCGAGCACCGTCCTGACCGCCGCGCCCGCGGCCCGCGAACTGGCCCTCAGCCACGAGACCGCCATCAGCGAACTCGAGCCGGAGGAGGGCGGCGACTTGGAGACCCTCGCCGAACTCCTCGCCGTGACCGACTTCGCGGCCGTCTACCTCTCCCTCGCCACCGCCGGCATCCTGCCGCCCCCGACACCGCGCTGAAAGAAAGCTGGAAGACCTCCCATGGACCGCCTCGTCAACACCATCCGCCCCTACGCCTGGGGCTCCACGACGGCCATCCCGGAACTCCTCGGCCACGCACCGACCGGCGAGCCGCAGGCGGAGATGTGGATGGGCGCGCACCCCGGTGCCCCCTCCGTCACCGAGCGCGGCCCGCTGAACGAGCTGATCGACGCCGACCCGGTACGGGAACTGGGCGAGCGGTCCGTCGAGAAGTTCGGGCCGAGGCTTCCGTTCCTCCTCAAGGTGCTGGCCGCCGGCGCCCCGCTGTCCCTCCAGGTCCACCCCGACCTGGCCCAGGCGCGGGCCGGGTTCGCCGCCGAGGAGGCCGCGGGCATCCCCGTCGACGCCCCGCACCGCACGTACAAGGACGCCAACCACAAGCCGGAGATGATCGTCGCGCTCACGCCGTTCGACGGCCTGTGCGGCTTCCGTGACCCCGTCGAGGCCGCCGACTTCATCGCCGAGCTCGGCGTCGACAGCCTGAAGCCGTACGTGGACCTCCTCCACGCCCACCCGGAGGACGCCGCGCTCCGCGAGGTCCTCACCGCCCTGCTGACCGCCGACCCGGACGAGATGGCGCACACCGTCGCCGAGGCCACCGCCGCCGCGGACCGCCTGGGCGGCGCCCACGCCGCGTACGCGAGCCTGGCCCACCACTACCCGGGCGACCCCGGCGTGATCGCCGCGATGCTCCTCAACCACGTCGTGCTCCAGCCCGGCGAGGCCCTCTACCTCGGCGCGGGCGTCCCGCACGCCTACCTCGACGGCCTCGGCGTCGAGATCATGGCCAACTCCGACAACGTGCTGCGCTGCGGACTCACCCCCAAGCACGTCGACGTCCCCGAACTCCTGCGGATCGTCCGCTTCGAGGCGGCCGACCCCGGCGTCCTGCGCCCGGAGGCCTCGCCGTCGGGGGAGGAGGTCTACGAGACGCCCATCGACGAGTTCCGCCTCTCCCGTTTCGTACGGCCGGAAGGCGCCGTTCCGACCGACCTGACCAGCCCTCACCCGCAGATCCTGCTCGCGGTCGCGGGCCGCCCGAAGGCGGGCGAGGTGACGCTCGCACCGGGCGAATCCGTCTTCGTACCGGCGGGCGAGCCGACCGAACTCACCGGTGTGGGGACGGTCTTCCGCGCCACCGTCGTGGCCTGATGCGACAATGACCGGCCGAACCGCGGCGACCCAGCCGGAGCATCGACGAAGGGACCACGTACACCCATGAGCGCGTCAGGCGGAACCAAGGCGATCGTGGCGGCACTCGCCGCCAACCTGGCGATCGCCGTAGCCAAGTTCGTGGCGTTCCTCTTCAGTGGTTCGTCCTCGATGCTGGCCGAAAGCGTCCACTCGCTCGCCGACTCCGGCAACCAGGGTCTGCTCCTCCTCGGCGGCAAGAAGGCCCAGCGCGAGGCGACTCCGCAGCACCCCTTCGGCTACGGCCGCGAACGGTACATCTACGCCTTCCTCGTCTCCATCGTGCTCTTCTCCGTCGGTGGCATGTTCGCCATCTACGAGGGCTACGAGAAGATCAAGCACCCGCACGCCATCGAGGCCTGGTACTGGCCGGTCGGCGTCCTGGTCTTCGCGATCATCGCCGAGTCCTTCTCCTTCCGCACGGCCATCAAGGAGTCCAACGAGATCCGCGGCGGCCTCTCCTGGAAGGAGTTCGTCCGCCGGGCGAAGGCCCCCGAACTCCCCGTCGTCCTCCTCGAAGACCTCGGCGCCCTCGTCGGCCTCGTCCTCGCCCTCGGCGGCGTCGGCCTGGCCCTGCTGACCGACAACGGCGTCTGGGACGGCATCGGCACCCTCTGCATCGGCATCCTGCTCATCGTGATCGCGATCGTCCTCGCCGCCGAGACCAAGTCGCTGCTGCTCGGCGAGTCCGCCGGCGTCGACGAGGTCAAGGCGATCGAGGCGGCCGTCGTCGACGGCGACACCGTCACCCGCCTCATCCACATGCGCACGCTCCACCTCGGCCCCGAGGAACTCCTCGTCGCCGCCAAGATCGCCGTCAAGCACGACGACACCGCCACCGAGGTCGCCAACGCGATCAACGCGGCCGAGGAGCGCATCCGCACCGCCGTCCCGATCGCCCGGGTCATCTACCTGGAGCCCGACATCTACAGCGAGACCGCGGCCTCCGCCGGCGCCAACCCGGCCAAGACGCCCGGCGGCGACGGCCACTGAGCCACCGCCGCCAGAGGCCCCCAGGACCGGAGAACCCCGGCCCCGGGGGCCTCTCCGCTTCCCCCGCACTTCCCGTTTGAGTGTGGGGCGCCGCACTGATCGGTGTAGATTCGTGACTGCCAGACGTCGCTGCTGATGGCGGTCGGTCGGTCCCCGTGACCGGCCGAGGGAGAGAGGGCCTCCGACGACTGCACCGCGGGACACCCGGGCATTCGTATGCCGTCGCTGTGCCACCACGCGGTGCCAGGCGCTCCAACAGACCCTCGAACCCGAATCCACGAGGAGCAGCTCCAGTCATGACGACTGTCGCCAGCCAGCAGGACTTCAAGGTCGCCGACCTCTCCCTGGCCGCCTTCGGCCGCAAGGAGATCACCCTCGCCGAGCACGAGATGCCCGGCCTGATGTCGATCCGCCGCGAGTACGCCGAGCAGCAGCCGCTCGCCGGCGCCCGCGTCACCGGCTCCCTGCACATGACCGTGCAGACCGCCGTCCTCATCGAGACCCTGGTCGCCCTCGGCGCCGAGGTCCGCTGGGCCTCCTGCAACATCTTCTCCACCCAGGACCACGCCGCCGCGGCCATCGCCGTCGGCCCGAACGGCACCCCGGAGAACCCCCAGGGCGTCCCGGTCTTCGCCTGGAAGGGCGAGACCCTCGAGGAGTACTGGTGGTGCACCGAGCAGGCCCTCACCTGGCCGAACTCGCCCACCGGCGGCCCGAACATGATCCTGGACGACGGCGGTGACGCCACCCTCCTCGTCCACAAGGGCGTCGAGTTCGAGAAGGCCGGCTCCGCCCCGGACCCGGCCACCGCGGACAGCGAGGAGTACGGCTACATCCTCCGCCTCCTCAACCGCACCCTCACCGAGAACCCGCAGAAGTGGACCCAGCTGGCGTCCGAGATCCGCGGCGTGACCGAAGAGACCACCACCGGCGTCCACCGCCTGTACGAGATGCAGCAGTCCGGCGACCTCCTCTTCCCGGCGATCAACGTGAACGACGCCGTCACGAAGTCGAAGTTCGACAACAAGTACGGCTGCCGCCACTCCCTCATCGACGGCATCAACCGCGCCACCGACGTCCTCATCGGCGGCAAGACCGCCGTCGTCTGCGGCTACGGAGACGTCGGCAAGGGCTGCGCCGAGTCCCTCCGCGGCCAGGGCGCCCGCGTCATCGTCACCGAGATCGACCCCATCTGCGCCCTCCAGGCCGCGATGGACGGCTACCAGGTCACCACCCTGGAAGACGTCGTCGAGACCGCCGACATCTTCATCACCACCACCGGCAACAAGGACATCATCCTGGCCTCCGACATGGCCAAGATGAAGCACCAGGCCATCGTCGGCAACATCGGTCACTTCGACAACGAGATCGACATGGCCGGCCTCGCCAAGACCCCCGGCATCGTCAAGGACGAGGTCAAGCCGCAGGTCCACACCTGGACCTACCCCGACGGCAAGGTCCTGATCGTCCTCTCCGAGGGCCGCCTGCTGAACCTCGGCAACGCGACCGGTCACCCCTCCTTCGTCATGTCGAACTCCTTCGCGGACCAGACCCTGGCCCAGATCGAGCTCTACACGAAGCCGGAGGAGTACCCGACCGGCGTCTACGTCCTCCCGAAGCACCTGGACGAGAAGGTCGCCCGCCTCCACCTCGACGCCCTCGGCGTCAAGCTGACGACCCTCCGCCCCGAGCAGGCCTCCTACATCGGCGTCGAGGTCGAAGGCCCCTTCAAGCCGGACCACTACCGCTACTGATCCCACCCGGGCGGCACCCGCGCCCATCGGCGCACCGCCGCCCCCGGACATCCGTAGAGGACCAAGGCAGGCCCCCCGCACCCCCGTGCCGGGGGGCCTGCCCCGTCCCGCCCCCGCTACCGCTCCTGGAAGCGCCCCCTCCCGAGGACCGACCCATGCCCCGCGGCCGATATTCGCTCCATGACCCGCACGACCACACCCCCCTCGGTGAAGAGCACTTCCACTGCGCCCCCGGCCCCTCCGGCTGGCGCTACGTCTCACAGACCACCACCCCCTCGGGTGATCACCGCGGCTCCGTCGACCTGGCCGTCGACGAACTGGGCCGCCCCATCCGCCTCGAACTCCACGCCGCCGGCTGGCAGGTCCGCGGCGCGGCCCTCGACGGCATCACCTGGGTCCGCACGGACCCCACCGGAACCCACGCCACCGAAGGCAATGTGCGCGCCCACGCCTTCACCGGCACGTCCCCGGCATTCCTCGTCGCCCTCACGCGACTCCTGCGTCTCACCCCCGATTCCCCCGAGACCCGCGTCCGGCTCGTCGCCCTCACGGACCCCGTCCTCGCCCCCCTCACGGTGGACCAGTCCTGGGCCTTGCTGAGAAGTGAAGCGCACGCCACTGACAACGGCCCCCTGATCGTGGACGAGTACCAGGTCAGCGCCCTCGACACGGGCGAACGCCACACCGTCCACATCGCCGGCGACGTCGTCCTCTCCGCCCCCGGCATCGAACTCGAAGCCCTCGAAACCCCACCCTCCGTCTTCCCCTGACCCACCCTCACCCAGGCGGCGCAAACCCCGTCCGCCCCCCACTCCCCGGCTCCCCACTCCCCGGCTCCCCGCCACGCGGTACGACAACGGGAGCCGCGACGACCGGGGGAGCGACCACCGGCGGAGCGACCACCGGGGGAGCGAACACCGAGGGTGCCGCAGCACCCGCCCCGGCCCCGGGCACCCCCGCCGCCCCCGGCGGCACCGGCCCGAACGCCCGCCGCGCGTCCCGCGCCTGCCGCTCGGCCACCACCCCCGCCAGATACGCGTCGGCCGGCACCCCCGCCGGCGCGGGCGTCCCCGTCCGCGCCACCAGCTCATCGGCCAGCCGCTCGGCGAGGCGCCGCCCGACGGCCGGATCCAGCTCGCGCGCCCGCGTGAGGTACTGACGCACCTCGAGCCACAGCCCCTCGGGAACCGCCGAAAGGTCCAGCCCGGAGAACCGCCCCACCAGCCACGGCGGCGGCGGAGGCACGACCGGCATCCGCGCCGCGGGAAGCCGCTCCCGCACCACCAGGGTCCCGGCGAAGACGTCCCCGAGCCGCCGCCCGCGCTCCGACACAAGCGAGGCGACACAGGCGACGACCCCGAACGTCATCAGGATCTCCACGACCCCGATCGCCCCCCGCACCAGCGCGTGCCGGAACCGGATCGGCCCCCCGTCGTCCCGCACCACCCGCAGCCCACAGGCCAGCTTCCCCAGCGACCGCCCGTGCGACAGCGTCTCCACCGCGATCGGCGCGCCCACCAGAACCAGCACGAAGGACGCGATGGACAACGCCATCACCGCCGCCTCGTCGAGCGAAGCGGTGGCGACCGCGAGCCCGAGTGTGATCAGCAGATAGACCGCCCACACCGCGACGAGGTCGATCAGCACCGCCAACGCCCGACTGGGCCACCGCGCCGGCTGCAACCCCAGTACGACGGCGTCCCCCGTCACCAACCCACTCACGGCACCCACCCTTCTCCGCCCTTCCCGACCCCACCGAACGCCAGTCTGCCAAGCTGGCCCGCAGCGCGCCGCAGTAGTACGGACCCGTCCGCAGCCAGTGCCTGGAGCAGCAGCCGATCATGGACCTCGACGTCTACGTCACCGCCCACCGCGCCGAGTGGGAACGCCTCGACCACCTCCTGCGCCGCGGCGGCAAGCTCACCGGTGCCGAGGCCGACGAACTCGTCTCCCTCTACCAGCGCACGGCCACCCACCTCTCGATCGTCCAGTCCGGCACCCCGGACCCGATGCTCACGGCCCGGCTCACCCAGCTCGTGGCCCGCGCCCGCGCCACCGTCACCGGCACCCGCCGTTCCTCCTGGCGCGACGCGGTCCGCTTCCTCACCGCCGGCTTCCCCGCCGCCGTCTACCGCTCACGCCACTGGTGGATCCCCACCGCCGTCCTCTCCACCCTGCTGGCCGCCCTCATCGGCTGGTGGATCGGTACGCACCCGGAGGTCCAGGCCTCGATCGGCGCCTCCGCCGACCTCCGCGAGATGACCCGCCCCGGCGGCCAGTACGAGACCTACTACTCCAGCCACCCCGCGGCCTCCTTCGCCGCCCAGGTCTGGACGAACAACGCCCAGGCCGCCGCCATGTGCCTGGTCCTCGGCGCCTTCCTCGGCCTCCCGGTCCTCGGGATCCTCTTCCTGAACATGCTGAACCTCGGCGTCGGCATCGGCCTCATGTCCTCCGCCGGCCGCCTCGACGTCTTCCTGGGCCTGGTCCTCCCGCACGGCCTGCTCGAACTGACCGCCGTCTTCGTGGCCGCCGGCACCGGCCTCCGCCTCGGCTGGACCGTCATCGACCCGGGCCCCACCACCCGCCGGGCAGCCCTCGCCGAACAGGGCCGCGCCGCCGTCGGCATGGCCATCGGCCTCGCCCTCGTCCTCTTCGTCTCCGGCCTGATCGAAGGCTTCGTCACCCCCTCAGGCCTCCCCACCTGGGCCCGCATCACCATCGGCGTCACCGCTGAGCTGGCCTTCCTCCTCTACGTCTACGTCCTCGGCAGCCGCGCCTCCCGCGCCGGCCACACCGGCGACCTCGACGAACCCGACCGCAGCGCCTCCCTCCCCACCGCCGCCTGATGTGCGTAGACCCCCGCTGACCTGCTAGTGTCCTCCGGTGCCCACAAAAGCCGTTGACACGGCCGCTGTGGGGAGGTAGATTCAAACGGTTGCCTAGAACTGGACAGTTCGGCAGCGATCAAGTAGAGTCAACTCACTCCGGTCGGGAATTCGATTCCACGGAGTCATCCCGATTCTCATTCGAATCAAGAAAGCCACCGATTAGGTCGGCCCAAATGATTCTGATAAAGTCGGAACCGCTGAAAGGCCCCAGAGCGAAAGCAAAAGGGACCGGAAAGCACCGAGGAAATCGGATCGGAAAGATCTGATAGAGTCGGAAACGAAGGAAGCGCCCGGAGGGCCTGGAAACAGGAACGAA
>NZ_JBVJVO010000009.1:0-69799 GCF_055603625.1 Streptomyces sp. NPDC037273
GGGTTCGGGCTTTGTTCTTTCCTGTTCTCCCCCTTTGTAGTTCCCTCTCCTTTTGTCCCCCCCCCCCCCCCCCCCCGCTCCGCGAGGAAAAGGGCCCCCCCCCGGGTCGTGGACGCGTGCGCGTCCTACTTCTCGGTGACGCCCGCCGAGTCGAAGGTGGCGACCTCGTGCATGGCGCGGGCGGCGCTCTGGACGAGCGGGAGCGCGAGCAGGGCGCCGGTGCCTTCGCCGAGGCGGAGGTCGAGGTCGACCAGCGGGCGCAGGCCCAGCTTGTTGAGCGCGGCGACGTGACCGGGCTCGGCGCTGCGGTGGCCGGCGATGCAGGCCGCGAGCGACTCGGGGGCGATGGCGCGGGCGACGAGGGCCGCCGCGCCGGTGGAGACGCCGTCGAGGATGACCGGGGTGCGGAGCGAGGCCGCGCCCAGGATCAGGCCGACGAGGGCCGCGTGCTCCAGGCCGCCGATCGCCGAGAGGACGCCGATCGGGTCCGCCGCGTCCGGCTTGTGCAGGTCGAGGGCGCGGCGCACCACGTCGACCTTGCGGGCGTGGGTCTCGTCGTTGATGCCGGTGCCGCGGCCGGTGACCTCGGCGGCGTCGACGCCGGTGTAGACCGAGATGAGCGCGGCGGACGCGGTGGTGTTCGCGATGCCCATCTCGCCGGTGAGGATCGCCTTGTTGCCGGCGGCGACGAGGTCGCGGGCGGTCTCGATGCCGACCTCGATCGCGGCGAGCACCTCGTCGCGGGTCATCGCGAGACCGGTGGTGAAGTCGCCAGTGCCCGGGCGGACCTTGCGGGGCAGGAGGCCGGGGGTGGCCGGGAGCTCGGAGGCGACGCCGACGTCGATGACGCAGACCTCGGCACCGACCTGGTTCGCGAAGGCGTTGCAGACCGCTCCCCCGCCGAGGAAGTTCGCGACCATCTGGCCGGTGACCTCCTGCGGCCAGGGCGTGACGCCCTGGGCGTGGACGCCGTGGTCGCCGGCGAAGATCGCGACGGCGGCGGGCTCCGGGATCGGCGGCGGGCAGACCCGGGAGAGTCCGGAGAGCTGGGCGGAGATGATCTCCAGCATGCCGAGCGCGCCGGCCGGCTTGGTCATCCGCTTCTGCCGCTCCCAGGCCTCGCCGAGCGCCTTGGCGTCCAGCGGGCGGATGTTGGCGACGGTCTCCTGAAGCAAGTCGTGCGGCTCCTCGCCGGGCAGGGCGCGGCGGCCGTACGTCTCCTCGTGGACGACCCAGGCCAGCGGGCGGCGCTTGGACCAGCCCGCCTGGGCCAGCTCGGGCTCGTCCGGGAACTCGTCGACGTAACCCACGCAGAGGTACGCGACCACTTCGAGGTGCTCGGGGAGGCCGAGGGCGCGGACCATCTCGCGCTCGTCGAAGAAGCTGACCCAGCCGACGCCCAGGCCCTCGGCGCGGGCCGCGAGCCAGAGGTTCTCGACGGCGAGCGCCGAGGAGTACGGGGCCATCTGCGGCTGCGTGTAGCGGCCGAGGGTGTGGCGGCCGCCCCGGGTGGGGTCGGCGGTCACGACGATGTTGACCGGGGTGTCGAGGATGGCCTCGATCTTCAGTTCCTTGAACTGCTTGGCCCGGGCCTTCGGCAGCGACTTCGCGTACGCCTCGCGCTGCCGCTGGGCCAGCTCGTGCATCGTCTGCCGGGTCTCGGCGGAGCGGATGACGACGAAGTCCCACGGCTGGGAGTGGCCGACGCTGGGGGCCGTGTGAGCGGCCTCCAGGACCCTGAGCAGCACCTCGTGCGGGATCGGGTCGGACCGGAAGCCGTTGCGGATGTCCCGGCGCTCGCGCATGACCCGCAGGACGGCCTCGCGCTCGGCGTCGGCGTACCCGGGTGCGGGGGCGCTCTGCGCGGCCTCCGCGGCGGGGTCCTCGTCGGAGTCGGTCGCGGGCTCGGCGGCCTCGGCGACCACGGCCTCCGGCTCGGGGGCGGCCTCCGCGTCCGCGGCGGCGACGGCCTCGGTGTCCACGGGGGCCTCGGCCTCGACCTCGGCCTGCGGCGCCTCGGGGGCGTCCTGCGCCGCCGGGGCCTGCTCGGGGGCGCTTTCCGGGGCGTCCGGCGCGACGACGGGGATCTCCTCGGCGACCGCCTCCACGGGAGCCTCCTCGGAGGCCTGCTCCGCGGGGGTCTCCGGCGCGACGACGGGGTCGACGACCGGCTCCACGACGGACTCGGCGGCCGGCTCGGTGACGGACTCGGCGGCCGGCTCGGCCACCGGCTCGCCGTCGGCGACGGGCTCCGTCGCGGCCTCGGCCGGCTGCGCCGGTACGGCGACGGCCTCGGGCTGGGCCTCGGCCTCGACGGCCTGCTCTGCGGCCTCGGGCGCGAGGACGACGGCCTCGGACGCCACGGCCTCAGGCGCGGCGGCGACGGCCTCGGGCTCGATGGCCTCGGGCTCGACGGCGTCCGCCTGCGCGGGGTTCTCGGCGGCGGGCTCGCCCTCGCGCGGCGCGGGCACGGTGGCCTGTGCGTCGGCGACGGGGGCCTCGTCCGGGGTCTCGACGGCCGCTTCGGGAGCGGGCTCCTCGGCGGCGGGTACGACGGCCTCGGCCTCCGCCACCACGGCGGGCACCACGGCGTCGGCGGCGGGCGCGACGGCCTCGGCTTCTTCAGCGGCGGCCTCGACGGGTTCGGCCGCTTCGGCGACGGGCTCGGCGACGGGCTCGGTCGGCTGCTGCGGGTCCGCGTCGTGGGCCGGCTCGGGGGCCGGGGTCGGGGCCAGGTGGGGGGCCGTGGGGACGGTGCCTTCGACCTGGACGAACTGGGCGGCCTGCGGGACGACCGTTTCTGCGGGGAAGGCGGCCGGGGGCGCGGCGGCCCAGGGCTCGGCGCCCTGGGGGGCGAGCTGCTGGTCCTGCGGGATGTCGAAGTACTCCGGGCCGGTGGTGGGCGGTCCCGGGTTGCGTACGGGGAAGGGCGCGGGCTCGGTGGCCACGACCGGGACGGCCTGCGGCGCCGGGGCGGGCGCGGCGGCGGGGCCGCGGTCGGCGAGCGAGAGCACGACGCCACCGGTGGCGTCGGGCACGGGCGGGCCCATGTGCAGCGGGCGGCGGGCGGGCGGCGGGACCGGGGCCGTGCCGGGCGGCGGGACGCGGACGCCGCCGAGGTCGACGGAGCCGGAGTCGCGGCCGGCGGCCTCGTGCGCGCCGGTGTCGAGGATGCCGGGCTCGTAGCCGTGGTCGGTGACGACCTGCTCGTACGGCGCGGCGGGGACGCCGTGCGCCGGGGTGCCGGTGTGGCCGAGCGGGACGCCCTGCGGCGGGGTCTGGCCCTGCGGGGCGGTGAGCACGTCGGCGAGGGCGACCGAGTCGGGGAGCGGGCCCGTCAGCGGGTCGGCGAGGGGGCCGGTGAGCGGGTCGCCCATCGGGGCCGCGGGCTGCGGGACGCCCTGGTGGGGCACGGCCTGGTTCGGGACCACGGGGGCCGGTACGGCGACCGGCGGCGCGGGCACGACGCCCGGCGGGTGCTCGCTCCAGGCGCCCTGGGCACCCGGCATGAGCAGGATGTCGTCGTCCTCGGTGGTGTGTCCGGAGGGGTCCAGGAAGGTGTAAGCGCCCGGTGCGGGGATGCCCGGCTGCTCCACCATGCCTGCGTTCTCCGGCAGTCCCTCGCCCGGGACCTGGCCGGTGTCCGTCATGCGTACCCCTCGCCCATCGCTTGTGCTCCTTCAGACCTGCGCCCGTCGACAACAACGAGCGCGCGCGCCGCGCGGCACGAAGGACGCGCGGACACCCACTCATTGTCGCGGTCCTCGGCCATCGTGACAGGAAGATCCGCCACGGTGCGCTGTGGACTGCGCCACGTCGCGCGGTCCCCCCGGTCCCGCACCACATCAACGGCACAAAGCGGCCACCGATTCAGGACATTGGCGCACAGAGCGTCGAACGTCCGGGTGCGGTACAACAATCGGCCAGCCTACCCTGCCCCGGCGGGGCGGCCAGGTCACGGGTGGGATCCCCGGGGTCCGCGGGATCCCTGGGAACCACGGGCACTAGGAGACGCCCGGTCTGCGGCCGGTGAGCAGGAAGACGACGGAGCGGTCGCGTTCCGACCAGTCGGAGGGGTCGAGACCGACGGTCTGGAGGAGGAGGCTCTCCACGGTGTAGCCGCCGTCGGCGAGGGCGGCGCCGATGGCCTCGGCCTCGTCGCGGGTGGAGGCGTGGGCGACGATCCGTTCGGGTCGCCGGTCGGCGCAGGCCGTGACGACGGGGACGCCGCCGCCGGCGACTCTTACGACATCGGGTTCGGGCAGTCGTTCGAGGACGTGCGGGGCGCGGCCCTGGACGGTCTGCAGGGGGACGCCGTGGCGGCGGGCGGCGGCCTCGGTGCGGGCGCAGGCGGCCGGGTCGGTGTCCACGGCGATGACGGCGGCGCCGAAGCGGGCGGCTTCGACGGCGAAGGCGCCGCCCGCGCAGCCGATGTCCCAGACGAGGTCGCCGACGCGGGGGCCGAGGCGGGCCAGTTGGGCGGCGCGCAGGGCGGGGTCCTCCCCCGCCGTGGTCCGGGTCCCTGGCCGCGCGGTGGGGGCCGTGGCGGCTGCCTGGCCGCGGCCCTCGGGGGCGTACTCCACGGGGGCGTATTCCTCGGGGGGCAGCCCCCAGCCCCGTACGGTCCTGGCGGCGGGGTCCTGGCCGGTGAGCCAGGCGCTGCCGGGGGTGACGGGGCCGGTGCCGCCGCCGCCGATGACGAGGACGACGTTGGGGTCGCGCCAGACGTGGTCGGCGGCCTTGTCGGAGGTGAGGACGGAGACCTGCTCGCGGTCGGTGCCGAGTTCCTCGCAGACGACGAAGGTGCGGTGGACGCCGTCGAGGAGGAGGGCGAGTTCGGCCGGTCCGGCGCCGGGCGAGGTGAGGACGGCGACCTTGGGGTGGGCGCGGCAGACGTTCACGGCGCGCCGCAGGGTGCGCTGGTGGGCGACGACGACGCGGGCGTCCTCCCAGGGCATGCCGGCCCGGGCGAAGGCGGCGGCGACCGCGGAGACGGCGGGCACGACCTCGATCTCCAGGCCGTACTCGGGGGCGCGCAGGGTGCGGACGACGCCGAAGAAGCCGGGGTCGCCGTCGGCGAGGACGACGGCGGTGCCGCGGTGGCCCGCGATGCGGCGGGCGGCGAGGTCGAGGCTGCCGAGGCGGATGCGTTCGGCGTCGGCGGGGACCTCGGGCAGCGCCAGGTGGTGGGGGGCGCCGGCCACCAGGGTGGCGGCGGAGAGAGCGGACCGGGCCGCCGCGGTGAGGGGCGAGCCGTCCCAGCCGATCACCGTGACGCGGTCGGCCATCGTCGTCTGTCTCCTGTGGTGTTGTCGCAGGTCGGGGGCGTGCCGAGCGTACCCCGGGATCGCCTCGGGGGCTCAGCTCCAGTCGGTGTACGAGGAGTATCCGGCTTCGGCCATCTGGTCGGCGACGCCGTCGAGGTCCTCGGGGAGGAGGCCCCAGACGATGAAGTCGGTGCGCAGGTCGGTCCAGCTGCCGTCCTCGGTGCGGGTGCGGGCTATGCACGCGTTGCGCAGGACGCCCTCGCTGATGCAGCCGATCTTCTGGGCGACCTGCTGGGAGGCGGTGTTGTCGGCCGCGGTGCGCAGCTCGATCCGCTCGAACTTCTGGTCGCCGAAGAGCCACTGGGCGGTGGCGAGGGCGGCTTCGGAGGCGTAGCCCTCGCCGCGGGCCCAGGGGGCGATGATGTAGGACATCTCGGTGGAGCGGACGCGCCAGTTCGTGGCGGCGAGCTGGACGATGCCGACCAGACGCTGGGTCAGGAACTCGGTGACGGCGAGGTCGAGGCCGCGGCCGGCGGCGCGTTCGGCGGGGGCGTACTCGGTGATCCAGCGGCGGGCGGCGGCCTCGGTGTAGGGCTGGGGCACGGCCGTCCAGGCGGCGACCATCTCGTCGTTCATCATGTCGGCGAGGGCGGGGGCGTCCGCCTCTTCGAGCGCGCGCAGCACCAGCCGGTCCGTGTTGATGGAGATGTCCGGAAAGGTGGTAGTCATGCTCAGCTCCATGCCGTGGACCGTCCGAATCGACCGTGAACGCACAGCATGCAGCATGCGACCGCCGGTGCGCATGGCCGGGTGGGGTGTCGGGTGGCGGTACGGCGAAGGCCCCGCGCACCGGACGGGATGCGGGGGCCTTCTGCACAAGGACTGTACGGGGGAGCCGGTCTGACGGTCCCTCGGACGGCGGACCTCGGGGCCTGCCTTACTGGGCGGCGCCGAAGGCCGGGATGACCGAGCCCTTGTAGGTGTCCTCGATGTACTTCTTCACCTCGGGCGAGTTGAGGAGCTTGGCGAGCTTCTGCACGCGGGCGTCCTTCTCGTTGCCCTCCTTGACGGCGAGGAAGTTGGCGTAGGGGTTGCCCTCCGCCTTCTCCAGGACGAGGGCGTCCTTCGCCGGGGAGAGCTTGGCCTCGATGGCGTAGTTGCCGTTGACGACGGCGGCGTCCACGTCGTTCAGGGCGCGGGGCACGGTGGCGGCCTCCAGCTCCTTGAACTCCAGGCCCTTCTTGTCGGTGATGTCGGAGAGCTTGGCGTCGGTGCCGACACCGTCCTTGAGGGTGATGAGGCCGTTCTCGGCGAGCAGGTGGAGCGCGCGGCCCTCGTTGGTGGTGTCGTTGGGGACGGCGATGGTCTGGCCGGCCTTGATGTCCTTCACCGACTTGAGGCTCTTGGAGTAGAGGCCCAGCGGCTCCAGGTGGACGTTGACCACCGGGACGATGTGGGTGTTGTTCTTCTTGTTGAAGTCGTCGAGGTACGGCTTGTGCTGGAAGAAGTTGGCGTCGACCTGGCCGGACTCGGTGGCGGTGTTCGGCAGGACGTAGTCCGTGAACTCCTTCACCTCCAGCTTCAGGCCTTCCTTCGCGGCCAGGTTGTCCTTGACGAAGTTGAGGATGTCGGCGTGCGGCGTCGGGGACGCGGCGACGACGAGCGGCTTGGAGGTGTCGCCGGAGCCGGCCGTGTCCTTGGTGGAGGACGGGTCCGAGGAGGTGCCGCAGGCGGTGAGGCCGAGGGCCAGGGCTGCGGTGGCGGCGATACCGGCGGTGAGCTTGATGTTCTTACGCACGAAGAGTGCCTCTTTCCGGTGGTGCGGTGGACGCCTGGACAACAAGTCCGGGCTGTTTCTCCGTGATCCTCCGAGGGGTCTCGGAGGACGAAGTCTGGGTGGCCGGGGAGCCCTTACGCGGTACGGCCCCGGCGGGCGAGGAGTCGTACGACCCCGTCGCCGATGAGCTGGACGACGGTCACGATCAGGACCAGGACGACGACGGTGACCAGCATGAACGTGGTGTCGAAGCGCTGGTATCCGTAGGTGACGGCCTTGGAGCCGAGGCCTTCGCCGCCGACCGCGCCGGCCATCGCCGAGTAGCCGATGAGCACGATCACGGTGGTGGTGACGGCCGAGACCAGCGAGGGCAGGGCCTGCGGGAGCAGGACCTTGCGGACGATGGTGGGGATGCCGCCGCCCATGGCCTGGACGGCTTCGACGAGCCCGTGGTCGACCTCGCGGATCGCGGTCTCGACGAGGCGCGCGAAGAAGGGGATGGCGCCGATGGCGAGCGGCACGATCATCGCGGTGGGGCCGATGAAGGTGCCGACGACGAAGGTGGTGAAGGGGATCAGGGCGATCAGCAGGATGATGAAGGGCAGCGAACGCCCGACGTTCACGATCGCACCGACGATCTTGTTCACCGGCCGGTTCTGCAGCAGTCCGCCCTTGTCCGTGAGGACGAGGAGGATGCCGAGCGGCAGGCCGCCGAGCACGGTGACGACGGTGGCCCACAGGACCATGTAGAGGGTGTCGACGGTGCCCTGCTCCAGGAGGGGCTGCATCTCCGACCAGGTCACTTGGCACCTTCCTTGACCAGCACGTGCGCGGTGTCTTCCACGGTGTCCTCCACCCGTTCGACCTGGAGGCCCTGCTCGCGCAGGAAGCCGACCGGGACGACGTTGTCCTCGTACCGTCCCGGCAGCTCGATCCGCATCCGGCCGATCTGCTTGCCGCCGACGGTGTCCATCGCGGCGCCGAGGATCGAGATGTCGATGTTGTACGTGCGGGACAGCTGGGAGATGACCGGCTGGGTCGCGGCCTCGCCGTGGAAGGTGACGTCGACGACGGTGCGGTCGGGGCCGGTGGCGGCGCCGCCGACCGGGAAGAGCTCGGCGGCCAGCTGGGAGCCGGGGGTGGCGAGGAGTTCGCCGACGGTGCCGGACTCGACGACGCGGCCGTGCTGCATGAGCGCGGCGGAGTCGCAGATGGTCTTGACGACGTCCATCTCGTGCGTGATCAGCAGGACGGTGAGGCCGAGCTGCCGGTTGAGGTCGCGCAGGAGCTGGAGGATCGAGCGGGTGGTCTCCGGGTCGAGGGCGCTGGTGGCCTCGTCGGAGAGGAGGACCTTGGGCTCGCCGGCGAGGGCGCGGGCGATGCCGACGCGCTGCTTCTGGCCGCCGGAGAGCTGGCCCGGATAGGACTTGGCCTTGTCGGCGAGGCCGACCAGGTCGAGGAGTTCGAGGGCGCGGCGGGAGCGCTCGGCGCCGGAGACCCCGAGGATCTCCAGGGGGAGCTCGATGTTGTCCTTGACCGTGCGGGAGGACAGCAGGTTGAAGTGCTGGAAGACCATGCCGATGCTGCTGCGCGCCCGGCGCAGGTCCTTGCCCGCGCGGCGGCCCTTGCCGGCGAGCGCGGTGAGGTCGACGCCGTCGACGGTCACGGTGCCGGAGGTGGGGCGCTCCAGGAGGTTGACGCAGCGGATGAGCGAGGACTTGCCGGCGCCGCTCTGGCCGATCACGCCGAAGACCTCGCCCTCGCGGACGTGGAGGTCGACGCCGTCCAGGGCGGTGACCTGCCGGCCGCGTGACTCGTAGACCTTGGTCAGGCCCGAAGTGGTGATCACAGGGGTTTCCGTCACTGTCGAGTGCGCGGCGCGGGGTCCGCCGGGCACGGGGCATTCGTCATTCGGACAGTCAGGCGCACGGAAGCCGGTCCGGCGGGTGGCCGGGAGGCGGCGGATGCGCGGGGGCGGGCACGGTCCATCGCCGGAAGGCGGGTGGATCGGCACGGCCGTCGGGTCTCGCTTCGGGGCGCGGGACTCAGGCGGGGGCCCTCAGAAGGCGCACATTCGACACATACAACGAGCACCGGGCGTCATGGTCGCCTCGGTCGCAAGGGTGCGGCTGCTCGTCGTGGTCATGTCTGCAAGTAAAACATGCGCAGCTGCGAACGCCAGGGGCGTGTCCGAATAGCGGACGCCGCTGAGATGCCATGCGGACAGGAGGGATGCCGTGTCCGCCCCTCTTTCCCTTGTGTGGCCTGCGGGGACGGCCGGGCCCGTGGTGGCGGCGCGGGGCCGGTCCGGGGCCCGGGTTGTGGCCAAGGCCACGCGCGGGCGTGGCCCGGAGGAGGGGTGGGCGCCGTGGGCGGTTCGGGGCGTAATACCCTCGGGCGCATGCTTGACGCCCTGACGGTCGCGGTCTCCGTGGCCGCGCTCGCCCTTGCCGCCTGGTGCGGCTTCGCCGCCTTCCGGGACCAGCCCACCAAGGACTGGCACTTCATCGGCATGGCCGTGGTGACGTTCCTCGTCCTGGTCCAGCTGGTCGTCGGCATCGTGCAGCTGGTGCGCGGCGAGAAGGCCGAGGAGGGGACGACCATCTTCGTCGCCTATCTCCTCGGCGCGCTGTGCGCGGTGCCGATCGCCGGCTTCATGTCGCTCGCGGAGCGCAGCCGGTGGGGTTCGGCGACGGTGGCGGCGGGCGCGGTCGTGCTCGCCGTGCTCGAAGTACGTCTCTACGACATCTGGACGGTGGGCTGACCATGACCGCGACCGAGACCCAGGGGAAGGCCCGGCTCGTCACCGGCCCGGGCATGCTGCTCGTCTGGCTGTACGGCGTGATGTCGGTGGGCGCGGTCTCCCGCTCGATCTACCAGATCGCCACCGAGTTCGACCGTGCGCCGCTCGCGTACGGCCTGTCGGCGGTGGCCGCGGTCGTCTACGTCTTCATCACGTACACCCTGGTACGCGGCGGGGAGAAGGCCCGCAGGGCGGCGCTGGTGTGCTGCGCCGCCGAGCTCGCGGGCGTGCTGATCGTGGGGACCTGGACGCTGGTGGAGCCGTCCGCCTTCCCCGACGCGACGGTCTGGTCGGACTTCGGGTACGGCTACATCTTCATTCCGGTGCTGCTGCCGCTGACCGGCATCTGGTGGCTGCGGAGGGCGGCCAAGGCAGCCTAGGCCGCCTTCTCCAGGGTCACCAGGGTGATCCTGGGGCCGAGCTCGCGGGTGGCGACCTGCTCGTACCCCTTGCTGCGGTAGAGCCGGAGGTTGCCCTCGCTGCGGTGGCCGGTGAAGAGCTGGAAGCGCTTGGCGGGTGCTTCGGGGAGCTGCTCGGCGCCGGAGCCGTAGTGGCGCTCGATGCCGTCGAGGAGGCGGCCGCCGAGGCCGTGGCGCTGCATGCGGGGGTGGACGATCAGCTTGGCGATCCGCACGGTGCCGTCCTCGTCGAGGCGGGCCCGCACGGAGGCGACGATCTCGTCGCCGAGCCGGGCCACGAGACCGTGGCCGTCGCGGAGTTCGGCGCGCAGGGCGTCGAGCGACTGGGTGAGGGGTTCGATGGACCAGTCCCCGTAGAGCTCCGCCTCGCTCTGGTAGCAGAGGTACTGCAGCTTCAGGATGTGCTCCGCGTCCTGCTCGTCCGCTGCTGAGATGGTCACACTCAGGCCCATGTGTGCACGCCTCCCGCTCATCTGTCGATCATCGGTTTACCGCACCCTTCCCCGTCGACCGGGGGCGGGAACCTCTGCAGCCAGCATTCTGCGCAGGCATCCCAGGCAACGGGAACGCGTCGGCCCCAGACTCCCCTGTGAGATACCCAACTCTCCTGCGATTTCCCGGTAGGTGTGGTCCTCCGGGTCGAGCATCGCGGCGAGCACCCGGGGGCAGCGGCCGGGCGTCCGGGTGACGGCGGCCCGCAGGGTACGGCGGCCCTCGGCGGCCATCAGGGAGTGCTCGGGCGAGCCGTGGGGCTCGGCGCCGTCCGCCTCGTGGACGGGCTCGTCCCGGTAGGGGCGCTCGCGGTCGCTGGTCCGCCTGGCCCGGCGGGCTTCCGCGCGTACCGCCCTGCGCAGCCATTCGGCGGGCCGCTCCGGTGCGGCCCCGGTCTCCCGCAGCCGCTCCAGGAGCCGGAGCCAGACGGCCTGTTCCAGGTCGCCGGGCTCGATGCCGGCGGCCGGCGCCTCGGCGTCCGACTCGGCCGCGAGCAGCGGGGCGAGCGCGGCGAGGAGGCCCGGCGCGGTGTCGGACGCGGACACGGAGGCCCGGGCGGTGGGGGGCGCGGGCGTGGTGGGGGTGGTCATGACCGGCACGATGCCGGGGGGCGCGGGGGCGGTTGCGGTGCGGGGCGTAAACCACCCGGGAGGGGGTCGTACGGGCGCGGACGCCTCACCCGTACGGCCCCCCGCGGGTTCAGGGGCGGTTCGTGAGGTCCGCGGCGGCGAGGAGGGCGGTGTCGGTGTTGTCGGAGAAGATGCCGTCGATGCCGGTCTCCAGGTAGCGCTTGAGGGCGCCGAAGGAGTCGCCGTAGGCGTTGGGGTCCGTGCCGCGGCGGAAGTCGGCGGGCAGGAAGGTGTTCTCGTTGCGGTGCGTGTAGGGGTGGAGGATCAGTCCCTCGGCGTGGGCGTCGCGGACCAGGGTGGTGAGGGTGCCGAGCCGGCCGCTCGCGTCCTTGGGGATGACGAGGTCGAGCGTCGGGCCGATGCCCTGCGCGTACGAGGCGATCCAGCTCAGGCCGGCCGGGGTGACGAGGTCGGCGACCGTGCGCGGGTCCCCGGCCTGGACGAAGTCCCAGGGGCGGGTGGCCGCGCCGGAGAGCAGGACCACCCGCGGGGAGTCGACCAGCTCGGCGAGCCGCTGGATGCTGCTCGGCTCGAAGGACTGGAGGAAGACCGGGGAGTGCGCGCGGTGGCGTCCGTACCGGCGCAGCAGCCGGGCGAGCCGCTCTTCGAGGCCGAGGCCGAGGCCGCGGAAGTAGGTGGGGTGCTTGGTCTCGACGTGGAGCCAGATCTCGCGGCCCCGGCGGCGGCCCTCCTCGTCGGCCCAGCGCAGCACCTCCTCGAAGGTGGGAACCGTCCAGCGGCCGTCGTACAGGGTGTTCTCCTGGCGGACGCCGGGGATGCGCTCCTTGGCGCGCAGGGTCTTGAGCTCGGCGAGCGTGAAGTCCTCGGTGAACCAGCCGGTGATCGAGGTGCCGTCGACGCTCTTGGTGGTCCTGCGGGAGGCGAACTCGGGGTGGTCGGCGACGTCGGTGGTGCCGGTGATGTCGTTCTCGTGGCGGCAGACGAGGTGGCCGTCCTTGGTGGGGACGAGGTCCTGCTCGATGACGTGGGCGCCGAGGTCGAGGGCGTGCCGGTAGGAGCCGAGGGTGTGCTCGGGGCGGTAGCCGCTGGCGCCGCGGTGGGCGATGACGGTGGGGACGGGGAGGGAGCGGTAGCCGCGGCCCCCGCCTCGGGTCCCGCCGTCCCGGGCCTCGGCGCCCCTGGCCTCGTCGGCGTGGGCGGTGCCGGCGGGCAGGACCGTCGCGGCCCCCAGTACCGCCGCCGCTCCTGCCGCTCCGAGAACGGTCCGCCGCGCCGGGCTCGGGTGCGCACCCTGTGTCATGAAGGCTCCTCCTGTGTGATGTCCCGTACCTGTCATCGGGAGGTTCCGACGCTAGGCAAGACGGCCCTACGGGCGGCAGACCTCGGTCGAACATGGCGGAAACTCACGTCAACACTGCGTATCCAGTCCGTGAACCCGATGTGCGGGCGGCGGTGACCCGCGAGTATCGTCGCCAGCTGCACCGTCAGCCCGACTGACTCGCACGCTGACTCGCTCGACTGACCCGCGTCATCCCGGAGGAACCGTTGTCCCGTCTCGCGATCATCAAGGCAGTGCTGGGGCCGGTCATGCGCCTGATGTTCCGCCCCCGCGTCGAGGGCGCCGAGAACATCCCGGGCACCGGTCCCGTCATCCTCGCGGGCAACCACCTGACCTTCATCGACTCGATGATCATGCCGATCTGCCTGGACCGCCCGGTCTACTTCATCGGCAAGGACGAGTACGTGACGGGCAAGGGCGTCAAGGGCCGGGCGATGGCCTGGTTCTTCACCAGCGTCGGCATGATCCCGGTGGACCGGGACGGCGGCCGCGGCGGTGTCGCGGCGCTGATGACCGGGCGCCGGGTCCTGGAGGAGGGCAAGATCTTCTCGATCTACCCGGAGGGCACCCGCTCCCCCGACGGCCGCCTCTACCGGGGCCGTACCGGCATCGCCCGGCTCACCCTGATGACGGGCGCACCGGTGATCCCGTTCGCGATGATCGGCACCGACAAGATCCAGCCGGGCGGCGCGGGGCTCCCCCGGCCGGGCCGGGTGACGGTCCGCTTCGGCGAGCCGATGGAGTTCTCCCGGTACGACGGGATGGACCGCGACCGCTATGTGCTGCGGGCGGTGACGGACTCGGTGATGGCCGAGGTGATGCGTCTTTCCGGTCAGGAGTACGTGGACATGTACGCCACGAAGGCGAAGGCCGCGTAGGGCCCGGAGCTCCGGACTCGTACGAGAGCGCCCCGCTCGGTCGGTGACCGAGCGGGGCGCTTTCGCGTGTGCCGGGTGCGTCAGTGCTCGACGCCGTCCTCCAGCTTCTGGCCCTTCAGCAGGAACCAGGCCGCGACCGCGGTCGCGAGGAGGACCGCCGCGCCGACGCCGGCCGCGATCCGCAGGCCGTCGACGAACGCCTCCTGGGCGGCCGAGACCAGGGCCGTCGCGGTCTCCGGGGCGAGGGCGCCGGAGGCCTCGACCGCGCCGCCGAGCGACTCGTGGGCGGCCGACGCGACGCCGGAGGGAACGCCGGCCGGGGTGGCGAAGCCCTGGTAGACGCCGGTCACGATGGAGCCGAGGACGGCGATGCCGAGGGCGGCGCCGAGCTCGTACGCCGTCTCGGAGACGGCGGAGGCGGAGCCGGCCTGCTCCTTCGGGACGCTGGAGAGGATCACGTCGGCGGTGACGGTGAACGCGAAGCCGGCGCCCACGCCGACGACGAGCAGCGCGGCACCGAGCATCGGGTAGCCGGTGCTCCGGTCGATCGTCGTCAGGACCGCGAGGGAGAGGCCGACCGCCGCGAGACCGCCGGCCACCACGGACCGCACGGAGAAGCGGCGGGCGACGACACCGGCGATCAGACCGGCGGTGACGGCACCGATCGCGGCGGGCAGCTCGGCGAGACCGGCCTCAAGCGGCTGACGGCCCTGGACCAGCTGGAAGAACTGCGACAGGAAGAACACCAGGCCGGAGAGGCCGAGGATGGTCAGCAGGTCGGCGAGGACCGCGCCGGAGAAGCCGCGGTGGCGGAACAGGCGCATGTCCAGGAGCGGCGCGGGCAGGGTCAGCTGCCGGCGGACGAACCAGGCCAGGGCGGCGGCACCGGCGGCGGCGGCGATGCCCGCGTCGAGGGAGAGGCCGTGCGAGGCCAGTTCCTTGACCGCGTAGACGACGCCGATCATGCCGACGAGGGAGAGCGCGACGCTGGGCAGGTCCCAGGGGCCCGGGTTCGGGTTCTTCGACTCGGGGATCAGCTTGATGCCGACGAGGACCAGGACGGCCATGACGGGCAGGTTGATGAGGAAGACCGAGCCCCACCAGAAGTGCTCCAGGAGGAACCCGCCGACGACCGGTCCGACGGCGGCGCCGGCCGAGGCCATGGCACCCCAGATGCCGATGGCGAGGCTGCGCTCGCGCGGGTCGTGGAAGAGGTTCCGGATGAGCGCCAGGGTGGACGGCATCAGGGTCGCGCCGGCGACGCCGAGGAGCGCGCGGGCCACGATCATCATCTCGGGGCTGGTCGCGTAGGCGTTCAGGACCGAGACGGCGCCGAAGGCGGTGGCGCCGATCAGCAGCAGCTTCTTGCGGCCGATGCGGTCGCCGAGGCTGCCCATGGAGACCAGGAGTCCGGCGATGACGAAGGAGTAGACGTCGCCGATCCAGAGCAGCTGTGTGCCGGACGGCTTGAGGTCCTCGGAGAGGAACGGGGTCGCGAGGCCGAGCACCGTGGCGTCGACCGCCACGAGGAGCACGGCCAGGACGAGGACGGAAAGGGCGAGCCACCGGCCGGGGCGGCGCACGCCCTCGATATGGCTCTTGCTCTTGAGGGTGCTGGTGGTCACTTCTCCACGCTCCTGCGCGCTCCACCGAGCAGCAGCTCGGTGATCATGTACTGAAAGTCCTTGGCGGCGACCCGGCCGTCCTGTACGGCCCAGGCGCCGGAGCCGATGAGCCCGTAGAAGGCCTCGGTGAGCCAGGCGGGGGTCAGGTCGATCCGGAAGACGCCTTCGTCCTGGCCGCGCCGGAACAGCGCGGAGACCCGGGCGTCGAGGCGTTCCCAGCCCTCGTTCTGCTGGTCGCCCTCGAACAGCTGGTTCTCGGTCACCAGGAACGACAGCAGCGGCGCGACGGGCTCCACCTCGGCCACGAGCCGGCGCACGGCCTCGTCGGCCGGCCCTTCCTCGGTCCTGGCCCGGTCGTGCGCGGCCTCCAGCTCCTGCAGCCCCAGCTCCTCGAGCGCCCGCACCAGCGCGTCCCGCCCGGCGAAGTGCCGGTGCAGCGTCGCCCGGCCGATCCCCGCCGCGCGGGCGACCTCGTCCATGGTGGCGGTCGCCTTGCGCGAGAGCAGGGCGGCGGCGGTGCGGAGCACCTGCGTGCGATCGACTGACATGAGACAACCATACACCGAATGAGACGTTCGTGTCTCATTCTTGGGATGAGCTTCGCCCTATGCTCGACCGATGGACCCTTCCGTCACCCTGCGGGCCGCCGCGACAGCGGCCCTCCCCGCCCTCGTCCTCCGCCCCTGGTGCGCCCGGGACGTCCCCTCGCTCGTCGAGGCGTGCCAGGACCCCGTACTGCGCCGGTGGACGAGCCACCGGGTGGACGACGAGGCCGACGCGGCGCGGTGGCTGGAGAGCCGGCAGCGGGGCTGGGCCACCGGGGAACAGTTCGCCTTCGCGGTCCTGGAGGAAGGGCGCGGCGGGGAGGAGGGGGCCTTGGTGGGCCACGCGGTCCTCAAGGGGGTCTCTCCCGGCGGCCCGGCGGCCGAGGTCGGCTACTGGACCACCGCGCCCGCGCGCGGGAAGGGCGTCGCCCCGCGCGCCCTTGAGGCGCTCACGGAGTGGGCCTTCGGGACCTTCGGGCGAGACGGTCTGGAGCGGCTCGACCTGCTGCACCAGGTCGACAACGCGGCCTCGTGCCGCGTCGCCTCGAAGAGCGGTTACGCCCTCGACCGCGTCCTGCCGGCCACACCGCCCGCCTTCCCCCGCGACGGCCACCTGCACGTCCGGCGCGCGGGCGACCCGGGGCGGCCGGGCGCCTGAACCCGCAGTGCCGCGCGGGCCGGAACGCGCCGAGGCGCCGCCCGGAGGGGGCGGCGCCTCGGTGACGTGCGGAGTCCCGCGTGCGGGACTACTTCTGCTTGGCGGTGGACCAGGCGTGCTGGATGACGAGGTCGGCCTTGACCTCGACGAGCTGGGTGGCGACGGCGGAGGGGGCGGTGCCGCCGCGGCCGTCGCGGGAGGCGAGGGCGCCGGGGACGTTGAGGACGGTGCGGACCTCGGGGGTGAGGTGCTCGGAGATCTTGGCGAACTGCTCGTCGGTGAGCTCGTCGAGCTCCTTGCCCTCGGACTCGGCGACCTTGACGCACTCGCCGGCGACCTCGTGCGCCACCCGGAACGGCACGCCCTGCTTGACCAGCCACTCCGCGATGTCCGTCGCCAGCGAGAAGCCGGCCGGGGCCAGCTCCTCCATGCGCGCGCGGTTCACCGTGAGCGTGGCCATCATGCCGGTGAAGGCGGGGAGCAGGACCTCCAGCTGGTCGCAGGAGTCGAAGACCGGCTCCTTGTCCTCCTGGAGGTCGCGGTTGTACGCGAGCGGGAGGGCCTTGAGGGTGGCGAGGAGGCCCGACAGGTTGCCGATGAGGCGGCCGGACTTGCCCCGGGCCAGCTCGGCGATGTCCGGGTTCTTCTTCTGCGGCATGATCGACGAGCCGGTCGAGAAGGCGTCGTGGAGGGTCACGAAGGAGAACTCCTTCGTGTTCCAGATGATGATCTCCTCCGCGATCCGCGAGAGGTTGATGCCGATCATCGCGGTGATGAAGGCGAACTCGGCGACGAAGTCACGGGAGGCCGTCCCGTCGATCGAGTTGCCGGCCGAACCCCGCTCGAAGCCGAGGTCCTTCGCGACCGCCTCCGGGTCGAGCCCGAGCGAGGAGCCCGCGAGGGCGCCGGAGCCGTACGGGGAGACCGCGGTACGGGTGTCCCACTGCCGCAGCCGCTCCGCGTCCCGGGAGAGGGACTGGACGTGGGCCAGGACGTGGTGGGCGAAGAGCACCGGCTGGGCGTGCTGGAGGTGCGTACGGCCCGGCATGGCGACGTCCGGGTGCGCCTCGGCGAGCCCGACGAGCGCGTCCTGGAGCTCGGCGACGAGGCCGCCGATGATCCGGGCGTGGTCCCGCAGGTACATCCGGAAGAGCGTGGCGACCTGGTCGTTCCTGGACCGGCCGGCCCGCAGCTTGCCGCCGAGGTCCGGGCCGAGGCGCTCCAGGAGGCCGCGCTCCAGGGCGGTGTGGACGTCCTCGTCGGCGATGGTTCCGACGAAGGACCCGTCGGCGACGTCCGCCTCCAGCCGGTCGAGACCCGCCAGCATGCGCGTCAGCTCGTCCTCGGTGAGCAGGCCCGCCTTGTGCAGCACGCGCGCGTGGGCTCGGGAGCCGGCGATGTCGTACGGCGCGAGACGCCAGTCGAAGTGGACCGACGCGGACAGCTTCGCGAGGGCCTCGGCGGGGCCGTCGGCGAACCGGCCGCCCCAGAGCCGGACGTCACCGTTGTTGCTGCTCACTGCTGCTCCTCGATCGGACGTGGGCGGAAGACACGAGGTCGATGTTGATAGGCATAACTATGCGGACCGCCGTATGTTTTGTCAATCGCGGTTCGCGCGGCGGGCCGCGTCACGCGCGCGCGACGCCCGCGGCGACGAAAACCGGCGGCGCCCCGCACCACCCTGCCCCTACCCTCCGCCCATGGAAGACAGGGACACGACGGCGGCCGTCCGGCTCGCCCGGGGAACGCCGCTCGCCTCCACGATCGACACCTCCGACGCCTGCGCCTGGACGGGACTCGACCGCGCGGTACGGGAGCTCGCCCGCACGCGTCCGTCCGCGCCGCCCGCCCCGAACCCGCCGGCCCGCACACCCGACGAGCCCGCACTCGCCCTCGCGCTCTGCGCCCCCGACGGCCGGATACGCGAAGACGCCCTCCGGCACGCGGCCGGTCTGCCCCGGGCGGCGCTTCGGCCGCTGCTGCCCCTCGTGGCGATCCGCTGCGCGGACTGGGCGGCGCCGGTACGCGAGGCGGCGCGCGGCCTGCTCCGCACGGCGCTCGCCGACGCCGGGGCCGAGACGGTCCCGGTCCTCGCGGCCGTCGTCCTGCGGATCTCCGGACGCGGGCACGGCGGGGCGGCCCTGGACCTGCTGACGGCCGCGCTCCGCGACTGCCCGGGGCCCGTCCTCGACGCCGTCCTCGCGAGCGAGGACCGGGCCTCCCGGCGCCTGGCCCACCGGATCGCCGCCGAGCGGCGGCACCTCTCCCCCGAACGGTCGGCCCTGCTCGCCGCGACCGACCCGGACGTGGTGGTGCGGGACATCTGCGGGGACGGCGTCATCGCCGGGGTCGGTCCCGGGACCGGGACGGACCTGCTCGCGCCGCTGCTGCGCTCCCCGCACCCCCGGGTACGGGCGGCCGGCGTGACGGCACTGCGCCGGGCCGGACGCCCGGCGGAGGCCGAGGCGTTCCTGACGGACCGGTCGGCCCTGGTGCGGGCGTGCGCGCGGTACGTGCTCCGGCAGCACGGCACCGAGCCGGCCCCGCTCTACCGGGCACTGTGCTCGGCCGGCACGGTCCCCCGCACCGCGCCCCTCGGCCTCGCCGAGTGCGGCGACCGCGGGGACGCCGACCTGCTGTGGGGGCTCACGGAGCACCCGCTCCCCGGCGTCCGCGCCCACGCCGTGGCCGGACTGCGCGTCCTCCGGTCACCGGACGTGCCGCGTCTGCTGCTCCTGCTCGACGACCCCTCGCCCCGGGTCGTACGGGAGACGGTGGCCGCCCTCGTGCCCTGGGCGGACCGGCTGCCGCTCGACCCGCTGCGGACCCGCCTACGGCCGGAGTTCCCCGGGCACGTGCGCGTGGGGGCGTACCGGCTGCTGACCGCCGGGTGCACCGGCCCCGAGGCACGGAGGATCGCCTGGTCGCTCCTCGACGACGCCGAGCCGAAGCTGCGGTCGCACTCCCGCGCCCTGCTCCACCGCTGAGCGCCCGGCCCCCGGGTGCCGCCGAACGGCCCCGTACGGCAAGCGGGGACGTACCGCCGCACCTAGCGTCACGACATGCGCACCCTTCTCGTCCTCGGCGCCGCCCTGCTCTCGCTGGGCGCGGCGCCCGCACCCGCGCCCGTGCCGCTGCCCGAGCGGATGGCGGACACCGGGGGCGGTTCGCAGCTGATCACGGCGGAGGCGGCGGCCGCCGACGCCACGACGGGCACCGTCACGTGGTGGGACCGGCGGGGCGGGCGATGGGTCGCGGTGGGGTCGGCGCCGGCGCGGTTCGGGGCGAACGGGCTCACCGAGGGGACCGGTCGGCGGCAGGGGACGAACACGACGCCCACCGGGATCTACCGGCTGCCGTACGCGTTCGGAGTGCGGGCCGCGCCGGCCGGGACGCGGTTCGCGTACGCGCGGGCGACCGGGCGGTCCTGGTGGTGCCAGGACAACGACGCGCGCGCGTACAACCGCTGGGTGGAAGGGCTGCCGCCGGACTGCCGGGCGGCGGAGGCGGAGCGTCTCGTCGCGTACGGCACGCAGTACGCGTACGCGATGGTGATCGGGTTCAACTACGACCGGCCGGTGCGCGGGCGCGGGGCCGGGATCTTCCTGCACGTCAACGGGCGTGGCGCGACGGCCGGTTGCGTATCGGTACCGGCGGAGGCGATGCGCGCGGTGCTGGCCTGGGCGGATCCCGCGCGGCGGCCGCACATCGCCGTCGGAACGCGGGGCGGTCCGACGGCGATCACGCGCTACTGAGCGGCGAAGCGGCTCACTTCTGGGCCAGCTTCAGGAGGTGGTCGGCGAGCGCCTGGCCACCGGTGGGGTCCCGGCTGATCAGCAGCAGGGTGTCGTCACCCGCGATCGTGCCGAGGATGGCGTGCAGTTCGGCCTGGTCGATGGCCGACGCGAGGAACTGGGCGGCACCCGGCGGGGTCCGCAGGACCACCAGGTTCGCCGAGGCCTCGGCGGAGATCAGCAGTTCGCCGGAGAGGCGCCGCATGCGCTCCTCCTTGGCCGACTCGCCCAGCGGGGCCTGCGGGGTGCGGAATCCGCCCTCGCTGGGCACCGCGTAGATCAGCTCGCCACCGGTGTTGCGGATCTTCACCGCGCCGAGCTCGTCGAGGTCGCGGCTGAGCGTCGCCTGGGTGACGCTCAGTCCGTCGTCCGCGAGGAGCTTGGCGAGCTGGCTCTGCGAGCGCACCGGCTGCCGGTTGAGGATGTCGACGATCCTGCGGTGGCGGGCGGTGCGGGTCTGCGGAACGGACGGCCCTCCGTGCTCGTTCTCCTGCGCGTCGGTCATCGTCGTCTCATTCTCCGCTTCGTCCTTGCCCGTTCGCCACGTCGAGGACTCCGGGCAGGGCCTGGAGGAAGGCGTCCGCCTCGGCGTCGGTGAGGAGCAGCGAAGGCATGATCCGTACGACATCGGGGGCGGGCGCGTTCACCAGGAGGCCGGCGTCCTGGGCCGCCTGCTGCACCTGGGGTGCGAGGGGCCCGGTGAGCACGATACCCAGCAGGAGGCCCGCACCACGGACGTGGGAGACCAGAGGGTGCCCCAGACCCTCGATTCCCTGGCGCAGCCGCTCCCCGACCGCCTTCACGTGATCGAGGGCCGCGTCGGCGCCGAGGGTGTCCAGAACGGCGAGGCCGGCGGCGCAGGCGACCGGGTTTCCGCCGAAGGTGGTGCCGTGGTGGCCGGGCCCGAAGAGCTCCGCGGCCTCCCCGAAGGCGACCGTGGCGCCGAGCGGCAGACCGCCGCCGAGCCCCTTGGCGAGGGTCACGACATCCGGCTCGACACCCTCGTGGGCCTGGTACTCGAACCAGTGGCCGCACCGGCCGACGCCGGTCTGCACCTCGTCGAGGACGAGGAGGGTGCCGGTGGCGCGGGTGATCTCTCGGGCGGCCTTGAGATAGCCGGCCGGCGGGACGACGACGCCGTTCTCGCCCTGGATGGGCTCGATGATCACGAGGGCGGTGTCCTCGGTGACCGCGGCCCGCAGCGCCTCGACGTCCCCGTACGGCACGTGGGTGACGTCGCCGGGCAGCGGCAGGAACGGGGTCTGCTTGGCGGGCTGGCCGGTGAGCGCGAGGGCTCCCATGGTCCGGCCGTGGAAGCCGCCCTGGGTGGCCACCAGGTGGGAACGGCCGGTGAGCCGGCCGAGCTTGAACGCGCCTTCGACCGCCTCGGCGCCGGAGTTGCAGAAGAAGACCTTGCCGGGCCGGCCGAAGAGGCTCAGGAGCCGCTCGGCGAGCGCGACGGGCGGCTCGGCGACGAACAGGTTGGAGACGTGGCCGAGGCTCTGGATCTGCCGGGTAACGGCCTCGACGACCGCCGGGTGGGCGTGGCCGAGGGCGTTGACGGCGATGCCGCCGACGAAGTCCAGGTACTCCTTGCCGTCGGCGTCCCAGACCTTGGCGCCCTCACCGCGGACCAACGGCAGCTTGGGAGTGCCGTAGTTGTTCATGAGAGCGCCCTGCCACCGCTGGGTCAGCTCCGCGTTGGTCGGCTTGTCGCTCATTTCGCCCCCTGATCGTCCGGCACGACCATCGTGCCGATGCCCTCGTCGGTGAAGATCTCCAGCAGGATCGAGTGCTGCACCCGTCCGTCGATCACGCGGGCCGTGGTGACCCCGTTGCGCACGGCGTGCAGGCAGCCCTCCATCTTGGGGACCATGCCGCTGGAGAGCTCGGGCAGCAGCTTCTCCAGCTGGCTCGCGGTGAGCCGGCTGATGACCTCGTCGCTGTTCGGCCAGTCCTCGTAGAGGCCCTCGACGTCGGTCAGGACCATCAGGGTCTCGGCGCCAAGCGCCGCAGCGAGTGCCGCAGCCGCCGTATCAGCATTGACGTTGTAGACATGTCCGTCGTCCTGGGAGCGGGCGATCGAGGAGATGACCGGGATCCGGCCGTCCTCCAGGAGCGCCTCGATGGCGCCGGTGTCGATGGCGGTGATCTCGCCGACCCGGCCGATGTCGATCCGTTCGCCGTCTATGACCGGCTGGTGCTTGATGGCGGTGATGGTGTGGGCGTCCTCGCCGGTGAGTCCGACGGCGAGCGGGCCGTGCTGGTTGAGCAGCCCGACGAGCTCGCGCTGGACCTGGCCGGCGAGCACCATCCGTACGACGTCCATGGCGTCCTCGGTGGTGACCCGCAGGCCGGCCTTGAACTCGCTCACGATGCCGTGCCGGTCGAGGGCGGCGCTGATCTGGGGACCGCCGCCGTGCACCACGACCGGCTTGAGGCCGGCGTGCCGCAGGAAGACGACGTCCTGGGCGAAGGCGGCCTTGAGGTCGTCGTCGATCATGGCGTTGCCGCCGAACTTGATGACGACCGTCTTGCCGTGATGACGGGTGAGCCAGGGAAGAGCCTCGATGAGAATCTGGGCCTTCGGGAGGGCGGTGTGTTTCCGCGCGGTGTTGGTCATGACGAGTACGCGCTGTTCTCGTGGACGTAGTCGGCGGTGAGGTCGTTCGCCCAGATGACGGCGGACTCGGACCCGGCCGACAGGTCGGCGGTGATGGTGACTTCCCGGTAGCGCATGTCGACGAGGTCACGGTCCTCGCCGACGGATCCGTTCCGGCAGACCCAGACGCCGTTGATGGCGACGTTCAGCCGGTCCGGCTCGAAGGCGGCCGCCGTGGTGCCGATGGCGGAGAGCACCCGGCCCCAGTTGGGGTCCTCGCCGTGGATGGCGCACTTGAGGAGGTTGTTACGGGCGATGGAGCGGCCCACCTCGACGGCGTCGTCCTCGGTCGCGGCGTTGATCACCTCGATGCGGATGTCCTTGCTGGCCCCTTCGGCGTCGCCGATGAGCTGGCGGGCGAGGTCGTCGCAGACGGCCCGCACGGCCTCGGTGAACGCGTCCGCGGCGGGGGTGATGCCGGAGGCGCCGGAGGCGAGCAGGAGGACGGTGTCGTTGGTGGACATGCAGCCGTCGGAGTCGACCCGGTCGAAGGTGACCCGGGTGGCGCCCCGGAGGGCGCCGTCGAGGCCCGCGGCGTCGACGTCGGCGTCGGTGGTGAGGACGACGAGCATGGTCGCGAGGCCGGGGGCGAGCATGCCCGCGCCCTTGGCCATGCCGCCGACCGTCCAGCCGTCCCGCGTGACCACGGCGGTCTTGTGGACGGTGTCGGTGGTCTTGATGGCGATGGCGGCCTTCTCGCCGCCATGCTCGGAGAGTTCGGCCGCGGCCGTCTCGACGCCGGGGAGAAGCTTGTCCATCGGGAGCAGGACGCCGATGAGGCCGGTGGAGGCCACGGCGACCTCGCCGGCGCCGACCTCGGTGCCCTGCTTGGTGAGGACCTCGGCCACCTTCTCGGCGGTGGCGTGGGCGTCCTGGAAGCCCTGCGGGCCGGTACAGGCGTTGGCGCCGCCGGAGTTGAGGACGACCGCGGTCAGCTCGCCGTCCGCGAGGACCTGCTGGGACCAGACGACCGGGGCGGCCTTGACGCGGTTGGAGGTGAAGACTCCCGCGGCGGCGCGGCGGGGCCCGGTGTTGACCACGAGGGCCAGGTCCGGGTTGCCGTTCGACTTGATCCCGGCGGCGATGCCCGCCGCCGTGAATCCCTTCGCTGCGGTGACGCTCACGGAGCGACTCCAATCGTGGAAAGTCCAGTGCTCTCGGGGAGCCCGAGGGCGATGTTCATGCTCTGCACCGCGCCGCCGGCGGTGCCCTTGGTGAGATTGTCGATGGCGCTGATGGCGATGATCCGGTTCGCCGCCGCGTCGTACGTGACTTGCACCTGAACGGCGTTGGAACCGTAGACGGACGCCGTGGCGGGCCACTGTCCCGCGGGCAGCAGGTGCACGAACGGCTCGTCCGCGAAGGCCTTCTCGTAGGCGGCCCGTACGGACTCGGCGGTGACGCCCGGCTTCGCGGCGGCGGTGCAGGTGGCGAGGATGCCGCGGGGCATCGGGGCCAGGGTGGGCGTGAAGGACACGGTGACCCGCTCCCCCGCCGGACCGCTCAGGTTCTGGATCATCTCGGGGGTGTGACGGTGGCCGCCGCCCACGCCGTACGGCGACATGTTGCCCATGACCTCGCTGCCGAGCAGGTGCGGCTTGGCCGCCTTGCCCGCGCCCGAGGTGCCCGAGGCGGCGACGATCACGGCCTCCGGCTCGGCGAGCCCGTTCGCGTACGCCGGGAAGAGCGCGAGCGAGACGGCGGTCGGGTAGCAGCCGGGTACGGCGACGCGCTTGGACCCCTCCAGCGCGGCGCGCGCGCCCGGCAGCTCCGGAAGGCCGTAGGGCCAGGTGCCGGCGTGCGGCGAGCCGTAGTACGTCTCCCAGTCGGCCGGGTCCACGAGCCGGAAGTCGGCCCCCATGTCCACGACCAGCACGTCCGGGCCCAGCTGCTCGGCCACCGCGGCGGACTGCCCGTGCGGCAGCGCCAGGAACACGACGTCGTGCCCCGCGAGCTCCTCCGCCGTCGTCGGCACGAGCACCCGGTCGGCGAGCGGCAGCAGATGCGGCTGCAGCGCCCCGAGGCGCTGCCCCGCGTTCGAGTGCCCCGTCAGAGTCCCGATCTCCACGTCCGGGTGCCCCAGAAGCAGACGCAGGAGCTCTCCGCCCGCATACCCGCTCGCGCCCGCCACTGCTACTCGTACCGTCATGGAAACCCTCCTCATGGATGGCATGACTATACGTGCCTCCGCAGTTTTATGCAACGACTATTCGGCCCATGCGGGACCCACCGCCGGACTCAGGGCCTGGGGGCGCCGAACCAGCGGGAGAGGTGGGGGAGGAGGGCGGGCTGGGTGGCGCCGATCCAGGCGATGTGGCCGTCGGGGCGGAGGAGGACGGCGGGGAGGTCGAGCTCGGCGCCGGTGGTGAGGTCGTGGGCGGGGCCGGTGACGTGGTCGACGCGGTCGGTCCAGCCGTCGACGGAGAGGTGGCCGGCGCGGTCGAGGAGGAGGCCGCGGCCGGTGCGGAGGAGCTCGAAGAGGCGGCCGTCCTTGAGGTCGAGGTCGCGGAGGCGGCGGCCGAGGAGTTCGTGGCCGTCGCCGAGGTCGTACCGGACGCCGACCGCGGTGATGAGGCCGGTGACGTAACGGTTGACCTCCTCGAAGTCCATGAGCGTGGAGAACAGCGCGCGGAGCGCGGTCGCGCCGGGGTCGGTGCCGAGGAGGGTGATCTGCGCCCGGGTGTTGTCGAGGACGGCGGCGCCGACCGGGTGGCGCTCGGCGTGGTAGGTGTCGAGGAGGTCCTCGGGGGCCCAGCCGGCGACCGTCGCGGCCAGCTTCCAGCCGAGGTTGAACGCGTCCTGGACACCGAGGTTGAGGCCCTGGCCTCCGGTGGGCGGGTGGATGTGCGCGGCGTCGCCGGCGAGCAGCACCCGGCCGACGCGGTAGCGCTCGGCCTGCCGGGTGGCGTCGCCGAAGCGGGAGAGCCAGCGCGGCGAGTGGGCGCCGAAGTCCGTACCGGCGACGGCCCGCAGCCGCTCCTTGAACTCCTCCAGGGTCGGCGCCGCCGTGCGGTCCTCGGAGACGCCGTCGGCGGGGGCGACGACGCGGTGCAGACCCTCCCCCAGCGGGACGACGCCGAACCGGAGCTGGGTCTTGCGGACCTCCTCGACGACGGCGGCGACCGTCTCCGCGTCCGCCGTCAGCTCCATCTCGCCGAGCAGCGTCTCGACCCTGGCGGGCTCGCCGGGGAATCCGACGCCGATCAGCTTGCGGACCGCGCTGCGGCCCCCGTCGCACCCGACGAGGTAGCGCGAGCGCAGCACCTCGCCGTCCGCGAGCTCGACGGTCACCCCTTCCTCGTCCTGGGTCAGCCCGACCACCTCCCGGCCGCGCCGGATGTCGACGCCGACTTCGAGGGCGTGCTCGTTGAGGATGCGCTCGGTCACGGGCTGGGGTGTGGCGAGCCCGTACGGGTGGGCCGTGTCCAGCTCGGCCGGCCACGGCTTCGCGATGCCGCCGAAGAGACCGCCGACCTGGAACTTCTCGCTGACCGCGAGGAACCGGTCGAGCAGGCCGCGCAGATCCATCAGCTCGACGCTGCGCGCGTGCAGCCCCTGGCCGCGGGACTGCGCGGTCGGCTCCGCCAGCTTCTCCAGCACCACCACGTCCACACCGGCGAGCCGCAGCTCGGAAGCCAGCATGAGGCCGGTCGGTCCGCCACCGACCACGATCACGTCCGTCATTCGGGTTCCCCGTTCTCAGCACTCTGGGACCCCTGAGCGTTTCCGCAGGTCAGGGGGCTTGCCTGAGCATTCTGAGGGACGAGGGGGGCCTTGCCGCAAGACCCCCTGTGCGCTATACCTTGAGAGTGGCAAGGGGTGCGGAACTCCTTGCCTTTTCTTTTTGCCGACGGCTTGCCCACGACTTGCCCACGACTTGCCGGCGGCGGTCGGCGAGGGTCCGCGGGGGGCCTTCGCCCCAGGGTGAGTCACACCCGGCGTTGCATGACCATGCGGAATGATGCATACTCTTCCTATGTCCAAGGTCCTCACCTCCCTGCCCGCCGGCGAGCGCGTCGGCATCGCCTTCTCCGGCGGCCTCGACACCTCGGTCGCGGTCGCTTGGATGCGCGACAAGGGCGCCATCCCGTGCACCTACACCGCCGACATCGGCCAGTACGACGAGCCCGACATCGCCTCGGTGCCCGGTCGCGCCAAGACCTACGGCGCCGAGATCGCGCGCCTGGTCGACTGCCGCGCGGCGCTGGTCGAGGAGGGCCTTGCCGCACTCACCTGCGGGGCGTTCCACATCCGCTCGGGCGGCCGCGCCTACTTCAACACCACGCCGCTCGGCCGAGCCGTCACCGGCACCCTGCTCGTGCGGGCGATGCTCGAGGACAACGTCCAGATCTGGGGCGACGGCTCCACCTTCAAGGGCAACGACATCGAGCGGTTCTACCGCTACGGTCTGCTCGCCAACCCGCACCTGCGGATCTACAAGCCCTGGCTCGACGCGGACTTCGTGACGGAGCTCGGCGGCCGCAAGGAGATGTCGGAGTGGCTGCTCGCCCACGACCTCCCCTACCGCGACAGCACCGAGAAGGCGTACTCCACCGACGCCAACATCTGGGGCGCCACCCACGAGGCCAAGACCCTGGAGCACCTCGACACGGGCGTCGAGACCGTCGACCCGATCATGGGCGTGAAGTTCTGGGACCCGTCGGTCGAGATCGCCACCGAGGACGTCACCATCGGCTTTGAGCAGGGCCGCCCGGTGACGATCAACGGCAAGGAGTTCGCCTCCGCCGTCGACCTCGTCATGGAGGCCAACGCCATCGGCGGCCGCCACGGCATGGGCATGTCCGACCAGATCGAGAACCGGATCATCGAGGCCAAGAGCCGGGGCATCTACGAGGCCCCCGGCATGGCCCTGCTGCACGCCGCGTACGAGCGCCTGGTCAACGCGATCCACAACGAGGACACCCTCGCCCAGTACCACAACGAGGGCCGCCGTCTCGGCCGGCTCATGTACGAGGGCCGGTGGCTCGACCCGCAGGCCCTCATGGTCCGCGAGTCGCTCCAGCGCTGGGTCGGCACCGCCGTCACCGGCGAGGTGACCCTGCGGCTGCGGCGCGGCGAGGACTACTCGATCCTCGACACGACGGGCCCGGCGTTCAGCTACCACCCGGACAAGCTCTCCATGGAGCGCACCGAGGACTCGGCCTTCGGCCCGGTGGACCGGATCGGCCAGCTCACCATGCGGAACCTCGACATCGCCGACTCGCGCGCCAAGCTGGAGCAGTACGCCGGCCTCGGCCTCATCGGCGGCGGCAGCCCCTCCATCGGTGCCGCCCAGGCGGCCGCCACCGGCCTCATCGGCACCATGCCCGAGGGCGGCGCCGAGGCCATCGCCTCCCGTGGCGAGGTCTCCGACGACGACGAGATGCTGGACCGCGCCGCGATGGAGTTCGGCACCGACTGACCCGTACACCCGGCACCGGAAAAGGCCGGCCCGACGCCTATGGCGCCGGGCCGGCCTTTTCCGTAACTTCACACGCCGTACGAGAACGATCGGATCGGGCGGACGTCGAAGACGTCCGCCGGGGGGAAGTGCGCGATGACGGAGACGGCACAGGCGGTTCGCCAGGAGGCCGAACGGGACTGCCCGGACTGCGGGGTACGGCTCACGGACGGCGGACAGTACGTCACCTGGTGCGCCGCCTGCGACTGGAACGTGGACCCCGGCGAGCGCGACGAGGAGCCGCGCGGCCGGATCGAACGCCTCCGGCGGCGGCTGGCCCAGCGGCACGGTGAGCAGCTCTACGCGGAGGTCTCGACGGGCCCGGCGGAGGCCGCTCCCCTGGAGGCGCGGCGGGGGCTCGGGTCGGCCGGTGGGCTGGCGGCCGGGCTCGCGGTGGCGGTGCACGGGGTGACGGTCTCGCTGTTCGCGGGCGGGCTGTGGCTGCTCGTGGCGGAGTGGGGGGTCGGGTTCCTGCCGGCGTTCGGCGGCCTGATGATCGGGCTCGCCGTCGTGCTGCGGCCACGGTTCCGCAAGCTGGCGCGGATCTCGGGCGACCGGCCCGTCCTACGGCGGGCGGACGCGCCGGAGCTCTTCGCGCTGCTCGACGAGGTCGCGGAGCAGGTCGGCACGCGTGGGGTGCGGACCGTGGTGGTCGGCGCCGAGGCCAACGCCTCGGTCAGCACGTACGGCATCCGCCGGCACCGCGTGCTCCGCCTGGGTCTCGGCCTGTGGCGGATCACGTCGCCGCAGGAACGGGTGGCGCTCCTCGGCCACGAGTTCGGCCACTACGCGCACGGGGACACCCGGCACGGCTTCCTCGTCGGCAGCGCCTTCGAGTCCCTGGCGACCTGGCGCTACACGCTGGCCCCGCACGCGTCCACCGGCCTCCTGGACGACCTGGCCAATCTCCTGACCGCTCCGCCCCGGCTGCTCGTCGAGGGAGCGCTCGTCCTGCTCGAGCACCTCACCCTGCGCGACTCCCAGCGCGCCGAGTACCTCGCCGACTCGTCCGCCGCGCGGGTCGGCGGCGCGGTCGCGGCGGCCGCCGTGATGGACCGCCTCCTCGTCGCCGGCAGCGTCGACGGCGAGCTCCGCCGGGAGATCGTCGCGGCCAGGACCCGGATCGGCGGCGCGCGCCGCGAGGACCCCGCCGAGGGGCTGTGGGAGCGCATCGCCGCGTACGGCGCGTCGGTTCCGGAGCGCGAGTACGAGCGGCTGCGCCGGGCCGCCGAGCGGCGCGGGCACCAGGTGGACTCCACCCATCCCCCGACCCATCTGCGTCACCGCCGGCTGGCGGAGGGCGAGCCGGTCGCCGCCCGGATCGTGCTCGATCCGACGCGGTCCGCCCGGGTCGAGGCGGAACTCGCCGAGCCCGCCCGCCGCGTGGCCAGGGATCTCGTACGGGGCTGACCCGGGGTTCGCGGGGGCCGGCGACGGGCTCGGCCGGGGCGCTCACTGTCACATCCGGGCGGGCGGTTGCGTCAACCGGGTGACGGAACCTACGAGGAGTGAGGGAGACGCCATGTCCGACGACACGTTTCTGACGGCCCTGACCGTCCGCTTCGACGCGTACGAGGACCAGCTGCGGGCCGTGGCACTCCGGATGATGGGCTCGGACGCCGAGGCCGAGGAGATGCTCGCGGCGGCGCGGGCCTCACTCGGCCGGGAGGAGGGCGCCACCGCGCGCGCGTGGCTGACGGCCCTCGTGGGCCGGACCTGCGTGCGCGGCCTGCGGGAGCGGGCGGCGGCCGGACCGCCGCCCGCCGCCGCCGCTCCCGGGACGAAGGGCGGCGCGGCCGGGGCTGATGTCGAGTCCGTGTGGCTGGCGTTGCTCGTCGTCCTCGAGTCGCTGGGGGCCGATGAGCGGCTCGCGTACGTGCTGCACGACGTGTTCGGGCTTCCTCCGGAGGAGGCGGCGCGGATCACCGGCGGGGCGCCGGTGGAGGCGGCGCGGCTGGCGCGAAGAGCGCGGGACCGGATCCGGGGCGTCGGGGAGGGCCCGGCGCCGGATCCGGGGCGGCAACGGGCGGTCGTGGACCGGTTCCTGACGGCGGCACGCGCGCGTGACGCCCGGGCGCTCGCGGCCGTCCTCGATCCGGACGTGGTGGCGTACTCGGACCGCGGGCCGGTGCACGGCGCCCCGGCGGTCGCCGAGGGCGCCGCCGCCTTCGCCCGGTTCGCCGACGTGTCCCGGCCCGCCCTGGTCGACGGGGCCGTGGGCGCGGTCGCGTTCGCCGCCGGACGCCCGGTCGCGGCCCTGATGTTCACCTTCCGCAAGAACCGCATCGCCACCCTCTCCGTGACCACCGGCGAGGACCGGGTCCGCGCCCTCGACCTCGCCTTCCCCGACTCGTGAGACCGCCTGGCCTGACGCCATGACGCTCCCGCGACTGGGGCGGATAGCGGTGGGGTGAGGCCGGTCGGGCCCGCCGGGTGGGGCGGGCCCGAGGCGGCTAGGCGCGGCGTACGGCGCGGAGGACGACGAACTTGCGGTCGCTGGCGACGAGTTCGCTGTTGCCGAAGATGCGGCGGAGGGTGACGTGGTAGCCGAGGTGGCGGTTGCCGACGACCCAGAGCTCGCCGCCGGGGCGGAGTGCGCGGCGCGCGTCGGCGAACATGCGGCGGGCGGTGCGGTCGGTGGTGGCCTGGTGGCTGTGGAACGGGGGGTTGTTGAGGACCAGGTCGACCGAGCCTGCGGGCAGGTCCGAGAGGCCGTCGCCGACGATGAACTCCGCCTTGCGCCCGCCGCCCACGTGGGTGCGGAAGTTCTCCTCGGCCGAGGCGACCGCGGGGTACGACTCGTCGGCGAAGACCAGCTCCGCCTCGGGTTCGTGCAGGGCGATGGCGAGGCCGACGACGCCGTTGCCGCAGCCGAGGTCGGCGACCCTGGCCCGGCCGAAGCCGCCGGGGAGGTTGGCGAGGAGGAAGCGGGTGCCGATGTCGAGGCGGTCGGCGCAGAAGACGCCGGCGTGATTGGTGACGGTGAGTCCGGGGAGGCCGGGCGCCGGGGTGTCGGCCGGGAGGTCGTACCGGTACGGCCAGGGGTTCCGGCCCGGGGTGAGGGACGGGTCCGGGGTGGTGTGGATCAGCCGGGCCTTCTTCACCGCGAGCGAGGTGCGGGTGGGCCCGATGATCCGCTCGAAGAGCTTGAGGGTGGAGGTGTGGATGTCCTTCACCATGCCGGTGCCGACGACCACGGTGCCTTCGTGCACGGCGGGCGCGAGCCGGTGCAGCTGGTCCTCCAGGAGCGCGAGGCTCTTGGGGACGCGGACGAGGAGCACGTCGATCCGCGCGGGCGGCTCGTCCTCGGTGGTGAGCAGACGCACGGCGTCCGCGGCGGCCCCGGCACGGGCCAGGTTGGCCTGGGTCGCCTGGCGTCCGAGGTAGGAGTCGGAGATCTGGACGAGCTCGCCTGGCCCCGCTGCCTGCAGGGCGGTGACGAGGGCTCCCCAGCGGTCGCCGAGGACGGCGACGGTGCCGGACAGGTCGGTACCGGTCTCGGCGAGGTGGCCGAGGAGGTACTCGTCGGACGCGTCCCAGGCGCGCAGCTGGTCGCGCGGGTCCTCGGGGAAGCGGGTCAGCGTGAAGGCGCCCCATGACGTGGTCAAACGGTTCATCGTGTGCTCAGGCTAGCCGGTCGCGGGCGATCGGCCCGCCGGACGCTCGTCTGTTCGGCGCAGGACCGCGGGCGCGGGGCCGTGCCGGACCGTCGGCGCGAGGCCGTGCCGAGCCGTCGGCGCGAGGCCGTGCCGAGCCGTCGGCGCGAGGCCGTGCCGAGCCGTCGGCGCGAGGCCGTGCCGGACCCCAGCGCGGGGCCGTGCCGGGCCCTCAGCGCAGGGCGGTGTCGAGGTGGAGGTGCCAGAGGCCGGGGCGGCCGGTGAGGGTGACGGTGGAGAGGGGGCGGACGTCGACGTTCCAGTAGGTGGCGGGTGGTGCCTTCAGGGCGTAGACGAGGGCGGCGCGGACGACGGAGGGCTCGGCCACGGCGACGATGGCGCCGTCGTCGGCGGGCCGGGTGTCGAGCCAGTTCCCTATCCGGGTGATGAAGGCGAGGAGGGGTTCGCCGCCGTGCGGGGCGGTGCGGGCGTCGGTGAGCCAGGCGTCGACGGCGGCCGGTTCGAGGGCGGCGACCTCGGCGAGGGTCAGTCCGCGCCAGCGGCCCATGTCGCAGTCGCGCAGGGCGGGCTGGGCGAGCGGGGCGTAGCCGAGGGCGGTGCCGGTGGCGCGGCTGCGCGGGGTCGGGGAGCAGTAGCGCAGCTCGGCGGCGCCGAGCGGGATGAGCGCGGGCGCGGCCTGCTGCACCTCGTACCAGCCGGCCTCGTCGAGCGGCCGGTCGTCGTCGAAGCGTTCGGCGAGCAGGGAGGAGCTGCGTGCCGCCGTGACGAGCGTCACCCGAAGACTCATGGCCGCGATCGTGAGGCCGGTGGCCCCGCAGGTCAAGGGGGAGATTCCGGTGGCCCGCGGGGCTGTGGCTCACTGCTGCCCGAGAGCCATCCACTTGTCCGGATTCTGGAGTGGCGTGAAACCGACCTTCTCGTACACGCTGTGCGCGTCCGCGGTGGCGAGAAGGATGCGGCGCAGCCCGTACGGCGCCAGCCGGTCGCGGACGGCGGTGACGAGCGCGGTGCCGAGGCCGGTGCCGCGGGCCGGGCGGTCGACGTAGACGTCGCAGAGCCAGGCGAAGGTGGCGTAGTCGGTGACGACCCGCGCGTAGGCGCTCATCTCGCCGGTTTCCCGGTGATAGGCCCCGAGGTTGAGCGAGCCGGCGATGGCCGCGTCCTGCTTCTCCCGAGGTCGGCCGAGGGCCCAGTAGGCGTCGGTGGAGAGCCAGTGGTGGACGAGGGCGGCGTCGATCCGTGCCGGGTCGGCTGAGATCTCGTACGCCCCGTGCATGACGGAGTCGGCGGGCGGTGCGGGGAGCGCGCTGTCGTTCATGGCCGAAGGCTTCCAGGGGCGGCGGGGGTTGTCAGGCGAATTTGCCCGGGGCCAAGGCCGGTCGGGGCCGGGCAGGGGGCACGCCCCCGGCCCGGCCCGGTGGTCACGGGGTGAGCTCGTCGACGGCCGTCCGCAGGCGGCGCACCCCCTCGACGATCTCGGTGGGGCCCGCGACACCCGCGAAACTCAGCCGGATGTGCCCGGCGGGGGGCTCGGCGCAGAAGTAGGGGCGTCCGGGGGCGGCCGCGACGCCGGCCCGGAGCGCGGCGGCGACCAGGGAGGCCTCGGGGAGGGCGTCGGGGAGGCGGAGCCAGAGGTGGTAGCCGCCGGAGGGGACGTGGGGCAGGGCGAGGCCGGGCAGTTCGTGGGCGACGGCTCCGGTCATCACCGTCCGGCGGTTCCTGAGCTCCTGGGTCACGGCGCGCAGATGGCGGTGCCAGGCGGGCGATCCGACGAGTTCCAGGGCGGCTTCCTGGAGGGGGCGCGGTACGAAGAAGCTGTCGACGACCTGGATGGCGCGGAGGCGTTCGAGGACGGGGCCGCGGGCGGCGAGGGCGCCGACGCGGAGGCTGGGCGAGGTGGCCTTGGTGAGCGAGCAGACGTGGACGACGACGCCGTCGGGGTCCTCGGCGGCGAGCGGGGCGGGCAGGGGCGGCGCGTCCTCGTGGACGAGCCGGCGGGCGAAGTCGTCCTCGACGACGAAGGCGCCGGCGGCGCGGGCGATCCGGACGACCTCCCGGCGCCGTTCGGGGCCCAGGACGGCCCCGGTCGGGTTCTGGAAGAGCGGCTGGCAGACGAACACGCGGGCGCCGGTGGCGCGGAACGCGGCTTCGAGGAGTTCGGGTCGGACTCCGTCGGCGTCGGCGGGTACGGGGACGGGGCGGAGTCCGGCGGCGCGGGCGACGGCCAGCATGCCGGGATAGGTGGGCGATTCGACGAGGACGGGGGTGCCGGGCGGGGCGAGGGCGCGCAGGGCGGTGGTGATGGCGGACTGGCCGCCGGCGGTGATGAGGACCTCGGCCGCGGTGACGCTGCCGCCGATCTCGCGGGCGAACCATTCGCGCAGCTCGGGCAGTCCGTCGGTGGGCGGCCTGCCCCAGGCTCCGGGGCGCCGTCCCGCGCGGGCGAGGGCGGCGGCGAGGGCCTGCTGCGGCTGGAGGGTGGGGTGGAGGTAGCCGCCGTTGAACTCGATCACGCCGGGCGGCGGGGCGGAGAGCGTGACGAGGACGCCGGAGGCGTCGACGGCCCGGGGTACGAGTTCGGTGGCGGTGTCGGCGCTGAGCGCGACCTCCTGCCAGGAGGTGTCCCCGGTGACGGGCGTGGGGGTGCGGGGCTCGGCCCGGAAGGCGCCGGCGCCGGGGCGGGTGACGACGAGCCCTTCGGCGGCGAGCTGGGCGAGGGCCCGGGTGACGGTCACCGGGGAGACCCGGTACCGCTCGACGAGGGCGCGACTCGATGGCAGTTTTCCACCTGGCGAGTAGCGGTTGAGTTCTTCCCTCAGGGATTTCGCCAGCTCCGCCACACTGCTACGCTCATGCATGAAAACACAGGATAGCGCTACTGCCTCCCGGACGATAGCGGTCACCACCGACCGGCAGCCCGTCACCACCACCCCCGCCGACCCCGTCGGCCGTGGCACCCTGCTCGCCGTCCTCGGCGTGGTGTCGTTCTCGCTGACGTTCCCGTCGACCGTCTGGGGCCTGGAGAGCTTCGGCCCCTGGTCGCTGGTGGCCGTGCGCTCCACCCTCGCCGCTCTGATCGCGGGCGCGTTCCTGCTCGCCGGCCGGGTGCCGCTGCCGGACCGGCGCCACTGGGCGGGTCTCGCGGTGGTCGCGGGCGGTGTCGTCGTCGGCTTCCCGCTCCTGACGACGCTGGCCCTGCAGACCTCCACCACGTCCCACGCCGCCGTCGTCGTGGGCCTGTTGCCGCTCACCACGGCGACACTCGCCGCGCTGCGGACGGGCCGGCGCCCGTCCCGCACCTTCTGGTTCGCGGCCGTCTCGGGCGCGGTGGTGGTGATCGCGTTCACCCTTCAGCAGAGCGGCGGCGCCGTGTCGCGCGGCGACCTTTACCTGTTCGGCGCGCTGCTCGTGTGCGCCGCCGGGTACACCGAGGGCGGGCGGCTCGCGCGGCTCATGCCGGGCTGGCAGGTCATCGGCTGGGCGCTGGTCCTCTGCCTGCCGCTGATGGCGGTGGCCTCGGCGGTCGCGCTGTCCGTCGAGCCGGTCCATCTGAACGCCCACGGCGTCATCGGCCTCGTCTGGGTGGCCGCCGGCTCGACCTTCTTCGGCCTGTACGTCTGGTACCGGGGCATGGCGTCGATCGGCATCCCGAAGGCGAGCCAGCTGCAGCTCGCCCAGCCGCTGCTGACCCTGTTCTGGTCGGTCTTCCTGCTCGGCGAGTCGCTGCCGCTGGCCGCCCCGGTCGCCGCGGTGGCCGTGCTCGTCTGCATCGCGGTGACCCAGCGGGCGAAGAGCTGACCGGGCGGACCGGCGCGGGAGCGCTCGGCGACCGCCGGGGGCTGACATGACGTGGTGGGGTGAAGCGGGCCACAATGGCAGATATACGCCCCAACCAGGTCAAGCCCGGCCGCGAGGAGGTCACCCCGATGCAGGCGAGCGTGGGCGACAAACTGCTGGTGCACGGCCGGACCGTCGGTCACGGCGACCGTACGGCCGAGGTCATTCAGGTCCTGGGGGAGAACGGCACTCCCCCGTACCGCGTGAAGTTCGACGACGACGGTCACGAGGCCCTGATGTCACCGGGCCCCGACACCGTCGTACGTCATCATCCGGAGCAAGGGGCCCGCTGAGCCCTCACGCCTTCGGCGGACGGACCCGCGTCGGGTAGTGATCGGCCACCACGGCGGCCATCGCCCCGATCGGGTCCTTCCTCGTCTCCGTCGCCGCGAAGAAGCAGTGCCCGCCGACCGCCGGGTACCTCGCGGCGAGCGCCAGATGCCGTGACAGCTCCTTCGGGTCCTGCCAGGCGGCGGGCTGCGCGGGGTCGCCCGCCTTGTAGAGCGCCTCGCCGATGTACAGGCCGACGCCCGTCCCCCGTACCACCGCGTCCCACCAGGGCAGCAGCTTGGCGTAGTCGGCGGCGGGCAGGCCGATGTTCCAGTAGAGCTGGGGCACCACGTGGTCGATCCAGCCCTCCCGGATCCACTTGCGGGTGTCGGCGTACAGGTCGTCGTAGGTCTGGACCCCGGCGCGGGTGTCCGAGCCCTCCGGGTCGGTGGCGATGTTCCGCCAGACCCCGAAGGGGCTTATCCCGAAGGGCACATGGGGCTTGATCTCCTTGATCCGGGCGGACATCTCCGAGACCAGCAGGTCGATGTTGTTCCGCCGCCAGGACGCCTTGTCGGGGAAGCCGGCGCCGTGCCGCGCGTACGTCTCGTCGTCGTCGAAGACCTGCCCGGCCACCGGATACGGGTAGAAGTAGTCGTCCCAGTGCACGGCGTCGATGTCGTAGCGCCGCAGCGCGTCGAGCATCGCCTTCTGGACGAAGCCCCGGACCTCGGGCAGCCCGGGGTCGTAGTACAGCTTCCCGCCGTACGGCACCACCCACTCGGGATGGAGCCTCGCCGGGTGGTCGGCGGTGAGCCGGGTCGGGTCGGTGTGGTTCGCGACCCGGTACGGGTTGAACCAGGCGTGCAGTTCGAGGCCCCGCGCGTGGGCCTCGGCGACGGCCGTGCCCAGCGGGTCCCAGCCCGGATCGCGGCCCTGCGTGCCGGTGAGGCACTGCGCCCACGGCTCGTGCGGCGAGGGCCACAGCGCGTCGGCGGTCGGCCTGACCTGGAGGACCACCGTGTTGAGGCGGCGCGCGACCGCCGTGTCGAGGTGCGCGAGGAGCTCGGCGCGCTGTGCGGCGGCGGTCAGTCTGGTGCGCGAGGGCCAGTCCCGGTTCCCGACCGTCGCCACCCACACGCCCCGGAACTGCCGGGGACGGCGGCGCGCCGCGAACGCGGTCCGCTCCCCCGACGAGCCGGCGGCCGGCGAGGCCCCCGCGCCCTCCGAAGAGCCCGCGGCCGATGTCACGCCTGTCGCTCCCGTCACGGCGAGCACCGCCCCGGTGGCGCCGGCCACGAACCCTCTTCTGCCGATAGGCGGCACTTGTACCCCTCCTCTGTCGGATACGTCACACGCACCGGAACAGCATGCCCGCCCCGGACGATCGATCATCGGTTAATGAGCGGTAACGTCGTCGGGGTCGAGGCGGACGCACCGGAATCACACGGGGGCCCGCCGCCAGAGAAGAGCGAAAGGCACGAGGTGACGGACTCCATGGCCGACATTGAGCGCGTCGGAGTGGTGGGCTGCGGCCAGATGGGCGCGGGCATCGCAGAGGTGTGTGCCCGGAGCGGGCTCGACGTGAAGGTCGCCGAGACCACCGGCGAAGCGCTGGAGATCGGCCGCACACGGCTCCACAACTCGCTGGCGAAGGCCGCCGAGCGCGGCAAGATCAGCGAGGAGGAGCGGGACGCGACGCTCGCCCGCCTCAGCTTCACCACCGACCTGGGCGAGTTCGCCGACCGCGACCTCGTCATCGAGGCGGTCGTGGAGAACGAGCAGGTCAAGACCGAGATCTTCCAGGTGCTCGACCAGGTGATGACCCGGCCGGACGCCATCCTGGCCTCGAACACCTCCTCCATCCCGCTGGTGAAGCTGGCCGTGGCGACCTCCCGCCCGGACCAGGTCATCGGCATCCACTTCTTCAACCCGGCCCCGGTGCAGAAGCTCGTCGAGCTGATCCCGGCCCTCACCACCTCCGAGGGCACGATCAGCCGCGCCCAGGCCTTCGCGGAGAAGGCGCTCGGCAAGCACGCGATCCGCGCGCAGGACCGCTCCGGCTTCGTGGTGAACGCGCTCCTGGTGCCGTACCTGCTCTCCGCGATCCGGATGTTCGAGTCGGGCATCGCGAGCCGCGAGGACATCGACAACGGCATGGAGTTCGGCTGCGCCCACCCGATGGGCCCGCTGAAGCTCTCCGACCTCATCGGCCTGGACACCATCGCCTCGATCGCCGACTCGATGTACGCCGAGTTCAAGGAGCCGCTGTACGCCGCTCCCCCGCTGCTCCAGCGCATGGTGGACGCCGGCCGGCTCGGCCGGAAGACGGGCTCGGGCTTCTACCCGTACTCCTGAACCTCTCCCCCTGGCCTCACGGCCACCGGACGGCCCGTACACCCGCACAGGTACGGGCCGTCCGGCCTTTCCGCGCCCCGCTCAGCCCAGGCGCAGATGGTGGAGCATCAGCAGCCCGGCGGCCATGTTGGCGGCCGGGATCTCGCCCCTGGTGATCATGTCGGGGATCTGTTTCAGCGGGACCCAGGCCCGCCGCGAGGACTCGAAGGCGTCCTCGGGCGGTCCGGTGTAGGTGGCCCGCTCCGCCCAGTAGAGGTGGTGGCGGGCGTCGCTGAGGCCGTTGGAGGGCTCGACGGTGAGGAGATGGCGCAGCGGCCCGGGCCGCCAGCCGGTCTCCTCCTCCATCTCGCGGGCGGCTGCGGCCTCGATGTCCTCGCCGTCCTCGACGACGCCGGCGGCCAGTTCCCAGCCCCAGCTGTCGGTGATGAAGCGGTGGCGCCAGAGCATCAGGACTTCGTCCGCGTCGTTGACGGCGGTCGCCACGGCGACCGGACGGAGCCGGATCAGATAGTGGTCGAGGTGGCGGCCGTCCGGGAGTTCGACGTCCGCGAGGTTCACTCGGAACCAGCGATTCTCATAGACAGAGCGTTCGCTCAGTTTCGTCCACTGCACGTTCTTGCCACCTTCCGACTGGTCGGTGCTTGTTTGGTGGCAATATCGCAGCAGTTGACGGCTCACAGGGGAACGCGCAGAGCCGCGTCGATCAGCGCCGCCGCCTCGCACGCGTCCCGCCCGCCGCTCACCAGGAGCTGCTCGCGCACCTGACGCAGCCGGTCCCGCAGCCGCCTGGACTCCATCCCCCGCGCCCGCTCCGTCATCTCGACCGCCGTGCGCGCCGCCCCGTCCGCCTCCCCCTGCCGCAGCTCGATCTGACACAGCATCGCGAGCCGGTGCACCCGGCCCCGGTCGTGCGAGGGCGTGCCGACCGCCGCCGAGGCGTGCTCGTGCGCCGCCGCGAGATCGCCCAGACGCAGCAGCGCCTCGGCGACCTGGACGTTGACGAACCCCGGCTGCACGTACCCCGTCTCGGCCGGCTCCTCCCCCGGGCTGATCCGCTCCGCCGCCGTCTCCGCGCGCCGGATGCAGGCCAGCGCGGCCGTCCCGTCGCCGAGGTGCGCGTACGCCTTCGCCTGCATCGCCGTCAGATCGGCGGCCAGCGCGGGCGTGATCTGCCGGCCCGCGGCCCGCAGCGCCGCCTCGGCGAACGCCACCGCCTGCCGGTACTCCGCCATGAACAGCGCCTGGTTGACGAGCAGCGCGATCACATAGGCCCCGAGCCCCCGGTCCCCGCTGGCCTTCGCGAGCCGCAGCGCCTGATGGAAGTAGCGCTGGGCGAGACCGTGCGCGTCGGCGTCGTACGCGCAGATTCCGGCCACCGCGACCAGACCGCCGGTGGCCCGGTGCAACTGCCGGCCGAGCGCGTCGCTGTACGCGCCCCGCAGCAGCGGCGCGGTCTCGGTGGTGAGGAAGCCGACGATCCGGGCCCGGGTCGCGATGCCCCCGGCCCTGCGGTACATCTGCTCGTAGTGCGAACGGGCCGCGCTCAGCACGGAGATGTCGGCCGCCGAGACCGTCGTGCCCCGCCCGTCACGGGACACGTCCGCGTCCTCCGGCGGGTTCTCCCACTCCCACACGGGCATCACCGCCGGCGTCCCGGTCATCGCCTGCGCCCCGAGCGTGTGCGGCCGCCGCTGCTCGTCGGAGCGCCACAGGGCGGGCGCCCGCTCCACGAAGCCCGAGAGCGGCGCGCCGAGCGCGGGGGGCGGCCCGCCCGGCACCCCGAGGCCGATGTCGTCCAGCGTCACCTGCCGGTGCAGCCGGGCCGCGAGCACCTCGCAGAGCAGGTCCGGCACCTGGCCGCGCGGCCGCTGGCCCTTCAACCAGCGCGCCACCGCGGTGTGTTCGTAGCGCAGGGCGAGACCCCTCGCCCGGCCGGCCCGGTTCACCCGGGCGGCGAGGCCTGCGTGGGAGACGCCCGCCTCGTCGAGCAGGGCGTCGAGCAGGGTGTTGGGCTGCATGGCCCCTCCGGTGATTCGGTGCACTCACCCTAGGGCCGCGAGGACCCCTCGGGTGGCCGAATTCATACGGCTCGACTGCGTACGAGTCGTTTTCGTATGAGCCGACTTCACCCGCCCGAGGTCCTCAGGACCGGCGGTACGGCTGCCGCTTTCGCACGGGGTGTGAACGAAGTACTCGTTCCGCCCGCCCGCGTACTCTGCCGCGCCCGGCCCGCCCCCGGTTGACTGTGCTTCTCGCCGCAAGGCGACGACCGGGCCGCCGGCTCCCCCTCGAACAGTGCGGCCGCCCGGTCCGCGTCGCCCGCCCCGCTGATCTGCCCGACACTCCGTGGCGGGGCGGGCGACGCCGGCACCGCGGCCTCCGCTCAGCAGTGCGAGGAGGGCGCGGGCCGGGAGCGGCGCAGCCCGGGTTCGGCGGGCTGCGCCGGCACCCGGACACGGTCGTTGCGTACGACGAGCAGCGCGACGTCGTCCGCGAGACGCCCGCCCGTGTGGTGCAGCAGCGCCCCGTGGACCCGGCGGACCAGCGCGGCCGGCGCCTCGGCGGCCGCCCCGGCCAGGGCGGCGTCGAGCGCGAAGAACCGCCCCCGGTGGTCACGGGCCTCCTCGGCACCGTCGGTGTGCAGGACGAGCGTCTCGCCGGGCCGCAGTCCGGCCGCCGCGTACGGCACCAGGACCGAAGGCAGCGGAAGCACCCCGAGCGGCGGCAGCGGATCCCCCACCGGCAGCCGCTCCACCCGCCGCCCGACGCGATACGGCCCCGGATGACCGCAGTTGAACACGGAGAGCCGCCCATCGGGCCCGACCTCCAGGAGCAGCAGCGTCACGAACTCCTCCGCCGCCGGATGCCTCGGCTCCGAACCGGCCCGCGCCGGGTGCTCGTCCCGCGCCCGCTCCCGCAGGTGCCGTTCCAGCGCCCGCTCCAGGCGCCGCAGTACGCCGCCGAGTTCGGGCTCGTCGTGGGCGGCCTCGCGGAAACTGCCCAGCACCGCCACCACGGCACCGAGCGGAGCAAGACCATGGCCCCGGACGTCACCGATGACGATCCGCACCCCGTACGGCGTCGCCACCGCCTCGTACAGATCACCGCCGACACACGCCCCCCGGGTCGCCGACAACTGCCCCGCGGCCAGCGCGAGTCCGTCGAGCCGGGCCGGCGGCGGCCGCAGCAGGACCCGCTGGGTGGCGGCCGCGACGGCCCGCACCCGAGCCAACTCGCGCGCGAGGCCCCGCCGGAGCCCGAGCACCAGACCGGTGCCCACGGTCAGGAAGACGACGCTGGTGGCGATCCTCATCGGCAGCCCCGGCTGCCGGGCCAGCGGACACCCGAACTTCCATGCCACGGCCACCGCGCCCCAGGCGGACGGCAGAGCGAGCGGGGCCAGCCGGCGGAGCCGGGAGCCATCGGCGAGCAACGACCTGGTACGGATCATGCACGGCCCTTCCCGAGCCCCCGACAGCGCCCGAAGGCCCTGCGGCCCACAGGTCCGCCCCTGTGGCCGCGTCGATTCTGCCGACCGTACGGGTCACCCGGGAACACCCGACGGCGATCTCACCCGAAGGAGTGAGCACCCCCGGCGCGCCGCCCTTCGCCAGGGCTCCGCCACGCGCACGCGCGGGCGAATACCGGTCCGGCGTACGCCCCGAGAACCGCTCGGCGGCTGCGCGAGCGAGGTGTGGCACGTGGGCATAACCTGAAAGGAGGAAGTCTTGCAGAGGCCCCGTGATCGTCCCATGTGAGGCCGCTCATGATGAAGTTCCGCACCTCCTCCCGCGCCCTGGCCACCTCGGTCGCCCTCACCGCCGCCTTCGTCTGCGGCTCTCTGGGCACCGCGGCCCCGGCCTCCGCCTACGCCCCCGCCGCGACGAGCGGACAGCCCGGCCAGGTGGTACTGCCCCAGGTCCAGGTGTCCGACGTAGGCACCACCGCGCAGGATCAGCGACTCACCTTCCACGCCAACGACAGGCCCCGGGTGTTCCGCTCACCCGCCGTCCCGGCCTCGGACGCGCAGAACGTCGTGGCCGCCTACGACCTCCAGCAGTGGGACGGCTCCCAATGGGTCAACGTCGCCCACCAGGTGTTCCGCGGTCAGCTCATCCCCGGCGAGGACGAGATCCCCCTCCCCATGGTCTGGATCCAACCCCCCACGAGCGAGGGCACGTACCGGATCGTGTTCGGTTTCGCCTGGAGCCCGACGAACGCCCCCGACCGCGTTCTCGGCGACCAGCGCTGGCAGTCCAGCACGTCCGACGACCTCACCTGCGGCGGAACCCTCCGCGCCTGCGACCCCCGCTCCGGACACATCGTGGTGGGCCCGCTCCCCCGCTAGACCGAACCCGGCGTGCGGGAGGGAACCCCTTCGGAGGGAGGCCCCGTGTTCCGCTCGCTCCGCACCACCGCCGCCCTCGTGGCAGCCGTGCTCTGCGCGTTCACCCTGGGCGCCGCCGCCCCCTCGCCGCCCCTGCCGAACCCCGTCTGGCTGCGGACCTTCGACGACGTCTTCAGCCGGAGCAAGAGCCTCACGGAGACGTACCGCCCTGGAGCGACGTCCGTGCTCACCGAGCTGGCCGAGCAGCGGTCGAAGCTGGCCGAACTCCTCTCGGCGGTCCCCGCCGCCCCATCGGAGGCGGTCCTGGCCGCCATCGCCCGAGGAGAACGGATGGCCGCCGAGCTGGACGCGATCAGCGTGCGGGGGAGCGTGGACGACACCGCCGCCGCGGTGACGGGCGCGGCCTTCGTCCCGCTCGCGGACACCCCGCTCGAAACGCAGTTCGCGCTGCAGCTGGACATGAGGAAGACGGCGAGAGCGGTCATCGAGGACGTGGCGTGCGGCGAGGCGTGGTCCCTGCTCTCGAACGACCAGAAACAGCGGCTCGGCGTACCCCTCGAAAGCCACGACCACCTGGACGGCACGCTGGAGGCGATCGAGGGCCAGGCCCGGTCCGCCCTGGCCAAGGCCTGGTATCCCGCCTTCCTGAACCGGGCCGTCAGTTGGCAGACGTACGCGAAGGGCATCCAGGAGAAGGCCTTGGCCGTGGCCGGCTTCCTGGAGGGCGGGCAGTTCAACGCGACGGACGCACGCGCCTTCTACTACTACTTCCACTACTGCGCGAAGCCCCCGGGCTAGCCACGGCCCCGGCGGTCGGGGAACGGCGGAGGGCCGCCCCGGGGATGTCCCCGGGGCGGCCCTCCTGGTGTCGTGCGCGCGGTCAGGCGCCGCGCAGGACGGCTCCCGTGTGCTCGGCCGCCAGCGCGACGGCCGCGTCGCGGGCCGCGCTGGCCTCGTCGACGGTGAGGGTGCGGTCCGTGGCGCGGAACTTCAGGGCGTACGCCAGGGACTTCTTGCCCTCGTCGATCTGGTCGCCGGTGTAGACGTCGAACAGCCGGATCGACTCGAGGAGTTCGCCCGCGCCGCCGGCCAGGTAGTACTCGACCACGGCGGACGGGACGTCCTTGTCGACGACCAGGGCCACGTCCTGGGTGGCGACCGGGTAGGAGGAGATGCGCGGGGCCTTCAGCGGTCCCTCGCTCGCCTGCTCCAGGAGGTCCAGGTCCAGCTCCATCGCGCAGGTGCGGGCCGGCAGGCCCATCGCCTTCACGACGCGCGGGTGGAGCTCGCCACCGTGGCCGACGAGGGTCTTGACCCCGTCGATCACGACGTGGAACGCGGCGCAGCGGCCCGGGTGCCACGGGGCGTGCTGGTCGGCGTCGACCAGCAGCTCCGCGCCGGTCTCGGCGGCGATGGTCCGGGCGGCCTGGATCGCGTCCGCCCAGTCGGACGGACGGCCCTTGCCCCACCAGCCGGCCTGCTCGCGCGCGCCGGCCAGGACGACGGCGGCGCGACGCGGCTGCCGGGGCAGCACGGCGTTGACGCCGGCGATCTCCTCGTCGGTGGGACGGCGGTCGACGGGCAGCCGGACGGCGACGCCCTGCTCCCCCTCGGGCCGGAAGACCAGACCGGTCTCGAAGAGCGCCAGGTCGTGGCTGCCGCGGCTGTCGTTGCGACGGAGCGCGCCGAGCAGGCCCGGGAGCAGCGTCGTACGGAGCGCGGGCTCCTCGTCGGAGAGCGGGTTGACCAGGGTCACGACCCGGCGGCGGTCGTCGTCCGCGTCCAGGCCGAGCTGGTCGAGCGCCTGCTCGCCGATGAAGGGGTAGTTCAGCGCCTCGACGTAGCCGGCGCCGGCCAGGGCGCGGCCCACCCGGCGGTGGGTGCGCTGGCGCTCGGTGAGGCCGCGGCCGGCCGGGGGCTTCGGCAGCGTGGAGGGCAGGTTCTCGTAGCCCTCCAGGCGGATGACCTCTTCGGCGAGGTCGTTGGGCTCGCTGAGGTCGGGGCGCCACGAGGGCACGGTGACGACGAGCTCGTCCTGGCCGTAGACGTCGCAGCCGACCTCCTGGAGGCGGCGGACGACGGTCTCGCGGCCGTAGTCGACGCCCGCGACCTTGTCCGGGTGGTTCGCCGGCATGGCGATCGTCTTGGGCGCGGACGGGGCCGCGACCTCGGTGACGCCGGCCTCCGCCGTGCCGCCCGCGAGCAGCACGAGGAGGTCCACGGTGCGCTGCGCGGCAGCCGCGGCGGCCTGCGGGTCGACACCGCGCTCGAAGCGCTTGGACGCCTCGGAGGACAGCTTGTGGCGGCGGGCCGTGCGCGCGATCGAGATCGGGTCGAAGTGCGCGGCCTCGATGACGACCTCGGAGGTGCCGGTGACGAAGCCGGTCTCCGCGTCGGTCTCCGGGTCGGCGATCTCCGTGTGGGCGCCGCCCATGACACCGGCGAGGCCGATCGGGCCGCGGTTGTCGGTGATGACCAGGTCCGCGGCATCCAGGACGCGCACGGTGCCGTCGAGGGTGGTGATCTTCTCGCCGGCCTCGGCGCGGCGGACCCCGATGGGGCCGTCGAGCCGGCTGCGGTCGTAGGCGTGCAGCGGCTGGCCGAGCTCCAGCATCACGTAGTTGGTGATGTCGACGGCCAGCGAGATCGGGCGCATGCCGGCCTTCTGGAGGCGGCGCTGCAGCCAGATCGGGGAGCGTGCCTCGGGCGCCAGGCCGACGACGGTCCGCGCGGTGAAGCGGTCGCAGCCGATCGGGTCGGAGATCTGGACCGGGTAGCCGTACGAGTTCGGCGCGGGCACGTCGAGCAGCGCCGGGTCGCGCAGCGGCAGGCCGTACGCGGTGGCGGTCTCGCGGGCGACGCCGCGCATCGAGAGGCAGTAGCCGCGGTCCGGGGTGACGGCGATGTCGAGGACCTCGTCGTACAGCTCCAGGAGGACGGTGGCGTCGAGGCCGATCTCGTGCTCCGGCGGAAGCACGATGATGCCGTGCGTGCCGTCGCTGCCCATGCCGAGCTCGTCGCCGGAGCAGATCATGCCCCGGGAGACGCGGCCGTAGGTCTTGCGCTCGGCGATCCGGAAGTCACCGGGCAGCACGGCGCCGGGCAGGGCCACGACGACCTTGTCGCCCACGGCGAAGTTACGGGCGCCGCAGATGATCTCCTGGGGCTCGCCGGTGCCGTTGGCCTGGCCGACGTCGACGGTGCAGAAGCGGATGGGCTTCTTGAACTCCGTCAGCTCCTCGATGGTGAGGACCTTGCCGACCACCAGCGGGCCGGTCAGGCCGGCGCCGAGCTTCTCGACGGACTCGACCTCGAGGCCGGCCGAAATGAGCTTGGCCTGGACGTCTCGGCCGGTCTCCGTCGCCGGCAGGTCGACGTACTCCCGCAGCCAAGAAAGCGGGACCCGCATCAGATCTCCATCCCGAACGGCCGGGTGAACCGGACGTCACCCTCGACCATGTCTCGCATGTCTTCGACGTTGTGGCGGAACATCAGCATCCGCTCGATGCCGAACCCGAAGGCGAATCCGCTGTACTTCTCGGGGTCCACGCCGCAGGCGATGAGCACCTTCGGGTTGACCATGCCGCAGCCGCCGAGCTCGATCCAGCCCTCGCTGCCGCAGGTGCGGCAGGGACGCTCCGGGTTGCCGACGGACTCGCCGCGGCAGACGTAGCAGAGCATGTCCATCTCGGCGGACGGCTCGGTGAACGGGAAGAAGTTCGGGCGGAGCCGGGTCTTCATGTCCGGGCCGAAGAGCGCCTGGACCATGTGGTCGAGGGTGCCCTTGAGGTCGGCCATGGTGAGGCCCTCGTCGACGGCGAGCAGTTCGATCTGGTGGAAGACCGGGGTGTGCGTGGCGTCGAGCTCGTCGGTGCGGTAGACGCGGCCGGGGCACACCACGTAGACCGGGGGCTCCCGGTCGATGAGGGTGCGGGCCTGGACCGGCGAGGTGTGCGTGCGGAGCACGACACCGGACTCGTCGCCCGTGGTGCCCTCCGGGCCCTGGACGAAGAAGGTGTCCTGCATCTGGCGCGCCGGGTGGTCGGGCACGAAGTTGAGGGCGTCGAAGTTGAACCACTCCGCCTCGACCTCGGGGCCCTCGGCGACCTCGTACCCCATGGAGACGAAGACGTCGGAGACGCGCTCCATGAGCGTGGTCAGCGGGTGGCGGGCACCGGCCGGGACGCGGTCGTACGGCAGGGTGACGTCGACGGCCTCCTCGACGAGGACGCGGGCGTCACGCTCGGCCTCGAGCTCCGCCTGGCGGGCGGCGAGCGCCTTGGAGACGGCACCGCGGGCCTGGCCCACGATCTTTCCGGCGGCGGCCTTGGCCTGCGGGGGCAGGGCGCCGATCTCGCGGTTGGCGAGCGCCAGCGGCGAGGTGCCACCGGTGTGCGCGGTCTTCGCCTGCGCGAGCGCGTCGAGGTCGCCCGCGGCGGCGAAGGCGGCGAGCGCCTCGTCCCGCATGCGCTCGATCTCTTCCGGTTTCAGTGCCTCGACCTCAACCGGGTCGTACGACTTATTGGGTGCGGACATCTCTTCCCGTGCTTCCGTTGGCTGGCTGGGCGGCCCCGCTCGACGTCAAGGGCGCAAACGTGCCAAAGGACGAGTCTAACGGGGCGCGGGGACGCGAATGAGCCCGTGGGCGGCCCGGGCGGCTCCTGATCTCGTACGGTCTCGGCTGCTGAGACGTCAGAGGAGGTGGGCCGGGGTGCCGACGGGCAGGATAAATCGGAACTCGGCGCCCCCGCGGGGGCCCCGTCCGACGGTGATGGTGCCGCCGTGTGCCTCGACGACGCCCTTGACGATGTAGAGGCCGAGTCCGGTGCCGCCGCGCTTGCTGCCGCGCCAGAACCGGGTGAAGACGCGGTTCATCGACGCCTCGGGGATGCCGGGTCCCTCGTCGCTCACGGTGACCTCCGTCCCCTCTTCGCCGTCCTCGCCCGTCGTGGCGGGTGCCACCTCGATGGTGACGGTTCCGTCGCCGTGGCGCACCGCGTTTTCCAGGAGGTTGCCGAGGATCTGGTCGATCTTGTCGGGGTCGGCCCAGAGCGGGGGCAGCTGGGGGGTGATCCGGACGAAGAACCGGCCGGGGGGCTGACCGCCGGTGGTGTGCACCTGGATGTGCCGGCCGATCGCGGCGGCGAGGTCGACGGGCTGGCGGCGCACCTCGAGCCGGCCGGAGTCGATCCGGGAGATGTCGAGGAGTTCGGCGATGAGCCTCTTGATGCGGCCGGCGTCGGCGTCGACCGTCTCCAGCATGAGCCGCTTCTGCTCGTCGGTGAACCTCTCCCACTTGTCGAGGAGGGTGGCGGTGAAGCCCTTCACCGAGGTGAGGGGGGAGCGCAGCTCGTGGGCGACGGTGGCGATGAGCTCGGCGTGGCTGCGTTCGGTACGGCGCCGGGCGTCGGTGCCGCGGAGCGAGACCACGACCCGGCGGACGGGGCCCGTGGGGTGCTCGCGGACGTACCGGGCGGAGACGAGGACCTCGCGGCCGCCGGGGAGGAGCAGGTTGCGCTCGGGCTGGCCGCGCCGGATGGAGAGCCCGCCGTAGGGGTCGGTCAGCCCCCACCAGCGGCGTCCCTTGAGGTCTTCGAGGGGCAGGGCCTCGTCGAGCGGGAGGCCGAGCGCGCGGCCGCAGGGGACGGCGGTGATGCGGCTCGCGGCGGCGTTGAAGCAGACGACCCGGCCGGTCTCGTCGGCGATGACGAGACCGTCGGGCAGGTCGTCGGGGTCGAGGCCGGCGAATCCGGCGGCCGTCCCGTCACCGGGTGCGGCCCCCGGTGGTTCCTGGGCGTGCGGCGCGGCGCTCCGTGCCTGTGCGGGACTGTCCGTGCCGACCGTCATTCCCGTACCCCACCCCTCCGTGTAGCGCAGTGGGCCCCCGAGTGCGTCACTCTACTGGGCGAGGGGGGCGGAATGGACCCCTCAGGCGGAGGTTCGGGGGCGCTGGGCGCGGGCGGAGGCGTAGAGGCAGACCGCGGCGGCGGTGGCGAGGTTGAGGCTCTCGGCCTTGCCGTGGATCGGGACGCGGACGACGGCGTCGGCGAGCGCCCGGGTCTCCTCGGGCAGGCCCCAGGCCTCGTTGCCGAAGATCCAGGCGGTGGGGCCGCCCATGGTGCCGGCGTCCAGCTCGTCGTCCAGGTCGTCCTGGCCCGCTCCGTCGGCGGCGAGGATCCGTACGCCCGCGGCCTTCAGCCCGGCGACGGCCTGTTCGACGGGGACTCCGACGGCGACCGGCAGGTGGAAGAGGGAGCCGACGGAGGCCCGGACGGACTTGGGGTTGTAGAGGTCGACGGAGGCGTCGGTGAGGACGACCGCGTCGGCGCCGGCCGCGTCGGCGCAGCGCAGGACCGTGCCGGCGTTCCCGGGGTCGCGTACGTGGGCGAGGACGGCGACGAGCTTGGGCCGGGCCTTGATGATCTCCTCGAAGGGGGAGTCGAGGAACCGGCAGACGCCGACGAGGCCCTGCGGGGTGACGGTCTGGGAGACCTCGGCGAGGACGGCGTCGGAGGCGTGGTGGACGCGGGCGCCGGCGGCGTGGGCGGCCTCGATGATCGGGGCGTAGCGCTCGGCGGCCTCGACGGTGGTGAAGAGCTCGACGAGGGTGGGTTCCCCGGTGGAGCCCCGGTGCTCGACGGCCTCACGGACGGCCTGCGGGCCCTCGGCGATGAAGAGGCGGTCCTTGCCCCGGAAGTTGCGCTTGGCGAGCCGCCGGGCGGCGACGACGCGCGGGGAACGCGGGGAGATCAGCTCGGGGGTGACCATGAGGTGCGGTGCTCTCTATCGAGGGGGACGGCGACGTCTGGGGCCGACGCACCGGACCCGCAGGCGCGCGCGCCTGCGGGTCCGGGCAGAAGTACTGCGGCCTGGAAGATCAGGCGGCGGCCTTCGGGGCGTTGACGTCGGCCGGGAGGGCCTTCTGCGCGACCTCGACCAGCGCGGCGAACGCGTTGATGTCGTTGACGGCCAGCTCGGCGAGGATCTTGCGGTCCACCTCGATGTTGGCGGCCTTCAGACCCTGGATGAGGCGGTTGTACGTCATGCCGTTCTGGCGGGCAGCGGCGTTGATGCGCTGGATCCACAGCTGACGGAAGTCGCCCTTGCGCTTCTTGCGGTCGTTGTAGTTGTAGACCAGCGAGTGGGTGACCTGCTCCTTGGCCTTGCGGTACAGGCGCGAACGCTGACCGCGGTAGCCGGAGGCCGCCTCGAGAATCGCCCGGCGCTTCTTGTGGGCGTTGACTGCCCGCTTGACGCGTGCCACTTTTAACTCCTTGTAGCGGGGTCGTGGTGGTCCTCACACGACCCGGAAAAAACGAATGGATCCCGGTTCTCAGCCGGATGCCCTCGTCAGCCGAGGGCGCGAGATCAAAATCAGATGCCCAGCATCTTCTTGATCTTGGCGCTGTCGCCGGGGGCCATCTCGGCGTTGCCGGTGAGGCGACGCGTCAGCTTGGACGACTTGTGCTCGAGCAGGTGGCGCTTGCCGGCGCGCTCGCGCAGGATCTTGCCGGAGCCGGTGACCTTGAAGCGCTTCTTGGCACCGGAGTGCGTCTTGTTCTTCGGCATCGCGCCGTATCTCCTCGTCAGTGGCGCTCCCGTCCGGTGCGGTGACCGGACATCCGGGAGCGTCAGTTCTTCGTTTGGTGGTTCCGGGCGGGGCCCAGGGCTGCCTGGATGGCAGCCCGTCGGGTCACGCCTCGGGGGTCTCGGCCGGAGCCTCGGCCTCGGCGACCGGAGCCTCGGCCGGAGCCGCGGGCGCCTCCTCGGAGGCGACACCCTGACGCTCGGCCTTGCGGGCGGCCTGCGCCTCGCGGGCCTCGGCCATGGCCTCGGTCTTCTTCTTGTGCGGGCCGAGAACCATGATCATGTTCCGGCCGTCCTGCTTCGGGTTGGACTCGATGAAGCCAAGCTCCTCGACGTCCGACGCCAGCCGCTGAAGCAGCCGGAAACCAAGCTCGGGGCGGGACTGCTCACGACCACGGAACATGATCGTGATCTTGACCTTGTCGCCCTGCTTGAGGAACCGGACGACGTGACCCTTCTTGGTGTCGTAGTCGTGCGGGTCGATCTTCGGCCGGAGCTTCATCTCCTTGATGACCGTGTGCGCCTGGTTCTTGCGCGCCTCACGGGCCTTCATGGCCGACTCGTACTTGAACTTCCCGTAGTCCATGAGCTTGCACACGGGCGGACGGGCGTTCGCCGCGACCTCGACCAGGTCGAGGTCGTACTCCTGTGCGAGCTCCAGGGCCTTGGCAAGCGGAACAATCCCGACCTGCTCGCCGCTGGGTCCGACAAGTCGCACCTCGGGAACGCGAATCCTGTCGTTGATGCGGGGCTCGGCGCTGATGGATCCTCCTCGGTAGCACCACGCGACCGCCTGGCGGACGGACGCGCACTGTCTGTTTCTGAGACCAACCGCGCCGGAACATGAAAAACGCCCCGGACGGGACACAGGCGGGGCTCCACGGAAATACCGGAGCACCGCCGCGGTCAACCGCGGGGCGCACATCGGGCGGCACCATCGTCCGTACGGAACGATGGTCGCCACCTGACCGGTGACCCGCCGCCCGTGAAGGCGGTCAGGTGGGAGTACGGAGCCTCCACTTGTGGGCCGGGCACACAGGTGTCCGGCCGGTCGTTACACAAGGTTAGCAGGAGCCGTCCCCATACGCGAATGGGGACGGCGCGGCGGGGAGGCGCTCCGGGGCGGCTTATCGTGTGGGGCATGAGCGAGACGCCCCAGAACGAGTCCGCGGACTCCCCCGAGAACCCCGACTTCGACGCCATGACCCGTGACATCGCGGAGGTCCCGGCGGTCGAGGTGATCGTGACGGTCGCCGTGAACCTGATGAGCGCCGCCGCGGTGAAGCTCGGGCTCACGGAGGACGGCGACAAGCACAAGGACCTTGACGAGGCCCGCAAGCTCGTGCACGCCCTCGCGGGCCTGCTCGACGCCGGCGCGACGGAGGTCTCCTCCTTCCACGCCGCTCCCCTGCGGGACGGCCTGAAGTCGCTCCAGCTCGCCTTCCGCGAGGCGTCCCTGATCCCGGACGAGCCGGGTCAGGGTCCTGGCGAGAAGTACACGGGGCCGGTGTACGGCTAGTACCCCCTCGGGGGCTAGGACTGTTCGTTCTTTACGTAGAAGGGCTCGCCCGGAGGCGTGGCCGAGGCCGGCAGCAGTGCCAGGTCGAGGCCCCGCACCAGGCGGGCCCTCAGTGTTTCGTCGGCGGCCAGGGCGCGGGCCACGCGCTGGGCGGCCTCCGCGGGGGCGGCGTCCGCGGCGAGGACCAGGGCGAGGGTGCCGTCGGCGGTGCCGGGGCCCAGGTGCGCGCGGAGCACGGCGGGCTCGCCCGCGACGGCCGCCCGCACCGCTTCCCGTACGGCCGGGTCGTCGAGCGGGTCGGTGCCGGTCCGCCCCTCGGCGAGGGCCAGCAGGGCGGGGCCTGACACCTGGTACGGGACCGGGCCCGCCAGGTCGAGGACCAGGGTGTCGGCCTTCTCGTGGACGAGGGCCGCGAGCGCCTGCTGGAGGGGGACGGCCACGGGGCGGGCCGCCGGGTCCCAGAGCGCCAGCGAGGCGATCGAGGTGAAAGCGGGCAGCGCCCGCCGGTCGCCCGCCGTGAGGGTGGGCACGGCCATGTCGCTCGTCTTCTCCTGCTTGAGCCCGGTCACCGGGTCGATCTCGACCTCACCGAGGACCGCGACCACGGGCACCAGGAGCCGGGCGCCCCTGAGCGCTTCGAGCACCGGGCCGTGGGCGGTTCTGTCCTCCGCCCAGGCCGCGAGGGCCTCGGCGAGCCGCTGGTCGGCGGTGCCGTCGTCGTCGGAGAAACCGGGGTCCGGGATGTTCTTGAGCGCCACGCACCGAGCCTAACCGGCGCGGCGGTGCCGGAGGTCCGGCGGGTCCCGGGGCCCTGGGGAGGGCGCGCGTCCCTCAGGGGGTGCGGCGGGCGCGCCGGAGCACCACGGCGGTGAGCAGCAGGAGGGCGCCGAGGCCGCCGGCGGCGGGGGCGAGGAGACCGAAGGAGCGGGTCTCCTCGGGGGCGGCGACCGGTCCGGGGCCGAAGTGACGGCCGCGGAAGCCGGCGGTGGCGTTCTTCGGGTCGGCGCCCTTGAGGCGGGCCCCGGCCTCGATGGCGGCGGCCGGGTCGACCGTGCCGTACCCCTTGGCGTCGCTGCGGCCGCCCTGGGGACGGCTGCGGGCGGTGTCGATGAGCAGCCGCTTGATCTGGGCCGGGGTGAGGTCGGGGTGCGCGGAGCGGACCAGGGCGACGGCGCCGGAGACGAAGGCGGCGGCGGCGCTGGTGCCCCAGCCCTCGTAGTAGCGGCGGTCGGGGTCGGCGATGACGATGTCGACGCCGGGGGCGCTGACGGTGGCGTACCAGCGGCGGGTGGAGAAGGAGGCGCGGGTGCCGAAGCGGTCGACGGCGGTGACCGCGATGACGCCGGGGTAGGCCGCGGGGTACGAGATGTGGTCGCCCTTCTCGCCGCCGTTGCCGGCGGAGGCCACGACGGCGACGCCCTTGGCGAGGGCGTACTGCACGGCGGCGTCCTCGCCCGCGTCGGGGTGGGCGGACTTGGAGTCGTCGCCGAGCGAGAGGTTGATGACGTCGGCGCCGTGGTCGGCGGCCCAGCGGATGCCTTCGGCGAGGGCGGTGCCGCGGGTCTTGCGGGCCTTGTCGCGGGCCTTGTCCGTGCCTTCGAGGATGACCCGCACGGGCAGGATCCGGGCGTCCGGGGCGATGCCGAGCACGCCGTCCCCGCCGCCAGGCCCGTGGCCGTGCCCGGCGATGATGCCGGCCATCGCGGTGCCGTGCCGGGCCCAGGCGCGGTCGCCCCGGCCGGCCCCGAAGCCGATCAGGTCGTGTCCGGGCAGCACCGAGCCGTCGAGGTCCGGGTGGTCGGCGTCGACACCCGTGTCGAGGACGGCGACGGTGATGTCCTTGCCCTTGGTGGTCCGCCAGGCCTCGGCGGTGTGCAGCGCCTCGGGGCCCCACTGCCGGGCCCTGATGGTGTCGGCGTACGCGGGCGCGGTGAGGGCGGGCAGGACGGTGAACCCGGCGGCGAGGAGGGCGGCCGCGGCGGCGCGCGTCCGGCGGCGGGGGCTTCGGGTCACCGGGCGTTCTCCTTCGCCGCCGCGACGGCGGTCGTGCGCAGCAGCGCCTCGAAGCGCTTCGCGATGCCCTTGGCCTCGTGGCCGAGGCCGGACTGCGCGACGGCGTCGGTGCGGCCCGTGGCCATCGCCTGGTCGGCGGGGACCGGCTTGTCGACGGCCCGGCCGTCGGCGAACCCGGACACGGCCGTCACGACCACCGGCAGGTCGGCGGGGGCCGTCAGCCACCAGCTCGCCCGCTGCCCGGCGCCGAAGCGTGCCGCGACGGTGCCGGGACCGGCGAGCGCCGGCGGCACGTCCTGCCCGCCGAGGCGGCTCGTGACCGCCCGGCCGAGGTCCGCCTGCGCGGTCACGTCGGCCCGCGTGAAGACCAGTCCCACGGTGATGACGCTGCTGGCCGTCGCGTCGGTGTACGTGGCCCGCAGCACGCGCTCACAGCCGAGGGGCCGCACCGCGGCGAGCAGTCCCTTCCCCAGGGCCGCGGGCTCGCAGGCCGCGTCGGGCGCGACGACGATCCTCGTCCAGGTACGCGCGGCGGTGCCGGGCCCCGCGGTCGGTCCCTTGACGGTCCGGGGGAACAGCACGTCCACCGGCGCGTTGTGCCAGAGCTGCTTCGCCTCCGCGTACCCGGCGGGCTCCACCGGCGCCCCCGGCTCGACGGCCGCCAGCCACACGCCCGCCAGCGCGCCGCCGATGAGTCCCATGCCCAGCACGGCGCACGCGGCCACCGCGACCGTCCGGCCGGTCCGCCGCTCCCGCACCGGTCGCAGCCTCGTCGTCGTCTCGGCCGGCGCCTCCACCGGCACCTCGGGCGGCAGCGCCCACGGCGACGCGGGCCCTTCCGCCGGCCGCGCCGGCCCGGCCGTGCCGCGCGCGTTCGGCGCCGCCCACGGCCGGGGCGGCACCACGGGCGCCGGGCGCGGGTCGGGGTCCGCCGGACGGATCGCCCGGAGGCGGGTGGTCGTCTCGACGGCGGGCGCGGGGGCCGGGGTGGCGGGAGCCGGGGCCGGGGGAACCGCGGGTGGTGTGAGGGGTCGTGCGGGGGCGGTGGGCGGAGCCGCCACCGGAGCCGCGGCGGCAGGTGCGGCCGGGGCGGCGGACGCGGCCACTGCCGGAGCCGGAGCCGGGGCGGGGCTCGACGGGACGGCTGCCGCGGGTGGTGTCGGGGCGGGGAGGAGCGTGTCCGTGATGCGGGAGGGCGTGGGGCGGTGCTCGGCGGTCATGCCCGTCCCCCTGCTCGTGTCGACAATGCCCGTCACTCTACGGGCTGTTCCCCACCGGGCGGGAACTCAGGGGCTACCCACCCGTAAACCTGTCTGGCAAGCTCAGGCCATGACTCCCCGTGCCGCCGACCGGGCCCGCTACGACCGGGCCACCGCTGACCTCGACGCCCCGGTGGCGATCGTCGACCTGGAGGCGTTCGACGCCAACGCGGCGGACTTGGTACGCCGGGCCGGGGGCAAGCCGGTGCGGGTGGCGAGCAAGTCGGTGCGGTGCCGGGCGCTGCTCGAACGGGTGCTGGCGCGCGAGGGCTTCGCGGGGATCATGTCGTTCACGCTGGACGAGTCGCTGTGGCTGGCCCGTGCCGGGTTCGAGGACGTGCTGCTCGCGTACCCCTCGGCGGACCGGAACGGGTTCGCGGAGCTGGCGCGGGATCCGAAGCTCGCGGCGGCCGTGACGGTGATGGTCGACGACGTGGCGCAGCTCGATCTGATCGACGCCTCCCGCGCGGGCGGGACGGAGGAGGTCCGGGTCTGCCTGGAGCTGGACACGGCGCTGAGCCTGCTGGGCGGCCGGATCAGGGTGGGGGCGCGGCGTTCGCCGTTGCGCGAGCCCGCGCAGCTGGCCGAGCTGGCCCGTTCGGTGGTGCGGCGCCCGGGGTTCCGGCTGGTCGGACTCATGGCGTACGAGGGGCATGTGGCGGGTGTCGGGGACGCGGTCGCGGGCCGGCCGCTGCGCTCGCGGGCGATCCGGCTGATGCAGGCGGCGGCGCGGCGGGAGCTCGCGGAGCGCAGGGCGGCCGTGGTGCGGGCCGTCCGGGCGGTGGCGCCGGACCTGGAGTTCGTGAACGGCGGCGGCACCGGGAGCGTGCAGCACACGGCCGCCGAGGACGCGGTGACGGAGATCGCGGCGGGTTCGGGTCTCTTCGTGCCGCGGCTCTTCGACAACTACACGTCGTTCAGCGGCCGCCCGGCGGCGCTGTTCGCGCAGCCGGTGGTCCGCCGCCCGGGGGTGGGCGTGGTGACGGTGCTCGGCGGCGGTTACCCGGCGTCGGGCGCGGCCGGCCGGGACCGGCTGCCCGTCCCGTATCTGCCGGAGGGGCTGCGCTACGACCCGCAGGAGGGGCCCGGCGAGGTGCAGACCCCGCTGCTCGGCTCCCCGGCCGACGACCTGCGGATCGGCGACAAGGTCTGGTTCCGGCACGCGAAGGCCGGGGAGCTGTGCGAGCGGTTCGACAGCCTGCGGCTTGTGGAGGGTGACCGTGTGACGGCGACCGTGCCCACGTACCGCGGCGAGGGCATGACCTTCCTGTAGGGCCTGGGGCTCCTCGGCTCAGAACACCCTGTCGAGCTGGTCCGGGATGACGGTGCCGTCGGTGCGGCGGACCGGCTGGGCGGTGCCGTCGGCGGCGGTGTAGCCGGTGGTGGCGCAGGGGTAGGCGGCGGTCTTCGGCTTCTTCGGCTCGATGAACATCGGGTTGACGATCCAGCGGCCGTCGCCGTTCTCGTACGCCCGGCACATGAGTTCGTTCTTGTTGCGGTTGAGGACGAGGCGGAGGCCGGTGGCGTCGCGCAGGAAGGAGATGTCGGTGTCGGAGTCGCCGGCGGCGAAGACCTGGCGGCGGTCGGCGGGCTGGACGCGTTCGGCGGCGGGGCCGCGGACGCCGAAGATCTCCTGGTTGATCCAGCAGCGCTTGCCGTCGATGTAGGTGATCATCGCGTCCTCGCCGTCCCGGACGGTGCCGCAGCCCTTGAGGTGGCTGGTGAGGCGACCGTGCTGGGTGGTGTTGCGGATGCCGATGGTGTGGGCGGCGTCGACGCCGACGCCCTGGGCCCACACGTCGACGACGGGTTCGGGCGAGGCGGAGACGATGCGGACGTCGAAGCCGGCGCGCTGGAGGGCGCCGATGAGTTCGCGCTGCTGCTCGTAGTAGCGGACCCAGCCGGTGACCCGGGAGCTGCCGACCTGCTGGGTGGCGCCCTGCGGGGCGGCGAGGTTCTCGGCGCGGGCGGCGGCGGCGAAGGAGGCGACCTGGCGGGTGGTCCAGCCGTGCAGGAGCTGGGCGAGCCAGGCGTACTGGGGCTCCATGCGGCGGCGGTCGTGGCCCGCGAAGGCGGTCTTGCCGCCGGTGGTGGCGCCGTTGCCGTAGACGGCGAGGAGCTCGTCGGCGCAGCGGGTGTCGGTGGAGGTGGGGAGGGTGCGGACGCCGGTGGGACAGGCCTCGCCGAGGGCGGTGGCGGCCTCGGGGGTGAGGTGGCGGCTGGTGGTGGACCAGTCGCCGTTCCTGGGCGGGCGTATGCGGTCGTTGCGCAGGAGCCAGTAGAAGGTGGCGTCGCCGACGTCGTTCTTGACGACGGTGTTGTCCCAGTCGAAGACGGCGACGGGCTTCCGGCCGCGGGGCTTGCCGGCGCCGCAGTGGTCGGCGATGAGGGCCTCGATACGGGCCTTGTTGTCGCCGTACCAGCCGTCGGCGTTCTTCAGGGTGGGGCACGCGGCGGGCTCGGCCTGGGCCTGCGGGGCGGAGAGGAGGCCGGTCGCGGCGAGGGCGAGGGCGGCGGCCGCCGCGGACGTGCGGAGTCGGTGGTTCATGATCACGCTCCTGTCTCTACGCGGAACAGCCGGGCGCCTTGCGACGCCCGGCTGTCGGGTGGGGGGACTCAGGGTGAACGGTTGGGGAGGGCCGCACCGCTGGGGCGGGGTGACCGGTTAGAGCGGGGTGACGTACGCGCCCGCGATGCCGCCGTCGACGACGAAGTCGCTGGCGTTCACGAAGGAGGAGTCGTCGCTCGCGAGGAAGGCGACGGCGGCGGCGATCTCCTCGGCCTCGGCGAAGCGGCCGACGGGGATGTGGACGAGGCGGCGCGCGGCCCGCTCGGGGTCCTTGGCGAAGAGCTCCTGGAGGAGCGGGGTGTTGACCGGCCCCGGGCACAGGGCGTTGACGCGGATGCCCTCGCGGGCGAACTGGACGCCCAGCTCGCGGGACATGGCGAGGACGCCGCCCTTGGACGCGGTGTACGAGATCTGGCTGGTGGCGGCGCCCATGAGGGCGACGAAGGAGGCGGTGTTGATGATGGAGCCCTTGCCCTGGCGGCGCATGTAGGGCAGGGCCGCCTTGCAGCACAGGTAGACGGAGGTGAGGTTGACGTCCTGGACGCGCTTCCAGGCCTCCAGACCGGTGTCCAGGATGGAGTCGTCGTCGGGGGGCGAGATGCCGGCGTTGTTGAAGGCGATGTCGACGGAGCCGTAGGTCTCGAAGGCGGTACGGAAGAGGGCCTCGACCTCGTCGGGGTCGGTGACGTCGACCTTGACGAAGGTCCCGCCGACCTCTTCGGCGGCGGCCTTGCCCGCGGTCTCGTCGATGTCGCCGCAGACGACGTTGGCGCCTTCGGAGGCGAGGCGGCGGGCAGTGGCGAGGCCGATGCCGCTGCCGGCTCCGGTGATGACGGCGGTGCGGCCGACCAGGCGGCGGCAGATGATCTCGTTGCTCACAGTGCGGGGCCTTCCGTGCTGATGAAGACGTTCTTGGTTTCGGTGAAGGCGGTCAGGGCGTCGGGTCCCAGTTCGCGGCCGAGCCCGGACTGGCGGTAGCCGCCGAACGGGGTCCAGTAGCGGACGCTGGAGTGGGAGTTGACGGAGAGGTTGCCGGCCCGGACGGCTCGGGAGGCGCGCAGGGCGCGGCCGACGTCGCGGGTCCAGATCGAGCCGGAGAGTCCGTACTCGGTGGCGTTGGCGAGGCGGACGGCGTCGGCCTCGTCCTCGAAGGGGAGGACGACGGCGACGGGTCCGAAGATCTCGTCGACGGCGCAGGGCGCGTCCTCGGCGAGGCCGGTGAGGACGGTCGGCGGGAACCAGAAGCCGGGTCCCTCGGGCGCCTTGCCCCGGATGCCTTCGAGATCCTCGGTGACGTAGGAGCGGACGCGGTCGAGCTGGGCGCGGGAGATGAGCGGGCCCATCTGGGTGCGCTCGTCGAGCGGGTCGCCGACGACGATCTCCTCGATCGCGGGGGTGAGGAGTTCCAGGAAGCGGTCGTACGCGCTCCGCTGGACGAGGATGCGGGTGCGGGCGCAGCAGTCCTGGCCGCTGTTGTCGAGGAAGGCCATGGGGGCGGCGGCCGCGGCGGCTTCGAGGTCGGCGTCGGCGAAGACGATGTTGGGGCTCTTGCCGCCGAGTTCGAGGGTGAGCCGCTTCACCTGGTCGGCGCACTTGGCCATGATGCTCTTGCCGACCCGGGTGGAGCCGGTGAAGACGATCTTGGCGATGCCGGGGTGTTCGACGAGGGCGTTGCCCGCGACGGGTCCGGTGCCGGGGAGCACCTGGAAGAGGCCCTCGGGCAGTCCGGCCGCCAGGGCCAGCTCGGCGAGGCGGAGCGCGGTGAGCGGTGTCGTCTCGGCGGGCTTGAGGAGGACGGCGTTGCCGGCGGCGAGGGCGGGTGCGGTGGCCCAGGCGGCGATCGGCATCGGGAAGTTCCAGGGGGCGATGACGCCGACGACCCCGAGCGGTTCGAGGATCGTGACGTCGAGTCCGCCGGCGACCGGGATCTGGCGGCCGTTGAGCCGCTCCACTCCCCCGGCGGCGTAGTCGAGCAGGTCGCGGACGTTGCCGGCCTCCCAGCGGGCGTTGCCGATGGTGTGGCCGGCTTCGGTGACCTCGAGGCGGGCGAGTTCCTCGACGTGCTCGTCGACGACGGTGGCGAAGCGGCGGAGCAGCCGGGCCCGGTCGGCGGGCGCGGCGGCGGCCCAGCCGCGCTGGGCGGCGGTGGCGCGCGCGACGGCGGCGTCGACGTCGGCCGGGGTGGCGGCGGGGACGGTGGCGACGATGTCCTCGGTCGCCGGGTTCAGTACCTGGAGCAACGCGTTCCTTTCAGGGACTCGAAGTGGCTCAGTGGCGTTCGAAGGAGCGGCGGAGCTCCCAGTCGGTCACCGCGGCGTCGTAGGCGTCCAGTTCGACGCGGGCCATGTTGCGGTAGTGGGCGACGACCTCGGCGCCGAAGGCGGCCTTGGCGATCTCGCTGGTCTCCCAGAGTTCGGCGGCCTCGCGCAGGGTGGTGGGGACGTGCGCGTACTCGCCGGTGTACGCGTTGCCGGTGCAGGGCGGGGGCAGTTCGAGGCGCTGCTCGATGCCGTACAGGCCGGCGGCGACCAGGCCGGCGACGGCGAGGTACGGGTTGACATCGCCGCCGGGGAGGCGGTTCTCGAAGCGGGTGGAGCGGCCGTGGCCGACGGTCCGCAGCGAGCAGGTGCGGTTGTCGTGGCCCCAGGCGACGGCGGTGGGCGCGAAGGAGCCGGGCTGGAACCGCTTGTAGGAGTTGATGTTGGGGGCGTAGAGGAGGGAGAAGTCGCGGAGGGCGGCGAGCTGTCCGGCGAGGAAGTGCCGCATGGTCTCGGACATGCCGTGGGGGTCGTCCCCGGCCATCACGTTCTCCCCGTCGGCGTTCTGGAGGGAGAGGTGGATGTGGCAGGAGTTGCCCTCGCGCTCGTTGTACTTCGCCATGAAGGTGAGCGAGTAGCCCTCCTGGGCGGCGATCTCCTTGGCGCCCGTCTTGTAGACGGCGTGCTGGTCGCAGGTGACGAGGGCCTCGTCGTACTTGAAGGCGATCTCGTGCTGGCCGGGGTTGCACTCGCCCTTGGCGGACTCGACGGTGAGTCCGGCGCCGGCCATCTCGTTGCGGATGCGGCGCAGGAGGGGTTCGATGCGGCCGGTGCCCAGGACGGAGTAGTCGATGTTGTACTGGTTGGCGGGGGTGAGGCCGCGGTAGTTCGCGTCCCAGGCCTGCTCGTAGCTGTCCTTGAAGACGATGAACTCGAGCTCGGTGCCGACGTGGGCGGTGAAACCGAGTTCGGCGAGCCGCTCCAGCTGGCGGCGGAGGATCTGGCGGGGCGCGGCGACCACCGGGGTGCCGTCGCCCCAGGCCAGGTCGGCCGTCACCATCGCGGTGGCCTCGTTCCAGGGGAGGCGGCGGAGGGTGCTGAGGTCGGGGTGCATGGCGAAGTCGCCGTAGCCGCGGTCCCAGGAGGACATCTCGTAGCCGTCGACGGTGTTCATCTCGGTGTCGACTGCCAGAAGATAGTTGCAGCCCTCGGTGCCGTGGCCGAGGACCTCGTCCAGGAAGAACGGTGCGGCGAACCGCTTGCCCTGGAGCCGTCCCTGCATGTCGGGGAAGGCCAGGACGACGGTGTCGATCTCGCCGCTCGCGACGAGGGCACGCAGCTCCTCGACGGTGAGCGGGGGTGTGCGGTCTGCCACGGGATTGCTCCTCCTTCGGCGTGCCGGGAGCCATAAGGTATTGCGGAAGACCATTGCTTGGGAAGGTCCTCGGGAAGGGGAAACGAGAACGTGGCCAGTACGAGTGAATCGGCGGACCGGCTGACGCCCGTGCTGCGGCCGGTGCGGGCGGGCAACGGCTTCGAGGAGGCCCTGGAGCAGATCCTCCAGGTGGTGCGGCTCGGCCTGGTGCCCGGCGGCGAGCGGCTGCCCGCCGAGCGGGAGCTGGCCGACCGGATGGGGATCAGCCGGGTGACCCTGCGCGAGGTCCTCAAGGTGCTCCAGGAGCAGGGGCTCGTGGAGAGCCGGCGCGGCCGGTACGGCGGAACGTTCGTGCTGCCCCGGACGCAGACCGCCGACGAGGACGAGCTGCGCCGCCGGATCGCCTCGGTCGACATGGAGGACACCTTGCGCTTCCGTGAGGTCCTCGAGGTGGGGGCCGCCGGGCTCTGCGCGGCACACGGCCTCGACGCGGCGGGCGCCGAGCGGCTGCGGACCGCCGTGGCGGCGACCCGGGACGCCCCGCTGACCGACTACCGCCGCCAGGACACCCTGCTCCATCTGACCCTCGCGGAGCTCTCCGGCTCGCCGACGCTCACCGCGCAGTACGCCGCGGTCCGGGCGACGGTGAACGACCTCCTGGACTGCATCCCGCTGCTCGTACGCAATCTGGAGCACTCCCAGCACCAGCACACCGCGCTGGTGGAGGCGGTCCTGGACGGGGACGCGGACGCGGCGCGCGAGGTGATGCGGGAGCACTGCGCGGGCACGGCGGCGCTGCTGCGGGGGTTCCTGACCTGAGGGCGGCGCCCCCGGGGGCGTAACCCGAAAGTAACGCACGGGGGTTGCGCTTCCCCGTCGGCCACCGCAAAGGTATGGCTCCAATCCATTGGGCCCGTTGCGGGGAGCTGACGCTGCCATGACGCTCGAAGACACCACCGGGGGCACCGCCCCGCCGAAGGACGACTACCTGGAGCGGCGGGCGCTGCGCCGCGGCAGCGCCGGCTGGCTGCTGCTCACCGGGCTCGGCGTCGCGTACGTCGTCTCCGGGGACTTCTCCGGCTGGAACATCGGCCTGTCGAAGGGCGGCTTCGGCGGACTGGCCGTCGCCACCGTCCTGATGGGCGCCATGTACGCCTGTCTGGTCTTCGCGCTCGCCGAGCTCTCCGCGATCCTGCCCACCGCAGGCGGCGGTTACGGCTTCGCCCGCCGGGCGCTCGGCACCTGGGGCGGTTTCCTCACCGGCACCGCGATCCTCATCGAGTACGTCCTCGCGCCCGCCGCCATCTCGATCTTCATCGGCGACTACGTGGAGTCCCTCGGCCTCTTCGGCCTGGAGTCCGGCTGGCCCGTCTACCTCGTCTGCTTCGCGCTCTTCATCGGCATCCACCTGTGGGGCGTCGGCGAGGCGCTGCGCTTCAGCCTGGTGGTGACGGCGATCGCGGTCGCGGCGCTCGTCGTCTTCGCGCTCGGCGCGTTCACCGACTTCCACGTCGACGGACTGAACGACATCCCGGTCGACGGCGAGGCCTTCGGGGCGAACTCCTGGCTGCCGTTCGGACTCCTCGGGATCTGGGCCGCGTTCCCCTTCGGCATGTGGTTCTTCCTCGGCGTGGAGGGCGTACCGCTCGCCGCCGAGGAGGCGAAGGACCCGGTGCGGTCGATGCCGAGGGCGCTCGCGATCTCCATGGGGATCCTGGTGCTCCTCGCCGTCGTCACCTTCCTCGCCGCCACCGGGGCGCGCGGCTCGGCCGCCGTCCAGGAGGCGGGCAACCCGCTGGTCGTGGCGCTCCAGGGCGACGGCGAGCCGACCGCGCTCAGCCGGTTCGTGAACTACGCGGGCCTGGCCGGCCTGGTGGCCTCGTTCTTCTCCCTCATCTACGCCGGATCGCGCCAGCTGTTCGCCCTCTCCCGCGCCGGCTACCTGCCCCGCTTCCTCTCCCTGACCAGCCGCCGCAAGTCGCCGTACCTGGGGCTGCTCATCCCCGGCGCGATCGGCTTCGCGCTCGCCGCCGGGACCGGGGACGGGGCGCGGATGCTGAACATCGCGGTGTTCGGCGCCACCATCTCGTACGCGCTGATGGCGCTCTCCCACATCGTCCTGCGCCGCCGGGAGCCGGGACTGCACCGGCCGTACCGCACGCCCGGCGGGATCGCGACCTCCTCGGTGGCCTTCGTCCTGGCCCTGTCGGCGCTGGTCGCGACCTTCCTGGTGGACCGGACGGCGGCGTTCATGGCACTCGGGGTGTACGTGATCGCCCTCGCCTACTTCGCGTTCTACAGTCGGCACCATCTGGTGGCCAGTGCGCCCGAGGAGGAGTTCGCGGCGCTCGCCGCGGCGGAGGCCGAGCTCGAACGCGACTGACCCGCAGCCGTTCCACCCCTCTGCCCGCACCTCTGGAGGAAGCACGTGTCCAAGCCGCTCATCGGCGTGACCACCTATCTGGACCAGGCCCGCTGGGGGGTGTGGGACATGGAGGCCGCGCTGCTCCCGGCCCGCTACCCGTGGCTCGTCCGGGAGAGCGGGGGCCTCGCGGTGATGCTGCCGCCGGACGGGCCGGAGGCCGCCGCGGCGGTCGTGGCCCGGCTCGACGGGCTCGTCGTCGCGGGCGGTGCGGACGTCGAGCCCGTCCGGTACGGGGCCGTGACCGACCCCCGTACCGGACCTCCCGCCCGCGCCAGGGACGCCTGGGAACTGGCCCTGATCGACGCGGCCCTGGCGTCCGGCACCCCGCTGCTCGGCATCTGCCGGGGGATGCAGCTCCTGAACGTGGCGCTCGGCGGGACCCTCGTCCAGCACGTCGACGGACATGTCGAGGCGGTCGGCGTGATCGGCCGGCACCCGGTCAAGCCCGTGCCCGGCACCTTGTACGCCTCCCTCGTCCCCGAGCTCACCGAGGTCCCCACCTACCACCACCAGGCCGTCGACCGGCTCGGCAGCGGCCTCACCGTCTCCGCCCACGCGGAGGACGGCACGCCCGAGGCGGTCGAACTCGCCGCCCCGGTCTGGGCCCTCGGCGTGCAGTGGCACCCGGAGATGGGCGAGGACCTCCGGGTGATGCGGGGGCTGGTGGAGGCGGCGGGGGCGGGGCGCTGACGGGTTCCGCCGTGCGGCGCCTCGGGACCGGGCTCGTGTGAACGTGCCCGGCGGCCTCGCATGTCAGCGGGCCGGGGCCGCGAGCCGGGTCCAGGTCGACGGTCCCGCCGTGCAGGGGCCGCCGTCGTGGACGAGGAGGCTCCGCTCCGCCGGGTCGACCGCGAGCGTGGCGAGCGTGGCCCAGCGGCTGCCGAGCGTCCCCTCGGCCGGCGCGTGGCAGCAGACCTCGGCGCCGTCCTCGCGGTGGGCGGCGAGCAGCTCCACCAGCGCGTCGGGGCCGAGCGGGCCCGTATGACGGGAGACGCGCCCACCGAGCAGGCCGTGCCGGTCGTACGTCTCCGGTTCGCGACGGCCGCGCAGTTCGCCGGCTGCGAGGGACGGATCGAGGAAGTGGTTGGTACGGGTCAGCCAGCCGCGCTCGTCGGGGGCGACCACGGCCGAGCCCACGGGGGCGAGCTCCACCGAGGCGGCCCGGTCGGCGGTCAGCACGGTGATGACCGTGGAGGCGGAGACCGGGGCGCCGGTGAGCATCCCGACCGCCTCCGCGAACGACCCGGCGGCGCCCAGAACCTGACGGGCGACCAGATGGACGGGGACGCCGGTGGCCGCGTCCTCGGCGTGGCCCAGGATGTTGAAGAGGACGCCCACGCCGGCCTCGTTGACCCCGATCTTGGCGAGGATGCCGTGCTCGGTGATCCCCGCGAAGCCCTGGGCGTCGCCCGTCACGGTCTGGAGGTGCCAGGCGTCGGCCAGTTCCTGGTGCCAGTCCCAGCACTGGCCGCCGGTGGTCCGGGGACCGGTCCTGACGAGGGTCGAGCACTCGCCGGCGCGGGGCGCGCCCGCCTCGGCGAGGATCTCGGTGCGCGCGTTCAGCGCGGCGATCGTCCAGAACGGGAGTCCGGCGCCTTCGGCGACGCCTTCCATCTCCTCGACGAGCTCCGGCGCCCAGGCCCGGGTGGCCTCGGCGGTGCGCAGGGCGAGGGCGCGCACGTCGGGGAGCCGGGTGGGCCCCGTACTCCCGGCGCTCGCGGTGGCGACGGTCGTGAAGAGCTCGTCGTACACCCGCCACGCGCGCGCGATGGCGTCGCCCGCCGTGCGGCCGCGTTCCTCGCCGCGGCGCCTCGGGGTGTCCCCGGTGATCCGGAGGACCGTACGGCCGCCGGTCACGCCTGGGTCCGGGCGGCGAGAACGGTGGCGTCACGGCGCATGAGGGCGGCGTAGAGGAGAGCGGCGACGGCCATGCCGACGGGGAGGGAGATGTCGACGCCGTCGAGGGCGGTGGCGACCGGGCCCGTGTAGAGGGTGTTGACGCAGAGGGAGGCGGCGGTGACGCCCAGGACGACGGCGAGGGCGCCGGCCCGGTTGACGCCCGCGGTGTACCAGAAGGGGCTGCCGGGGGTCTCGTCCGAGAGCGCGATCCCGTCGTAGCGGCCGCGGCGCAGCAGGATGTCGGTGGCGTAGACGGCCATCAGGGGGCCGATGAGGACCACGATCACCTGGAGGGCGTTGCTGACGGTGTCAAGGAAGTTGGAGACGAGCAGGCCGTACAGGGTGAGGGCGACGGCGACGGCTCCGTCGAAGAGGACGCTGACGGTGCGGCGGATGCGGAGGCCGACGGCCTGGAGGGCGAGGCCGGCGCTGTAGGCGGTCAGGGCGTTGATGGAGATCGTGCCGAGCACCAGGGCGAGCAGGAAGACCGGGGTGAACCAGCCGGGCAGGATCGTCTGGAGCGCGGTCTGCGGGTCCGTCATGTCGACGGCGGTGGCGGCGAACGCGCCGAGCGAACAGACGATGACGCTGGGCAGGAAGGCGCCGAGGGCGGTCCAGCCGACGATCGCCTTCTTCGAGGACGTCCGGGGCAGGTAGCGGGAGAAGTCGGCGCTCGTGGTGTACGAGAGCGGGCCGGAGGCGATCAGCGTGACGCCCGCCAGGAGGAGGCCCCAGAGCTCGACGCCGCCGAGCTGCTCGGCGGGGGCGTAGGAGAAGTCCGCGTGCCGGAAGACGGCGAAGGCGACCACGGTGAAGATGCCGGCCAGGATCAGGGTGATCGGCAGGTACAGCTTGATGATCAGCGCGTGTCCGTAGACGCTGATGGCCAGGGTGAGCGCGGCGATGACCACGATGACGGCCACCTTGACGGGCGTGTTGGCCGTGATGCCGGTCTTCTCGACCAGCGCGAAGGCGGCGGTGGCCGCGGCGGCGAGGTTGAGCGCGAAGTAGCAGACGGAGACGAGCCAGCCGCCGATCGCGTTGTTCACACGGTTGCCGATGACCCCGTACATGGCCCGGGTGATCACCTCGCTGGGCGCGCCCGCCGCCGGTCCCGAGGTGGCGAGGAGGCCGGTGAGCAGCCAGAAGAGGTTGCCGATGACGATCACGGTGACGGCCTGCCCCAGCGTGAGGCCCATCAGGACGAGGGCGCCGCCGATGACGAGGCTGAGGTAGTTGACGTTGGCCGCCGCCCACACGGAGAAGAGCTCGCGGGGGTGTCCGTGGCGTTCGCCGTCGGGGATGTGGTCGATGCCGTGGGCCTCGACGCGGCCGGGCCGATCGGTGGCCGGCGGCGTGACCCGGGCGCCCTGCGAGCTGGGGAGCGGGTCGGGGATCGTGGAAGCCATGCGGCCCTCCGGATGCGTGTGGTGCCCACCTGATTGCTTATTGGTCGCACACTCAATAGGATCGCCGGTATGTCGTCAAGCGTCCAGCGCAAGCGAGTTCGGAAATCTCCGGAAGCCCGAAGGGCCGAGATCGTGGAGGCCGCGGCCCGCGTCGCCCTGACGGAAGGGCTCGAGTGCGTCACCCTCCGCCGTATCGCCGACGAGCTCGCCGTACGGCCCGGTCTGATCAGCCACTACTTCCCCTCGGCGGAGGACCTGGTCGCCGAGGCCTTCAGCGTCGCCGCCACCGGCGAGCTCGACACCCTGCTGCCCGCCGAGCGGCCGCACGGCACCCCCACGCAGTACCTCGCCCGGTACTTCGCCCTCTCCACCGGCGACGCCTACGACGACATCAGCCGTCTCTGGATCAACGCCCGCCACCTCAGCCGCTACCGCCCCCTCCTCCGCGCCCGCGTCGCCGAGCAGGAGCTCGCCTCCGACGACCGGCTGATGGCGGTCATCCGGGAAGGCATCGACCGCGGCGAGTTCCGCACCGACGACCCCCGGGCCGCCGCCATCCAGATCCTCGTCGTCCTCGACGGCCTCGGCGTCCACGCCAACACCGACTACACCGGCCTCCCCGAAGCCGTCACCCGCATGGCCGTCACCACGGCCGAACGCGTCCTGGACCTGCCGTACGGAGCCCTCACGGACGCGGCACCCCTCGCGGAGCCCCCGGAGCCGGCGGCCTCACCGGACGCCGCGACCCCACCGGGACCCGCGGCCGACACGGAGCCCGCGACCCCTCCGGGACCCGCGGCCGACACGGAACCCGCGACCCCACCGGGACCCGCGGCCGAAGCGGAGGCCGTGCCCCCTCCGGGTCCCGATGCCGCGACGGAGCCCGTCGCGTCCGAGTGACGTCCGGCCCGGGGCGCGGCGGCGCCCCGGGCACCACGCTTTCCCCTCCCCCGACCCTCCCCGTTCCGCACCCCCTGGAGCCCCCGTGCGCAACACCCGACTCGTTCTGCTCTCCGCCCGTCTGCTCGACCCCGGCACGGGCGCGTTCCTGCCGGAGACGGCGCTCGCCGTGTCCGACGACGGCCGGATCGCGGCACTGGGCGACGACCGCGAGACGCGGGCGCTGGCCGGGCCCGCGACGACGGTCGTCGACCTCAAGGGGGCCGTGGTCACCCCCGGGTTCGTCGACGGCCACATCCACCCGGTCTCGGGCGCGGAGCTGACGCACGGCCTCGACCTGTCGTACTGCGCCGACCTCGACGACGTACGGGAGGCGCTCGCGGGGGCGGCCCGGTCGCTCGGGCGCGGAGAGTGGCTGTTCGGCTGGGGGCTCGACCCGAACGTGTTCGGCGACGTGCCGGTGGGGGTCGCCCCGTTCGACGCCGTACTGGACGGCATCCCGGCGTTCCTGCTGCTCTTCGACGCCCACTCGGCCCTCGCGAGCCGCCGCGCCCTCGAACTCGCCGGGGTCGACGGGCCGCGCACCTTCGACCAGGCGTCGGCCGAGGTCGTCTGCGACGCCTCCGGCCGCCCGACGGGCCTGCTCCAGGAGGACGCCGCCTGCGAGCTCGTCGAGCGGGTCGCCCCGCGCCCGACGCGCGAGGAGAGCCGCGAGCGGCTCGCCGCCACGCTGCGGTCGATGGCGGCGGCCGGCCTCACCGGCGCCCACGCCATGGACGCCAACGGCGACAGCCTCGCCCTCTACGGCGAGCTCGACGCCGCCGGTGACCTGCCGCTGCGGCTGCGGGTCGCGCCCTGGTGCCAGCCCGGCACGGACGCGGACGGCGTACGCGCCCTCATCGAGCAGCAGGGCACGGGCGGGGCGCTGTGGCGGGTCGCGGGCGTGAAGCTCTTCATGGACGGGACCATCGACAACGGCACGGCGTGGCTGGAACGGCCCGACTGCCACGGCCAGTCGACGCACGCCTTCTGGCCCGACCCGGCCGCCTACACCCACATCGTGGGCGAGCTGCACCGGGCGGGCGTCGCCACCGCGACGCACGCCATCGGCGACGCGGCCGTCCGGCACGTCCTCGACTCCGTCGCGAAGGCCCAGGCCTCGGGCGGCGGCCGGGACGGCGTACGCCACCGGGTCGAGCACATCGAGACGGTGCCCGACGACACCCTGCGCCGCTTCGCGGAGCTCGGCGTCCTCGCGTCGATGCAGCCCACCCACTGCTGCGACTTCACCCGCGCCGACCACACCGACAACTGGTCCCGGCGCCTCGGCGAGGAGCGCGCCGCGCGCGCCTGGCGCTGCCGCGACCTCGCCGACTCCGGCGCCACCGTGGTGCTCGGCTCCGACTGGCCCATCGCTCCCTTCCCGCCGCTCGGCGTCATGGCCGGTGCCCGCCATCGCCGCCCCAGCCGCGACCTCGCCCAGGCGCCGCACGGCCCCGAGCAGGCCCTCACCGCGCTCGAAGCGCTGCGCGGCATGACCACCGCGGCCGCCTACGCCGCCGGCGAGGAGCACGAGGCGGGCCGCCTCGCGCTCGGCCACCGCGCCGACCTCACGGTCCTGGCGGCCGACCCCCTCACCACCCCCGCCACCGATCTCCCGGACGTCCCGGTCCGCCTCACCGTCGTGGACGGGCGGGTGACGTTCCGGGCCTCGGACCTCTGACGTCCCCGTACGGGTGCGGGGGGGGGGGGGGGGGGGACGGGGGGGAAACACCACAGAGCCACCCAGTGTGAGGAAGAAGGGGGAGGAGGGGGGTGGTGGGGGGGGGGGGGGGGGGGGGGAAGG
>NZ_JBVJVO010000009.1:69808-269319 GCF_055603625.1 Streptomyces sp. NPDC037273
ACCCCCCCCCCCCCCCCCCCCCCCCCCCCCCCCCCCCCCCCCCCCCCCACCCCCCCGCCCCCCCCCCCCCCCCCCCCCCCCCCCCCCCCCCTCGTCCCCTCCCCCCCCCCCCCCCCCCCCCCCGCCCCCGACCCGGTCACCCCCGTGTCAGGGACAGCAGGTCACGGGCGGGTCCCGTGGGCCGGTGGCCCGCGGGCCACACCGCCCGCAGGTCGCGACGCAGGCGCACCCCCTCCACCGGAATGCCGACCAGCCGGCGCGAGGACAGCTCCTCCGCGATGGCGAGCTCGCTCAGGACCGCGGGACCCGCCCCGCTCACCGCGGCGGCCTTCACCGCGGTGGTGGAGGCGAGTTCCAGGAGGGGCTGGGCGAGGCCGCCGTGGGCGGCGAGGGCCGCGTCGAGGACCTGGCGGGTGCCGGAGCCGCGTTCGCGCAGGACGAGCGGGGTCGCGGCGAGTTCGGCCGGGTCGAGCGGGGCCCGGCGGCGGGCCCAGGGGTGGGAGGGCGCGACGACGAGGACGAGCCGGTCGTGGGCGACGACGACGCCGTCGAGGCCGTCGGGTACGGCGAGGCCTTCGACGAAGCCGACGTCGGCGTCGCCCGCGAAGAGGCGTTCGGCCACGGCCGCCGAGTTGCCGGCCTGGAGCGACACGGCGGTGTCCGGGCGCTGCGTGCGGAGCGCGATCAGCCAGCCGGGCAGCAGGTACTCGGCGATCGTCATGGACGCGGCCACCCGGAGCCGGGAGTCACGGCGCCCGCGCAGCGCCTGCGCGCCGACGTCGAAGGCCTCCGCGGCCTCCACGATCCGCCGGGCCCAGTCCGTCACGAGCGCGCCCGCGTCGGTGAGCCGCGAGCCGCGCGGCGAGCGGTCGACCAGGGCCACCCCGAGCTGCCGCTCCATGGAGCGGATCCGGCTGCTCGCGGCGGGCTGGGTGATCCCCACCTCGCGCGCGGCCGCACCGAGACTTCCGTGCCGGGCGACGGCGAGCAGCAGTTCGAGCGCCCCCAGATCGGGCACCCGATGCGAGAGCGGCGCCCGGACGTCCCCACCGGCCTCACCCCGCGCACCCGGCGGGCCCTGCTCCCCCACCGGCCCGCGCGCGCCCGTGCCCCCGTTCGCCCCTGCCGGCCCCCGCGTCTCCCTGCTCATAAGGCCAGCTTATGACGTCATAGCCGCATGATCCCTGGTGGGGGCGGCGGAAGAGGACGACGGTGGAGGCATGGCAAGCCTCGCAACACCCCGCTCGGCCCCCCGCCCGGTCCTCGGCACCACCACCCCCGGTGCACGGCCGGCCGCTCCGGCCCGTTCCGTCCGTCACCTCGGACCCAACTGGTACGCCTCCGTCATGGGGACGGCGATCATCGCCAACGCGGGCGCCACGCTCCCGGTGGACGTCCCCGGGCTCCGTACCCTCTGCACGGCCGTGTGGGCGCTGTCCCTCGCGATGCTGATCGTCCTGCTCTCCGCCCGGGCCCTGCACTGGGCCCACCACCGCGACCAGGCCCGCGCCCACCTCCTGGACCCCGCGATGGCGCCCTTCTACGGCTGCCTGTCGATGGCCCTGCTCGCCGTCGGCGGCGGCACGATGATCGTGGGCCAGGACTGGATCGGCCTCCCCGCCGCCGTCGCGATCGACACCGTCCTCTTCACCGCCGGAACCGTGATCGGCCTGGCTGCCGCCGTGGCGATCCCGTACCTGATGGTCGTGCACCACAAGATCGAGAGCGCCTCGCCCGTGTGGCTGCTGCCGGTCGTCGCCCCCATGGTCTCCGCCGCCCTCGGCCCCCTGCTCGTGCCCCACCTGCCCGCCGGCCAGGCCCAGCAGACCCTGCTCGTCGCCTGCTACGCGATGTTCGGGATCAGCCTCCTCGCCACCCTGGTGATGCTGCCCCTGGTCTTCGGCCGGCTGGTGACCGGGGGTCCGCTGCCCCTCGCGCTGACCCCCACCCTGTTCCTGGTCCTCGGGCCCCTGGGCCAGTCGACGACCGCCGCGAACAAGTTCGCCGACGCGGCCCAGGGCGTGCTGTCCGACACGTACGCCCATGGCTTCTCCGCCTTCGCGGTCCTCTACGGCGTGCCCGTCATGGGCTTCGCCCTGATGTGGCTGGCGCTGGCCGGGGCGATGGTGCTGCGGGCGCGGCGGCGGGGCATGGGCTTCGCGATGACGTTCTGGGCGTTCACCTTCCCCGTCGGGACCTGCGTGACCGGAGCCGAGGGACTGGCGCAGCACACCGGGCTCGCCGCCTTCCGGTGGCTGGCGATCGGGCTGTACGTGTTCCTCGTCGCGGCCTGGCTGGTGGCCGGGTTCCACACGGCGCGCGGGCTGGTCAGCGGAGCGCTGCTCGCAGCGCCCGGGTCAGCGCCCGCGGGGCCTCGGCCAGTGACGGCCCGTACCAGGTGAGCAGGCGTCCGTCGACGAGCGCCGCGGCGGTCCCGGGGAAGGCCTCGGGGCCGTCGTCGCGGGTGAAGCGGTAGGGCTCGTCGGGCAGGACGACGAGGTCGGGGGCGGCGGCGCGGAGTTCGTCGAGCGGCAGCCGGGGATAGCGCTCGGGATGGTCGGCGTACAGGTTCCGGACACCGAGCCGGGCCAGCAGGTCACCGGCGAAGGTGTCCTGTCCCAGGACCATCCACGGGCGGCGCCAGATGGGCACGACGGCGGTGAGCGGCACGCCGCCCGGTCCGGGTCCCACCGGTGTGACGGCCTCCCAGGCGGCTTCGGCCTCGTCGAGCCAGCGGGGCCGCCGGGGCGCGCCGCAGGCGGCGAGGACCCGTTCCAGTTCCCGCAGACCCTGGTCGAGGGTGCGGATGGTGGTGACGAGGACGTCGACGCCGGCGGCCCGGAGCGCGGCGATGTCGGGTGCGCGGTTCTCCTCCTCGTTGGCGAGGACGAGGTCGGGGCGGAGTGCGGTGATCGCGGTGACGTCGGGGTTCTTGGTGCCGCCGACGCGGGCGACGGCGAGGCCCGCCGGGTGGGTGCACCAGTCCGTCGCGCCGACGAGGGAGCCGGGCAGGGTCACGGCGACCGCCTCGGTGAGCGACGGCACGAGGGAGACGACCCTCGGGAGTGCCCTCGTACCTGCGGTCACTCCTCCTCGGCCTCGACGTGCTCGGCGACGGCGACGACGAGCAGCCGGGTGCCGGGCTCGGTGGCCCGCCAGCGGTGCCGTACCCCGCCGGAGAGGTAGAGGGTGTCGCCGCGGCCGAGCCGGTAGGCGCGTCCCTCGGCCTCGACCTCGGCGGCGCCGTCGACGACGTAGAGCAGTTCGTCGTTGCGGTGCTGGAACTCGCGTCCGGCGTCCTGTTCGCCGGTGAACTCCAGGGCGTGCAGCTGGTGTCGGCCCCGGACGAGCTGCCGGATGCCGGCGGGCATGGCCGGGTCGGGGGCGCGCTCGCCGGACCGTACGACGTCGACGGTGCGGGAGGCCTCGGCTGCGGCGAGGAGTTCGCCGGCCGTCGTCTCCAGCGCCTCGGCGACGAGTTCGAGGGAGCGGCGGCTCGGGCGGGCCCGGTCGTTCTCGACCTGGCTGAGGAAGGGCACGGAGAGGCCGCTGCGGGCGGAGACGACGGCCAGGGTGAGCTGGAGCGCTCTCCGGCGCCTCTTGACGGCCGCGCCCACGCGGGGTGCTTCCTTCTCGTCCATGTCGGCTCCCTCCCTCGTACTGGTCGGTCTCTCGCACCGGTGTACCGGTCGGTTACCTGAACCTTACGCAGCTTTGGGGCAGGGTTTCTCGTCGTGTGCGAAAGGTGTGGTCGCCGAGCACACTCGGCGACCACACCTTTTCGGACAGCAGTCACGCACCGCCCGTCGGGCGGTCTCCGGCCGCTACCGCGGGGCGAGCTTCTCCGCGAGGCCGGGGGTGCGGTCCAGCCAGGTGCGGACCGCCTGCTGCTCCTTGCCCTTACCGGTCTCCTGGATGACCGCTTCGAGGTCCGTGAGCTGCTTCTCGGTCAGCTCGAAGTCCTTCAGCCAGGCGCCGACCTCCGGGTTCTCGGCGGCGAAGCCCTTGCGGGCGAGGGTGTGGACACCGTCCCCCTTACCCCAGGAGCCCTTCGGGTCGGCGAGCTTCCTCAGGTCGTGCGCGGAGTAGGCCCAGTGCGGCGACCAGAGGGTCACGACGACCGGTTCCTTGCGGTCGTACGCGCGCTTCAGCTCGGCGAGCATGCCCGGCGTGGAGCCGTCGACGACCTGGTACTCGCCGTCGAGGCCGTACTCCTTGAGGACCTTGTCCTTCAGGATGCCCATCATCCCGGCGCTCGGCTCGATGCCGACGATCCGGCCCTTGAACTGCCCCGCCTTGCCCTTGAGGTCGGCGAGCGAGTCGACGCCCTTCACGTACGAGGGGACGGAGAGCTCCAGGGAGGTGGGCCCGTACCAGGAGCCGAGGTCCTCCAGCTTGTTCTGGTACTTCTTCCAGTACTGCTCGTGCGTCACGGGCAGCCAGGCGTCGGTCTGGAAGTCGAGCTGCCCGCCGGCCAGGCCGGTGTAGAGGGCGCCCGCCTCCAGCTGCTTGGTCTCGACCTCGTAGCCGCGCCGCTCCAGGAGTTCCTTCCACAGGTACGTGGAGGCGATGCCCTCGTCCCACGGGATGTAGCCGATGCTGACCTTCTTGCCGTGGCCGCCGTTCGGCCCCGAAGCGCTCGCGCTGGTCGCGCCGGAGCCGCCGAGGAAGCCCGTGCCTCCTGCGACGAGGGCGAGGACGACGACGCCGACCAGAGCCGTGACGGGCTGCGGGCGGTGGGCCCACAGCTTGGCACCGGGCCGCTTGGCGCTCAGCGCGGCGCGCGCCTTGGCGGCGGCGCGGCGGCCCAGCGGGGAGACCTGCCGGCCCAGCGCGCCCGTCATCCGGTCCAGGTACATGGCGAGGACGACGATGGAGAGGCCGGCCTCGAAGCCGAGGCCGATGTCGACGTTGCCGATGGCCCGGTAGACCGCGCCGCCGAGCCCGCCGCCGCCGACCATGCCCGCGATGACGACCATCGAGAGGCCGAGCATGATGACCTGGTTGACGCCCGCCATGATCGTCGGCAGCGCGAGCGGCAGCTGGACCCGCAGCAGGGTGTTGCGCGGCGTGGTGCCGAACGCCTCGGCCGCCTCGACCAGTTCGCCGTCGACCTGCCGGATCCCGAGCTCGGTCATCCGGACGCCCGGAGGCAGGGCGAAGACGATGGTGGCGATGATGCCGGGGACGACACCGACGCCGAAGAAGATGATGCCGGGGATCAGATAGACCATCGCCGGCATGGTCTGCATGAAGTCGAGGACCGGCCGCAGCACCGCCGACACGGACTTCGAGCGGGCCGCCCAGATCCCGAGCGGTACGGCGATCAGCAGCGTGACGAGGGTCGACACCAGCACCAGCGACAGCGTCGCCATCGCCTCGTCCCACAGCTGCACCGAATCCACCACGGCGAACCCGGCGAAGGCCAGGACCGCGGCGGAAAGACCGCGCAACCACCAGGCGACGACGGCGAGGATGCCCGCGAAAAGCAGCGGCTGAGGTGCCGAGAGAACCGCGTCGATCCCGTCGTACAGCCCGGTGACACCCGAGCTGACCGCGTCGAACAGCCACGAGAGATGCACCTGGAGCCAGTCGACGGAGCCGTCGACCCACTCACCGAGGGGAAGCCTAGGCACCGGCGGTCACCTCCTCCTTCGCCAGCCCGCCCATGACTTCCAGCAGCCTGTCCCTCGGTACGACTCCGAGCACCGTGCCGTCCACGTCCTCCACGGTCACCGGATGCGGAGCCAAGGCCGCCACGGCACACAGCTCGGCCACGAGCGTGTCGGGCCCGACGGCCCGGCACGCGCAGTCCGCGGCACAGCCCTCCGCCGGGACGCCCTCCGTCATGACAGCGGAGGCGGTGAGCACCCGAGAGCGGTCGACGTCCTGTATGAAGGAGGCGACGTAGTCGTCCGCAGGACGGACGAGGATGTCCTCCGCCGTGCCGAGCTGCACGATCCGCCCGTCGCGCATGACAGCGATCCGGTCGCCGATCCGCATCGCCTCATTGAGGTCATGCGTGATGAAGACGATCGTCTTCTTCAGCCGCTGCTGAAGCACCAGCAGCTGATCCTGCATGTCCCGGCGGATCAGCGGGTCCAACGCGCTGAACGACTCGTCCATGAGCAACAGATCCGCGTCCGTCGCAAGCGCCCGAGCAAGCCCCACGCGCTGCTGCATCCCGCCGGACAGCTCATCCGGCCACGACTCCTCCCACCCCCCGAGCCCACACAGCTCCAGTGCCTCGGCCGCCCGCGCCTCCCGCTCGGCACGCGCGACCCCCTGCACCTCAAGCCCGTACGCCGCGTTCTCCAGCACATTCCGGTGCGGAAACAGCGCGAAGTGCTGGAACACCATGCTGATCTTGCGCGCACGAACGTCCCTCAGCTCGCGCGGAGAAAGCGCCGTGAGATCACGACCATCGAAGAGCACCCGGCCCGCCGTCGGTTCGAGCAGACCGTTCAACATGCGCAGCAGGGTCGACTTCCCCGAACCCGACAAACCCATCACCACGAAGATCTGCCCCGCCTCGACCGTGAACCCCGCGTCCACGACCGCCGCCGTCGCCCCCTCCCCCCGCAGTTCCTCCCGGTCAGCGCCATCCACCAACCTGCGGACCGCTTCCTCGGGTCGTCTTCCGAACACCTTGTACAGATGATCGGCCTGAAGCCTGGACACATACACCTCACGGGTAGCAACGAAAAACGGCCCCACCACCCCCGCGCGGCCCGGCCGTGGAGCGAGCGGGATCTGCCCGCACCCCGTCACACACACAAGATTCCTTCTCGAATCCCGCACCGGGTCCGCTCCGGCCCCCCGCCTGCCCGCCTTCACTGGGTGCAAACGCAAAGGTGACACGGGTCACTGGGGGGGGGTGGGGGTGGTTGGTGGTTGGGGGCTTCGGGGTGGGGGCTCTGGGGTGCTTGGGGGGCGCTTCGGGGCGGGGTGCGCTCTTGGGCTTCGAGGTCGCGAGGGGCTCGGGGGGGGGCGGGAGCCCGGGGGCTGGGGGTCTCGGGGGCGAGGTCCATGGGGCGGGGTCCGAGGTCCGGCCCGGGTCCGGGTCCGGGTCCGGGGCCGGGGCCGGGGCCGGGGCCGGGGCCGGGGCCGGGGTCCAGGGAAGGCCGGGGTTCCAGAGGTCTGGGGCACTCGGGCCCCGGGGGCACTGGAGCTCCGCGGCGCCGAGGCGCCGGATCTCCGGGGCACCGGGGCACCGGGGCACCGGGGCACCGAGACACCGGGGCACCGGGGCACCGAGGCACCGAGGCACCGAGCAGTCGATGGGGCACCGAACGGTCGGGGGCGGCTCCGGCCTGGGCCGGAGGGTCCGGTCTGTCGGTGACGGGGCTCTGTCGGTGACGGGGCTCTGTCGGTGTCGTGCGGCATGATCGGGCGGGTGACCCGACGTTTGATGCTCCTCGACACCGCCAGCCTGTACTTCCGCGCCTACTTCGGCGTCCCGGACTCGGTCCGCGCGCCGGACGGCACCCCGGTGAACGCCGTCCGCGGGCTGCTCGACTTCATCACCCGGCTCGTCCAGGACCACCGCCCCGACGACCTGGTGGCCTGCTGGGACGAGGACTGGCGGCCGCAGTGGCGGGTGGACCTCATCCCCTCGTACAAGGCCCACCGGGTGGCCGTCGAGACGGAGACCGGCCCGGACGAGGAGGAGATCCCGGACACCCTCTCCCCGCAGGTCCCGGTGATCGAGGAGGTGCTCGCCGCGCTGGGCATCGCCCGGGTCGGCGCCGCGGGATACGAGGCGGACGACGTCATCGGCACCCTGGCCAGGCGCGCCACCGGCCCGGTGGACATCGTCACCGGCGACCGCGACCTCTTCCAGCTGGTCGACGACGCCCGCGCGGTGCGCGTCCTGTACCCGCGGAAGGGCGTCGGGGACTGCGACCTGGTGGACGCCCAGCTCATCACCGACAAATACGGCGTACGCCCCGACCAGTACGCGGACTTCGCGGCGCTCCGCGGCGACGCGAGCGACGGGCTGCCCGGCGTCAAGGGCATCGGCGAGAAGACGGCCGCCCAGCTGATCACCGAGTACGGCGACCTCTCCGGCGTACGCGCCGCAGCCGAGGACCGTACGTCCAAGCTGACGCCCGCCAAGCGCCGGGGAATCGTCGAGGCCGCCGCCTACCTGAACGTGGCCCCCACCGTGGTCCGCGTCGCCGGAAACGTCCCCCTCCCCGACTTCGACCCGTCGCTGCCCTCGGCCCCCCGCGACCCGGCCGCCCTCGACGCCCTGGTGAAGCGCTGGAACCTCGGCGGGGCGGTGAGCCGACTGCTGCCGGTGCTTGAGCGGCGCTGAGGGGCATCCACCGGCGCCCGTGCGCCAAGGTGGGACGGGGGCCTGCGGTGCGTCACGCCGAGGTGCTAGCTTAGGCATACCTAAGTACGCAGAGTCAGGAGAGCCCCTCGTGGCAGAGCAGCCGGCCCGCAAGGCACCGAAGGCCACCGAAGCGCGTGTGGTGCGCACCGAGCGGATCACGCCGCACATGGTGCGACTGGTCCTGGGCGGCCCCGGCCTCGAAGCCTTCGAGGCCGGCGACTACACCGACCACTACGTCAAGCTGCTCTTCGCCCCGGAGGGCGTCGCCTACCCGGAGCCGTTCGACATGGAGCAGATCCGCGCGGAGTTCCCCCGGGAGCAGTGGCCCACGACCCGCACCTACACCGTGCGGGCCTGGGACGCCGTGCACCACGAACTCACCGTCGACTTCGTCGTCCACGGCGACGAGGGCCTCGCCGGCCCCTGGGCCGCGCGCGCCCAGCCCGGCGACACCGTGCGCTTCCTCGGCCCCGGCGGCGGCTACACGCCCGACCCGGCCGCCGACTGGCACCTCCTCGTGGGCGACGAGAGCGCACTCCCCGCCATCGCCGTCGCCCTGGAGCGCCTGCCCGCCGGCTCCCAGGTCCACGCCTTCATCGAAGTGCCGGACAGCACCGAAGAGCAGAAGTTCGCCACCGCGTCCGGCATCGACGTCACCTGGCTCCACCGCGGCGACCGCCCGGTCGGCGAATCCCTCGTCGAAGCCGTCCGCGCCCTCCCCTTCCCCCCCGGCGCCGTCCACGCCTTCGTCCACGGCGAAGCCGGCTTCGTCAAGGACCTCCGCCGCCACCTCCGCCTCGACCGCGACATCCCCCGCGACCGCCTCTCCATCTCCGGCTACTGGCGCCTCGGCAAGTCCGACGAAGCCTGGCGCGCCATCAAGCGCGAATGGAACGAACAGGTAGAACGCGAACAGGAAAACTGACACCTCCCACCAAGGGGCGGGCCGGACGCCACCACGGCGCCCACCCCGCCCCTTCACCATTCCCTGACGGGCTCCCCCAGCACCCCAGGGCACCTACCCCTGAAGGGGTTTCTCCCCTGGGGCCGGGAGGACCTCGGGGCTGGGAGGGCCGGAGGCCGGGACTGAGGCCAGGGGCCGGGCCAGGGGCCAGGCCAGGGGCCCGGAGAGGCCGGGAGCCCGGGCCCTCGGAGGCTGAGGCCGGTAGCCGGTGGCCAGCAGACAGGGCCAGGAGCCCCAGGGTCGGGGCCAGAGGCTCGAGGCCGGGAGCCGGGGCGCCCCCAGAGGCTGGGGCCGGAGGTCCCGAGGCTGGGCCGGGGCCGGCAGCCGCAGACAGGGCCAGAGGCTCCCCGGGGGGCAGGGCCGGAGCCGAGGGCCGGTGGCCGGGGCCAGTGGCCCGCGCCGGACCAGGGCCAAGGAACAAGGACCGGAGGCCGAGTCCGGGAGCCGGGGCCCGGCGGCCCGGCGGCCAGCGACAAGGTCAGAGGCTCCGCCGGGGGCCAGAGCCAAGGGCCAGGGGCCGGAAGCCGGGAGCCGGAGGCCGGGAGCCGGGGCCGGAGGGCCAAGGGCCGGAGGCCGGGAGGCCGGCGCCAAGAGCCGGGGCACGGAGGCTGAGAGCCGGGGCCAATGGCCGGAGGCCAGGAGCCGGGGCACGCAGGCACGGAAGCCCGGCGGCCGACGACAGGGTCAGAGCCTCCGCCGGGGTCAGGGCCACGAGCCAAGAGCCGGCGGCCGGAAGCCGGTGCCAAGAGCCGGGGCACGGAGGCCGGAAGCCGGGGCCCGAGGCCAGGCCCGAGGGCCGGAGGCCGGGAGGCCGGCGCCAAGAGCCGTGGCACGGAGGCCGGGAGCCGGGGCAGGGAGTTCCGGCGGCCGACAACAGGGTCAGAGGCTCCGCCGGGAGTCAGGGCCACGAGCCAAGGGCCGGAAGCCGGCACCAAGAGCCGGGGCACGGAGGCCGGAAGCCGGAGCCGGAGGCCGGGGCCAGGGGCCAGCGGCCAACAACAGGGCCGGAGGCCCCCCGGGGATCAGGACCAAGGCCAGAAGCCAAGGCCTGGGGCCGGGCCAGGGGCCAGGGCCGGGCCAGGGGCCAGGGCCGGGCCAGGGCCAGGGGCCGGGGCCGGGCCAGGGGCCGGGGCCAGCGGCCGGAGGCCCGGGGGCGTCAGGGCCAGCGGCCGGAGGTTAGGGCCGGGGGCCGCGGCCCCCGGACCGGGCCCCCTACCGGGCCTCGCCGAAGAGGCGGTCTGAGGCGTCGACCTGGGCCATGCGGCGGAGGGCGGAGAAGATGGCGTCGCCGAGGACGGTGCCGACGACGGTGCTTTCGACGAGTTGTTCGCGGGCGACGTGGCGGGCGACGTATTCGAGGTCGGCGCGGGCGACGAGTTGGGCGGCGTCGGCGTAGACGTCGAGGACTTCGGCGAAGGCGCCGTGGCCGACTTCTTCGAGGGCGGCGAGGGCTGTCGCGAGTGCCTCGGAGGCGAGGCTGTTGGCTCCGGTGTGCCAGCCGCGTTCGGCGAGCAGGGCCTGGACCTTGCGCCGTGCTTCGTCGAGGCCGTCGCCCGGTTCTCGGTCGTAGCGGGGGACCATGCGGCTGGCGGCTGTGCCGAGTACGTGGTGGACGGGGCGGTCGGGGTCGTCGACGGCCTCGATGACGCTTCGGATTCCGGCGACGGAGAGGCCGCCCACGTCGAGGAGGGCCCGGATCAGGCGGAGGCGCTGTACGTGCGTCTCGGCGTACGAGGCCTGGTTGGGGCTCGTCAACTCCCCGGCCGGGAGCAGACCTTCCCGTACGTAGAACTTGATCGTCGGTACGGACACCCCGGTCCTGCGGCTCAACTCTCCGATGCGCAACGCGTGTTCACCTTCCCGATCCTTCTCCGGCCTTGCCGACCGACGTACCCATCATAGATAGTGGCGCTATCAGATAGTGGCTAGTGCCACTATCCATAGCCCAACTATCCATGTAGTCACGGCTTTCCACGGGGGATCACATGTCCTTAACGCACCCGCTCGCCCGTCTGCACCGCCCGCTGGTCTGGTTCGCCGCCTCGATGGGGGTCCTCGCGGTCGTCTCCGCGGTCGGCCTGGTCGTGGACGACCGGATACTGGTCGGCGTCCCGATCTGGACCAAGCCGCTCAAGTTCTCGCTGTCGTTCATCGCGTACGGGCTGTCGCTCGCGTGGATGCTCTCACTGCTCGCGCCGCTGCCGCGGGCGCACCGGATCGGCTGGTGGGCCGGCACGGTGGTGGCCGTGGCCAGCGTGATCGAGATGGTGCTGATCACCCTTCAGGTGGTCCGCGGCACGCAGAGCCACTTCAACCAGGCGACTCCCTTCGACGCGGCCGTCTTCCAGGTCATGGGCGCCACGGTCGCCGTCCTCTGGCTCGGCGCGCTCACGATCGCGGTGCTCCTGCTCCGTGCCAGGATCCTCGACCGCGCCACCGCCTGGGCGGTCCGCCTCTCCTCGCTGATCGCCCTCGCGGGCGCCGCCGTTGGCTTCCTGATGGTCCGCCCGACGCCGGAGCAGCTCACGACCGACGAGCCCCCGATCAACGGCGCCCACAGCGTGGGCGTCCCCGACGGCGGTCCGTCCATGCCCCTGACCGGCTGGTCCACCACGGGCGGCGACCTCCGCGTCCCCCACTTCTTCGGCATGCACGCCCTCCAGCTCCTCCCCCTCCTCCTGCTCCTCCTCGCCGCCCTGGCCCCCCGCTTCACCCGCCTCGCCGACGACCGCGTCCGCCTCCGCCTCACCCTCACCGCCGCCGGCGCCTACACCGCGGTCTTCACCCTCCTCACCTGGCAGGCCCTCCGCGGCCAGGCCCTCCTCTCCCCCGACAGCGCCACCCTCACCACCCTCGCCGTCATCACCCTCCTCACCACCACAGCCACCGCCCTCTCCCTCCGCACCACCCCCACCTCTCCCACCTCCTCCACCCCGCCCCCGAAGCGCACCGAGGAGGTCTCGGCATGACCGGCTTCCTCTTCGAGCTGGCCTTTCTCCTGGCGGCGCCCGTCTGGCTGCTCATGATCTTCGCCCCGCACAGGCGGATCACCGAGCGCGTCGCCGCCTCCCCCCTCACCGTCCTTCCGTTGCTCGCCCTCTGGGCCGTACTCGCCGTCCCCGTCCTGCCCCAACTCTGGACCGCGGTCAGCAGCCCCGACATCGACACCTTCCGCGACCTGACCGCCCTCGCGAACGGCGCCGCCGCCCTCTGGGCCCAGGTCCTCGCCTGGGACCTGCTCCTCGGCCAGTGGATGTACCGGGAGTCCCGCCGACTGGCCGTCTCTCCGCTCCTCATGTCCCCCTTGCTCGTCCTGACCATCCTCCTGTCCCCCGTTGCCCTCCCCCTCTTCCTCGTCCTCCGGGCCGTGTACGGCCGCCGCGCCGGACGCCCCGGAGCGCTCTCCGCCACGGTTCCCGCATGACCTGATGCCGGGCCGCCCGGCTGACGGGCCACCCCGTCAGCCAGTGGCGCGCGTGCGGCCCGTGAGTTGGAAGAGGCGGGCGGTGTGGGTGTATGGGGGGAGGGCGGTGGTGGCCAGTTCGAGGCGTTCGAGGTGGGAGTAGTAGGTGGGGTCGGATTTGAGGGCGTCGTCGGTGAGGTAGTCGCAGAAGGTGCGGATGCCGTAGTGGTGGATGTCGTGGCAGCCGAGGGAGGTGAGGACGGGGGTGATCTCCTCGGCGGTGTGGAGGGTGAGGTCGGAGTCGAACATGTCGTTGCGGAGGCGGTCGGTGGTGAGGGCGGCGAGGGCGGCGGCGGGGTCGAGGCGGCGGACGGCGGTCACCAGGGGGGCGGAGTGGCGGTTGATCGCCATGACGGAGAAGAGGCCGCCGGGTTTGAGCGGGGTGAGGGCGGCGGCGAGGGTGCCGGGGACGTCGTCGACGTACTGGAGGAGGTTGTGGCAGAGCACGACGTCGAAGGCGCCGGCGGCGAGGTCCGCGGGCAGGGCGTGGACGTCGGCGCGGACGCAGGTGACCCGTTCGGTCAGGCCGCTGTCGGCGGCCCGGGTCTCGGCGGCGGCCAGCATGGCGGGGGCGAGGTCGACGATGGTGACGTGGTGGCCGCGGGCGGCGAGCCGGAGGGCGTCACCGCCGTCGCCGCCCGCGAGGTCGAGGACGCGGAGGGGCGGGCCGTCGTCGAGGTGGCGGAGCAGGTTGGTCTCGGCGAGCGTGTAGCGGAGGCGGCCCCACGGGGCCTCCTGCCATTCCTGCCAGGTGGCCATCGCGGTGTCGAACTTGTCGTGATCTTGTGCCATTCGGAGACGATAGCCAGGCGTCTCCGTCGCGTCAGCCCCGGGCCCGGACCGTGGCGTGGACCTCGCGGTCCGGCTGGAGGGTGAGGCTGGGGACGGGGCGTATCTCGTCGGCGGTGACGTCCAGGTGGTAGCGGCGGGCGAGGACGGCGAGGACGAGGACGGCTTCGACGAGGGCGAAGCGGGTGCCGAGGCAGACGCGGGGGCCGCCGCCGAAGGGGAACCAGGCGTACTCGGGTATCTGCTCGGCGGGTTCGCCGTCGTCCCCGGTGAGCCAGCGCTCGGGCCGGAAGGTGTCGGCGTCGCCGTACCAGCGGGGGTCGCGGTGGGTGGCCCACTGGCTGGACCAGACGCGGGTGCCGGCGGGGACGGGGGTGCCGCCGAGGGTGGCGCCTTCCTTGGCGATGCCGGTGATGAGCCAGATCGTGGGGTAGAGGCGGAGGGTCTCCTTGATGACCGCCTGGGTGTAGGGCAGGGCGGCGTAGTCGTCGTAGCCGGGTTCGTGGTCGGTGAGGACCCGGTCGAGTTCCTCGGTGAGGGCCTCGCGGACCCGGGGGTTGTGGGAGAGCAGGTACCAGGCCCAGACGAGGGTGGAGCTGGTGGTCTCGTGGCCGCCGATGTAGAGGGTGACGGTCTCGTCGCGGATCTCCTGGTCGGAGAGGCTGGCGCCGGTCTCGTCGCGGGCGGCGAGGAGGCGGCTGAGGAGGTCGGGGCGTTCGGTGTCGCCGTCGCGGTGGCGGGAGACGACCCGGGAGACCTCGGCGTCGATGACGGCGGTGGCGCGCTTGATGCGGGCGCGGCCGGGGGTGGGGATCCAGTCGGGGAGGATGGCGCCGATGCCGCTGAACTCGGCGCCGATCTCCTGCTGCGCGATGTCCATGGCCCGGCCGATGGACTCGGCGTCCGCGGCGGTGTCGACGCCGAAGATGGTGCGGACGGCGACGAGTTGGGTGAGGGCGGCCATCTCCTTCTTGATGTCGATGTGCTGTCCGTCGGCCCAGCGGTCGGCGAGGGCGACGGCGCACTCGGTCATCGTCGCGGCGTAGGAGCGGACCTGCTTGGGCCGGACGGAGGGCTGCACCAGGGAGCGCTTGCGCCGCCAGTCGGCGCCCTTGGCGACGACGACGCCGTTCCCGAGGAGGGTGCGGAAGGCGATGCCGAGGTCGGGCTGGTCGAAGGTGCGCTCGACCTCGGTGAGGAGTTCGCCGATGGTGTCGGGGTGGGCGATGAAGAGGGCGGGGCCGCGGCCGAAGCGCCAGCGGACGAAGTCCCCTCGGCTCCTGAGCTGTTCGAAGAAGGCGAGGGGGTCCCTGCCGAACGCGGGCAGGTTCCCGAGGAGCGGCACTCCCCGGGGGCCTTCGGCGATCGTCGCGGTCGGCTGCGTCGCGCGTGTCCCGGCGTCGGGACCGGCTTGCGTGGTCACGTACGTCCCCTCCCCAACTCACAGTCCTCGTGTACGAGTCCATGCAAGCGGAAGGGTCCGCCCGGGCGCCAGCCCTGTGGACGACGGCCTGTGGACAACTCGCCCCGAAGAGCGCCGGAGAGCCCCGAAGCACGCCGGAAAGCGCCAGAGAACGCCGGAGAAGGCCGAGGGGCCCGCCGCGCACCAGCGCCGCGGGCCCCTCACACGTACCGACGAACCGTCAGCCCACCGAGCTGTAGGCGACGACGCCGCGGAGCAGCGAGTCGACGGCCTTGCGGGCGTTCTTGGCGACCGTGCTGTTCTCCTTGGGGGCGGCGGCGGCGATCTGTCCGAGGACGTCGATGACCTGCTTGCACCAGCGGACGAAGTCGCCCGCGGGCATCTCGGCCTCGCGGAGGACCTCGTCGAGGCTCTTGTCGGAGGCCCACTGGTAGGCGGCCCAGGCGAAGCCGAGGTCGGGTTCGCGCTGGCCGACGCCCTCGGCCTGGTTGATCTTGAATTCCTCTTCGAGGGCGTCGAGGCGGCCCCAGATGCGGACCATCTCGCCGAGCGCCGCCTTGGCGTTGCCGGTGGGCAGCTTGGGCGCGACGGCGTCGTCGGCCTGGCGGGACTCGAAGACCAGCGCGGAGACGCAGGCGGCGAGTTCGGGCGGGGTGAGGCCCTCCCAGACGCGGTCGCGGAGGCATTCGCTGGCCAGCAGGTCGAGTTCGCCGTAGAGCCGGGCGAGCCGCTTGCCGTTGTCGGTGACGTCGTCGCCGCGCAGGTAGTCGAGCTCGGTGAGGAGCGCGACGATCCGGTCGAAGGTGCGGGCGATCGTGTTGGTCCGGCCTTCGATGCGCCGCTCCAGCTGCTGGGTGTCGCGCTGGAGGCGGTGGTAGCGCTCGGCCCAGCGGGCGTGGTCCTCGCGCTCGTCGCAGCCGTGGCAGGGGTGGGCACGGATCGCGGTGCGCAGCCGGGCGATCTCGCGGTCGTCGGCGGCGGCGGAACGCTGCCGGTGGTGGCGGTCCGGGTTGATGTGCCCGGCCTTGCTGCGCAGGGCGGAGGCGAGGTCGCGGCGGGACTGCGGGGAGCGGGGGTTGAAGGACTTGGGGATCCTCATGCGCTCGAGCGCCTCGACGGGGACGGGGAAGTCGATGGAGGCGAGCCTCTTGACCTGCCGCTCGGCGGTGAGGACGAGGGGGCGCGGGCCGTCGTGGTGCTCGAAGCCGCGGTGGCCGTTGGTGCGGCCGGCCGGGATGCCGGGGTCGAGGACGAGGGCGAGGCCGGCGAACTTGCCGGTGGGGACGTGGATGACGTCGCCGGGCTTGAGCTTCTCCAGGGAGCTCGCGGCCTGGGCGCGGCGCTGGGCGGCGCCCTGGCGGGCCAGTTCGGTCTCGCGGTCCTTGAGGTCGCGGCGGAGCAGCGCGTACTCCTCGAAGTCGCCGAGGTGGCAGGTCATGCCCTCGCGGTAGCCCTGGAGTCCCTCTTCGTTCTTCTGGACCTGGCGCGAGATGCCCACGACGGAGCGGTCGGCCTGGAACTGGGCGAAGGAGGTCTCGAGGAGCTCGCGGGAGCGGTGCCGGCCGAACTGGTCGACGAGGTTGACCGCCATGTTGTACGAGGGCCGGAAGCTGGAGCGCAGGGGGTACGTGCGCGTGCCGGCGAGTCCGGCGAGGTGGTCGGGGTCGAGGCCGCGCTGCCAGAGGACGACGGCGTGGCCCTCGACGTCGATGCCGCGGCGTCCGGCGCGGCCGGTGAGCTGGGTGTACTCGCCGGGGGTGATGTCGGCGTGCTGCTCGCCGTTCCACTTGACGAGCTTCTCGAGGACGACGGAGCGCGCGGGCATGTTGATGCCGAGGGCGAGGGTCTCGGTCGCGAAGACGGCCTTGACGAGGCCGCGGACGAAGAGCTCCTCGACGACCTCCTTGAAGGTGGGGAGCATGCCCGCGTGGTGGGCGGCGATGCCCCGCTCCAGGGCTTCGAGCCACTCGTAGTAGCCGAGGACGTGGAGGTCCTCGGCGGGGATGGCGGCGGTGCGCTCCTCGACGATCTCGCGGACCCGCAGCCGGCCCTCGTCGTTGTTGAGGCGGAGTCCGGCGTACAGGCACTGCTGGACGGCGGCCTCGCAGCCGGCGCGGCTGAAGATGAAGGTGATGGCGGGCAGGAGCCCCTCGGCGTCGAGGCGCTCGATGACCTCGGGGCGGCCGGGGGTCCAGATGCGGGAGCGCTGGCGGCGCTCGCGCTCGCGGTCGGCCTCGCGGACCATCTTGCCGCGGCGCCGGTCGCGCGGGTTGTAGGTCGTGTTCTCGGTGCGGGCGAGGCGCATGAGGTCGGGGTTGACCTCGCGGCGGGCGGAGCCGCGGCCGCCGTGGTCGGTCTCCTCCTCGAAGAGGTCGTACATCCGGCGTCCGGCGAGGACGTGCTGCCAGAGCGGCACGGGGCGGCTCTCGGAGACGATGACCTCGGTGTCGCCGCGGACCGTGTCGAGCCAGTCGCCGAACTCCTCGGCGTTGGAGACGGTCGCGGAGAGTGAGACGAGGGTGACGGATTCGGGGAGGTGGATGATCACTTCCTCCCAGACCGCGCCGCGGAAGCGGTCGGAGAGGTAGTGGACCTCGTCCATGACCACGTATCCGAGGCCGGAGAGGGCCTGGGATCCCGCGTACAGCATGTTGCGGAGGACTTCGGTGGTCATGACCACGATCGGCGCGTCGCCGTTGACGCTGTTGTCGCCGGTGAGGAGGCCGACCTTGTCGGGGCCGTACCGCTTGACCAGGTCGGCGTACTTCTGGTTCGACAGCGCCTTGATCGGGGTCGTGTAGAAGCACTTGCGGCCCTGGGTGAGGGCGAGGTGGACGGCGAACTCGCCGACGATGGTCTTGCCGGAGCCCGTGGGCGCGGCGACCAGTACCCCCTTGCCCCCTTCGAGGGCACGGCAGGCCTCGATCTGGAACGGGTCCAGGTCGAAGTCGTACAGCTCGCGGAAGGGGGCCAGCGCGGTGGCCTGCTCGGCGTTGCGCGCGAGGGCGGCCGCGTATGCCTGGGCTGGTGTGAGGTCCTCTGTCATCTTGTCGTCGAGCCTACCCGCCACCTGTGACAGTGACGCGATCTTTATCGAGGGGATACGGGTCCCCCCGGGAGGCGCGCCCGGGGACAACGGCGAGGTCCCCCCGGAAGAACTTCCGAGGGGACCGGGCGGTGACGGGATCAGGTGATGTCGTCGTAGCCGTTGAGCCGGTGCGCGCTCGATCCGCCGGGCTCGCCGGTGGCCTGCTCGGGCAGGGCGCGGGCGGCGGTGACGGGTTCGACGGCGCCCACGGCGGCCGGCGTGAGGTCGAGCGAGGAGGCCTCGTCGTCGTCGAGTTCGGCGTCCGGGTTGGAGCGCCTGCGCCGCCGGTCGTTGAGGAGCGAGAAGCCGACGGCCCCGAAGTACAGGATCGTGATCGGCCCGGCGAGGGCGATCATGCCGACGGGGTCGGTGGTCGGGGTGATGACGGCGCCGAAGATGAAGACGCCCATGATCACGCCGCGCCACCAGCCGGCCATGCGGCGTCCGGTGAGGACGCCGGTGAGGTTCAGCATCACCAGGACGAGGGGGAGCTCGAAGGCGAGGCCGAAGACGAGCACCATGCGCAGGGTGAAGTCGAGGACGTCGTTCAGCGACAGGATGTTCGCGGAGCCGCTGGGCGTGAGGCTGATGAGGACCTTCACGCTGACGGGGAGGATGAGGTACGCGAGGTACGCGCCCGCGGCGAAGAGCGGCACGGCCGCGCCGACGAAGGCGTACGTGTACTTCTTCTCGTTCTTGTGCAGCCCGGGCGCGACGAACGCCCACAGCTGGTAGAGCCAGACCGGGCTCGCGACGACGAGGCCCGCGGTCAGCGACAGCTGGATCGTCGTGCTGAAGGGGGCCATCAGCGTGTTGAAGGAGACGATCGCGCAGTTGCCGCCGTCACTGGTGACGCCCGGTGCGCAGGTGGGCACCGACTTCGTCAGGAACTGCATCAGCTCCTCGCTGTAGGCGAGGGCGACGATCGTCACCGCTGCGATGGCGAGGAGACCCTTCGCCAGTCGGTTGCGGAGTTCACGCAGGTGCTCCACGAGGGGCATCCGGCCCTCGGGATCCTTCTCCTGCTTGCGGGCAGACTTGGGCAACCCACGTCCTCATCTCGTGCGGCAGGCCGCCGCCCGGTGCGGCGGCCGCGGCGGACCGGGTCAGCGCTTGGTGGTGTCCGAGGGCTCGGCCACGGGACGCGAGCTGGTCACGTCGCCGGGGGCCGCCTGGATGGTGCGCGGCGCGGACTCCTGCGTCGCCGTGCCGGCCTGCGGCGGGTCGGCGGGGGCGCTCTGCTGGTCGTCCGACTTCATCGCCTTGGCCTCGCTCTTGAGGATGCGGGCCGACTTGCCCAGCGAGCGGGCCATGTCCGGGAGCTTCTTGGCGCCGAACAGAAGGATGATCACGACGAGGATCAGAATGATCTCGGTGGGGCCGAGCCTACCCATAGCTGTTTACCTTCTTCACCGAGGCGACATTGGAGTGCGTGCCCGGCGGGTCGGACGTGTGTCCGGCCACCGCGCTGCCAGCGATCGTAACCCGCAGGAGTAAACGCAGGGCAATGCCCTTGCATACTCCCGATTGCGTAGCCCGAGCCCGGTTGGAGACCCGTTCCTGCAGGGTACGGCACGCTGTCAACGCAGTGACTCGCCCGTTCTGGCCAAGTCGACGGCAGCGGTCTCCAGGTCCTCGGCCGCCCGGTTGATCCGCTCTGTGGTGTGCGCCACTTGGCGGCCGAGGCGCCGGACTTCGAGGAAGACCTTGACGGCGAGGACGCCGAGGACGGCGATGCCGAGGAAACCGAGGGCGATCGCGAGCATGGGCCAGAACATGTGCCGAGCCTACTCAGACGCTCGTGTGGAGCCGCAGGGTGCGCACCCCGCCGCCGGTGAGGAGTTCGACGATGCGCTCGCCCGCGGGCTTGCGGACCGCGCTCCCGCACTCGGGGCAGGTGAAGGAGTAGAAGGTGGTACGGCGGCTGCCGCCGATGGCCAGCCGCAGGGCGCCCGCGGCGAGTTCGAAGCGGGAGCGGCAGTCGGGGCAGGCCGCCTTGAAGAGGACCGGGGCCATCGTGGCCGTAAGACCGTGCGTCGCGGACACTTCCCTCATCTCTCTGACTGTGGGTACGTCGGTGACGGCGTCTCGGGCGCGAGAGCCGTCACACTCCCTCGTACGCGGCGAGCGCGGCGGCGGCCGCCGTCCTGGCGCTGTCGGCGAGGTCGGCCGGGGCGACGATCCGTCCGTCGCTGCCGAGCCGGAGCGCGAGCCGGCGCAGCGAGGCGGGGTCCGGGGTGCGCAGGGTGATCCGCAGTCCGCCGTCGGGCTGCTCGTCGGCCCGGTCGTGCGGGTAGTACTCGGCGACCCAGCGGCCGCCGGGCCCGACCTCGACCACGACCTCCGGGTCGTCGGCGGACGGCTGGACGAGCCCCTCGGAGAGGTCGCGCAGCTCCAGCTCGGGCGGGGCGGCGTGCTCGTCGAGGATGCGGATCTCGACCACGCGGTCGAGCCGGAAGGTGCGGCGCGCCTCGGAGAGCCGGCACCACGCCTCCATGTACGTGTGGCCGACGGCGAAGAGCCGGATGGGGTCGACCTCGCGCTCGGTGAGCTCGTCGCGCGCGGGCGAGTAGTAGCGCACCCAGAGGCGGCGGCGCTCGGAGATGGCCCGGTCGACCTCGGCGAAGACGCCGCCTTCGGACTCGAAGGTGACCGAGAGCCGGGAGCTGGCGCCGGCGGCCTCGCCGGCCGCGGCCTCCAGCTTCGCGGTGGCGCGCAGCAGGGCCTCGCGGTCGCTCTCGCGGAGTCCCGGCAGGGTGGCGACGGCGCGGGCGGCGACGAGGAGCGCGGTGGCCTCGTCGGCGGCGAGCCGCAGCGGGGCGGCGACGTCATCCGGGTTGTGCCACCAGATCCGGTCGCCGTCGGTGTCGATGTCGAGGAGGTCGCCGCCGCGGAAGCTGGTGCCGCACATGGGCAGCACGTCCAGGTCGGAGATCAGCTCGTCCTCGGTGATCCCGAAGGCGCGGGCGACGTCGGCGACGTGGGCGCCGGGGCGCTCGCGGAGGTAGGTGACGAGGGAGAGCATCCGCCTCGTCTGGTCGATCGCGTTGGCAGCCATGCGGTTCGTCTCCCCCTCAGCCCTTGGCCACGGCGCGCAGCCGCTCGATCACATCGGCCCGCAGATCCGCGGGTTCCCGTACGAGGACGTCCGGGCCGAACTCGACGAGCCAGGCGTCGAGACCGTGTCCGTACGGGATCTCCAGCTCGTCCCACCCGTCGGTGCCCTCCTGTACGGAGAGGGCTCGGGCGCGCAGCGGGTAGCCGCAGCCGGCGCGCAGCCGGATCCGGGCGGTGCGGGTCGCGGTCTCGCCGGCCCAGGTCTCGACGGTCTCGCGGACGGTGACGACGTCCGGCACGGGCGCGGTGAAGGCGCCGGCGCGGGAGCGGACCTTGCCGGTGATCCGGGAGAGGCGGAAGACGCGCTCGGCGCCGCGGTCGCGGTCCCAGCCGGCGAGGTACCAGTGGCCGCGCCAGCATTCGAGGGTCCAGGGTTCGACCTGGCGGGTCTCGGGGCGGGCGGCGTTGGCCTTGCGGTAGTCGAAGACGACGGGGCGGCGGTCGCGGCAGGCCAGCATGAGCGGCTCGAAGGCGGCCTCGTGGACCGGGATGCGCGGTTCGAGGGCGCTGGGCTGGTTCTCGTACGAGTCCTCGGCCTCGGGCATGCCGGCGGCGCGGAGCTTCTGGAGGGCGCCGCTGGCGGCGCCGGCGAGGCGGGCCTGCTGCCAGACCTTGGCGGCGAGGCCGAGCGCTGCGGCCTCCTCGGCGTCCAGGGTGATGGGCGGCAGCCGGTTGGAGTCGCGGCGGGCGAGGTAGCCGGTCTCGCCTTCGAGGTTCTCGACGGTCTCGATGACCAGGCCGAGCTCGCGCAGGTCGTCCTTGTCGCGCTCGAACATGCGGTTGAAGGCGTCGTCACCGGAGGCTTCGAGGTAGGCCTCGATGGAGCCGCGGAGTTCGCGCTTGCTCAGCGGTCGGCGCGTCCCGAGCAGGCACAGCGCGAGATTCATCAGCCGCTCGGACTTGGCAATCGCCATCGACGCCCTGCACCTCTTCCGCGGGTTCACTTCTCGGACGTCCGACCGTACCGCTCCGGAGTGTCGCGGCCAAAGCCGAGGGCCCCCGCCGTGGACGGCGGGGGCCCCTGAGGCGGCCCTGGGGCCGCGGTGGCGCCGGTGTCAGCGCTTCTTCACGCCCACGAGGTCGCAGACGAAGATCAGCGTCTCGCCCGGGGCGATGGCGCCGCCGGCACCACGGTCGCCGTAGGCGAGGTGCGCGGGGATGATCAGCTCGCGGCGGCCGCCGACCTTCATGCCCTGGACACCCTGGTCCCAGCCCTGGATGACCTGGCCGACGCCGAGCTGGAACTCGAGCGCGCTGCCGCGGTTCCAGGAGGCGTCGAACTCCTCGCCGGTGGAGAAGGCGACACCCACGTAGTGGACCTGGACGAAGTCCTTGGCGGCGGCTACCTCGCCGTCGCCCTCCCAGATGTCCCTGATCTCCAGGTCCTTCGGCGGCTCGCCACCCGGGAAGTCGATCTCGGGCTTCTCGATGCTCACTGAACTGCTCCTCATACTGATGTACTGCGCGATCGGGACAGTCTTACATCTTCGTCAGGATGTCCACGGCAAAGACCAGCGTGGAGTTCTTCGGGATGCCCTGCTTCTCCTCGTTCCCGAAGGCCTCGGACGGCGGGGCGACGATGAGGACGCGGCTACCGATCTTCTTGCCGACGAGACCGTCCTTGAGGCCCTTCAGCGTGAGCTGCGCGAGCGGGAAGTTCGCGGGCTTGCCGGTGGTGTAGGTCGAGTCGAAGACCTTGCCGTCCTTCCAGAGGGAGGCGACGTAGTTCACGACGACCGTGTCGGTGGCCTTGACGGCCTCGCCGCTGCCCTCGAGGACGTAGTTCGAGACGAGCTTGGTCGGCGGGTCGACCTTGGGGACCGTCAGCGAGGGGGCCTTGCCGTCGGTGTTGGTGCCGACCTTGGGCAGGTCCTTGTTGTCCTGGGCGACCGGGGTGCCGGTGGCGGACTTCGGGATCGTGACGGCCTTCAGGATGTCGACGACGAAGACAAGCGTGGCGTTGGGCTTGATGTCGCCCTGGCCCTGCGCGCCGTAGCCGAGCTCCGGCGGGATGCCGATCTCGATGCGGCTGCCGACCTTCTGGCCTTCGAGACCCTGGTCCCAGCCCTTGATGACCTGGCCGGCACCCAGCGTGAGGTCGAACGGCTGGCCGCGGTCGAAGCTGTTGTCGAAGGGGGTGGTGGAGTCCCAGGCCTGGCCCAGGTAGTTCACCTGGAGCGCGTCGCCCTTCTTCGTCACCGCGCCCTTGCCCTCGCTGATGACGTTGACCTTCAGTTCCTTGGGCGGGTCGCCCTCGCCCTTGGAGAGGGTCGGCTTCTCCCCGAACTTGGCGCCCGCGGTGATGGCGGGCAGTCCGTTCTTCATCGAGGCGGAATCGGAGCCCTTGTCGTCGCTGCCGCACGCCGCTGTGGAGAGCAGCAGCAGCGGGACGACGAGAAGGCCGGCAAGTCGGCGCACGTGTTCCTCAGATCTCAGACGGCACAGTAGTTGTGCCGACACTCTAGGGGACCCTCCTGTCACGGGGAGGGCCCCGCACGGGAAAGGTGCGGGGCCCTGGGGTGCGTACGACCTGGTCTTACATTCCGGCGATCAGCTTTTCGACCCGGTCGTCGACGGAGCGGAACGGGTCCTTGCACAACACGGTGCGCTGCGCCTGGTCGTTGAGCTTGAGGTGCACCCAGTCGACGGTGAAGTCCCTGCGCTGCTCCTGGGCACGGCGGATGAAGTCGCCGCGGAGCCGGGCCCGAGTGGTCTGCGGGGGCACCGACTTGCCCTCGAAGATCTTCAGGTCGTTGCAGATCCGCGCCGCCTGCCCGTTCTTCTGGAGCAGGTAGTAGAGCCCACGACGGCGGTGGATGTCGTGGTAGGCGAGGTCTATCTGAGCGACCCTCGGGTTCGACATGGTCATGTTGTGCTTGGCCCGGTAGCGCTCGATGAGCCGGTGCTTCATGACCCAGTCGATCTCGGTCTCGATGCGGTCGAGCTGCTCGCTCTCGATCGCGTCGAGCGTACGGCCCCACAGTTCGAGGACCTGGGCGACGGTGCCGGTGCGGATGCCGCGCCGGTCGACGAAGTCCACGGCCTTGTCGTAGTACTCGCGCTGGACCTCCAGGGCGGAGGCCTCGCGGCCGCTGGCGAGCCGGACCTTGCGCTGGCCGGTGATGTCGTGGCTGACCTCGCGGATCGCCCGGATGGGGTTCTCCAGGGTCAGGTCGCGCATCACGGTGCCGGCCTCGATCATGCGGAGCACCAGGTCGGTGGCGCCGACCTTGAGCAGCATGGTCGTCTCCGACATGTTGGAGTCGCCGACGATGACGTGGAGCCGGCGGTAGCGCTCGGCGTCGGCGTGCGGCTCGTCCCTGGTGTTGATGATGGGCCGCGAGCGGGTGGTCGCGGAGCTGACGCCCTCCCAGATGTGCTCGGCACGCTGGGAGACGCAGAAGACCGCGCCGCGCGGGGTCTGGAGGACCTTGCCCGCACCGCAGATGAGCTGCCGGGTGACGAGGAAGGGAATGAGGATGTCCGCGAGCCGGGAGAACTCTCCGTGGCGGGCGACGAGATAGTTCTCGTGGCAGCCGTAGGAGTTTCCGGCCGAGTCGGTGTTGTTCTTGAAGAGGTAGACGTCGCCGGCGATTCCCTCCTCGTGCAGGCGGCGTTCGGCGTCGACGAGAAGGCCTTCGAGAATGCGCTCGCCGGCCTTGTCGTGGGTGACCAGTTCGGTCACGTTGTCGCATTCCGGTGTGGCGTATTCCGGATGCGAACCCACGTCGAGGTACAGGCGGGCGCCGTTCCGCAGGAAGACATTGCTGCTGCGGCCCCATGACACGACACGGCGGAAGAGGTAGCGCGCCACTTCGTCAGGAGACAGTCGGCGCTGTCCCCTGAACGTGCACGTGACGCCGTACTCGTTCTCCAGCCCGAAAATGCGGCGGTCCATGTCTGAACATTACGCCTGACGGCCTGTGCTGAAACCGGGTTGGACGTTCCCGTTTCGATCATTTTCCGATCAGTGCGCGTTCTTTTCGGCGTGTACGGGGGCGGGGCCGCCCGCGGCGACGGCGTGTCGCGCGTCCGGTGCGGCCGGGGCGAGCGGGGCCCGCAGGACCCGGCCCGTGGCGAGGAGGACGAGGAAGGCGACCAGGCCGCCCGCGCCGGCGACGGCGAAACCGGTCGGGGTCCCGGCGAGTTCGACGGCGGGTCCGGCGACCGCGGAGCCCAGGGCCGCGCCGACGCCGAAGGTCGTGACGAGCCAGGAGAAGGCCTCGGTGACGGTGCCGGTCGGGGCGTGCCGGTCGACGACGATGAACGCGCAGGCGAGGGCGGGGGCCAGGAAGACGCCGGAGAGGACCGAGAGGCCGGTCATGGCGACGGGTCCGGGGGTGAGGGTGAGCGGGAGGTAGCAGACCGCGAGGAGCAGCACGAGGACCCGCAGGCGCTTCTCGGGCGCGCCGGCCCACGGGCGGGCGCCGTAGGCGACGCCGCCGAGGAGGGCGCCGAGGCCGAGCGCGGCCATCAGCCAGCCGTAGACGGACGGGTTGCCCCGGTCGTCGGCGTAGGCGACGGCGGCGACGGTGATGGAGCCGAGCGCGAGCCCGACGAAGAAGAAGGAGCCGAGCAGCGCGAGGAGTCCGGGCGAGCGCAGGGCGCCCAGCCAGTGCGCCTCGCGGGGCGCGGAGCGCCAGGCGCGGGAGGGCTGGGAGAGGACGACGCTGAGGGCGCCGAGGACGCCGAGGGCGTTGACGACGAGGAGCGCGGCGGCGGGCGACCAGAGGGCGACGAGCAGCGTGAGCAGCAGGGGCCCGACGGTGAACATGACCTCCTGGGCGACGGCGTCCAGGGCGTAGGCGCGGTGGACCCGGTCCTCGCGGCCGAGGACGCTGGGCCACAGGGCCCGCAGGCCGCCTTCCAGGGGCGGGGTGAAGAGTCCGGCGAGGACGACGGCCACGTAGGCGAGGGGGAGGTTCCCGATGCCGACGAGGGCGAGCAGGGCCATGCCGAGGGCGGAGAGGACCGCGGCGGGCAGCTGGACGCGGAGCTGGCCCTTGAGGTCGACGGCGCGGCCGAGGAGCGGCTGGCCGATGGCGGTGGCGACGCCGTAGGCGGCGATGAGGCCGCCGGCGAGCGTGTAGCTGCCGCCCTGGTCGCGGACGAAGAGGGTCACGGCGATGGGGCCGATGCCGTTGGGCAGGCGCCCCACGAGGGTGCCGGTGAGCAGCCGGGCCGCGTGCGGCGCCCGGAGTATGTCGAGATAGCCGCCGTGTGCCGTGGCCTCGGTGGCCATGTCGGTCTCCCCTCACCTCGGAACCCGGCCGAGGTTTTACGTATAACGTGCGAGGTCATACGTACCATGTCGGCAGCACGCGGGTCCACCCCGCGTCCAGGGACCGTCCGACGCGGAGGCTTGTGTGCAGACCCCGGAGCCGCTCGGCGGCACGCGCCCGACCAGCCGGGACGTCGCCCGGACCGCGGGGGTCTCGCAGGCCACCGTCTCCCTCGTGCTCGGCGACAAATGGCGCGGCCGGGTCTCCGAGCGCACCGCCGACACCGTGCGGGAGGCCGCCCGCGAGCTCGGCTACCGGCCCAACCTCGCCGCCCGCAACCTCCGCCTCGGCCACACCCGTACCGCGCTGCTCGTCGTCCCGGCGCTCACCAACGAGTTCTTCGCCCGGGTCTACACCGGCGCGGCGACCGTCGCGGCCCGGCACGGCTTCGGCGTCGTCCTGTACCCCTCCCCCGACGGCGTCGGGCCCGCCAGGGACCCCTTCGCCTCCGCCCGGGCGGCCCTCGACGGGGTCATCGCCTCCTCGATGGCCTCGGACGCCCTGACCGCCTTCCGGGGCACCGACCTGCCGCTCGTCATGCTCGACAGCGATCCCGCGGACCCCGGCGCCGCCGCCCATGTGAACCTCGACATCGCCGACGGCATGCGCCAGGTCACCGGCCACCTGCTCGCCCTCGGCCACCGGCGCTTCGTCCACCTCGCCTCGGCCGTGCCCTCCTGGACCTTCGACGTCCGGGCCGCCGCGCTCGCCGAGTCCCTCGCCGGCGTGTCCGTACGGACCGTCCGCGCGCCCCTGGACGTGCACGGCGCGATGGCCGCCACCGAGCACGCCCTCAGGGCGCCGGGTCCGCGCCCCACCGCCCTCGTCTGCGACGACGACATCCTCGCGGCCGGTGCCTGCAAGGCCCTGCGGCGCCTGGGGCTCCGGGTCCCGGAGGACGTCTCGGTCACCGGCTTCGACGACCTCGCGCTCGCGACCGCCGTCGAGCCCGAGCTGACCACCGTCTCGCTGCCCGCCGAGCGCATCGGCGAGCGCGGCATGGCGGCCCTCCTCGCCGTCCTCGCGGGCGAACCGCCGCGCCCGGACGACCTCCCCGTCACCCTGGCCGTCCGCGGCTCCTCCGGGCCCGCACCGGCCGTCTGAGGCCGTCACGGCCCTCCGTGGCCGTCACGTGCCGGAGGGGCCCCGGTCCTCGTGGACCGGGGCCCCTCCGGGCCGGAACCGCTGTTCCTCGGGAGCCCCTACTCCTCGGGAGCCTCGTCCGAGGGCTCGTCCGTCTTCGTCAGGGCCGCGTTGTCCGCCTCCAGGAGACGGGACAGCTGACGGCCGACGACCCGCTTGAACTTGCGCTGCTGCGGGCGCGTACGGTCCAGGACCGCCACCTCCAGACGCTCCGCGGGGATCTCCCGCTCGGTGCCGTTGGTGTCCCGCGAGAGGGCCTGTACGGCCAGCTTCAGGGCCTCGGCCAGGGACATGCCGTCCCGGTGCCGCTGGTCCAGGAAGGAGCTGATCTGCTCCGCGTTGCCGCCGACCGCGACCGAGCCGTGCTCGTCGACGATCGAGCCGTCGTGCGGCAGCCGGTAGATCTGGTCGCCCTCCGGATCGGTGCCGACCTCGGCGACGACGAGCTCCACCTCGTAGGGCTTCTCCCCCGCGCTGGAGAAGATCGTGCCGAGCGTCTGGGCGTAGACGTTGGCCAGGCCGCGCGCGGTGACGTCGTCCCGGTCGTAGGTGTAGCCCCGCAGGTCGGCGTAGCGCACACCGCCGATGCGGAGGTTCTCGTACTCGTTGTACTTGCCGGCGGCGGCGAAGCCGATCCGGTCGTAGATCTCGCTGAACTTGTGGAGTGCGCGCGACGGGTTCTCGCCGACGAAGACGATGCCGTCGGTGTACTGGAGGACGACGAGGCTGCGGCCCCGGGCGATGCCCTTGCGGGCGTACTCGGCCCGGTCGGCCATGGCCTGCTGGGGTGAGACATAGAACGGCGTGGACACCGGCTACCGTCCCTTTCTTCCGGTCTGAAGGGCTTCTGCGGGCGACGAACGGTCAGAGCAGGGCGGCGCGCGGCCCGTCGGGCTGCTCGAGTCGCCGCTCGGTGACCGATCGGGCCAGCGCGGAGGACTCGGCCTCGCTGAGCCTGCGGAAGCCCTCGTCGGTGATGACGGTGACGATCGGGAAGATCCTGCGCGCCATGTCGGGCCCGCCGGTCGCCGAGTCGTCGTCCGCCGCGTCGTACAGCGCCTGCACGACCAGGGTGGTGGCCTGCTCCTCGGTCAGGTCGGCGCGGTACAGCTTCTTCATCGAACCGCGCGCGAAGATCGAGCCGGAGCCCGTGGCGGCGAAGCCGTGCTCCTCGGAGCGGCCGCCGGTCACGTCGTACGAGAAGATCCGGCCCTTCTCCTTGCCCTCGTCCCAGCCCGCGAAGAGCGGCACGACGGCCAGTCCCTGCATCGCCATGCCGAGGTTGCCGCGGATCATGGTGGAGAGACGGTTCGCCTTGCCCTCCAGGGAGAGCGTCGCGCCCTCCACCTTCTCGAAGTGCTCCAGCTCCAGCTGGAACAGCTTGACCATCTCCACGGCGAGGCCGGCGGTGCCGGCGATGCCGACCGCGGAGTACTCGTCCGCGGGGAACACCTTCTCGATGTCCCGCTGCGCGATCATGTTGCCCATGGTGGCCCGCCGGTCACCGGCGAGGACGACCCCGCCGGGGAAGGTGGCCGCCACGATGGTCGTGCCGTGCGGGGCCTCGACGACGCCCTCCGGGAGCTTCCGGTTGCCCGGGAGCAGCGCCGGCGAGTGATCCGCCAGGAAGTCCATGAAGGAGGACGAGCCCGGCGTCAGGAAGGCCGCCGGCAGACGCCCGGTGCTACGAGGGTTGGCTTCCACGCGATTCCTTCCGGGTGGGAGAGTCGGCCCGCCGTGCGAAGCGCGGGGCGATCTTGGTTGCTGTGCACGGACCATACCCGTGCCACCGCCTGTCATCCGTCCCCGGGCCCACGGCTTTCGCCGGGGCTCCGGGGACGGAAGGTCTACAGGCGCGCGAAGCGGCTACTGGCCGCCCTTTTGCACGAAGCTCCGGACGAAGTCCTCGGCGTTCTCCTCCAGGACGTCGTCGATCTCGTCCAGGACGGAGTCCACGTCCTCGCTCAGCTTCTCCTGGCGTTCCTGGAGGTCGGAGCTCGCCTCCGTGGTGGTCTCCTCGACCTCCTCAGTGGAACGCGTCGCCTTCTGCTGTCCGCCGCCGGTGTCCTTGGTCGCCATATCCCTCACCCCGCTCGATTCGGCCCGCTCGGTCGAGTCCGTACAAGATCAGACCCTATAGGGCGGGTCCGACTTCGGCCCCGCAGTTTCCACAACGTCCGGGCACTGATTCCATGATTCCCAGTGCCGGGGTATTTCAGGCCCCTGTCGGGGCCCCGGTTCAGCCGCCGGAAAGCACGCGGACGAGTTCCTCCGCCGTGCGGCAGCGGTCCAACAGCGATTTCACGTGGGCTTTCGTGCCGCGCAGCGGTTCCATGGTGGGGACGCGCTGGAGCGAATCCCGGCCCGGCAGGTCGAAGATCACCGAGTCCCAGGAGGCCGCGGCGACGTCGTCCGCGTACTGCTCGAGGCACCGGCCACGGAAGTAGGCCCTGGTGTCCTCCGGCGGCGCCGTCTCGGCCCGCAGCACCTCTGCGTCGTCCAGGAGCCGCTTCATGCGCCCGCGGGCCACCAGACGGTTGTAGAGGCCCTTCTCGGGGCGCACGTCCGCGTACTGGAGGTCCACCAGGTGCAGCCGGGGCGCGTCCCAGTCCAGGCCGTCGCGGCGCCGGTAGCCCTCCATGAGCTCCCGCTTGGCGATCCAGTCGAGCTCGCCCGACAGGCTCATGGGGTCGTTCTCGAGCCGGTTGAGGGTGTCCTCCCAGCGCGTGAGGACGTCCATGGTCTGCTCGTCCGCGTCGGCGCCGTAGCGTTCCTCCACGTACTTCCTGGCCAGCTCGAAGTACTCCATCTGGAGCTGTACGGCGGTGAGTGTCCGGCCGCTGCGGAGCGTCACCAGGTACCGCAGGTCCGGGTCGTGCGAGACGTGGTGGAGGGTCCGTACCGGCTGGTCGACGGCGAGGTCGACGGTGATGAACCCGTCCTCGATCATCGACAGGACGAGCGCGGTGGTGCCCAGCTTGAGGTAGGTCGAGATCTCCGACAGGTTCGCGTCGCCGATGATCACGTGGAGCCGGCGGTAGCGCTCGGCGTCGGCGTGCGGCTCGTCCCTGGTGTTGATGATGGGCCGCTTGAGGGTGGTCTCCAGGCCGACCTCGACCTCGAAGTAGTCGGCGCGCTGGCTGATCTGGAAGCCGTTCTCCCGGCCGTCCTGCCCGATGCCGACCCGGCCCGCGCCGGTCACGACCTGGCGGGAGACGAAGAAGGGGGTCAGGTGGCGCACGATGTCCGAGAAGGGGGTCTCCCGCTTCATCAGGTAGTTCTCGTGCGTGCCGTAGGAGGCGCCCTTGTTGTCGGTGTTGTTCTTGTAGAGGTGGATGGGCTGGGCCCCGGGCAGCTGGGCGGCGCGCACGGCCGCCTCGGCCATGATCCGCTCGCCGGCCTTGTCCCAGAGGACGGCGTCCCGCGGATTGGTGACCTCGGGCGAGCTGTACTCGGGGTGGGCGTGGTCGACGTAGAGCCGCGCACCGTTGGTGAGGATCACATTGGCCAGGCCGATGTCCTCGTCGGTGAGCTGGCTGGAGTCGGCGACCTCGCGGGCGAGGTCGAAGCCGCGGGCGTCCCGCAGCGGGTTCTCCTCCTCGAAGTCCCAGCGGGCACGGCGCGCCCGGTGCATCGCCGCCGCGTAGGCGTTGACGATCTGGGACGAGGTGAGCATGGCATTGGCGTTCGGGTGTCCCGGGACGGAGATCCCGTATTCCGTCTCGATGCCCATTACTCGCCGTACGGTCATGCGGCCCTCCTTGCCCGGCGTCGCTCACAGTGCGCGACTCGGCGTTACCGAAGAGCCTAGAGCGGCTCCGCGCTGCTGGGGAGATCACTTGCGGTATTTCCCGGGCTGCCGGGAGAAATGCCGATGGAATGCGACGGCTGCGGATGCCCCGTTTCCGGACATCCGCAGCCGGTTCGCGTTCTTACAGGTACTGACCGGTGTTGGCCACCGTGTCGATGGAGCGTCCGGTGTCCGCGCCCTGCTTTCCGGTGACGAGGGTGCGGATGAACACGATCCGCTCGCCCTTCTTTCCGGAGATGCGGGCCCAGTCGTCCGGGTTGGTGGTGTTGGGCAGGTCCTCGTTCTCCTTGAACTCGTCCACGCAGGCCTGGAGGAGGTGGGAGACCCGGATGCCCTTCTGGTTGTGGTCGAGGAAGGCCTTGATGGCCATCTTCTTGGCCCGGTCGACGATGTTCTGGATCATCGCTCCGGAGTTGAAGTCCTTGAAGTAGAGGACTTCCTTGTCGCCGTTCGCGTACGTGACTTCGAGGAAGCGGTTCTCCTCGGACTCCGCGTACATCTGCTCGACGACGGACTGGATCATTCCGTGGGCGGCGGCGGCCTTGGAGCCGCTGTGCTCGGAAATGTCGTCCGAGTGCAGCGGGAGGTTCGCCGTCAGGTACTTCGCGAAGATGTCCTTCGCCGCCTCCGCGTCCGGACGCTCGATCTTGATCTTGACGTCGAGCCGGCCGGGCCGCAGGATCGCGGGGTCGATCATGTCCTCGCGGTTGGAGGCGCCGATGACGATGACGTTCTCCAGGCCCTCCACACCGTCGATCTCGGCGAGCAGCTGCGGGACGATGGTGTTCTCCACGTCCGAGCTGACACCGGATCCGCGGGTGCGGAAGAGGGATTCCATCTCATCGAAGAAGACGATGACGGGGGTGCCCTCGCTCGCCTTCTCCCGGGCACGCTGGAAGACGAGGCGGATGTGCCGCTCGGTCTCGCCGACGTACTTGTTGAGGAGCTCGGGGCCCTTGATGTTGAGGAAGTAGGACTTCCCCGCGGGCTGGCCGGTCACCTCGGCGACCTTCTTGGCCAGGGAGTTGGCCACGGCCTTCGCGATCAGCGTCTTGCCGCAGCCCGGCGGGCCGTAGAGCAGGATGCCCTTGGGCGGCCGCAGTTCGTGCTCCTTGAAGAGGTCCGGGTAGAGGTACGGGAGCTCGACCGCGTCGCGGATCAGCTCGATCTGGTTGCCCAGACCGCCGATCTTGTCGTAGTCGACGTCCGGGACCTCTTCCAGAACGAGCTCTTCGACCTCGCTCTTGGGGACGACCTCGTAGACGTAGCCGGAGCGGGAGTCGAGCAGCAGGGCGTCGCCGGCGCGGATGGTGACGTCCAGCAGAGGCTCGGCGAGCCTCACCACCCGCTCCTCGTCGGTGTGCCCGACCACCAGGGCGCGCTCGCCGTCCTCGAGGATCTCCTTGAGGGTGACGATGTCCCCGGCGCGCTCGAACTCCATGGCCTCGACCACGTTGAGCGCCTCGTTGAGCATGACTTCCTGGCCGCGCTTGAGCTCTTCGAGCTCGATGCTGGGGCTGACGTTCACCCGGAGCTTGCGGCCCCCGGTGAAGATGTCGCAGGTGCCGTCCTCGTTGGCCTGCAGGAAGACTCCGAAGCCGGCCGGCGGCTGCGCGAGCCGGTCGACCTCCTCCTTGAGGGCCACGATCTGGTCGCGGGCTTCACGGAGCGTGTTCGCGAGTCGTTCGTTCTGTGCGGACACGCCGGCCAGGCTGGTCTGCAGCTCGACGATCCGCTCTTCGAGAATCCTCGTGTGTCGCGGAGAGTCGGCGAGCTTGCGGCGCAGGACGGCGATTTCCTGCTCGAGATAGGCAACCTGTCCGGCGGGGTCCTCAGACCCTCGCCCGGGCCGGATGCCGCGGTTGATGTCGTCGTCGTGGGCTGCCACGGTCCTCACCTCCTCCAGGGGGAGCTGGACGCTTCCTGACCCTACCTGCGTGGGTGATGATTGAAACCCCTAGATCAAAAAGACTCCGGGGTGTGTCCGATCTTCACCCTTGCGCTTCCCCTCTCGCCAGGGGAATACCCACCCTTCACCGCTTGAAAGCGGGCGGTTGTATCGTCGTCTTTGGCCAACACCCGTCAGGGGTGGCCCGACTTACCGCGCAAAGCAGAAACGGCAGGAGATATGACCGTGCAGCACGAGGCCCCGGCGACGGGCGCCGAGGAGGCGCTGGAAGTCTGGATCGACCAGGACCTGTGCACCGGGGACGGGATCTGCGCGCAGTACGCGCCGGAGGTCTTCGAGCTCGACATCGACGGGCTCGCTTATGTGAAGAGCGCCGACGACGAACTGCTCCAGGACGTGGGCGCGACCACCCCGGTGCCGCTGACGCTGCTCCAGGACGTGGTGGACTCCGCCAAGGAGTGCCCGGGCGACTGCATCCACGTCCGCAGGGTCGCGGACCGGGTCGAGGTGTACGGGCCCGACGCGGAGTGACGGGTCAGGCGCCGAGCGCGGCGGCCCGGCTGTCGCGCACGAAGGCGCCGCCCTCCCAGCGCCAGCTGACCTGCTCCTTCTCGTCGGGGCAGCAGCGGGGCACGTCGAGCGTCGAGTAGCCGAGCAGCGTGGCGTGCACGGCTCCGTCGCGTACGGCGAGCTCGCCGACGTTCCGGTGCAGCGCGGGGTCGACGAGCGTGGCCACCACGCGCGCGGGGGCGCCCTTCTCCTTGCCGCGGGTGAGCACGTACACGCCGTGCGGCGGGTTTCCCGAGCCGGCTTCGCAGTGCACGACCGCAACGGTCTCGGGGTTTCCGTCCCCGTCGAGGTCGCCGGTGACCCGCTTCGCGACCGTACGGGGTGCTCCCCCGCACTCCAGGGGGTAGTCCGCTCCGGCGGCCTCGGGAGCGGGCGCGGGACGCGCGGGCCGCGGTGCCGCGGTGGCGTCGGCCGGGCCGGGCTGGAGCAGGCCCGCGAGGGCGACGACGGCGGCCGTCGCGGTGGCGGTGATCAACCAGTGGGCCGGCGTGGCCTGGGTGTGCGCGAGGTCCGCGAGTTCCGGGGCGGCGGAGTGCTGCACGCGAGACGTCTCCTGACGGGGTGGTGCCACGGGGTGTCCCGGCATCGTGCCACACGTCACAGGGCGAAGGAACAGGCGGGGTCGGCAGCGTGCGGCCGCTCCCCGGCGGGACTCACGCGCCCGCGTGGATCCGGCCACCGGGAGGACTCACGTGCCCACGTGGGTCCGGCTACCGGGGGGACTCGCGCCCTCGCGTGGATCCGGCCACCGGGGGTCTCCCGGCGTGAACATGAGGACGCCGCCGTCGAGTTCCCTGCCGGGGCGGGGAACTCGACGGCGGCGCTGAGTGGATGTCGGGACGTCAGCCCTTGTTGGGGCCTTCGTAGTCCTCGCCGTAGGCGCCCTTGGCGGGGCGGCGGCGACGCATCGGGGGCTCGACCCCGTCCGCGAGACGGCGGGCGGTGACGAGGAAGCCGGTGTGGCCGATCATGCGGTGATCGGGGCGGACGGCGAGGCCCTCGACGTGCCAGTTGCGGATCATGGACTCCCACGGCTGCGGCTCGGCGTAGCAGCCGAACTCGCGGATGGACTCCACGGTGCGCGCGAGCTGGGTGGTGGTCGCCACGTAGCAGCAGAGGATGCCGCCGGGGACGAGCGCCTTGGAGACGGCCTCCAGGCACTCCCAGGGGGCGAGCATGTCCAGGATGACGCGGTCGACGTCGGTGTCGGACAGGTTGTCCTGGAGGTCGCCCACGGTCAGCTGCCACGCGGGGTGCGGGCCGCCGAAGTAGCGCTCGACGTTGCCCTTCGCGATCTCCGCGAAGTCCTCACGGCGCTCGTAGGAGTGCAGCATGCCGCTGTCGCCGATGGCGCGGAGCAGGAAGCTGCTGAGCGAGCCGGAGCCCACACCCGCCTCGACGACGCGCGCGCCGGGGAAGATGTCGGCGAAGGCGAGGATCTGACCCGCGTCCTTCGGGTAGACCACGGCTGCGCCGCGGGGCATGGACAGGACGTAGTCGGGGAGCAGGGGGCGCAGCGCGAGGTAGGCGACGTTTCCGGTGGTACGGACAACGCTGCCCTCGGGGGCGCCGATCAGTTCGTCGTGCGGGAAGGAACCCTTGTGGGTGTGGAAGTTCTTTCCCTCTTCGAGCGTGAACGTGTAGTGACGGCCCTTGGGGTCGGTCAGCTGAACCTGGTCCCCGACCTTGAAGGGCCCGCGTCGGCGGGCGGCACCGGTCGGTTCGGACATGTGAACAGCCTATCAAGGGCTTCCTCGCCTCCGGTCCGCTCCAGGCGGCGCCGACAGTCGACCGTGCTCGGCCGCTCGTTCCTCACGGCCTCCGCGCGCTCTCCCTTTCGGCGCCGCCGCGGCCCTGCGGCTCGGAAGCCGTGTACCGGGGTTACGAGGACGGTCGTGCCATGGCCTTGACGAAGGCGCGCTCGACGTCGGTGGTGGCGAGGACGCCGTAGATCTCGCCGGTGTCCTCGACGACGAGGTACTCGGTGGCGGGGCTGGCGCGGAGGTGGTCGAGGAGGGGCTGGCCGGTGAGCTCGGCGGGGACCCGCATGCCGTCGGCGATGTCCTGGGCGAGGGTGCTGACGGGGACCCAGGGGCGGCGGTGCTGGGGGACGGCGGCGATGGCGGTCTCGCGGACGATGCCGGTGGGTTCGCCGTTGCCGTCGACGACGACGAGGGCGCGGGCGCCGGCCTCGTTGGCGCGGCGGAGGGCCTCGGAGAGGGGGGTGGTGGCCTCGACGGGGATGGCGCGGCGGGTGAGGACGCGGGCGCGGAGCTCGGGGAGGTGCTCGCGGAGCCGGGCCATGCGGAGGCTGTTGCCGGCGCCGGTCCAGATGATCGCGGCGAGGATCGCGGCGAGCAGGGCGTCGGTGACGGTGGTGAAGCCGCTGATGTCGTCGGTGGCGGTGCCGAAGAGGCCGGTGCGGGTGAGCAGGGGCAGGCCGACGAGGACCAGGACGGCGAGGGCGCGGCCGACCCAGGCGGCGGCGACGGTGCCGCTCATGGGCTTGCCGGTGATCTTCCAGACGACGGCGCGCAGCATGCGGCCGCCGTCGAGCGGGAGGCCGGGGAGCAGGTTGAAGGCGGCGACGATCAGGTTGGAGATCATCAGTCCGGCGAGCAGGACGCCGGGGACGGTGCCGGGCTCGACGGCGTACAGGGAGAGGTAGAACACGCCGGAGAGGACGAGGGAGAGGAGCGGGCCGACGAACGCGAGGACGAATTCGCGGCCGGGGGTCTCGGTCTCCTTCTCGATCTCGGAGACGCCGCCGAAGAACTGGAGCTGGATGCGGCGCACCGGGAGCTTGAAGCGGAGCGCGGCGATGGTGTGGGCCAGTTCGTGGACGAGCACGGAGGCGTAGAAGGCGACGGCGAAGAAGAGGGAGACGAGGTAGCGGGCCGCGCCGAGTTCGGGCAGGACGCGCTCGATCTGGTCGCCGAAGACCCAGGTGATGAGGGCGGCGACGAGGAACCAGCTGGGGGCGACGTAGACGGGCACGCCGAAGGGGCGGCCCATGAGGATCCCGCCGCCGGGCTCCTCGGTCCGCTGCGGCTTGGGCTCGTCCTGGTTCACGGGTTCCTTTCGTCGCGTGGTGTGACCCGCGTCGGTGCGTCACGGTTCGATCATGCAGTGCGACGGGGTCCCGGGTCGATGGTATTCCGCGCGATGTCGGTGGCGGGTCGTAGGGTCTTCGTCATGAGTACGAGCGAGCAGGTGCCGGCGGAGCCCCGGGCGCCCATGTCGTTGTCGCCTTCGCGGGCGAGCGATTTCATGCAGTGTCCGCTGCTGTACCGGTTCCGGGTGATCGACCGGCTGCCGGAGAAGCCGAGTCCGGCGGCGACCCGGGGCACGCTGGTGCACGCGGTGCTCGAGCGGCTCTTCGACGATCCGGCGGCGGACCGGACGGCGCCGCGGGCGAAGGCGATGGTGCCGGGCCAGTGGGACCGGCTGCTCGAATCGAAGCCGGAGCTGGCCGAGCTGTTCGCGGAGGATCCCGGTGGGGAGCGGCTCGCGGGGTGGCTCGGCGAGGCGGAGCGGCTGGTGGAGCGGTGGTTCACGCTGGAGGACCCCTCGCGTCTGGAGCCGGCCGAGCGTGAGCTGTTCGTGGAGACGGAGCTGGATTCGGGGCTGCGGCTGCGCGGGGTGATCGACCGGATCGACGTGGCGCCCTCGGGTGACGTGCGGATCGTGGACTACAAGACGGGGAAGGCGCCCCGGCCCGAGTACCGGGACGGCGCGCTGTTCCAGATGACGTTCTACGCGCTGGTGGTCTGGCGGCTGCGCCGGGTGCTGCCGCGCCGGCTCCAGCTGGTGTACCTGGGCAGCGGGGACGTGCTGACGTACGACCCGGTGGAAGCGGATCTGCTGCGGGTGGAGCGGAAGCTCCTGGCGCTGTGGGACGCGATCCGTCTGGCGACGGAGACGGGTGACTGGCGGCCGCGTCCGACGAAGCTGTGCGGCTGGTGCGACCACCAGGCGGTCTGTCCGGAGTTCGGGGGGACTCCCCCGGTCTATCCGCTGAAGATCGTTTCCGCGCGCCCGCCGGAGTCGGGCGAATCGGGTCAGGGCAGAATGGACCCGGCCCAGCCCGCCCCGTGAAGGAGCCCTTGTGACGATTCGCGTCCTCTTGGTCGACGATCAGCCGCTGCTGCGCACCGGTTTCCGGATGATTCTGGAGGCGGAGCAGGACATCGCGGTGGTGGGTGAGGCCGGGGACGGTCTCCAGGCGCAGGAGCAGGTGCGCGCGCTCCAGCCGGACGTGGTGCTGATGGACATCCGGATGCCGCGGATGGACGGGGTGGAGGCGACCCGGCAGATCACCGGCCCGGGCCGGGACGGTCCGGCGAAGGTGCTGGTGCTGACCACCTTCGACCTCGACGAGTACGTGGTGGAGGCGCTGCGGGCCGGTGCCAGCGGTTTCCTCCTGAAGGACGCCCCGGCGAACGAGCTGGTGCAGGCGATCCGGGTGGTAGCGGCGGGCGAGGCGATGCTGGCGCCGTCGATCACGCGCCGGCTCCTCGACAAGTACTCGGCGCATCTGCCGACGGGCGAGGAGCGGATGCCGGACACGCTGAGCACCCTGACCGAGCGTGAGGTCGAGGTGCTGAAGCTGGTGTCGCGGGGCCTGTCGAACGCGGAGATCGCGGCGGACCTGTTCGTCAGCGAGACGACGGTCAAGACGCATGTGGGCCATGTGCTGACGAAGCTGGGGCTGCGCGACCGGGTGCAGGCCGCGGTGTACGCGTACGAGAGCGGTCTGGTGCGCCCCGGCGGCACCTCGTAGCCCGACGGCGGTCCAGGGGTACGGGGAGGGCCCGGCGCGCGTGGTGCGTGCCGGGCCCTTCCCGTGTCCCGTGCGGCGGGGGCCTCAGCCCTTCCGGATCTCCCAGAAGCGGAAGACGGTGGACGCGTCGAGGGTCCATTCCAGGCCGGTGATGTCGTCGCGGGAGACGGCGTACTGCTTGCCCTGCCAGAGCGGGAGGATGGGGAGTTCCTCGGCGACGAGGTCCTGGAGCTCCCCGTACTCCTTGCTGGTGGCGGCGCGGTCGGTGATGGCGGCGGTCTCCGGGAGGAGGCGGCCGGTGATGGCGGTGTTCTCGTAGTGGTTGCCGAGGACGTTGCCCTCGCCGAAGAACGGGGAGGTGAAGTTGTCGGCGTCCGGGTAGTCGGGGACCCAGCCCTTGACGTAGACGCCGTACTTGCCGGCCGCGATGTCCTTCTCGTACTGGTCGTAGGCGACGGACTTGACGTCGGCGTCGAAGAGGCCGCTTTCGTTGAGCTGGCCGGCGATGGCCTTCAGCTCCTGGTCGGTGGCGGGGCCGTAGCGGCTCGGGGTGGACCAGAGGGTGAGCTTGACCTTCTCGGTGATCCCGGCGGAGCGCAGGGCCTTCTTGGCCTTGGCCGCGTCGGGGGTGCCGTAGGTGTCGTAGAAGGCGGTGTTGTGGCCGGCGATGCCGGTCGGGACGATCGAGTAGAGCGGGGTGGCCGTCGACTTGTAGACGTGCTCGACGAGGGCCTCGCGGTTGACCAGGTGGGCGATGGCCTTGCGGACGCCGAGCTTGCCGACGACCGGGTCCTTCATGTTGAAGACGAGGTGCTGGACCTCGGCGCTGCTGCCCTGGATGACCTCGATGCCCTTGTCGTCCGTGGTGTCGGAGGCTTCGAGGGCGGCGATGTCGTCGGCGGAGAGGCCTCGGTAGGCCACGTCGACGTCGCCGTCGCCGAGGGCCTTGGCGAGGGCCGCGCGGTCACCCTGGTACAGCTTGAGGGTGATCCGGTTGTTCTTGGGCCGGGCGAGGCCGTGGTAGCCGGAGTTGCCGGAGAAGACGGCCTCGCTGTCGCTGAGGGAGTCCAGCTTGTAGGGGCCGGAGCCGACGGCCTTGCCGTCGGTGCGCAGCGCGTCGGCGGGGTACTCGGTGTGGTCGACGATGGAGCCGGCGCCGGAGGCGATCTTCTGGGGGAAGGTCGCGTCGGGGACCTTGAGGTGGAAGACGACGGTCCGCGCGTCCGGGGTCTCGATCTTGTCGATGGTGGAGAGCAGCGGCGCCGGGCCGGAGGGGTCGTCGATCTTGAGGGCCCGCTCGAAGGAGTACTTGACGTCCTCCGAGGTGAGCTTGTTGCCGTTCGAGAAGGTGAGGCCGTCCCGCAGGGTGCAGGTGTAGATCTTGCTCCCACCGGAGAAGCCGCACTTGTCGGCGGCCTCGGGCTCGGGCGCGAAGCCGCCCTTGGGGAAGGCGAGCAGGGACTGGAAGACGTTGTTGAACAGCAGCCAGGAGCCGGGGTCGTAACCGGCGGCCGGATCGGTGGCCAGGATCTCGTCGGACATGCCGACCCGCACGCCCGCGCCGGCGCCGTCGGAGCCGCCGCCCTGCTCGGTGCCGCAGCCGCTGAGGAGCGCGGCGGACAGGCCCGCGGCGAGCGGGGCCGTCAGCCACTTGTTGTGTGCCTTCACAGAACGTGCCTCTTGATCTCTATGTCAGACCGGCCGCGCGCGGGTGCGCGGCCGGTACCACCGATCCGGACAAGGGGTTAGACGGTGCCGCGGCCCAGTTCCCAGAGCAGCAGGTCGGAGGAGGTGTTGAGGGCGTACTCGACCCCGTTGAGGTCGTCGCGCGCGGCGACGTACTGCTTGCCCTGCCACAGCGGCAGGACGGGCACGTCCTCGGCGACGATCTTCTGGATCTGCGCGTAGACCGGGCTCGCCGCGTTGCGGTCGGCCAGCCGGCGCGAGCGCGGGATGAGCTGGTCGCGGACGACCTTGTTCACGTAGGGGGTGTTGAGGAAGTTGTCGCTGTCGAGGAAGGGCGCGACGTAGTTGTCGGGGTCCGGGTAGTCCGGGAACCAGCCCAGGCCGTAGACGGCGTAGTCGCCGCGCTTCTGGGCGGTGCGGAACTCGGACCACTCGGCGCCCTTGACGGTGGCGTCGAAGAGTTCCGAGGCGACGAGCTGCTTCTTGATCGCCTCGAACTCCTGGGCGGTCTCGGCGCCGTAGTGGTCGGTGGTGTAGTTCAGGGTCACCTTGACCGGCGTCTTGACGCCCGCGTCCTTGAGGATCTTGGCCGCGCGGGTGGCGTCGGGCTCGCCGTACTCGTCGAAGAAGGGGGTGGCGTGGCCGGTGATGCTGGAGGGGATCAGCGAGTAGAGCGGCTCGGCGGTGGGGCCGTAGACGAGGTTGACCAGGGCGCCGCGGTCGACGACGGACGCCATGGCCTGGCGGACGGCCTTCTCCTCGACGGAGGGGGCCTCGGTGTTGAAGCCGAGGTAGCGGATCTCGAGGCCGGGGACCTCGGTGACCTCGATGCCCTGCTTGGGCGTCTCGGTGAGGTCCTTGATCTGCTTCTGCGACAGGGAGCGGGCCATCATGTCGATGTCGTCGCTCTCGAGGGCGTCTCCCATGGCGCCGGCGTCGGCGTAGGGGCGCAGTTCGACCTTGTCGTTGCGCAGGGTGATGTCGCCCTTGTAGGACGGGTTCTTGGTGAAGACGAAGCGGGTGGCCTTGTCGCCCTCGCGCTCGACCTTCAGGGTGTACGGCCCCGAGCCGTCGACGTCGAAGCCGTCGCGGAGCTTGTCGGCGGCGTACTTGTCCTTGCTGAGGATGCCGGCGACGGGGGTGGAGAGCTTGTACGGGAAGGTGGCGTCGGGGCTCTTGAGGTGGAAGACGATGCCGTCGGTGCCCTGGGTCTCGACGGTGTCGACGTTCGCGAGGAGCGCGGCCGTTCCGTTGTCCGACTTGATCTTCAGGACGCGCTCGATGGAGTACTTGACGTCCTCGGCGGTGACGGGGGTGCCGTCGGCGAAGGTGAGGCCGGAGCGGAGCTTGCAGCGGTAGCTCTCGCTGGCCTTGTCGGTGAATCCGCAGCTCTGGGCGGCCTCGGGGACGGGCTCGCCGCCGCCGCGGGGGGTGTGCATCAGGGTCTGGACGGTCTGCCGGAGGATGTTCCAGGCGCCGGTGTCGTAGGCGAAGGCCGGGTCGAGCGGCGCGGGGGCGTCCTCGGTGGCGATGAACTGGTCCGTGGTGCCGACGACGATGCCCGCGGCGCCGTCCTCCGTTCCTCCGCAGGCGGCGAGCAGAGGGGCGAGCAGTCCGGCCACGGCCGGCAGCACCAGGGTCTTGCGGTTCATCAGGGACGATCTCCTCATCCGGCACTGGGGTACAGCGGTCAGTGGGAACTCCGCCGCCGGCCGCCCGGTCGGGGCGGGAGCGATCGGGCCGGGTGTTGCGATCGGTCCTGTGCTCACGGCTGCTTGGGTGTGCGCCGGTGCACGCGGTTATACGGCGAAGTACTCGCGAAAGATTAGTGGGCGGCGCCGCTATTGCCGGACCGCGGAGGGCCGGGGCCGCTGCCTCACCGTGTTCATGAATGCGGGGTTCCCGATAGTCATGCGGTGGTACGACGGGGACGCGCGGGAGCGAACCGGGACACATGAGGGCAACAGAACACCCCTATTTCGGACGCGGAACGCGAACAGGCCACCCGCCGGTGGGCACTCTGCGTGACGAACGTCACGGGAATGCCGTCCCGGTGAATGGCCTGGCCGAATCCCGGCGGGAATGCGGATTCCCGCCGGGGAAAGCTCAGATAAAGCTCAGATTCCGGAGATGAGGGTACGCAGGAAAGGCACGTCGACCTCTTCGAGGGAGCGCACGACCACCCGGCCGGGAGACTCCGCGATCGGGGCGACCGAGGGCACCGCGACGACCCGGCAGCCGGCGGCCTCGGCGGCCGCCACACCGGTCGCCGTGTCCTCGATGACGGCGCACAGCGCCGGGTCGGCCCCGACCCCGCGGGCGGCCGTCAGATAGGGCTCGGGGTGCGGCTTGGTGCGGATCACCTCGTCGCCCGCGACGGTCAGCGTGAAGCGGTCGCGGCCGAGCGAGGCGAGGACCCGGTCGATGATCCGCCGGTGCGAGGCGGAGACCAGGGCGGTCGGGATGGAGTGCCGTGCCAGCTCGGCGAGCAGCCGCTCGGCGCCCGGCATGAGCGGGACGCCGTGGTCGATGCGCTGCTCGAACTTCTCGTTGAGCAGCACGGTGAGCTCTTCGAGGGTGATGTCGGCGCCGGTGGACTCGATGAGGTAGCCCGCGCTGCGGGTCATCGGGCCGCCGACGACGATGTCCCGCCAGGCCTCGTCGAGCCGGTGTCCGAGGTCGGCGAAGACCTCGACCTCCGCGTCCCACCAGAAGCCCTCCGTGTCGACGAGGGTCCCGTCCATGTCGAGGAAGACCGCCTGCAGGGCGGAGCTGCCGTTCGTACGGAACAGGGACGCGGGGACCGTACTGGTCATCCGGCACACCTCCATGGAGGGACGAGAAGGCCGGCCCCCCTCCCCGGTACGGGGAGGAAGACCGGCCTGCACTGGACCGACAAGTGTACGTCCCGATCATCGCGGGTGCGTGGATTTACCCCACGCGTCCGCGCGGACGGTCACCGTGCGTTGAAGTACTTCGCCTCCGGGTGGTGGATGACGATGGCGTCGGTGGACTGTTCGGGGTGGAGCTGGAACTCCTCCGAGAGGTGGACGCCGATCCGCTCCGGCTGGAGCAGGTCCGCGATCTTCGCGCGGTCCTCCAGGTCGGGGCAGGCGCCGTAGCCCAGGGAGAAGCGGGCGCCGCGGTACTTGAGGTCGAACATGTCCTGGACGTTCGCCGGGTCCTCGCCGGCGAAGCCGAGCTCGGCGCGGACGCGGGCGTGCCAGTACTCGGCGAGGGCCTCGGCGAGCTGGACGGAGAGGCCGTGCAGCTCCAGGTAGTCGCGGTAGGAGTCGGACTCGAAGAGCTTGGCCGTGGCCTCGCCGATCTTCGAGCCGACGGTCACGACCTGGAGGCCGACGACGTCGGTCTCGCCGGACTCCTCCGGGCGGAAGAAGTCCGCGAGGCAGAGGCGGCGGCCGCGGCGCTGGCGGGGGAAGGTGAAGCGGGTCCGCTCGTTGCCGGCCTCGTCCAGGATGATCAGGTCGTCGCCCTTGGAGACGCAGGGGAAGTAGCCGTGGACGACGGCCGCCTCCAGGAGGTTCTCGGTGTGGAGGCGCTCCAGCCAGCCGCGCAGCCGCGGCCGGCCCTCGGTCTCGACCAGTTCCTCGTACGCCGGGCCGTCACCGGCGCGGTTCTGCTTGAGGCCCCACTGGCCCTTGAAGAGGGCGCCCTCGTCGAGCCAGGAGGCGTACTCCTTGAGCGGGATGCCCTTGACGACCCGGGTGCCCCAGAAGGGCGGGGCCGGCACCGGGTTGTCGGTGGCCACGTCGGAGCGGCCGCCGGGCTCCGGCTCGTCGACCTGGAGGGCGGTCGCCGTGTTCTTGGGGACCCTGCGCTGCTTGAGCTCGGGGAGCGCGGCTCCCGGGACGCCCCGCTTGACGGAGATGAGGGCGTCCATGAGGCGCAGGCCCTCGAAGGCGTCGCGGGCGTAGCGGACCTCGCCCTGGTAGATCTCGTGCAGGTCCTGTTCGACGTAGGCCCTGGTGAGGGCGGCGCCGCCGAGGATCACCGGGTACTTGGCGGCCAGCTCGCGCTGGTTCAGCTCCTCCAGGTTCTCCTTCATGATCACGGTGGACTTCACGAGGAGGCCGGACATGCCGATGACGTCGGCGGAGTGCTGTTCGGCGGCTTCCAGGATGGCGGAGACCGGCTGCTTGATGCCGATGTTGACGACGTTGTAGCCGTTGTTGGAGAGGATGATGTCGACGAGGTTCTTGCCGATGTCGTGGACGTCGCCGCGGACGGTGGCGAGGACGATCGTGCCCTTGCCGTCGGCGTCCGACTTCTCCATGTGCGGCTCCAGGTGGGCCACCGCGGTCTTCATGACCTCGGCGGACTGGAGCACGAACGGCAGCTGCATCTGGCCGGAGCCGAAGAGCTCGCCGACCACCTTCATGCCGTCGAGCAGGGTCTCGTTGACGATGTCGAGGGCGGGCCGGGAGGTGAGGGCCTCGTCGAGGTCGGCTTCGAGGCCGTTCTTCTCGCCGTCGATGATCCGGCGCTTGAGGCGCTCGTCGAGCGGCAGGGCGAGGAGTTCCTCGGTCTTGCCGGCCTTCAGCGACTTGGTGTTGACGCCCTCGAACAGCGCCATCAGCTTCTGCAGCGGGTCGTAGCCCTCGGCACGGCGGTCGTAGATCAGGTCGAGGGCGGTGGTGACCTGCTCCTCGTCGAAGCGGGCGATCGGCAGGATCTTGGAGGCGTGGACGATCGCCGAGTCGAGGCCCGCCTTGACGCACTCGTCGAGGAAGACCGAGTTCAGCAGGATGCGGGCGGCCGGGTTGAGGCCGAAGGAGATGTTGGAGAGGCCCAGGGTCGTCTGGACGTCCGGGTGGCGGCGCTTCAGTTCGCGGATCGACTCGATCGTGGCGACGCCGTCCTTGCGGGACTCCTCCTGACCGGTGCAGATGGTGAAGGTCAGGGTGTCGATCAGGATGTCCGACTCGCGGATGCCCCAGTTGCCGGTGAGGTCCTCGATGAGGCGCTCGGCGATGGCGACCTTGTGCTCGACGGTGCGGGCCTGGCCCTCCTCGTCGATGGTGAGGGCGATCAGCGCGGCGCCGTGCTCCTGGGCGAGGCGCGTCACCTTGGCGAAGCGGGAGTCGGGGCCGTCGCCGTCCTCGTAGTTGACCGAGTTGATGACGGCCCGGCCGCCGAGCTTCTCCAGACCGGCGCGCAGCACGTCGACCTCGGTGGAGTCGAGCACGATCGGCAGGGTGGAGGCGGTGGCGAAGCGGCCGGCCAGCTCCTTCATGTCGGCGACGCCGTCCCGGCCGACGTAGTCGACGCACAGGTCGAGCATGTGCGCGCCTTCGCGGATCTGGTCGCGGGCCATCTCGACGCAGTCGTCCCAGCGGGCTTCGAGCATCGCCTCGCGGAACTTCTTGGAGCCGTTCGCGTTGGTGCGCTCGCCGATCGCCATGTACGCGGTGTCCTGGCGGAAGGGCACGGTCTGGTAGAGCGAGGCGGCGCCGGGCTCGGGCTGCGGGGAGCGCTCGGGGGGCGTGACGCCCTGGACCCGCTCGACGACCTGGCGCAGGTGCTCGGGCGTGGAGCCGCAGCAGCCGCCGACGAGCGAGAGGCCGTAGTCGCGGACGAAGTTCTCCTGCGCGTCGGCCATCTCGGAGGGCGTCAGCGGGAAGTAGGCGCCGTCCTTGGTGAGGATCGGCAGGCCGGCGTTCGGCATGCACATCAGGGGCGTGCGCGAGTGGCGGGCGAGGTAGCGGAGGTGCTCGTTCATCTCGGCCGGGCCGGTCGAGCAGTTGAGGCCGATCATGTCGATGCCGAGCGGCTCGAGGGCCGTCAGCGCGGCGCCGATCTCGGAGCCGAGCAGCATGACGCCGGTGGTCTCGAAGGCGAGGGAACAGATGAGGGGCACGTCGACGCCCAGGGCCTCCATGGCCCGGCGCGCGCCGACCAGGCTCGACTTGGTCTGGAGGAGGTCCTGGGTCGTCTCCACGATCAGGGCGTCGGCGCCGCCGGCGAGGAGGCCCTCGGCGTTCTGCTGGTAGCCGTCCCGCAGGATGTCGTACGTGGTGTGGCCGAGCGAGGGCAGCTTGGTGCCGGGGCCGATGGAGCCGAGGACCCAGCGCTGCCGGCCGTCCTTGGCGCCGAACTCGTCGGCGACCTCGCGGGCGAGCCGGGCGCCGGCCTCGGAGAGCTCGAAGATGCGGTCGGCGATCTCGTACTCGCCGGCGGCGGAGTGGTTGGAGCCGAAGGTGTTCGTCTCGACGCAGTCGACGCCGGCCTCGAAGTACTCCTCGTGGACCGAGCGGACGATGTCGGGGCGCGTGACGTTCAGGATCTCGTTGCAGCCTTCGAGGTTCTGGAAGTCCTCGAGGGTGGGGTCCTGGGCCTGGAGCATGGTGCCCATGGCTCCGTCGGCGACGACGACCCGGGTCGCGAGCGCCTCGCGAAGGGCGGCGACACGGGTCCTGCTGTCAGCGGAAGGGGTCGGCGACGAGGCCATGGATGAGCTCCCTGGGATGCGACGGCTGTCGGCTTTGCGCCCTCGGCGGAGGGTGCACGTGGCCAGCGTAACCGCGCCCGGCCCGGGGTGGACACGGCGTCCCACGGGCCGGACGGCATCCTGTGTGCGGGGACTCCCGGTCCGGCCCGTTCTTGTCCGACACTGTCAGGTGTAACGCAAGGTCGGCATCGACCGATAGTGTTCAGCATTGTCGAACAGCGTTGTGGACAGCGTGAGAGGGATAAGGGGCCGGGCGATGGCGAAGAACATCCAGTCGCTTGAACGGGCGGCGGCCATGCTGCGACTGCTCGCGGGCGGCGAGCGCCGGCTCGGCCTGTCCGACATCGCGTCCTCACTGGGCCTCGCCAAGGGAACGGCCCACGGCATCCTGCGCACCCTCCAGGCGGAGGGCTTCGTCGAGCAGGAGGCGGCCTCGGGCCGCTATCAGCTGGGCGCGGAGCTGCTGCGGCTCGGCAACAGCTATCTGGACGTCCACGAGCTGCGGGCGCGCGCCCTGGTCTGGACGGACGACCTGGCGCGGTCCAGCGGCGAGAGCGTGCACCTGGGGGTGCTGCACCAGCGGGGCGTGCTGATCGTGCACCACGTCTTCCGGCCGGACGACAGCCGTCAGGTCCTGGAGGTGGGGGCCATGCAGCCGCTGCACTCCACGGCGCTCGGCAAGGTCCTCTCGGCGTACGACCCGGTGGCCCACAGCGAGGTCCTGGAGGTCGAGAGGGAGGCGTTCACGCCCCGGACGACCACGGAGACCGGGGAGTTCGAGGAGTTGCTCGACCTGGTGCGGGCCCGCGGCTGGGCGGCGGACGCCGAGGAGACCTGGGAGGGCGTGGCGTCGGTGGCCGCGCCGATCCACGACCGGCGGCGGATGCCGGTGGGCGCGGTGGCCGTGACGGGCGCCGTGGAGCGGCTCTGCCCGGGCGGCGAGCTGCGCCCCGAGCTGGTGGCGGCGGTGCGGGACTGCGCCCGCGCGGTCTCGCGCGACCTGGGCGCCGGCCGCTTCTGACACGCCGCGGGGGTACGCCTCCGCGCGCGCCCCGCAGACGCCCCACAGACGAACGAACCCGTCGGTAACGATCGCGTTATCGGCGGGTTTTTCACGTCCCGGACCCTTGACGTGCTGTTAACCCGGGGGCAAAACTTCCGTTCATCGGTCGGCATTGTCGAACACCTAACGGCAATACACGCTAGAGTGTGGCACTGCCAAGGGCCGGTAACGCCCTCAGCACGAGGGCGCGGACCACCGGAGGGACCCGGGGTTCGCCTTCCCCTGGACGAAGGACAAAGGAGTCGCGGGTGTCCAGCTCCGACATCTTCCTCGGCGAGACCATCGGTACCGCCGTACTCATTCTGCTCGGCGGCGGTGTGTGCGCCGCCGTGACGCTCAAGGGCTCCAAGGCCCGCAACGCGGGCTGGCTCGCGATCACCTTCGGGTGGGGCTTCGCCGTCATGACGGCCGTCTACATGACCGCTTCCCTCTCGGGCGCCCATCTGAACCCCGCCGTCACGGTCGGAATCGCGATCAAGGACGGGGAGTGGGACAACGTCCCCGTCTACATCGCGGGCCAGATGCTCGGCGCGATGATCGGCGCGGCGCTGGTCTGGGTGGCCTACTACGGCCAGTTCCAGGCGCACCTCGCCGACCCCGAGGCCTCGGGCAAGAAGCCGGTCGAGGGCCCCGGCCCGGTGCTCGGCATCTTCTCCACCGGCCCCGAGATCCGGAACACCTGGCAGAACCTGGCCACCGAGATCATCGGCACCGTCGTGCTCGTCCTGGCCGTGCTCACCCAGGGCCTGAACGACAGCGGCAAGGGCCTCGGCGTCATAGGCGCCCTGATCACCGCGTTCGTCGTGGTCTCCATCGGCCTCTCGCTCGGCGGCCCGACCGGCTACGCGATCAACCCGGCCCGTGACCTCGGCCCGCGCATCGTGCACGCCCTGCTGCCGCTGCCGCACAAGGGCGGCTCCGACTGGAGCTACGCCTGGATCCCGGTCGTCGGACCGCTGGTCGGCGGAGCCATCGCCGCGGGTATCTACAACATCGCGTTCGCCTGAGCCGTCCTTCTTCCAGACCTCCCTTGGAGCACACCGTGACCGACGCACACACCTCCGGCCCGTTCATCGCGGCCATCGACCAGGGCACCACCTCCTCGCGCTGCATCGTCTTCGACAAGGACGGCCGGATCGTCTCCGTCGACCAGAAGGAACACGAGCAGATCTTCCCGAAGCCGGGCTGGGTCGAGCACGACGCCGCCGAGATCTGGACCAACGTCCAGGAGGTCGTCGCCGGCGCCCTGACGAAGGGCGGCATCGCCGCCGCGGACGTCAAGGCCATCGGCATCACCAACCAGCGCGAGACCACCCTGCTCTGGGACAAGAACACCGGTGAGCCTGTCCACAACGCCCTCGTCTGGCAGGACACCCGCACCGACGCCCTCTGCAAGGAGCTCGGCCGCAACGTCGGCCAGGACCGCTTCCGCCGCGAGACGGGCCTGCCGCTCGCCTCGTACTTCTCCGGTCCGAAGGTCCGCTGGCTGCTCGACAACGTCGAGGGGCTCCGCGAGCGCGCCGAGCGCGGCGAGATCCTCTTCGGCACCATGGACTCCTGGGTCATCTGGAACCTGACCGGCGGCGTCGACGGCGGCGTGCACGTCACGGACGTCACCAACGCCTCGCGCACCATGCTGATGAACCTGCACACCATGGAGTGGGACGACAAGATCCTCCAGTCCATGGAGATCCCGGCGGCCGTGCTGCCCGAGATCCGTTCCTCCGCCGAGGTCTACGGTCAGGTCAAGGGCGGCGTCCTGGACGGCATCCCGGTCGCCTCGGCGCTCGGCGACCAGCAGGCGGCCCTCTTCGGCCAGACCTGTTTCGCCGAGGGCGAGGCCAAGTCCACCTACGGCACCGGCACCTTCATGCTGATGAACACCGGTGACAAGATCATCAACTCCTACAGCGGGCTGCTGACCACGGTCGGCTACCAGATCGGCGACGCCAAGCCGGTCTACGCCCTGGAGGGCTCGATCGCCGTCACCGGTTCGCTGGTGCAGTGGATGCGCGACCAGATGGGCCTCATCAAGTCCGCCGCCGAGATCGAGACCCTCGCGTCCTCGGTCGAGGACAACGGCGGCGCGTACTTCGTACCGGCCTTCTCCGGCCTCTTCGCCCCGTACTGGCGCTCCGACGCCCGCGGTGTGATCGCCGGCCTCACCCGGTACGTCACCAAGGCGCACATCGCCCGCGCCGTCCTGGAGGCCACCGCCTGGCAGACCCGCGAGATCACCGACGCCATGACGAAGGACTCCGGCGTCGAGCTGACCGCGCTCAAGGTCGACGGCGGCATGACCTCCAACAACCTGCTGATGCAGACCCTCTCGGACTTCCTGGACGCGCCCGTCGTGCGTCCGATGGTCGCCGAGACCACCTGCCTCGGCGCCGCCTACGCCGCCGGCCTGGCCGTCGGCTTCTGGCCGGACACCGACGCGCTGCGCGCCAACTGGCGCCGCGCCGCGGAATGGACCCCTCGCATGGACGCCGACAAGCGTGACCGCGAGTACAAGAGCTGGCTCAAGGCCGTAGAACGTTCCATGGGCTGGCTCGACGACGCACCCGAGGAGTAGATCGACATGACCACCCTGCAGAGCGTCCCTGCCCTTGGGACGCACCCGGCGTCCGGCTCCCTGCCGAGCCGCGCCGAGACCCGGGACCAGCTTTCCAAGGCGACGTACGACCTCCTGGTGATCGGCGGTGGCATCCTGGGCATCTCCACCGCCTGGCACGCCGCGCAGTCGGGCCTGCGGGTGGCCCTGGTGGACGCCGGCGACTTCGCCGGCGCCACCTCCTCCGCCTCCTCCAAGCTCCTCCACGGCGGTCTGCGCTACCTGCAGACCGGCGCGGTGAAGCTGGTGGCGGAGAACCACTTCGAGCGGCGTGCGGTCTCCCGTCAGGTGGCACCGCACCTCGCCAACCCCCTCACCTTCTACCTGCCCGTCTACAAGGGCGGCCCGCACGGCGCGGCCAAGCTCGGCGCCGGAGTCTTCGCGTACTCGGCCCTCTCGGCCTTCGGCGACGGCGTCGGCCACCTGCTCTCCCCCGCCAAGGCCGCGCAGGACGTCCCCGAGCTGCGTACGGACAACCTGAAGGCCGTCGCCGTCTACGGCGACGACCAGATGAACGACGCCCGCATGGCCCTGATGACGGTCCGCGCCGCGGTCGACGCCGGCGCCACCGTCCTCAACCACGCCGAGGTCACCGGTCTGCGGTTCACCCGCGGCCGGGTCACCGGTGCCGAGCTCAAGGACCGCACCAGCGGCGACGAGTTCGGCGTCACCGCCCGCCTCGTGCTCAACGCGACCGGCCCCTGGGTCGACCACCTGCGCAAGATGGAGGACCCGAACGCGGCCCCCTCCATCCGCCTCTCCAAGGGCGCCCACCTGGTCCTCAAGCGGACCTCGCCGTGGAAGGCCGCGCTGGCCACCCCGATCGACAAGTACCGGATCACCTTCGCCCTCCCCTGGGAGGACATGCTGCTCCTCGGCACCACCGACGAGGAGTACGAGGGCGACCCCGGCCAGGTCGAGGTCACCGAGAAGGACACCGCCCAGATCCTGGACGAGGCCGCCTTCTCCATCCGCGACCAGCAGCTGTCGCGCGACCTCATCACCTACTCCTTCGCCGGTCTGCGGGTCCTCCCCGGCGGTCCCGGCGACACCTCCAAGGCCAAGCGCGAGACGGTCGTGACCGAGGGCCGCGGCGGCATGCTGTCGGTGGCCGGCGGCAAGTGGACGACCTTCCGCCACATCGGCCGCACGGTCATGAAGAAGCTGGAGCAGCTCCCGGGCCACCCGCTCGGCGAGGACTACGAGCCGGTGTCCGCGCTGCCGAAGCGGCTGCCGCTGCCCGGCATAGCCAACCCGAACGCGGTCGCGCACCGGCTGCTCGTCGACGGCCCGGCACCCGGTCCCCGGATGGCCGCCGACACCGCCAAGCACCTGGCGACGCACTACGGCTCGCTCTCCTTCGAGATCGCCCGGATGGCGAACGAGAACCCGGAGCTGGCCCGCCGGATCCACCCGGACGCCCCGGAGATCTGGGCGCAGGTCGCCTACGCCCGCGACCACGAGTGGGCCGAGACGGCGGACGACGTGCTGCGCCGCCGTACGACGCTGACGATCCGGGGCCTGGCGACGGACGAGGTCCGCGCCGGCGTCGAGTCGATGCTGCGGAAGTAACGTCCGTACGCCCGGGGGCGGTTCCTCTTCGAGGGGCCGCCCCTCCGGCGTACCCGGGCGCGGCGGCGGGCCGGCCGTGTGCGGAGGGGAGTTCCTGGGTAGTCGATCAAGGCCGCACGCGTTTTCGGAGCTGTCCGGGGGCTGCGGGCGGGCCGCCGGAAACCCGTAAGGTTGGTCCGTACGACAGGAACTTCGAAAAGGAGGCGCTGGGTGATCGAGCTCGAGGGGGTACCCGAGCTGATCGACCCGGTCATGGTGGCCGCGTTCGAAGGCTGGAACGACGCCGGCGACGCCGCCTCCACCGCGGTCGCCCATCTGGACCGGGAATGGAAGGGCGAGGTCTTCGCGGCGCTCGACGCCGAGGACTACTACGACTTCCAGGTCAACCGGCCGACGGTCTTCCTGGACAACGGCGTCCGGAAGATCACCTGGCCGACGACCCGGCTCTCCGTGGTCCGGGTCGGCGGCGACAAGCCCCGCGACCTGGTGCTCGTGCGCGGGATCGAGCCCTCGATGCGCTGGCGCTCCTTCTGCAACGAGCTGCTCGGCTTCGCCCATGAGCTGGGCGTGGAGATGGTGGTGATCCTGGGCGCGCTGCTCGGCGACACCCCGCACACCCGGCCCGTCCCGGTCAGCGGGGTCACCTCCGACCCCGATCTGGCGCGGACGATGGACCTGGAGGAGACCCGCTACGAGGGCCCGACCGGGATCGTCGGCATCCTCCAGGAGGCGTGCACCCACGCGGGCGTGCCGGCCGTGAGCCTGTGGGCGGCGGTGCCGCACTACGTGTCGCAGCCGCCGAACCCGAAGGCGACCCTGGCGCTCCTCAACCGTCTGGAGGACCTCATCGGTCTGCGCATCCCGCTGGGCGAGCTGCCCGAGGACGCGCGGGCCTGGCAGCTGGGCGTGGACCAGCTGGCGGCGGAGGACAGCGAGGTCGCCGAGTACGTGCAGACCCTGGAGGAGGCGCGGGACACGGCCGAGCTGCCGGAGGCCTCCGGCGAGGCGATCGCCCGCGAGTTCGAGCGCTATCTGCGGCGCCGCGAGCCCGGCACAGGACCTGGCCCCGGCATGGCGACGGACGGCGGCGACTCCCCGTTCCTGCGGGAGGCCGGCGGCCGCACCCGACCGCCGAAGCCGGAACAGCCGGGACCCGAGGCGGTTCCGGGCGCGGATCAGCCGGAGCGGGAAGGTGACCGGCCGGCCCCGGACGCGGAGGCGGAGGGTCCGGGCGGCGAGCCCGAACCGCCCGCCGAGGGCGCGGGCGGCGACGCCGAGGAGTGACCCGGTACGGGAGGGGTGGCGCGGCCGCCCCTCCCGTTCGGCTTTCCGGGCTCAGACCTTCGGCACGGAGACCGCGTCGTACGCGGCGGTGGTGGGGTCAGGGTCCAGGCCGAACCGGGCGTTGGGCAGATAGATCCGGTCGCCCCAGGCCGCCGCGGTGGTGGGGACGCGGAAGCGGTCGGCATCGGTGATCAGGGCGATGGCGGTGCCGCGCGAGCCGGTCGCGTCGAGCCGGACGACGTCGATCCGGTTGGTCGCCTGCTGGACGACGTACAGGTCGCGGCCGAGGAGCAGCAGGCCGTCGCCGTTCGGGATCCGCAGGCCGCCGAGGTCGACGGCGCGGGCGGTGCCGGTGCGCGGGTCGACCCGCATCAGCGTGCCGCCGTCGCGGAAGACGTTGATCACGAGCAGGGCCCGGCCGTCGGGGGTGCGGGCGATGCCGTTGGCGGTGAAGTCGGGGCCCTGGACCCAGTCGCCACCGAGCGGGACAGGGGTCACCTCGTGGCCGGGTTCGCCGGTGCGGTCGAGGTCGAGACGGTAGAGCTGCGGCTGGTAGGAGTCGGTGAACCAGGCGGCGCCGGGGGTGAGGACGACGTCGTTGACCATGGTGGTGTCGGCGCCGATGCCGGTGAACTGGCGTCGGACCGCACCCGAGCGTGCGTCGACGACGCGGATCTCCCGGCTCCAGCCGCCGGAGAGGAAGAGCCGGCGCTCCGCCCGGTCGATCTTGAGTCCGACGGTGACGTGTCCGTCGCCGCCCTGGTGGACGATCCGGCCCTCGCCGGTGGCGAGCGAGGCCCGGTAGACGGCCCCGTTGCCGAGGGAGCCGAAGTAGGCGTACGGGCTGTGGCCGATGGCGATGCCCTCGGGCTGGAAGCCGGTCGGCAGCGGGAACCCGGTGGGCCAGTGCCCGCCGGGAGCCGCCGCCCGCGCCTGGCCCGCGGTGAGCGGGCCGGTGAGAGCCGCCGCGCCGATGGCGGCGGCGGCTCCCAGGAATCCTCTGCGTGCGAGGGGATGCTCCACTGAGTGCCCTTTCGTACAAACGGTCTACTGGCACTCACAGCTCATCACAACACACGCTTCACTCAAGGGACTTGGCCGGATCTCGCGCCTGCGGGGCGAGGATCAGCCACAGTCGAGGCGGGCCGCCGCCCAGTCCCCGTGGTCGCCGCTCTTGGACCCGTTGGTGTCGGTGATCCGCAGCCGGAGGTGGCGCGCCCCGGTCACGTCGACGTTCACGGGCAGGGTCGCGGAGGCCCCCGTCAGCCGGGGCGAGGTCCACAGGACCCGGCCGTCGGCCTCGACGGAGAAGGCCACGTCGCCGTAGCCGGCGATCTCGTCGTCGATGCCGACGTCGGCGGTGAGGGCGGTGCAGCGGCCGCCGAGGTAGACCTCGATGTCGGAGTCGGCGTGGGCGCCGATGCCCTTCTCGTAGGTCTTTCCGGCCAGGGTGAGCGGCTTGCCGTCACCGGCGGCGGACTCGCCGTTGGAGCGGTCGCGTTCGGCCGGTCCCCAGCCGTTGGTGGCGCGCAGCCAGGGCAGGTCGCTCGCCCAGGCATCGGCGGTCGGCGCCGGGGGCATCACCCCGAGCGCGAACCGCTGGACGGCCGTGCGGTCGGTGCCCGCGGCGCGGTGGCGGGCGGTCGCCGAGAGGGTGACCTCGCCGGGCTTCGCGCCGGCCGCCGGGGTGACGGCCACCTCCACGCGGCGGGTGGTGCCGGCCGGGACGCGGGCGATCGGAGCCGCCTGGGTGACCTGCCAGCCGGCCGGGGCGTCGACGGAGACCCGTACGTCGGTGGCGTCCCGGGTGCCCGCGGTGACGTCCACGGCGACGGTGCCGGGCGTGCCGGCGCCGAGCTCCTGGCCGGTGGGCACGGCGAGGACGGCGGCGGCGCCGGGGACGGCCCCGCCGACGGCGCTGGTGTCGGTCAGGCGCAGTTCGAAGCCGCGGCCGGTGGACTGGGCGGTGGTCTTGACCCGTACCACTCCCCCGCGCTCGTCGCGGTCGTACCACCAGCCCTCGGCGGCCGCGTCGAGGGCGGCGCGGGAGGTGAGGCCGGGCAGCTTGCGCCCGTCGAGCTTCACCGTGCCGGGCGCGTCGCCGGTGTGGACCGTGAAGGCGTACGGCCGGGCCGCCGGCTTGCCGGTGTACGTGCCGGTGCTGGCGCCGACGCGGATCGAGACGTCGCCGGGGCCGGCCTGCGGGGCGCTGACCTCGGCGCGCTGGGTGGCGTACTTCCCGGCGCGGTGCTCGCGGGTGACGCCGTCGTCCTCGTACAGCTCGAAGGAGGAGCTGCCCTTGGGGTAGACGTCCCAGGCGAGCGGGTCGCCGGGGGCGCGGTCCTGGTACGAGCGGATGTCGCCGGGCCACATCGGGACGGCCGCCCCGGCCCGTACGAAGAGGGGCAGGGTGTCGAGCGGGGCGCTGTAGTCGTCGACGGTGACGGGGCCCTGGTAGGTGCGCCCGCTCCAGTAGTCGATCCAGGTGCCCGCGGGCAGGTAGATCCCGTCGCGTTCGACGGCGTCCTGGTAGACGGGGGCGACCAGGAAGTCCTCGCCGCTGAGGAACTCGTACTTCGCCGCGTCGCTCGCGGCCTTCGGGTCGTCCGGGTACTCGAGGGCCAGCGGCCGGGCGAGGCCGACGCCGGTCCTGGTGGCCCGGTGGGCGTGGCTGTAGATGTACGGGAGCAGGGCCTCGTGGAGCTTGAGGGAGGCGCGGTTGATGCCGGTGTACGGCTCCCCGTAGCGGAAGGGCTGCTTGTCGTTGGCGGCCCAGCCGTCCATGGTCATGGTGACGGGCAGGAAGGTCTTCCACTGGAGGTCGCGGGTGTAGGTCTTGGCGCTGCCGCCGAAGATGCCGTCGACGTCACCGGTGGTGTAGGCGAGGCCGGACATGGACGCGCCCGCGTAGGTGGGTATCTGCCAGCGGATGTACTCCCAGCTGCCGGACTGGTCGCCGGACCACTGGACGCCGCAGCGCTGGGCGCCGGACCAGCTCTCGGGGGCCCAGGTGAAGCCGCGGGCGTCGCTGTTGGCCTCGATGCCGGCGTGGGCGTCCTTGCAGCCGTCGAGGGCGAACTTGTAGCCGTCGCCGACCCAGGCGACGTCCAGCTTGGCGACCCGCTGGCCGGCCTTGACCTGGTCGGCGAGCTTGTCGATGCCGTCCTCGGTCCACAGGCCGAGCTTCATCTTGCGGTCGGCGAGGCCGGCGGAGGTCTCGGCGAGGTTCTCGTAGCCGCAGCCGTAGCCGTCGTTGACGAGCATCCAGCCGTTGGGCATGTCGTTGGCGACGTAGCCGTCGGCGATCTTCAGGGCGTCGAGGGTGTGGCGCTCGCCCCGGTTGGCGTTGTGGAGGTAGCAGTCGGAGTCGCCGATCTCCAGGCCGTACACGGGCGGCAGGAAGGGCTTGCCGGTGAGCCGGGTGTACTGGCCGATGACGTCCTTGGCGGCGTCGCCTCCGGTGCCGGTGAAGTAGTAGGCGTCGAAGCGCCGTTCCTTGGCAGTGGTGGTGACGGGCTCGGTGAAGGCGTACGTGTTGGGGGCGTAGGTGTTGCGGTAGACGCCGTAGCCGGCGGAGGAGAGGTAGAACGGGACGGAGTTGGGGTGGCCGCCGTCGTTCCAGTTGTAGTCGACGCCGACCTCGACGGTCTTGCCGCGGTGGGAGGTGTTGCCGCGGCCGTTCTGCATGCCGGCGCCGTAGAACTGCTCGTCGGCGCGGCGGGCGAGGGTCTGGACGGTGTGGTCCTGGTTCCAGGTGAGGCCCTGGGTCTCGGACCAGAGGACGGTCCCGTCGGCGCGGACGGCCGCGAAGCGGAGCGGTGCCTTGTAGGCCCGCAGGGTCACCTCGGCGGTGCCGAGTTCGTAGCGGTCGCCGAGGTCGCGCCAGCTGGTGGCCGGCGCGGGGCCCTGCGGCAGGGTGATGTCGGTGCCGGTGGGGTCGGTGAACTTGCCGTCGGGGGCGAGTTCGATGCGGAAGGTGTCGGCGGTGACGAAGGACACGCGTGCCTCGGCCTGGCCGGCGGTCAGCCGGTAGACGGGGCCGTCGGCGGCGAAGCCGGTGACGTCGCCGACGGTGGTGTCGGACGGTGCGGCCGTGGCGGTGGCACCGGGTCCCGCGAGGGTGGCGACGAACCCGAGGAGTGCACCGACGACTGCAGCTCTCATGCGTATTGATGATTGCATGGGGCCTATTTAGCGCAGATTCGAGCATCGCGACAGGACAAAAAGGAACCGCCTCCGGACTTCCTCAAGAAGTCCGAAGACGGTTCCCCGCAAGCGAGTTGTGCGGTACGACCCCTAGAGGGCGACCCCGAGGAGCGCGTCGACCGCGCGGGAGACGAGTCCGGGCGCGGACTCGTCGTCGCCGCCCTCGGCCGTCTGACGTGCGGCCCAGCGGTCCACCGCGGCGAGCGCGGTGGGGGTGTCGAGGTCGTCGGAGAGCGCCTCGCGGAGCTCCTCGACGAGCGCGTCGGCGGACGGGCCGTCGGGGCGGGACACGGCGGCGCGCCAGCGGTCGAGCCGCTCCACGGCCTCCTGGAGGACCTGGTCGGTCCACTCCCAGTCCTCGCGGTAGCGGTGCGAGAGCAGCGCCAGCCGGATGGCGGCCGGGTCGACGCCGTCCCGGCGCAGCGCCGAGACGAAGACCAGGTTGCCGCGGGACTTCGACATCTTCTCGCCGTCGAGCCCGACCATGCCGGCGTGGACGTACGCCTTGGCCATCGGGAACTCGCCGGTGAGGGTCTGGGCGTGCGAGGCGCCCATCTCGTGGTGCGGGAAGATCAGGTCGGAGCCGCCGCCCTGCACGTCGAAGCCCATGCCGAGGTGGTCGAGGGCGATGGCGACGCACTCGATGTGCCAGCCGGGGCGGCCGGCGCCGAGGCTTCCGCCGTCCCAGCTCGGCTCGCCCTCCCGGGCCGCCATCCAGAGCATCGGGTCGAGCGGGTTCTTCTTGCCGGGACGCTCCGGGTCCCCGCCGCGCTCGGCGGAGAGGTGGCGCATCAGCTCGGTGCTGTAGTTCGAGACCTGCCCGAAGTGCGGGTCGGCATCGACGGAGAAGTAGATGTCGCCGTCCAGCTCGTAGGCGGCGCCCGCGTCCCGGAGGCGCTCGACCAGCGGGATGATGCCCGGTATGGCCTCGACGGCGCCGATGTAGTGCTGCGGCGGCAGCATCCGCAGGGCGGTCATGTCCTCGCGGAAGAGGGCGGTCTCGCGCTCGGCGAGGCCGACCCAGTCGATGCCGTCGCGGATGGCCCGCTCCAGGAGCGGGTCGTCCACGTCCGTCACGTTCTGGACGTAGTGCACCTGCCGCTTGGTGTCGAGCCACACGCGCTGAACGAGGTCGAACGCGTTGTAGGTCGCCGCGTGACCCATGTGGGTCGCGTCGTACGGCGTGATGCCGCAGACGTAGATACGGGCGACGGGGCCGGGGGCGAGGGTGACTCGTCCACCGGTCGCGGTGTCGTGGATCCGGAGGTCGCGGCCCTTGCCGGGAAGGGCGGGGACCTCAGAAGCGGGCCAGGCATGCATGACCCGAGCGTAACCGGACAGGTGTTCCGGATACGAACCGGATCCGGGATCTTGACCGATTAGGCACTCTTGCGGGTCGGAGGCTTGCGTGCATACCCCCCAGGGGTGCCTGCCCTTCTCCTGCCTTGGCCGAAACCCATCGCCCCGGGCTCAGGCCCCGGTCAGACGGGCGGCCAGGGGATCGCCGGCCACTGCCCCGAGGGCTCCGGGTGCCGTCCGCTCGCCCGGAGGGCCGCCACGCGGGCGCGTACGGCCGCCACCTCGGCACCGGTCAGGAGTTGGGCCAGACGGGCGGCGAGCGGCGCTCCCGGGGCCAGGGAACGGTCGAGCCCGTCCAGCACGCCGGCCGCCTCGGCGGGCAGCTCCTCGCCCGCCCAGCCCCACAGCAGGGTCCGCAGCTTGTCGTCGACGTGGAAGGTGACCCCGTGGTCGATGCCGTACAGCCGCCCGTCCGGCGCCGGCAGCAGATGCCCGCCCTTGCGGTCGCCGTTGTTGATGACGGCGTCGAGGACGGCGAGGCGCCGCAGCTGGGGGGTGTCCGCGTGCACGAGGAGCGCGGTGCGGCCCTCGTCCACCTGGGCGGGCCCGACGGCCTTCCAGCCCTCACCGGCCTCGTCGTCCTCGGTGAGCGCGAGGAGCCGCGCCCCCGGGTCGGCCTCGATCCACAGCTGGACCATGCCCTCCCCGTACGGCCCGTCGCGGAGCACGGTCGGCGGGATCAGCCCCCAGCCGGTCGCCTCGGAGAGCTCGTACGCGGCGACCTCGCGCTCCGCCAGGGTGCCGTCCGGGAAGTCCCACAACGGCTGCTCCCCCGCCACGGGCTTGTAGACGCAGGCCGCCTCACGGCCCTCGTAGGCGACGGAGCAGTACAGGACGGCGTTGGACGCCTCGCGGACCCGGCCGCGCACGGTCAGCTCACCGCGGGCGAGCAGCTCGGCGTCCCGCGGGGTCGAAGGGCTGCTACTCATGCGCCGCGGCGGTATCCGTTCTGGCGCGGGCAGACGTGCCCCTCGGGGTCGAGCGGCAGGCTGCACAGCGGACACGGCGGCCGGCCCGCGTTGACCACGTCCAGGGCCCGCTTGGCGAACGCGCGGGCCTGGGCGCCGCTGAGGCGGACCCGGAGCATCGGCGGGCCGTTCTCCTCGTCCTGGAGCAGCCGCTCCTCGGCCTCGGCGAGGTCCTCCTCGGAGTCCACGTCGAGCTCGACCAGGGCCTGCGCCTCGACGATCATCCGCTGCTCCTCGCCGTCCCAGGCGAGCGCCATGGTGCCGACCCGGAACTCCTCCTCGACGGGGGCGTCGAGCGGGGCGGTGTCGGCGATCTCGGCGGGGGCCACGGCGGGGACCGGGGCGTTGCCCCCGGTGCGGCGCACGACCTCGTCGAGCAGCTCGTCGATCCGCTCGGCGAGCGCGGCGACCTGCGTCTTCTCCAGGGCGACGCTGGTGACCCGGCCGCCCGCGGACGCCTGCAGGAAGAACGTACGGCGGCCAGGCAGCCCGACCGTACCGGCCACGAACCGCTCCGGTGGGTCGTAGAGGAACACCTGACGGGACACGTTCCCGACTCCCTTGCGTCTCGACGGTCGTACTACGGCGGCGCGTCCACCCTACTGCGCAAGGGGATCACGCCGCGCCCGCACCACCCCCGACCTCCGCCGTCCCACTGCTGTCGGGGTGCTCGCGGGGGGCCAGGGCCGCGAAGTCCCCGGTGTCGCCGAGGCGGAGGAGGAAGGGACGCGTCCGCGTGTAGCGGATGACGGTGACCGAGCACGGGTCGACGTGGACGCGCTGGAAGAGGTCGAGGTGCAGGCCGAGGGCGTCGGCCACGATCGACTTCACGATGTCCCCGTGGGAGCACATGAGGTACGTGGCGTCCTCGCCGTGCTCGGCCTCGATCCGGGCGTTCCAGTCGCGTACGGCCTCGACGGCCCGGTTCTGCATGGCGCGCATCGACTCGCCGCCCGGGAAGGCGGCGGCGGAGGCGTGCGCCTGGACGACCTCCATCAGGGGCTCGTCGTTGAGCTCGGCCAGCTTGCGGCCCGACCAGTCGCCGTAGTCGCACTCGTTGATGCGCTCCTCGACGTGGAGGGGCAGCTGCGGGCGGGCCTCCAGGAGGGGCCGCAGGGTCTCCCGGCAGCGCTGGAGGGGGCTGCACACGGCGGCGGCGAGCGGAACGCCCGCGAGGCGCCCCGGCAGCGCGGCCGCCTGCCCGGCGCCGCGCTCGTCGAGCGCGATCCCGGGCGTGCGCCCGGCGAGGACCCCGGAGGTGTTGGCGGTGGAGCGTCCGTGCCGGACGAGGATCAGCGTGGCCATGCGGGCCAGCCTACGACCCCGCCCTCCGCCGACACGCGCGTGCGTGGCGGGGGCAGGGCCGGTGCGGCGGGCGGCACGCGCGTGCGTGGCGGGATGGTTTCGGGGAAGAATGCGCCGGGTGATCGTGGATTCAGCCATCTACCGGGACGGGCGCCGCACGGACGGCCCCTCCGACCTCTCCGACGCCCTGGCGGAGGCCCGGGCGACCGGGGACGCCTTCCTGTGGGTGGGACTCCACGAGCCCACCGAGGAGGAGTTCTCGCACGTCGCCTCGGAGTTCGCGCTGCATCCGCTGGCCGTCGAGGACGCGCTGAAGGCCCATCAGCGGCCCAAGCTGGAGGTCTACGACGACTCCCTGTTCGTGGTGCTCAAGCCGATCGTGTACGAACCCGAGAGCGACCGGGTGTCCTCCGGCGAGCTCATGCTCTTCCTGGGCGACTCGTTCGTGGTGACCGTCCGGCACGGCGGAGGCGCGCCCCTGATGGCGGTCCGCAAGCGCCTGGAGGCCGAACCGCACGTCCTCAAGCACGGCACGACCGCCGTCCTGTACGCGGTGAGCGACGCGGTCGTGGACCACTACCTCGACGTGGCCGGCGAGCTCCAGGTGGACCTGGAGGAGCTGGAGGCGGACGTCTTCGCGCCCACCGGGGGCAATCCGGCGAACACCGCCGAGCGGATCTACACGGCCAAGCGGCAGGTCCTGGAGTTCCGCCGGGCCAGCGGCCCGCTGGCGGGGCCGATGGCCCGCCTCACGGCCGGTGCGGTGCCGTTCGTGAACGAGGCCGCCCAGCCCTTCTTCCGCGACGTCAACGACCACCTGATGCGCTCCAACGAGCAGGTGGAAGGCCTCGACCGGCTGCTCTCCGACGTCCTGTCCGCCCATCTCGCACAGATGGGCGTCCGGCAGAACGACGACATGCGGAAGATCTCGGCCTGGGCCGCCATGGCCGCCGTCCCCACGATGGTCGCCGGCATCTACGGCATGAACTTCGACCACATGCCGGAGCTCCGCTGGACCTGGTCGTACCCCGTGGTGATCCTCCTCATGACCGGCATCGTCGTCACCCTGTACCGGGTCTTCAAGCGGCGCGGCTGGATGTGACCGGCCCGCCCGGCACGTCCCGGGCGGGGTACGGGACCGGGGCGGCGGCTCAGAAGGCCGGTACGGGCGCGACGGGCCCACCGAGCGCGTCCAGCCGCTCGGGCATCCTCAGGTCGACCATCCGGTGCCAGCCGGCGGCCCGGTCGTACGCGTAGACCCCGTGGATCCCGGCGGCGAGCGCGGCCGCCTTGGGGCGGGGCCAGCCCAGGATCCGGCCCATGTGCCGCATCACCGCGAGGCTGACGTCCCGGTAGACCTGGATCTCGGCGAGGGCCGACGCGCGCAGGGTCCGCTGGATCAGCCGGCCGTGGCCCGCGCGGGCCAGCCTGAGCAGCTCCTCGTGGCAGTAGGCGAGGTGGTTGTCCTCGTCGTTGCAGATCATCCGGATCGCCTTGCCGAGTTCCGGATGGTCACCGAAGTACTTCACGAGCAGCTGCATCTGCTCGGCCGCGCGCTCCTCGGTGACCCTGCTGTGCGCGAGGTAGACGACGACGTCCTCCTCGGTCAGCGGCTCGTCGCGGCGGAGCTTGTCGTGCGCGAGGCCGATGCCGCGCTCTTCGAGCAGCATCGTGTAGTCGGTGTCGGGCGGCACCGGAACGGGTTCCAGGCCGCGTTTCCGCATCAGCGCGTGGAAGATCCGGCCGTGCTTGTCCTCGTCGGCGCCGTGCCGGGTGATCTTGGGCGTGAGATCCCTCATCCCGGGTGCGACCAGGGCCGCGATCCGGGCGTTCTCCCAGCCGCCCTGGGACTCGCCGCTCGCGGCGATGGAGCAGAAGAGCCGGAAGGACTCGTCGTTGTCGATGATTTCCTGGAACAGGCCCTTGGCCGTGAGCATCGCCGCCACCTCCGTGCGGACGCCCGTACTCCGGTACGTCCGGGGAGAACGAGTCAAGTCCGCTCCGACACGCCGGGCAACAGCAGGGCGCGACGACTCGGCCGAAAGAGTGAGGCCCGGAGGCGTAACCGGCGGCCCCACGCAGCCGTTGTGCTGCGTGACGGCCGTGGCGGGGAAGACCCCCGAGCCCCCACCACGGCCGCAGACCTTCTCGACGGCGCTCGCCGTGACTACGCCAGGCCCGCGTGCTCCATCGCCTCGACTCCGGCCCGCAGGGCGGCGAGGCGCTCGTCGAGGGTGAAACCGGCCGGGGCGAGGGTGAGCGTGGTGACACCGGCCTCGGCGTAGGCGGTCATCCGGTCGGCGATGCGCTCGACGGAGCCGAGCAGGGCGGTCTGGTCGATCAGGGACTGCGGCACGGCGGCAGCGGCGCCCGCCTTGTCGCCGGCCAGGTACTTGTCCTGGATCTCGGCGGCCTCCTTCTCGTACCCCATCCGCTGCGCGAGCTGGTTGTAGAAGTTCTGCTTGCGGCTGCCCATGCCGCCCACGTACAGCGCGGTGTACGGGCGGAAGACGTCGGCGAGGGCGTTCACGTCGTCGCCGAGCGCGAGCGGCAGCGTGGGGCAGACGTCGAAGCCCTCCATCGTCAGGCCGGCCTTCTCGCGGCCCGCCCGCAGGTGGCGGAGCGCGGTCTCCTCCAGGTGGTCGGCGGAGGGGAAGATCAGCAGGGCGCCGTCGGCGATCTCGCCCGTCTGCTCCAGGTTCTTGGGGCCGATGGCGGCGATGTAGAGCGGGATGTGCTCGCGCTCCGGGTGGACCGTGAGCTTGATGGGCTTGCCGGGGCCGCCCGGGAGCGGCAGCGTCCAGTGCTCGCCCTCGTAGCTGAGCCGCTCGCGGGTCATGGCCTTGCGGACGATCTCGACGTACTCGCGGGTCCGGGCGAGCGGCTTGTCGAACTTCACGCCGTACCAGCCCTCGGAGACCTGGGGTCCCGAGACGCCGAGGCCGAGGCGGAAGCGGCCGCCGGAAAGCGAGTCGAGGGTGGCGGCGGTCATCGCCGTCATCGCGGGCTGACGGGCCGGGATCTGCATGATCGCGGAGCCGACGTCGATCCGCTCGGTCTTCGCCGCGACCCACGCCAGGACGGTGGGCGCGTCGGAGCCGTACGCCTCCGCGGCCCAGCAGACGTCGTAGCCGAGGCGGTCCGCCTCCTGGGCGACGGCGAGGTTGTCGCCGTCCATGCCGGCGCCCCAGTAGCCGAGGTTGATGCCGAGCCGCATTCCACACACCCCTTACCCATCGGTAACGTCCCTGTGAGCCGGACTCTAGCGCGCACCCGGGGCATCCGTCAGGGCACGGTTGTCCACAGGCTCTCTCCGCGTGGTGCCCTGGCCAGTAATCTCCCGCCCATGGAGCAGAGGCATCTCGGACGTACCGGCCTGCGTGTGTCGCGCATCGGCCTCGGCACCCTCACCTGGGGCCGGGACACCGACGAGCACGACGCCGCCGAGCAGTTGAAGACGTTCTGGGACGCGGGCGGCACGCTCGTGGACACCGCCGACGTCTACGGCGGGGGCGAGGCCGAGTACCTGCTCGGCCGCCTCCTCGACGGCCTCGTGCCCCGGCAGGACCTCGTGCTGTCCACCAAGGCCGGCAGCGTGCCCGACCCCTACCGGCGCACCGACGGCTCGCGCGGGCACCTGCTCGCCGCGCTCGACGCCTCCCTCGCCCGGCTCGGCACCGACCACGTCGACCTGTGGCAACTCCACGCCTACGACCCGTACACGCCTCTCGAGGAGTCCCTCCAGGCCCTCGACATCGCCGTACGCACCGGCCGCGCCCGGTACGCGGGCGTGGCCAACTTCTGCGGCTGGCAGCTGGCCAAGGCCGGCACCTGGCAGCTCGCCGGCGACCGGACCCGGCTCGCGGGCGCCCAGCTCGAGTACTCGCTGCTCCAGCGGGGCGTCGAGCGCGAGGTGCTGCCGGCCGCCCTCGACCTCGGCATAGGCCTGCTCCCGTCGTCGCCGCTCGGCCGCGGCGTCCTCACCGGCAAGTACCGCGGCGGGACCCCCGCGGACTCCCGGGCCGCCTCGGAGACCATGGCGCCGTTCGTCGAGCCGTACCTCGACGACGCCGCCGGCCGGATCGTCGAGGCCGTCTCGACCGCCGCCGACGGCCTCGCGACCACCCCGCTCCACGTGGCCCTCGCCTGGGTCCGCGACCGGCCCGGAGTCACCGCCCCGATCGTCGGCGCGCGCACGGCACGCCAGCTCACGGCCGCGTTGTCAGTGGAGAGCCTTAGTCTTCCTGACGAGATCTGTCGGGCGCTGGACGATGTGTCGGCGCCCATGCACCGCTATCCGGATCACGACTGGAGCACCTTGTGACCGAGCCTTCCGGCGAAACCGCGCCCGAGGCCGCCGAGCCCCCCACCGACACCCGCGAGGAGGCCGCGCCGGACGCCACCCCTGAGCCCACCGCGGCCGAAACCGCCGAAGGCGGACCGGAAGAGGCCACAGGCGAAGGCACCGCCGGAGGCGAAGGCGCGGCCGGAGGCGAAGGGGCATCGGCCGGGGGCGAAGGCGCGGCCGAGGTGAACGAGGCGCAGGCCGAGCTGGCGGCGCAGCGGGAGTTGCGGGCGAAGATCGCGGCGCGGAAGGCCGACAAGGACGGGACGGTGGCGAGCGGCGCCAAGCTGAGCGGCACCGCGGCGGACCTGCTGGCGGCGGTACGGGCCATGGAAGGGGGCGCGTCCACGGGCGGCGGCTCCGTCTTCGACGCGCCCGAGCCCGCCCCTCGGCGTACGGCCCCCGAGGCGGACCGGGCCGCCACCGTGCGGCCCCCCGCGCCCGAGCGGACCTCCGCGCCGGCACCCGGCACCACCGCCGCCGTGCGAGAGGTCCTGGCGAAGGGCGGGGCGCCCGAGGCGCTGGCCGGTCAGGTCGCGGCCGCGCTCGGCGAGAACGCGGCGGCGGCGCTGGCCGAGGACCCCTGGCAGCTGCTCGCGGTGTCCGGGGTGCGCCCGGAGCAGGCGGACGGTTTCGCGCGGGCCCTGCTCGGCCCCGCGTGCGGACCCGGCGACCCGCGCCGGACGGTCGCGCTGACGGTGTGGCTCCTGGAGCGGGCCGCGCTCCAGGGCGACACGGCCCTGGAGATCCAGACCCTGCGCGCCGGGCTCGCCGGGCACGGGGTGCCGGACCCGGAGGAGGCCGTCGAGACGGCCGTCTCCGAGGGCGCGGTGCTCGTCTTCCAGGAGGAGGAGGCGGCGGACGGGCCGGAGCCCGACGAGGACGATGAGCCGACCGAGGAGCCCGCCCGGCCCGCCAGCGACGAACCGGCCCCGCCGGTGCTGCTCGGGCTCGATCGGTACGCCCTCGCGGAGGAGAGCCTCGCGGACGGACTCGCGCGCCTGGTCAAGACGGTGACGGCCCAGCCCTGGGAGGGCTCCGAGCTCGAACGCGCCGCGGGCGAGCACGGGCTCGTACTGCACACCGGCGGCGAGGCCTCCCGCGCCGAGCCGGTGGCCCTCGCCGAGGCGGCCCGCGCGCGGGGACTCCGTACGCTCGTCGCCGTCCACAGCGACACCGGACGGCACGCGCTCGGCGCCGCGGACGCGGTGACCGTCGGCGCCCTGCTGGCCGGGACGGCCGGTCCCGGCCGTGACGAGGACGGCGCCTTCGCGCTCGACCTCCTGGTGGTGCTCGACGCGCCGCAGCTGGACGTCGAGACCGCCGCGATGCTGGTGGAGTCCCTGCCGGACGGCTGCCGGCTGGTCCTGAGCGGCGACCCCGAGGTGCTGGGCGCGCCGGGCGCGGGACGGGTCTTCGCCGACGCGCTCGCGGCCCGGGTGTGCCCCCGGATCGCCTCGCGCGTCCCCGACCCGGGGCCGCTCGGCGAGCTCGTGTCGGGCATCGGCGTCGGCGAACTGAACCAGGTGGAGGCCCCCGGCAAGGAGGTCGTGATCGTCCCCGCGCGGGACGCCGGCGAGGCCGTGCACCGTGCGGTCCAGCTGGTCGCCGACTCGGTGCCCCGGGCGATCGGCGTGCCCTCCGAGCAGACCCAGGTGGTCACCGTCGGCCACGGCGGCTCCGCCGGCACCCGCGCGCTCAACGCCGCCCTCAAGCAGCGGCTCAACCCCGGCCCCGGCCGCTTCGGCGGCTACGACCCCGGCGACCGGGTGGCGTACGCGCCGGCGCCGGGCCGGACGGTGACGGGCACCGTGCTCGGGGCCGACGCCGAGGGCCTGCGGGTGCGGTGCGGGGACGCGGAGGTCCTCGTGCCGAAGGAGCGGGTCGAGGAGGCCCTGCGGCACGGCTGGGCGCTCACCGCGCACCAGGCCGCCGGGGCGCGCTGGCCCGCGGTCGTCGTGGTGCTGCCGGGCGACGCCGCCGGCGGTCTGAGCCGGCCGTGGGTGTACACCGCCTTCGGCCGGGCCGAGCGCCATCTGTCGGTCGTGCACGGCGTGGACCAGGCCCTGGCCCGCGCGGTGGCCGAGGGGGTCGCCCCGGAGCGCACGACCCGGCTGCGGCCGCTCCTGGAGGCCTTGCTCGCCGCCCCCGAGGAGTAGGACGGGGCCGGGGAGGACGGACGGAGGGCCGGGACGCCGCTCAGCGCGGTGTCCCGGCCCTCCATGGTGCGTTCAGGAACCGGCGCCCGCGTGCTGGTCCACGCCGGCGGCGGCCGCCCGCCCGTCGCTCTCCTCGCCTTCGGGATCCGCGTCGTCGTCCGCGTCGTCGTCCGCGTCCTCGTCCTCGTCGAAGACGGAGCTGACGTCGAAGCGGCAGACGATCCGCTCGGGGTCGGCGTGGTCGAAGGGCGCGCCCAGCCACTCCCCCGGTTCCGGCAGCTCTTCGGCGGCGGTGACCCAGAGCGTGGAGTCGCCCTCCTCAAGGCCGAACTCCTTGTGCCGGGAGGCGATCTCGTCCGGTTCGTACTCGCCGAAGATCACACCGAGCGCCGCGAGGGGCGACGCCCCGGCCCTGGCGGCCGCGCCGTCGGTGGTGTCGTCGCCGTCGAGTTCGGCGACCCGCCGGGCCTGGGCGAGCAGGCGCTGCGGTTCCGCCACGGCGTAGTCGCGGCGGATCAGGAGGCTGAGGGCATGAGGTTCGTCAGGTCCGGCGTATGGCGGCAATGCGCCGTCCGCCCCGGGGATCTCGAAGGGAGTGACCTCGTCGTAGCGGTCGTAGAGGAGTTCGTCGTACGCCTCGGCCGCCGCGGCAAGGGCGTTGAAGGCCTCGTAGACGGCCTTGTCGTCGTCTCCCGTGCGGAGTTCGACCGCCGCGAGGTGACGGTCCAGTGCGGTCTTGACCGCCTCGGCGGCGGCACGTACCTCGGCAGCGGTGGGCTGCGCAGCATCAGACATGGGACAGACGCTATCCGTACCGGGCCCGTGCCCGCACAATAGATGCGATGCCGGAATACGAATTTGTCGATGTGTACGTGCCGCGCGGTGTCTCCCGCAAGGAGGCCACGCGGCTGCTGACCGACCACGCCGAGTACGGGCACTGGGAGTTGGACCGTCTGAGCCTGCACCGGGACGGCAGCCGCAGGGTGCGGCTCAAGCGCCGGATCATCCGCCAGATCCGGGCGACCTGGTAGCCGACGGGAAAGGGCCCCGCATTCTGCGGGGCCCCTGTGCGTGGTGCGTCGTGCGTCACGTCCGGCGCACGGAGAGCGACGGTCAGGCGGCGCCCCGCGTCCGGCGGTAGATCAGCGAGCCCGCGAGCAGCAGCCCGGCGCCCGCCGGAACGATCAGACCCAGCGGTCCCGCACCGGTCTCTGCCAGCTCCTCGGTGGCACGCGGGGGCGTGACCCCGTGCGTGCCCGGCGTGTTCGGCCCGCTGTCGGTACCAGGAGTGCCGGGGGTGCCCGGAGTGCCGGGGGTGCCGGGAGTTCCCGGGGTGCCGGGCGTCCCAGGAGTACCGGGGGTCCCAGGCGTACCCGGAGTCCCCGGCGTACCGGGGGTCCCCGGCGTGCCAGGGGTGCCGGGCGTACCCGGTGTCCCGGGGGTGCCAGGTGTACCGGGGGTGCCAGGCGTACCCGGGGTCCCCGGTGTGCCCGGGGTCTCCTCGCCGTAGCCGGTGTCGTCGTCGCCGTAGCCCGTGTCACCGCCGCCGCCGTTGCCGCAGTCGTTGTCGGCGACGGCGTTGCCGAGGCCGACGCCGGTGAGGCTGTTGCCGCAGACGTTCACGGGGACGTCGACGGGCACCTGGACGGTGTTGCCGGAGGCGACGCCCGGAGAGTCGCTCGTGTGCCCACTGACCGAGGAGCCGCTGCCGGATCCCGAGGTGTTGGCACACTTGTTGCCCATCGCCGGATTCATCACTCCGACGACATCGACGGTGTTTCCGCAGGCGTTCACCGGTACGTGGACCGGGACCTGGACGGAATTTCCGGACGCGACGCCCGGGGAATTCGTGGCCGTTCCGTTCGCTCCGGAATCGGCGTGCGCATAACCGCCGCCGACCGCGGCGAAAACGCCTCCGGCGGCCGCCACGGTGATAAGGCCCTTGCGCGTGACCTGTCGCATAGCTGTTCCCTGCTGCTCGGCTTCGGAAGAGTGCCACCGGGCGGAACACCCGGGGCGGAGATGGCCACCGGCCCCGGAGTGCATGGCACGCACTCCGGGGCCGGACCGGCTCACACCCTCACGGGGCGAGGGACAACGTCAGGCGTTGACGCAGGTGTTGCCGAAGGCGGGGTTCAGCAGCCCGATCACGGAGACCGTGTTGCCGCACACGTTCACCGGGACGTGAACCGGCACCTGGACGACGTTGCCCGAGAGGACACCGGGGGAACCGATGGCGGCACCCTGGGCACCCGCGTCGGCAACGGCCATGCCCGCACCCGCGAGAACGAGACCGCCCGTGGCAGCCGCAGCAGCGACGACCTTCTTGATCATTATTCCTCCTAGTTGGAAATGCGGCCCCAGCCGCGGACCGCACACCTGTAACGAGGGGGAATGGTGGGGGCTACGAGCCCCCGTGTTCATTCACTCTTTCCGGTCAAACGCAAACGCACGGACGAATTCGGGGGTCTCAGCAGGCGTCGATGAAGCGGTCGAGGACACGGACGCCGAACTTCAGGCCGTCGACCGGCACCCGCTCGTCGACGCCGTGGAACATGCCGGCGAAGTCGAGCTCCGGCGGCAGCTGGAGCGGGGCGAAGCCGAAGCAGCGGATGCCGAGGTCGTCGAAGGACTTGGCGTCGGTGCCGCCGGAGAGCATGTAGGGCACGGCGCGGGCGATCGGGTCCTCGGCGCGCAGGGCCAGCTGCATGGCGTCGACCAGGGCGCCGTCGAAGCTGGTCTCCAGGGCCTTGTCGCCGTGCACGTCCTCGCGCTTGACGCGCGGGCCGAGGATGCGGTCGAGGTCGGCGAGGAACTCCTGCTCGTAACCGGGCAGGAAACGGCCGTCGACGTGGGCCGTGGCCTGGCCGGGGATCACGTTCACCTTGTAGCCGGCGCCGAGCATGGTCGGGGCGGCCGAGTTCCGCAGGGTGGCGCCGACCATCTTGGCGATGCCGCCCAGCTTGGCGAGGGTGCCGTCCATGTCCTCGGGGTCGAGCGGGGTGCCCAGGGCGTCCGAGAGCTCGTCCAGGAAGGACCGGACGGTCTTGGTGACCCTCACCGGCCACTGGTGGCGGCCGAGGCGGCCCACGGCCTCGCAGAGCTCCGTGATGGCGTTGTCGCTGTTGGTCATCGAGCCGTGGCCCGCGGTGCCCTCGACGGTGAGGCGCATCCAGTGCATGCCCTTCTGCGCCGTCTCGACCAGGTAGAGGCGCAGGTTCTCGTTGACGGTGAAGGAGAAACCGCCGACCTCGCCGATCGCCTCGGTGACGCCGTCGAAGAGGTCCCGGTGCTTGTCGACGAGGTGGCGGGCGCCGTAGGTGCCGCCGGCCTCCTCGTCGGCGAGGAAGGCGAGGACGATGTCGCGCGGGGGCTTGCGGCCGCTGCGCAGCCGGTCCCGTACGACCGCGAGGGTCATCGCGTCCATGTCCTTCATGTCGACGGCGCCGCGGCCCCACACGCAGCCGTCGGCGACCTCGCCGGAGAAGGGGTGGTGGGTCCAGTCCTCGGCGTTGGCCGGGACGACGTCGGTGTGGCCGTGGATGAGCAGGGCCGGCTTGGACGGGTCCTCGCCCTCGATGCGGGCGACGGTGGAGGCCCGCCCCTTGTGCGACTCGATGATCTTCGGCTCGAGTCCGACCTCCGCGAGCTTCTCGGCGACGTACTCGGCCGCCGCCCGCTCGCCCGGGCCGGAGTGGTCGCCGTAGTTGCTGGTGTCGATGCGGATGAGATCGCGACAGAGGTCGACGACCTCGTCCTCGCCCCTGACGCCCTGGGCCGTCTTCGACTCGCTCACGCTGCTTCCTCCCACTACGTGCCCCACGTGCTTCCTTGCGGTCGCCCCCATCCTCGCGCGTGATCCCCTCGCGCCCCAAGGGCGCCCGTCGGCCGACATGCGGCTGTCACATGACAGGGGCCCGGAGGGTGTGGTGATCGACCACCTCAGAACCCTGCTATTGTTCTGTTCGTCGGAAGGGCCGAGCGGCCCGGAAGACAGAAAAACACCTAGTCCGGGTGGCGGAATGGCAGACGCGCTAGCTTGAGGTGCTAGTGCCCTTTATCGGGCGTGGGGGTTCAAGTCCCCCCTCGGACACCAGCGAAAGGCCCCACATCATGTGGGGCCTTTCTCGTTACGGCGGTAGGAACCGGTGCGTCGCAGAGCCAAGGCCCCTTCTTCCCCGCTCCCCCAGCGGGACGGGATCGATCCCGTGCGGGTGCGCCTGCCGGAGGATCCCGAGGGCCTGTGGCGGACCGTGCGGGAGCATCTGGTCGACCGGTACGCGGGGGCGATCGGGGCCGCGCGGGTCGAGGAGATGCTGCGGGACGGCCTCTTCGTGGGCGTGGACGGGCCGGTGAGCGGCGAGGAGCCGTACGCGGTGGGGCGGTACGTCTGGTTTCATCGCGAGTTCCCCGAGGAGCGTCCGGTGCCGTTCCCGGTCGGGGTGGTGTACCGGGACGAGCGGATCGTGGTCGCGGACAAGCCGCACTTCCTGGCGACGATGCCCCGTGGGCGGCACGTGACGGAGACCGCGCTCGCGCGGCTGCGCAGGGAGCTGGGCCTGCCCCGGCTGCAGCCCGCGCACCGGCTCGACCGGCTCACGGCGGGCCTGGTGCTGTTCGTGGTGCGGGAGGAGGACCGGGGGGCGTACCAGACGCTGTTCCGGGACCGGCTCGTCCGCAAGGAGTACGAGGCGGTGGCCGCGTACGACCCCGGCGTGGAGCTTCCGGTGACCGTGCGGAGCCGTATCGAGAAGGAGCGCGGGGTGATGGCCGCCCGGGAGGTGGCGGGCGAGCCGAACGCGGAGAGCCGGATCGGGCTGGTGGAGCACGGGGGCGGGTTCGGGCGGTACCGGCTGGTGCCGGTGACCGGGCGGACGCATCAGCTGCGGGTCCACATGAACGCCCTCGGGCTGCCGATCCTGCACGATCCGGTGTACCCGGTGGTGCGTGAGGACGGGCCGGAGGACTTCGCGCGGCCGCTGCAACTGCTGGCGCGGACGCTGGAGTTCGCCGACCCGTTCACGGGCGAGGAGCTGCGGTTCGAGAGCCGGTTGGCTCTCAGTGCCCTCGCTTGATCCATTCCTCCAGGTGCGGGGCCTCGGCGCCGATGGTGGTCGGGTCGCCGTGGCCGGTGCGGACGACGGTCTCCGGGGGCAGCGTGAGGAGCTTCTCGCGGATCGAGTCGACGATCGTCGGGAAGTCGGAGAAGGACCGGCCGGTGGCGCCGGGGCCGCCCTGGAAGAGGGTGTCGCCGGTGAAGACCGTGCCGAGCTCCGGGGCGTACAGGCAGACGGCTCCGGGGGCGTGGCCGGGGGTGTGGAGGACCGTGAGGTCGGTGCCGGCGATGGTGAGGACCTGGCCGTCGGCGAGGTCGCCGTCGGGGGTGTGGTCGGGGTGGGTCTGCTTCCAGAGCGGCTGGTCGGCGGGGTGGAGCAGGATGCGGGCGCCGGTGGCCGCGGCGAGCGCCGGGGCGGCGTCGACGTGGTCGTTGTGGGCGTGGGTGCAGATGATGGCGCGCAGGGCGCGGCCGTCGAGGGCGGCGAGGATGGCGTCGGCGTCGTGGGCGGCGTCGATGACGACGGCCTCGGTGTCGTCGCCGACGATCCAGACGTTGTTGTCGACGTCCCAGGTGCCGCCGTCGAGGCTGAAGGTGCCGGAGGTGACGAGGTGGTCGATGCGGGCGCTCATCACAGCACCACCACCGAGCGGAGGACGTCGCCCTCGTGCATGCGGGCGAAGGCCTTCTCGACATCGCCGAGGCCGATGGTCTCGGTGACGAAGGCGGCGAGGTCGATGCGGCCCTGCTGGTGCAGGTCGATCAGCATCGGGAAGTCACGGGAGGGCAGACAGTCGCCGTACCAGGAGGACTTGAGGGAGCCACCGCGGCCGAAGACGTCGAGGAGGGGCAGTTCGAGCTTCATGTCGGGGGTGGGGACGCCGACGAGGACGACGGTGCCGGCGAGGTCGCGGGCGTAGAAGGCCTGCTGGTACGTCTCCGGGCGGCCGACGGCCTCGATGACGACGTCGGCGCCGAAGCCGCCGGTGAGCTCGCGGATGGCCTCGACGGCGTCGGTGGAGCGGGAGTTGACGGTGTGGGTGGCTCCCATGCCCTTCGCCGTCTCCAGCTTCCGGTCGTCGATGTCGACGGCGATGATCTTCGCGGCTCCGGCGAGGCGGGAGCCGACGACGGCCGCGTCGCCGACGCCGCCGCAGCCGATGACGGCGACGGTGTCGCCGCGGCCGACGTTCCCGGTGTTGATGGCGGCGCCGATGCCGGCCATGACGCCGCAGCCGAGGAGGCCGGCGACCTCGGGGGCGACGGCGGGGTCGACCTTGGTGCACTGGCCGGCGGCGACGAGGGTCTTCTCGGCGAAGGCGCCGATGCCGAGGGCCGGGGAGAGTTCCGTGCCGTCGAGGAGGGTCATCCTCTGATTCGCGTTGTGGGTGGCGAAGCAGTACCAGGGGCGGCCGCGCAGGCAGGCGCGGCAGGTGCCGCACACGGCGCGCCAGTTGAGGATGACGAAGTCGCCGGGGGTGACGTCGGTGACGCCCTCGCCGACCGACTCGACGATTCCGGCGGCCTCGTGGCCGAGCAGGAAGGGGAACTCGTCGTTGATGGCGCCCTGCTTGTAGTGGAGATCGGTGTGGCAGACGCCGCAGGCCTGGATCTTCACGACGGCCTCACCGGGCCCGGGGTCGGGGATCACGATGGTCTCGACCCGTACCGGTTCGTTCCTGCCGGGGGCGATGACCCCCTGGACGTGCTGCGGCATCGCGAACTTCCCTTCCTCCGACCGGATCTTGTAAGGCTCTTGCGTACCACTATCTCCTGACAAAAGGCGAGACCCCCGCAGGCCGTGCCCGCGGGGGTCCCGCCGTTCCCGTGGGGGGAGGTCAGTCCTGGTGCGCCGCGGCGGTCGTCCGGACCCGGCGGCGGACCAGGAACCAGCCGGCGACGAGCGCGGCCGCGATGAGCGGCAGGCAGGCGACGGTGGTGCGGCCGACACCGCCGTCCATCCACATCAGGACGAGGACGGAGGCGAGGAAGCCCAGGGTGACGATCTGGGTGTACGGCGCCCAGGGCAGGTTGTAGCCGGGGCGGGTGAGCTTGCCCTGCTGGGCGCTGCGCCAGAAGAGCAGCGAGCAGACCATGATCATGGCCCAGGTGCCGATGATGCCGATGGAGGCGAAGTTGAGGACGAGCTCGAAGGCCTCGCCGGGCATGACGTAGTTGAGGGCGACGCCGAGGACGCCGAAGCCCGCGGTGAGCAGGATGCCGCCGTAGGGGACGCCACCCTTGTTCATGACGCCGGTGAACTTGGGCGCGGAGCCGGCCAGCGACATGGAGCGCAGGATGCGGCCGGTGGAGTACAGGCCCGAGTTGAGGCTGGAGAGGGCGGCGGTGAGGACGACGAGGTTCATCACGCCGGCGGCGCCGGGGATGCCCAGCTTGTCGAAGACGGTGACGAAGGGGCTCTGGTCGCCGGAGTAGGCGGTGTACGGCAGGAGGACGGCGAGCAGGATGACCGAGCCGACGTAGAAGAGGCCCACGCGCCACATGATCGAGTTGATCGCCTTGGGCATGATCTTCTCGGGGTTCTCGGTCTCGCCGGCGGCGACGCCGCAGAGCTCGACGGAGGCGTAGGCGAAGACGACGCCCTGGATGAGGAGGAGCATCGGCATCACGCCGTTGGGGAAGATGCCGCCGTTGTCGGTGATGTTGGCGAGGCCGGGGGTGTGGCCGCCGACGTCGTGCGAGGTGACGACGAGGAAGATGCCGACGAGCATGAAGACGACCAGGGCGGCGACCTTGATGATCGCGAACCAGAACTCCATCTCGCCGAAGTACTTCACGGAGATGAGGTTGGCGGCGAGGACGACCGCGAGGGCGACGAGGGCGAGGACCCACTGGGGGACGTCGCTGAACATCGACCAGAAGTGGGCGTAGGTGGCGGCCGCGGTGATGTCGGCGACGGCGGTGGTCGACCAGTTGAGGAAGTAGAGCCAGCCGGCCGTGTAGGCGCCCTTCTCGCCCATGAACTCACGGGCGTAGGAGACGAAGGCGCCGGAGGAGGGGCGGTAGAGGACGAGCTCGCCGAGGGCGCGCACCACGAAGAAGGCGAAGACGCCGCAGACCGCGTAGGCGATGAAGAGGGAGGGGCCGGCCTGGGACATCCGGCCGCCGGCGCCGAGGAAGAGGCCGGTGCCGATGGCGCCGCCGATGGCGATCATGTTGATGTGCCGGGACTTGAGGTCCTTGCGGTATCCGGCGTCGCCTGCGTCGACGTGGGGGGCGGCGGCCGTGTTCGCCGGTGCGGCGGACAGCGGCTCGGCCGCGGTGACGCGGTCAGTCATGGAGTTGTTCGCCTTCGTGAGGGGGGAACGGTGCGTTGCCCGGCCGCGCCCGGTGGGGGGTCTCCCCGGCACGGCCAGCGCACATCCTCACGGCACGCGTGGCGGATGACTGTGGCGCATGTCACTGAACGCCCATATTTGAGCTAGTTCAGAGCTTACGGAGCCAATACGTCCAGTTCCTGCAGGGCGCCGACGGCGATCTGCCGGGTGAGCTCCTCGGCGCGGGCCGCGTCCCGCTCCCGTACGGCCTCGGCGACCTGGACGTGGAGGGTGACGGCGGCCGGGTCGGGGTCCTCGAACATCACGTGGTGGTGGGTGCGGCCGGTGAGGACCTCGGCGACGACGTCGCCGAGGCGGGCGAACATCTCGTTCCCCGAGGCGTTGAGCACGACCCGGTGGAAGGCGATGTCGTGGACGAGGTACTCCTCCAGGCGCCGGCCGCGCGAGGTGGCGACCATGCCGAGGGCCTGCTCGGTGAGCTCGCGGCACTGGTCGGGGGTGGCGTGCACGGCGGCGAGGCCGGCGGCGACGGGTTCGACGGCCGAGCGGAGCACGGTGAGCGAGCGGAGCTGGCGGGGCCGGTCGGCTCCGGCCAGGCGCCAGCGGATGACCTGGGGGTCGTACACGTTCCAGCTGGCGGTGGGGAGGACGGTCACGCCGACGCGGCGGCGGGACTCGACGAGGTGCATGGACTCCAGGACGCGGACGACCTCGCGGACCACGGTCCGGGAGACGTCGAAGCGCTGGGCGAGCTCGTCGGTGCGCAGCACGGTGCCGGGCGGGTACTCCCCCGCCGTGATCGCGAGACCCAGGGTGGCGAGGACGTGCGAGTGGAGTCCCTGGGCCGGTGTCGTCATGGTCGCAAGCCTATGCGCGCGGGTCCGGGTGATCACACCCGGGAATTAAAAGTACGACTTTTATGTCACAGACTCTTGAATACGTCGTACTCAATGGGTTTCATGAGCGCGACGGATCGATGTCGAAGAAGACAGCGAGGCACCACCCATGAGCACCACCCCCCAGGCAGCGACGCGTCCGGTAGTCGTCGTGATGGGCGTCGCCGGGACCGGCAAGACCACGGTCGGCCCGCTCGTCGCCCAGGCCCTCGGCCTCCCCTACGCGGAGGGCGACGACTTCCACCCGGCGGCCAACGTGGCCAAGATGTCGGCCGGAACCCCCCTGGACGACCGCGACCGCGAACCCTGGCTCGACGCCATCGGCGGCTGGGCGCACGAACGGGCCGGGCTCGGCGGCGTGGTGAGCAGCTCCGCGCTGAAGCGGAGCTACCGGGACCGGCTGCGCGCCGCGGCCCCCGGCGTCGTCTTCCTCCATCTGACCGGGGACCGGGAGCTCATCGAGCGGCGGATGGCCGCGCGCAAGGGGCACTTCATGCCCACCGCGCTGCTCGACTCCCAGTTCGCCACCCTGCAGCCGCTGCAGGACGACGAGGCCGGCGTCGCCGTCGACGTCTCCGGCACCCCCGAGGACATCGCCGGCCGGGCCGTCGCCGCGCTGCGCGGTCTCGCCGGCTGACACCGCTCCGTCCCCCGCCCCCGTCCCCCCGCTCCTGCCCGTACGAAGGACACCACCGTGACCAGTCTCAGTGTCGAGATCCTGGCAGCGGACGCCGCCGAGCCGATCACCTCGGCGGGCAACGCCCAGCTCGGGATCGCCGTGCTCGCCGGCATCGCCGTCATCGTCCTGCTCATCACCAAGTTCAAGCTGCACGCGTTCCTGGCGCTGACCATCGGGTCGCTGGCGCTCGGCGCGTTCGCGGGCGCCCCGCTCGCCGCCACCATCAAGTCGTTCAGCACCGGACTCGGCAACACCGTGGCCGGCGTGGGCGTGCTGATCGCGCTCGGCGCGATCCTCGGCAAGCTGCTCGCCGACTCGGGCGGCGCCGACCAGATCGTCGACACGATCCTGGCGAAGACCGGCAAGAAGGCCATGCCGTGGGCGATGGTCCTGATCGCCTCCGTGATCGGCCTGCCGCTGTTCTTCGAGGTCGGCATCGTGCTGCTGATCCCGGTGGTGCTCATGGTGGCCAAGCGCGGCAACTACTCGCTGATGCGGATCGGTATCCCGGCGCTGGCCGGCCTGTCCGTGATGCACGGCCTGATCCCGCCGCACCCCGGCCCGCTCGTGGCGATCGACGCGGTCGGCGCCAACCTGGGCGTCACCCTGGCGCTCGGCCTGGTCGTCGCCATCCCGACGGTGATCATCGCCGGACCGGTGTTCTCGAAGTACGCCGCCCGCTGGGTCGACATCCAGGCCCCGGAGAAGATGATCCCGGTGCGCCCCTCCGAGGACCTGGAGAAGCGTCCCGGCTTCGGCGCCACCGTCGCGACCATCCTGCTCCCCGTCGTCCTGATGCTGGTCAAGGCGCTCGTCGACATCGTGATCGACGACCCCGAGAACGGCGTGCAGAAGGTCACCGACGTCATCGGCTCCCCGCTGATCGCCCTGCTCGCGGCCGTCATAGTCGGCATGTTCACGCTGGGCCGCGCAGCCGGCTTCACCAAGGAGCGGCTGACCTCGACCGTCGAGAAGTCCCTCGCCCCGATCGCCGGCATCCTGCTGATCGTCGGCGCGGGCGGCGGCTTCAAGCAGACCCTGATCGACATCGGCGTCGGCCAGATGATCCTCGACTTCTCGAAGGACTGGTCGATCCCGGCCCTGCTGCTCGCCTGGCTGATCGCGGTCGCGATCCGGCTCGCGACCGGCTCGGCGACCGTGGCGACGATCTCGGCCGCCGGCCTGGTGGCCCCGCTCGCCGAGGGCATGTCGACCGGTGAGGTGTCGCTGCTCGTCCTCGCGATCGGTGCCGGTTCGCTCTTCTTCAGCCACGTCAACGACGCCGGGTTCTGGCTGGTGAAGGAGTACTTCGGCATGAACGTCGGCCAGACCATCAAGACCTGGTCGGTGATGGAGACGATCATCTCGGTCGTCGGCATCGTGTTCGTGCTGCTGCTGTCGCTGGTGCTGTAGCCGTTCTCCTACGCGACGGAGGGGCCCCGGAATCCGGGGCCCCTCCGTCGTGTTCCGTGGTGTTCAGCCCCGCAGCAGGCCCAGGACCTTGGTGCCGAGCTCCAGGGCCTCGCCGGGCGAGTCGACGGACTGCTGGAGGTCGACGAAGCAGCCCTCGGCACCGGTGTCGCGGACGCCGGAGAGCACGGCGGCGATCGAGTCGGCCGTGGCGCCGGGGGTGGCGTTGAAGCGGATCTGCCGGCGCAGCGCCTCCGGGTCGCGGCCCGCCTCGTCGGCCGCGCGCCGGGCCACGTCCCACAGACCCTGGGCAGCAGCGGGCGGCAGGACGGCGCCGACCCAGCCGGTGGCCCGGCGGCCGACCCGGCGCAGCGCGGCCGGGCTGAAGCCGCCGAGGTAGACGGGCGGTCCTGCGGGCTGGACGGGGCGCAGGCCCACGTACGACGCGGGGATCGTCCAGTGCGGCCCCTGGTGGCCGAACTCCTCCTGGGTCCACCAGCCGTGCAGGACGTCGAGCAGCTCGTCGAGGAGGGCGCCGCGCCGGCCGAAGTCGGCTCCGGCCGCGGTGTACTCGTCGCGCAGCCAGCCGATGCCGAGCCCGACGTCGAGGCGTCCGCCGCTGACCTGGTCGAGCGAGGTGAGCGAGCGGGCGAGCAGGGCCGGCGGGTACCAGGGGCCGTTGAGGGTGCTCATGCCGAGCCGGGCGCGGGAGGTCGCGGCCGCGGCGACGGTGAGCACGATCTGCGGGTCGAGGAAGGTCTTGTACTGGTGGGGGTACGGGTTCTCCGGGGTGTGCCCCGGATAGAGGTCGCTGGGCGCGACCGGGGTCAGGGCCCGGTCGCCGACCCAGAACGAGTCGAACCCGGCGTCCTCGGCGTCCCGCGCGAAACCCGCGATGAGGTCGGCGCGGGCGTGGGTGCCGTACTGCGGCAGTGCGATGCCTATCTCCATGGGGCCCATCCTGGGCGGCGGGGCGGCCCGCGACACGAACAGCCCGGCGTGTGAGCCCTGCCACACGCCGGGTTCCGGAGGGAGCGCCGCCGGGTTCCGCGGGGACCGTCAGCCCACCGCGCGGGCGGCCGCGCGGCCCGCGGCGCGGCCCGAGAAGATGCAGCCGCCGAGGAAGGTGCCTTCGAGGGAGCGGTAGCCGTGGACGCCGCCGCCGCCGAATCCGGCGGCCTCGCCCGCCGCGTACACGCCCTCCAGGGGCTCGCCGGTGGCCGTCAGGACGCGGGAGTCGAGGTCGGTCTGCAGGCCGCCGAGGGACTTGCGGGTGAGGATGTTGAGCCGTACGGCGATGAGCGGGCCGGCCTTGGGGTCGAGGATGCGGTGCGGGGCCGCGGTGCGGATGAGCTTGTCGCCGAGGTACTTGCGGGCGCCCCGGATCGCGGTGACCTGGAGGTCCTTGGTGAAGGGGTTGGCGATCTCGCGGTCGCGGGCGGTGATCTCGCGGCGCAGGGCGGCCTCGTCGATCAGCGGTTCTCCGGTGAGCGCGTTCATGCCGCGGACCAGGGCGGAGAGGTCGTTCTCGACCACGAAGTCGACGCCCTTGTCCATGAACGCCCGGACGGGCGCGGGCACGTCGGCGCGGGCGCGGCCGAGGACGTCGCGGACGGACTTGCCGGTGAGGTCGGGGTTCTGTTCGGAGCCGGAGAGGGCGAACTCCTTGCCGATGATCCGCTTGTCGAGGACGAACCAGGTGTGGTCGTGGCCGGTCCGCATGATGTGTTCGAGGGTGCCCAGGGTGTCGAAGCCGGGGAAGAGCGGGACGGGCAGCCGCTTGCCGGTCGCGTCGAGCCAGAGGCTGGAGGGGCCGGGGAGGATGCGGATGCCGTGCCGGGCCCAGATGGGGTTCCAGTTCTCGATGCCCTCGGTGTAGTGCCACATCCGGTCGCGGTTGATGTGGTGGGCGCCGGCCTTCTCGGCGATGCCGAGCATCAGGCCGTCGACGTGGGCGGGGACGCCGGAGAGCAGCTTCGCGGGCGGGGTGCCGAGCCGGGCGGGCCACTGGGCGCGGACGAGGTCGTGGTTGCCGCCGATGCCGCCGGAGGTGACGATCACGGCCTGGGCGCGCAGCTCGAAGGCGCCGGTGGCCTCGCGGCCGCTCGCGGTGCCCCGCTCGGCGGTGGAGGGTGCCAGGATCTCGCCGCTGACGGTGTCGACGGCTCCGCCGGTGCGGCCGAGGGCGGTGACGCGGTGCCGGAAGCGGAGGTCGACCAGGCCGCGGGCGGCGCCTTCGCGGACCCGCCGCTCGAAGGGGGCGACGATGCCGGGGCCGGTGCCCCAGGTGATGTGGAAGCGGGGTACGGAGTTGCCGTGGCCGTTGGCGTCGTAGCCGCCGCGCTCGGCCCAGCCGACCACGGGGAAGAAGCGCACCCCGCGCGCGTGGAGCCAGGAACGCTTCTCGCCGGCGGCGAAGTCGACGTACGCCTCCGCCCACTTCCTCGGCCAGTGGTCCTCGGCGCGGTCGAAGCCGGCGGTGCCGTACCAGTCCTGGAGGGCCAGCTCCCGGCTGTCCTTGACGCGCATCCGGCGCTGCTCGGGCGAGTCGACGAGGAAGAGCCCGCCGAAGGACCAGTGAGCCTGGCCGCCGAGGGACTGCTCGGGCTCCTGGTCGAGGAGGATCACGGTGCGGCCGGCGTCGACCAGCTCGGCGGTGGCGACGAGACCGGCGAGGCCGGCCCCGATCACGATCACATCAGCGTCGTAGGACATGGACCGCATCTTGGATACACGGATGTATCGAGTCAACCGTTTCGCCTCGGCGGCCTGGCGCGGAGCCCTCTCCCGTTTTCTAATGTCGAGCATTAGTATGGTCGTATGGCAAGGACGTCAGGGCCCGAGACCCGGGACAAACTGATCCGAGCGGCCGAGGAACTCTTCGCCGCCCAGGGCGTCGACGGCGCACAGCTGCGGGACGTCGTGGCCCTCGCGGGACAGGCGAACCCCTCGGCCGTGCAGTACCACTTCGGTTCGCGCGCCGGACTCCTCGACGCGGTCATGGCCGGCCGCCAGGCCCGTACGGAACAGGTCCTCGCACCCCTCTACGAGCGGGCCGGCGACGACCTTCACGAGCTGGTCGCCGCCCTCGTCACCGCCGAGGCCAGCGAGCTGACCGGCGACCGGGGACGGCGCTGCCTGCGGATCTCCGCGCAGCTCAGCCACGAGAGCGGGGTCCGCACCCGCACCCCCCACCCCACGCTCGCCGGAACCGTCTACTGGCGCCTGATCGAGCGGATCGCCGGCCGGCTCGCCGCCGACGGACTCCCCGAACCGCTGCTCCTGGAGCGCCTCGACCTGGCGCTGACCGTGGTCGGCGCGGCGATGGCGGACCGCGCCCGGCAGTACCTGGAGGGCGTCGAGCCGCTCACCGGCGAGGCGCTCTTCCTCGCCGACCTGGTCGAGACGACCACCGCGCTTCTCCGGGCCGCACAGCCCCGGAGCGTCTGAAACACCCCGAAGGGACCTTTCATGAACGACCTCACCGGCAAGACCGTGCTCATCACCGGCGGCGCCCGGGGCCTCGGCGCCGAGGCCGCCCGCCAGGCCGTGGCCGCCGGCGCCAACGTCGTCGTCACCGACGTCCTGGACGAGGACGGCAAGGCGACCGCCGAGGCGCTCGGCGAGCGGGCCCGCTTCTTCCACCACGACGTGACGTCCGAGGAGGAGTGGGCGGCGGCCGTCGCGTACGCGGTGTCGGAGTTCGGCGCCCTGCACGGCCTGGTGAACAACGCGGGCATCTCCACCGGCGCGTTCCTGGAGACCGAGTCCGTCGAGCACTTCCGCAAGGTCCTCGACATCAACCTGACCGGTGTCTTCATCGGCATGAAGGCCGCCATCCCGGCCATGAAGGAGGCCGGCGGCGGCTCCATCGTCAACATCTCCTCGGCCGCCGGCCTGATGGGCCTCGCCCTCACCGCCGGCTACGGCGCCTCCAAGTGGGGCGTGCGCGGTCTGACGAAGATCGGCGCGGTCGAGCTCGGCACGTCGAAGATCCGCGTCAACTCCGTCCACCCGGGCATGACCTACACCCCGATGACCGCCTCCGTCGGCATCGAGCGCGGCGAGGGCAAGTACCCGAACACGCCCATGGGCCGGGTCGGCGAGGCCGACGAGATCGCGGGCGCGGTCGTCTTCCTGCTCTCCGACTCCGCCTCGTACGTCACCGGCGCCGAGCTGGCCGTCGACGGCGGCTGGACCACCGGCCCGACCGTCAAGTACGTCATGGGGCAGTGACCGTCCCGCCGCTCGGCCCGGCTGTTTGAATGACGGCATGAGTGCCGCTGAGGAGATTCTCGACGTCGTCGACGAGCAGGACCGGGTGGTCGGACAGGCCCCGCGCGGTGAGGTGTACGCGCGGGGCCTGATCCATCGCTGCGTCTTCATCCGCGTCCGGGACGCCGAGGGCCGGATGTTCGTGCACCGCAGGACGCCGACGAAGCTGGTCTTCCCCTCCCTGTACGACATGTTCGTCGGCGGGGTCGTCGGCGCCGGCGAGTCCTACGACGAGGCCGCGCTCCGCGAGGCCGAGGAGGAACTGGGCGTCACCGGGCTGCCCCGCCCCGAACCGGTGCTGAAGTTCCTGTACGACTCCGGCGGCGTGGCCGGCAAGTGGTGGTCCGCCGTCTACGACGTCCGCTGCGAGCTGCCGGTCGACCCGCAGGTCGAGGAGGTCGCCTGGCACGGCTTCCTGACCGACGACGAGGTCCGCGAACGGCTCGGCGGCTGGGAGTGGGTGCCTGACGGACTCGCCGCGTACGAGGAGCTGCGGGCGCGCGGCCGCTGAGGGCGATCCCGGCCCGATCGGCAGGCCCCCCCCACAGGGGCGGCCGGGCGGGGGGAACACCCGGCCGATAGGGTGCACGTGTGAGCGATTTCGTGCAGAACCTGCGGCTTTGGTTCGCTCCGCAGCGTGTCCGGGACGAGGGCGAGACCCCCGACTACCGCTTCTCCCTCGCCAACGAGCGGACCTTCCTCGCCTGGATCCGGACCGCGCTCGCGCTCGTCGGCGGCGGTTTCGCCGTCGACCAGTTCCTGCCCGACCTGCGCTGGGGCGTCCGCGTCGGGCTCGCCCTCGCCCTGCTCGCCGCGGGCGTGCTGTGCGCGCTGCGCGCGGTGAACCACTGGGTACGCTGCGAGCGGGCCATGCGGCGCGGCGAGGACCTTCCCGGCTCCCGCTTCCCGGCCGTCCTGAGCCTCGCGGTGGCCGGGGTCGCGCTCGCCATGGTGGTCCTCGTCGTCTTCGGCTGGGCCGGACGGTGACCTCGGCCGGCGAGGCCCGGGACCCCGGGCTCCAGCCGGAGCGGACCCGGCTCGCCTGGCGCCGTACGACCCTCTCCTGCACGGTCGTCGCGGTGCTCGCCGTGAAGCTGACCGTCAGCGACGAGGCCGGGGCGCGCGAGCTGACCGGAATGGCCCTGTCGGCCCTCGTCTGGGTCGGCTTCCTTGCCGTGTCCCACCGCCGGATCCGCTCCCTCGGCTCGGCCAGGCCGCTGCCGCTCTCCCCGCGCGGCGCGCTGCTCGCGACGGTGTGCACGATCGCGCTCGCGGTGTTCGGGGCGGCGCTGATCTGGTGAGGCGGCCGCCGAGGCCGTGCGGCGGGACCGAATCGCCTACCGGTGGGTCCGGTCGCATACTGACGGCGTACAGCAGGCGGCCGTGTGGGCCGAGCCGGGCTGTGTCCGTGGCCCGTGGTCGTACGGTCGCCGTCGTCGACGGCTCGCCAGGGACCACGACCATGACCACCACCAGACCGACCGACCGCATCCCGGGCTTCCAGGGCCAGCTCGTCGGGCCCGCCGACCCGGACTACGACACCGTCCGCCGGTGCTTCAACCGGGACCTCGACCAGCATCCGGCCCTGATCGCGCGCTGCACGGGCGCCGAGGACGTACGCGCCGCGCTCGCGTACGCCCGCGATCACAGCCTCGGGGTCGCGGTGCGGGGCGGCGGGCACGCCACCGCCGGCTTCGCGTCCTGCGAGGGCGGCCTCGTCGTCGACACCAGCCCCATGAAGGACGTCGAGATCGACGCGGAAGCCCGTACCGGCCGGTTCGGCGCCGGGCTCACCTGGGGCGAACTGGACGCGGCGACCGAGGAGTTCGGCCTCGCCGTGACCGGCGGCCGGGTCTCGGACACCGGGGTCGCCGGTCTGACCCTCGGCAGCGGCTCCGGCTGGCTGGAGCGGATGTACGGCCCGTCCGCCTGGAACCTGACCTCGGCACGCCTGGTGACCGCCGACGGGCGGTACGTCCACGCCGACCAGGAGGAGAACCCCGAGCTCTTCTGGGGCCTCCGGGGCGGCGGCGGCAACTTCGGCGTCGTCACCGAGTTCGGCTTCCGGCTCCACCCCGTCGGGCCGCTCCTGTACGCCGGCATGATCCTGCACCCGCGCTCGGCCGCCGGTCCGCTCGCCCGGTTCTACCGCGACTTCCTGGACCAGGCCCCCGACGAGGTCACCGGTGCCTTCGCCCTCCTGACCGCGCCGCCGGAGGACTTCGTACCGGAGGAGGCCCGGGGCGAGCCCGCCTGCGGAGTCATCGTCGCCTACGTCGGCGACCCCGCGCGGGGCGAGGAGATCCTGCGGCCGCTCGTCGAATGGGGCGACCCCTGGGTCCGGATGGTCCAGCCCATGCCGTACACCGCCGTGCAACGGATGCTGGACGACGCCACCCCGACCGGCGTCAGCGAGTACTTCAAGATCGACTACCTGCCCGAGCTGCCGGACGAGGCGATCGACACCGCCATCGCCCAGGCCGAGTCGATCACTTCGCCGATGACCCAGCTCATCTTCTGCCCGCTGGGCGGCGCGATGGACCGCGTCGACGGGGACGCCATGGCCCTCACCGTCCCCCCGACGAAGTGGGTCTACTTCTGCCTGGCCGTCTGGTGGGGCGACGAGGGCCGGCAGCACCACATCGACTGGGCCCGCGGCCTGCACGACGCGCTGCGGCCCTGGACCACCGGGACCTCCGTGCCCAACTTCATCCTGAGCGACGAGGGCAACCGGCTGCGCACCTCGTACGGCCCGGAGAAGTACGCGCGCCTGGTCGCGCTCAAGGACCGGTACGACCCCGGGAACGTCTTCGCGCGGAACCAGAACATCCCGCCGAGCGGGTGAGGTCCGCCCGCCGGCTCAGGCCGCCGGCTCAGGGAACGGTGACCACGACCTTGCCGTTGAGGCCGCCCTCGGCGTTGGCGCGCTGGGCGTCCGCCGCGCGCTCCAGCGGGAAGGTCCTGGCCACCCGCACGGTCAGGACGCCCTCGTCGACGAGGTCGGCGAGGACCGCGAGGTCGGCGGGGTCCGGGCGCACCCAGAAGTAGCTGCCGCCGAGGCCGAGCACCTCGCCGTCGGCGATCGAGGAGAGCCGGCCGCCCGGCGCGAGCAGGCCCGCGGAGAGCTTGAGGAACGGTCCCCCGATGGTGTCGAGGACGGCGTCGAGACCCAGCGGGGCGAGGGCGCGGACCTGCTCGGCGAAGGTCGCCTCGTCGTAGCGGACGGGTTCGGCGCCGAGCGCCGCGACCTGTTCGAGGCCCGCCTCCCGTGCCGCGCCGATGACCCGGCAGCCGATGTGCCGGGCGATCTGCACGGCCATCGAGCCCACTCCCCCGGCCGCCGCGTGCACCAGGACCGTGTCCCCCGGACCGGCCAGCAGGGCCCGGTGCAGCGCCTGGTAGGCGGTGAGGCCGACCAGCGGCAGCGCGGCGGCCTCCTCGAAGCCGACCGTGCGCGGTTTGCGGGCCAGGGTGCGGACCGGGGCGGCGACGTACTCGGCGAAGGTGCCCCGGGACAGGAGGTCCTCGCGGACGTACCCCATCACCTCGTCGCCCTCGGCGAACTCCGGGACGTACAGGCCGGTCCGCTCGACGACGCCGGACACGTCCCAGCCGGGGACGACCGGGAAGACCGCGTCCATCAGCCCGTCGAGGTATCCCGCCTGGGCTTTCCAGTCGACCGGGTTGACCGCGGCCGCCCGCACCTTCACCAGGACCCCGTCAGGACCGACCTTCGGATCGGGCCGCTCGCCGTACTCGAGCACCTCGGGACCGCCGTACCGGCTGTAGCTGATCGCCTTCATACCTCCGACCCTGGGCGGGGCCCCGGGCCGCCGCAACTCGGGGACACCGTGTGCGGGGCATCGGCGGAGCGGTCCGTTCCGACTTCCCCGGGGGCCGGGGCCGCTGGCACTCTTCCCCCTGTCCAGTCGGGCTCTCAACCGGGGGAATCCCTTGTCTGCCACCGATCCGTACGTCGTCCCGCTCGCACCCGGCGTCCACGCCTTCGTCCAGCCCGACGGCGGCTGGTGCCTCAACAACGCCGGCTTCCTCGGCGACGCCCGCGAGTCCCTCCTCGTCGACACCGCCGCCACCGAACGCCGGGCCCGCCTCCTCCGCGAAGCCGTCCTCGCCGAGGGGCTGCCCCTGCCGTCCACCATCGTCACCACCCACCACCACGGCGACCACACCTACGGCAACGGCGTCTTCCGTCCCGAGGCCCGCGTCATCGGCCACGAGAACTGCCGGGCCGAACAGCTCGCCGCCGGCCACCAGCTCCATCTCATCTGGCCCCAGACCGACTTCGGCCACGTCGACATCCACCCGCCGTCCCTCACCTACCGCGAGCGGATCACCCTCCACGTCGGCGACATCGAGGTCCGGGTCATCCACCCCGGCGCCGCCCACACCACCGGCGACTCCCTCGTCCACCTCCCCGCCCAGGGCATCGTCTTCACCGGCGACCTCGTCTTCCACGGCGGCACCCCCTTCCTCCCCATGGGCTCCCTCACCGGCTCGCTCCGCGCCCTCGCCCTCCTCCGCTCCCTCGACGCCCCCACCGTCGTCCCCGGCCACGGCCGCGTCACCGACCCCACCGTCTACGACGCCACCGAGCGCTACCTCCTCTTCGTCCAGGACCTCGCCGCCTCGGGTCACGCCAAGGGCGCCACCCCGCTGGAGACCGCGCGCGGCGCCTCGCTCGGCGAGTTCGCCGCCTGGCGCGAGAGCGAGCGGCTCGTCGCCAACCTCCACCGCGCCTACGCCGAACTCTCCGGGCTCCCCGAGGGGTCCCCCCTCGACCCCGTCACCGTCTTCGCCGACATGGCCGCCATGAACGGCGGAATGCCGGTGGCCTGCCACGCCTGAAGCGGCTCACCAACTGCCCTGGAGGAGCAGCAAGAACCCCGGGTCGGGGTTCGCCACGGTGGTCGCATTGGCCACCACGACCACCAGCGCACCCAGGGCCGGGACTGTCGGCAGCAGGCTGTACCACCGCCGCCCCCGGCGCCAGGCCACCACGGACAGGCCGATGAGGACGGCTGCCATGAGCCCGGACAGCACGCCCTTCACCAGGTGCCATCGCACGTACTCGTCGAGCATCACCTGCAGCGCGGGCGAGATCGGGCCGTGTGCGAGCTGGTTCCGGGCCTGGGCCAGGTCAGCGGTCAGTTCGGCGTTGGCGGGGTGGGACGCCAGACGCGGCAGCAGCGTGCCGAACGGCGACACGAACCCCTGGACGTTCAAGATCATCAGTGCCGCCGCCGCGAGCGCGAGCACCGCGAGCGGCAGTCGGAACCGCCGGAGCCGGACGGCCAGTGCCACCAGCACCACGAGCAGCGGCAGAGCTATCACCGCCCGTACCAGGTGATAGCCGAACTGTTGGTCGACAAGGTGCTGGAGGTCGGCCGGGAAGCCCCGGCCGCCGCCCGAGGACCAGTACGCGGTAAAGGCGCGCGGGAAGTCGTCGAACGGGCCGGGGAAGAACAGTGGCGGTGCCAGGAAGAACGCGACGGCCAGCAGAAGGGTCATGGCCAGGAGCCCGGCGTCACACCTCCGGGCGTGGGTGATGCTCAAAGGTGACTCCTCGTCGGATCGGCCGCACATCGCAGGTGGGCGGGCACGGTCCGCCCAAGCTAGGCGGCTGTCGGCAACCGCTGACAGCCCGCTGGACCTACTCCCGGGGTAGGTCTGGCACCACCGGCGGAAAGGTAGGGCTGGCCCTACCGCAGGACTCGCCCCAGCGTCCTGGCTCGGGCCGACCGGGTGCACCTAGCCTGGGGCCCATGACCTCGGCCGACACCCTGCTCAGGGCGATGATGAGACCCCGGTTCCTGGTCTCGGCGTGGCCATGGCGCGGGGCGGTGTACGCCGCAACGACGGCAGTGGTGTCGGGCCTTGTCTGGCTCGTGCTGAGCTGTCTGTCTGCTCCCCTGGTGCTGGCCGTGGCAGTACTCATGAACGAGGGGATCGACACGGGCTGGTATGCACTGGCCGCGATCGCGCTCGGTCTGCTCGGCGTGAGCCTCCTCGCGCTGGTGGGGCCGTGGCTGGCCCTTGCGGTGGCGGCCGTGGAGCGGTGGCGGTTGCGGCTGGCCGACGACGGGCCGGTCGTGTCGCGACCCAGCAACGGCGTCTACACCGATCCGGCTGCCTGGCGTGCGGTTGCGTACCTGCTGCTGCTGGCGGTGATCGCGCCGCTGTGGCTGGGGGTACTGGCGGTCGCCGGCCTGGTGGTGGTCTCCACACCGATTGCGGTGCATCATCAGCTGGCGGCCGCGGCACCGGTGGGCGGCGTGGTCGGGCGGGCCGCACTCGGGCTGCTGCTGCTCCAGGCGCTGCCGTACCTGACCGCGACGTTCAGTGGTGCGCATGCCGGGCTCGCCCGGTTGCTGCTGTGCGCCGAGCCGGACCCGGCTGTGGCCGAACTGGTCGAGGTGGCACGGTCGCGGACGCGGCTGGCGGACGCGTTCGACGCCGAGCGCCACCGGATCGAGCGAGACCTGCACGACATCGCTCAGCAGCGGTTGGTGAGCCTGACCATGCAACTCAGTGTGGCCAAGCTGGACCTGCCGGCGGACTCTCCGGCGAAGGCGCCGGTGGCCCTGGCGCACGACCACGCCATGGCGTTGATGGTCGAACTGCGGGATCTGATCCGGGGGATCAGTCCGCGAACGCTCCGTGAGCTGGGGCTGCGCGTCGCGATCGAGGAACTGGCCGCGGGCAGCCCGCTGGAGGTCGAGGTGGACGCCGACCCGGGTCGCTTCCCGCCAGGGGTGGAGACGGTTGCGTTCGCGGCGGTGTCGGAGGCACTGGCCAACGCGGTCAAGCACGGGGCCGCCGGCGGGGCCGCGGTGAGGGTCCGGCGTTCGGGCGGCATACTGACCGTGCAGGTGCGTGACGACGGACGCGGCGGGGCGGACCCGTCGGGAGGTACGGGCCTGACCGGTCTGGCCGACCGCACGGCGGCGGCCGGGGGCCGGCTGCTGATCTCCAGCCCGGTCGGTGGGCCGACGATCGTGCGGGTGGAGCTGCCGTGCACGTGGTGATCGCCGAAGACTCGGTCCTGCTCCGTGAGGGGCTGATCGGACTGCTGCCCCGGTTCGGTTTCGAGGTCCTGGCCGCGGTCGGTGACGCCGACGGGCTGGTGGAGGCGGTGCAGCGGACCAGGCCCCGCCTGGTGGTCACCGACGTACGCATGCCACCCGGATTCACCGACGAGGGCCTGCGCGCCGCAGTGGCGTTGCGCGACGCCGACCCCGGCTTGGCGGTGGTGGCGCTGAGCCAGTACGTGCAGCACAGCTACGCTGACGAACTGCTCGCTTCGGGCCAGGGACGGGCCGTTGGGTACCTGCTCAAAGACCGGGTGGGCGACATCGCCGAGTTCGCGGAGATGCTGCGGCGGGTGGCCGCCGGCGGTACGGTCGTCGACCCCGAGGTGGTGCGGCAGTTGATGCAGCGGCAGCGGGATCCGCTCCGTCACCTGTCGCCGCGGGAGCGTCAGGTGCTCGCGTTGATCGCCGAGGGGCATTCGAACGCGGCGATCGCCCACATCCTCACCCTGACCGAGGCAGGTGTGGGTAAACACATCGGCAGCCTGCTGGCCAAGCTGAACCTGCCGGTCAGTAACGACACCAACCGGCGTGTCCAGGCCGTTCTCACGTACCTGAGAGGTCGGCAATGAGCATGGAGCCGCAAGCCGGCTTCGACCGCGAGAAATGCAAGGCCGGACACGCCTTGGCTACCGGGCGTCACCACCGGTCCGGGGTGCGGAGGGGGGAGGTGTCGTCGCGGGTGCGGTAGGCGGCGGGGAGGGTGAGGTAGCGGTCGTGGAGGGCGGTGAGGGCGGGACGGTCGAGGTGGATGCCGAGTCCCGGGGTGTCGGGGACCCGGACGTGGCCGGCGTCGAAGTGGGGGCGGGGGGTGACGACGTCCTCGGTCTGCCAGGGGTAGTGCGTGTCGCAGGCGTGGTGGAGGTCGGGGAGGGTGGCCGCGACGTGGGTCATGGCGGCGAGGCTGATGCCCAGGTGGGTGTTGGAGTGCATGGAGAGGCCGATGCCGTACGTGCGGCAGAGCGCGGCCAGTTCGCGGGTGCGGTGGAGGCCGCCCCAGTAGTGGTGGTCGCAGAGGACGATCCGTACCGCTCCCTTCGCGAAGGCCTCGGGGACCTCGTCGAAGGTCGTGACGCACATGTTCGTGGCGAGCGGTACGTCCGTGCCGGCCGCGACCGCCGCCATCGCGTCCGTTCCGGTCGCCGGGTCCTCCAAGTACTCCAGGACGTCCTTCAGTTCACGCGCGACGGCGAGAGAGGTGCCGACGGACCAGGCGCCGTTGGGGTCGAGGCGGAGGGGGCGGCCCGGGAAGGCGTCGGCGAGGGCGCGGATCGCGGCGATCTCCTCCTCGGGCGGGAAGACGCCGCCCTTGAGCTTGAAGGAGCGGAAGCCGTGCAGGCGCTCGAAGCGGCGCGCCTGGGCGACGATGCCGGCGGGGTCGAGTGCCGCGCCCCAGTCGTCGGCCGGCGGGTCGACGCCCGCGTGGGCGCTCGGATGCTCCGCCCACCGGTAGAAGAGGTACGCGCTGTACTCCACCGAGTCGCGCACCTTGCCACCGAGGAGGGCGTGGACGGGCAGGCCGACCGTTTTGCCCAGGGCGTCCAGGAAGGCCGTCTCGAAGGCGGAGACGACGGAGAGGCGGAGCTTCTCGGCGGTGTGGACGCCACGGAGGCCGGGGGCGTCGACGCCGGCCGAGGCAGGCGGAGGGGGTGTGGGGAGGTGCTGGGCGAGGGTGAAGAGGGTGTTCATGTGGGTGACCGGGTGGCCGGGGAGGGACGCGGCGAGGGAGCGGGCGAGGTCGAGGTAGACGGGGTCGCCGTAGGTTTCGCCGAGGCCGGTCTCGCCTCCTCTGGTGAGGACTTCGATCACCAGGCGTGGGGTGTAGGGCTGGTGGACGCCCTGGGTGTTGAGGAGGGGCGGGTCGGAGATGAGGATCGGGGTGACGCGGACTTCGTCGATGATCAGCTTCGGATCGGATCCCATATGTGAATCGTATTCACGGATGGGGCGGGAGGGATAGAGGGGCGAGGTGATTGCCCACACCCCTCTGGACGACATACCGACTGGTCGGTCATCATGAACGCCGATCGAAGCCGACCCGGAGGTACCCACCGATGAGCTCCGCCCCGCTGCCAGGACTGGACCCCGAAGAGCTGCGCCGCTTCCTCGACCGCGAGCGGCCCGGCCTGGTGACCGGGCCGCTCGACGGCCGGCTGATCGAGGGAGGGCGGTCGAACCTGACGTACGTGGTGAGCGACGGGACCGGGCGCTGGGTGGTGCGGAGGCCGCCGTTGGGGCACGTGCTCGCGACCGCACACGACATGCGCCGGGAGCACCGGGTGATCAGCGCGCTGTCCGGGACCGGGGTGCCGGTGCCCGGGACGGTGCTGCTGTGCGAGGACGAGGCCGTGCTCGGGGCGCCGTTCTACGTCATGGAGTTCGTGGAGGGGAAGCCGTACCGCTCGGCGGACGAGCTCGCCCCCCTGGGGGCCGAGCGGACCCGGGCGGCCGTCATGGGGCTGGTCGACACGCTGGTGGAGCTGCACGCGGTCGATCCGGAGGCCGTGGGTCTCGGGGACTTCGGGCGGCCCGAGGGGTTCCTGGACCGGCAGCTGCGGCGGTGGGGGAAGCAGCTGGACGCCTCGCGGGGGCGGGAGCTGGCCGGGATCGACGAGTTGCACGCGGCGCTCGGACGCTCGCTGCCGGAGTCGCCGGCGCCGACGGTGATCCACGGGGACTACCGCCTCGACAACGTCCTGATCGGCGAGGACGACCGCATCAAGGCGGTCCTGGACTGGGAGATGTCCACCCTCGGGGACCCGCTGACCGATCTAGGGCTGCTGGCGATGTACAGCACGCCGCTCGACCTGCCGGACTCGCCGATCTCCACGACCGCGACGGCACCAGGGCATCCGGGCGTCGCCGAGCTGGTCGAGCGCTACGCGGTCCGTTCGGGGCGCGACACCTCGGCCCTCGCCTGGTACACGGCCTTCGCCTGGTTCAAGCTGGCCGTGATCCTGGAGGGCATCCACTACCGCTTCACCCTGGGGCAGACGGTCGGCGCGGGTTTCGACCGCATCGGCGAACTCGTCCCGGTCTTCATCGAGCACGGCCTCACGACCCTTCAGGAAGGCTGATCCGTCATGGACTTCGCGTACGACGCACGCACCGAGGAGCTGCGGGCCAGGCTGCTCGCCTTCATGGACGAGCACGTGTACCCGGCGGAGGCGGTCGCCGAGGAGCAGCGCGCCGGGCTCGCCTCGCCGTGGGAGAACCCGCCGGTGGTCGAGGAGCTCAAGGCGGAGGCCAAGCGGCAGGGGCTGTGGAACCTCTTCCTGCCGGACGCGGAGTACGGGGCGGGGCTGACGAACCTCCAGTACGCGCCGCTCGCCGAGATCACCGGCCGCAGCCCGCACCTCGCCCCGACCGCGCTCAACTGCGCGGCGCCCGACACCGGGAACATGGAGCTGCTCGCCCAGTTCGGCGACGAGGCGCAGAAGAAGCAGTGGCTGGAGCCGCTGCTCGCGGGCGAGATCCGCTCGGCGTTCGCGATGACGGAGCCGGAGGTGGCCTCCTCGGACGCCACCAACATCGAGACCCGCATCCGGCGGGACGGCGACCAGTACGTGGTCGACGGACGGAAGTGGTACATCTCCGGGGCCATGAACCCGGACTGCCGGATCTTCATCGTCATGGGCAAGACGGACCCGGACGGCTCCGACCCCCGCCGCCAGCAGTCGATGATCCTGGTGCCCCGGGACACCCCCGGCGTCCGGGTGCGGCGGGCGATGCGGGTGTACGGGTACGAGGACCACTCCCACGGCGGCCACGCCGAGGTGCTGTTCGAGAACGTCCGCGTGCCGGCCGCGCACCTCATCGGCGAGGAGGGCGGCGGTTTCGCCATCGCCCAGGCCCGGCTCGGCCCCGGCCGCATCCACCACTGCATGCGCCTGATCGGCATGGCGGAGCGGGCCGTCGAGCTGATGTGCCGCCGCGCCGTCTCCCGTACGGCCTTCGGCAAGGCGCTCGCGCAGCAGGGCGTGGTGCAGAACTGGATCGCGGACGCCCGGGTCACGATCGAGCAGCTGCGGCTGCTCGTCCTCAAGACGGCCTGGCTCATGGACACCGTCGGCAACCGGGGTGCCCACACGGAGATCCAGGCCATCAAGATCGCGACCCCGCGCGCGGTGGTCGACATCATCGACAAGGCCGTTCAGGCGCACGGCGCCGGTGGCGTCTCCCAGGACTTCCCGCTCGCCGAGCTCTGGGCGGCGGCGCGGACCCTGAAGCTCGCGGACGGGCCCGACGAGGTGCACCAGCGCTCGCTGGCGCGCCGGGAGCTGAAGAAGTACCTGTAGGGCCGCGCCGGCGGCGGGTCAGGGGCGGAGGGCGCGGAGGAGGAGGTCGGCGAGGTGTCCGGCGACCTCCTCGGGGGTGAGCGGGCCGTCGGGGCGGTACCAGGTGGAGAGGTGGTGCACCGAGCCGAAGTGGTAGTCGACGACCAGGTCGGCGGGGGTCGCCGAGGAGAAGACGCCGGAGCGCTGGCCCTCTTCGACCAGGGCGCGGAACCGCTCGTGGTAGCGGCGGCGTTCGGCGCGGACCTGCTTGTTCTTCTCCGGGCTGAGGTGGTGCATGGACCGGAAGAAGATGGCGGCGTCGTCGAGGTTCTCGATGGTGGTGACGACGACGTCGGCGGCGGCGGAGCGCAGCCGGTCCTCGATGGGGGCGTCGGCGTCGGCGAAGGCGTCGAGCCGCTCCTGCTGGAGGCGCAGGACCCGGGAGTAGACCTCCTGGAGGAGGTCCTCCTTGGAACCGAAGTAGTGGTAGAGCGCGCCCTTGGTGACCCCGGCGGCCTCGACGATCTCCTGGACGGAGGTGCGGTCGTAGCCCTGCTCGGCGAAGAGCCGGGTGGCGGCGGCGAGCAGCCTCTGGGGGACGGGCGCACCGCTCTCGTCCGTCGTCCTGGCCATGCTCCGCCGCCTTCCTTCGCGATCGCCCGTGGTCATCCGTGGTCGCCCCGGGCCGGGGAACGCCGTTCCCCTCCGTAGATCTTCCCATCCGCCGGGGCGGTCACCTGCGGGTGCCCGTCTCCCAGGTCCGCTGGACGTGGTTCATGGTGCCGAGCCAGCGCTCCGGGTCGGTGGCGCGGTTGCGGTAGTAGCCGGCGACCTCGGGGTGGGGCAGGACGAGGAAGCGGTCGGCGGCGATGGCGTCGAGGAGGGCGTCGGCGACGTCCTCCGGCTCGATGGCGGTGGGCGCGAGGACGAGCTCGCCGGCCGTTCCCGCGGCGGTCAGCATGTCCGTACGGACGCCCTGCGGGCAGATGGCGTGGACGTGCAGGCCGCGGTGGCGGTAGGTGAGGGAGAGCCATTCGGCGAAGGCGTACGCGCCGTGCTTGGAGACGCTGTACGGCGCCGCGCCGATCATGGTGAGCAGTCCGGCGGCGGACACGGTGGAGACGAACCGGCCGCTGCCGCGCTCCAGCCACTCCGGGAGGAGGGCGCGGGCGGCGCGGACGTGGGCCATGACGTTGACGTCCCAGGCGGCGGCCCAGACCTCCTCGTCGGCGAAGGCGTCGCCGGGCGAGGAGAGGCCGGCGTTGGCGCACCACACGTCGACGGTGCCGTCGAGGGCCTCCCTGGCCTCGTCGACGACGGCGGAGGCGTCGCCGGGGACGGCGACGGCGCCGATCTCCTCGGCGACGGCCTTGGCGCGGACGGGGTCGAGGTCGTTCACGACGACCCTGGCGCCTTCGGCGGCGAAGCGGCGGGCCAGGGCGGCTCCGATGCCGCCGCCGGCTCCGGTGACGACGACTCCGGCGCCCCGGAGCTCGTCGGCCGCCGTGCGCGCGTCCGCGTTCGTTTCGCTGCCCTCGGTCATGGGCCCACCTCTCGGCTGTGGATTCCCGGACAGACTAACCAGTCGGTATGGAGTGGCGGAAGACCCGTTCTGCACGCCTCGTTCCCCGGCGCGGTCAGGAGCGCTAGCGTGCGTGCTCATGTCACCCCGAGGAGGTTCCATGGGTCTGTCGCGACGGAGTCTGCTGGCCGCCGGAGGGGCCCTCGGCGCCGTGGCGGCGTCCGCCCCCGCCGCGTGGGCCGGCGCCCCGGCGGGCCACGGCCGGGTCCGCACCGGCTTCGAGCGGCTCGCGGCGGACGGCTACGCCCCGCTGGCCGGCGAGCGGGTCGGGATCGTCACCAACCCGACCGGGATCACCCGGGACGCCCGGCACGTCGTCGACGTGATGGCCGCCGACGAGCGGGTCGACCTGGTCGCCGTCTTCGGCCCCGAACACGGCTTCCGCGGTACCGCGCAGGCCGGCGGCTCCGAAGGACGGTACGACGACCTGGCCACCGGACTGCCCGTCTACGACACGTACCTGAAGAGCGGGCAGCCGCTGGCCGACGTCTTCACCGCCTCCGGCGTCGACACCGTCGTCTTCGACATCCAGGACGTCGGCGCGCGCTTCTACACGTACATCTGGACGCTGTACGACTGCATGGCGGCCGCCGCGCTCGCCGGGAAGCGGTTCGTGGTCCTGGACCGGCCGAACCCGGTGACCGGGCGCGCGGCCCTCGGGCCCGTCCTCGACCGGGCGTTCGCCACCTTCGTGGGGCGCGAGCCGATCGCGCAGGCGCACGGCATGACGGTGGCCGAGCTGGCCCTGCTGTTCAACGGCGAGTTCCTGGCGACGCCGGTGCCGCTGGAGACCGTACGGATGACGGGGTGGCGGCGCGCGGAGTTCTTCGACGCGACCGGACTGCCCTGGGTGCCGCCGAGCCCCAACATGCCGACGCCGGACACCGCGCTCGTCTACTCCGGCACCTGCCTCTTCGAGGGGACGAACCTGTCCGAGGGCCGGGGCACCACCCGCCCCTTCGAACTCCTCGGCGCGGAAGGCGTCGACCGCCGCTGGGCGGAGGCCGCCGACGCCCTCGGCCTGCCCGGCGTCCGCTTCCGCGAGGCGTACTTCGCGCCGACCTTCTCCAAGTTCCAGGGCAAGACCGTCGGCGGGGTCCAGCTGCACGTCCACGACCGCGCGTCCTTCGACCCGGTACGGACCGGCGTCGGGCTCCTCGTCACCGCCCGCGCCTCCTGGGCGGGCTTCGCCTGGCGCCCGGACCACTGGATCGACAAGCTGACCGGCTCGACGCGGGTACGGACCCTGATCGACGCGGGCGCGGGCGTCGACGAGGTCGTCGGCGTGTGGGCGGCGGACCTGGCGGCCTTCCGGGCGGTGCGCGAGGAATACCTGCTGTACCGCTGACGCGCGACGTCTGGACGGGGCTCCGCGCGGGCATGCTGGCCGTGGAGCCGCCGCCCGCGCACGCGCGCGCCCACGGCATGGCGGCCCGCCTCGACGTGGAGGGACGGTCGGGCCGTGACCGGGATGAGTGTGGAACCGTACCGGGAAATCACCTTCGACAAGGACGGCGAAGGGCCCGCGGGACAGTCCGCGTCCCTCGCCGCGCTGGCCCGGCAAGGGCTCACCGACCTGGTGGTGTTCGCGCACGGGTGGAACAACTCCCCGTCCGGCGCCACCCGCCTCTGCTCGGACTTCCTCGCCCCCTTCCCCGGCCTCCTCGCCCCCGGCGTCGAGGCCGGCTACGCGGGCCTGATCTGGCCCTCGATGCTCTTCTCCGGCGAGCCCGTGCCCGACTACCGGGCCCTGGTGACGGTCCTCCCGGAGAAGGAACCGGTCATCGGCCGCCTCACCGAACTCCTCGCCTCCGCCCCGGCCGACGAGGCCGCCTTCGCCGAGTTCGGCGCCCTGCTCCGCGACCTTGCGGACGTCCCCGACCCGTCCCCGCCGTCCGCCACCGGCGCGCGCGGGACGGTGCCGGAGTTCCTGGTCGCCGATCCGGTGGAGGTGTGCGCGGCGTTCACGGAGGCGCTGGAGAGCGAGGGTTCCCTTGAGGGAGCCGGTTCCGCCGAGGGGTTCGGCGAGGGGCTCAAGCGGTACTGGAAGGGCGGCCGGGAGGCGCTGCGGCAGGCGACGTACTACGTGATGAAGAAGCGGGCCGGACACGTCGGCGAGCACGGGCTCGGCCCGCTGCTCGGCGAGGTCGCCCGCGCCGCCCCCGGTCTCCGCGTCCATCTGGTGGGGCACAGCATGGGCGCCCGGCTGGTGGCGTACGCGCTGCGGGGCCTGCCCGCCGGGGCCCGGCCCGTCGCCTCCGTGACCCTCCTTCAAGGCGCCTTCTCGCACTACGCCTTCGCGTCCCGGCTGCCGCACGACGCCCGCCGGTCCGGCTCGCTGCGGGACGCGCAGTACCGGGTGCGGGGCCCGGTGGTGGCCTGCTACTCGCGGCACGACTCGGCGCTCGGCACGATGTACCCGCTGGCGTCCCGGCTGGCGGGCGACTCCTCGTCGTTCCGCGGGCCCCAGACCGCGCTGCTCGGCGGGGACGACCCGCGGTGGCAGGCGATCGGGCACGACGGGGTGCGGGCGGTGCCGGGGACGGCGGAACTGACCCTGGAGGCGGTCCTCCGCGACGGCGTGCCGCCGGTCGGCTGTGTGAGCGTCGACGCGGCGGCGGTGGTCCGCTCGCACAGCGACATCATCCGCCCTGAGCTGGCCCGGGTGGTGGTGTCGGCGTCCGGAACGGGCCGGGTCCCGCCCCGCTGATGGAAGCCATCCGTATTTCGATGGAACATCGCGGCCCGCTCGTTCGTCCCTCTGATATCGCGGAAGGTCCAGCGGCGGAGGTGGCGGGAGATGGCCGGTTTCCGGAGTCTCGCGAGACAGGTGCGTGATCCGGGGTGCGACACGGCACTGCGCAGGTACTCCCTGCGCAAGTGCCTGGAGAGGTTCGCGCCGTACGGGCACCGGGCGACCTGGGACCATCTGTGCAACAGGCACAGATTCGGGCCCGAGGACCGGGAGCTCGACCCGGGGCGGCTGGTGGCCGCCCTCGACGAGCTGGAGGAGGCGCGGGCCGTGTGGCTCGCGTACGAGGAGGAGTTCGCCGCCCGGCGGCGGCGCGAGAAGCACGAGGGCCTGCGCGGGCTCGGCGCCCTCGACGACTGGCACCGCCGCGTCTGGGGCGGGAACGGCGTCGTCCGCTGCGGCGATCCGGCCGTCCACCCCTCGGACCCGCTCCCCGACGTGCTCCGGCGGCTCATCACCGCCCTGGAGAACGGACCGGGCGACGCCTGCCCGGTCTGCTCCGGGCCCCGCATCGAATGGGCTGGCCCCGACGACACGTACGAACCCTGGCTCGGCCCCGTCTGCGGCGACTGCGGCGTCGGCGTCCCCCGTACCGTCCTCACGTCGAGCGCCCTGGCCAAGGCCCGCGGCGACCGCCGCCACCCGCTCGCCTCGGCGGCGTGAGACTCCAGGTCTGCCTCAACGGGGCCCGCGGGCCCGGTGATTCGGCGGCCGTCCCGATGTCCCCCGCGTCCCTCGCCGCGTCCGCCGCCTCCGCGGTGGCCGCGGGCGCCCACGAGGTCCGCGCCCACCCCCGCACGCCCTGCGGCGGCACCTCGCTGTCGCCCCGCGTGCTCACGCCTCTCCTGACGTCCCTTCGGACGGCGCTGGGGGCGGGTCGCGCCGGACCGGAGCCCGGCACGGGTGCGCCGGCGGGCGGGACCGTACGGGTCGCGACGGCTCTGGCCGCCGAGCCCGACAGGGAACGCCGCCTGGAGCGGATCGGGTCCTGGACGCTCCTCCCCGACCTCGTCTCGGTCGACTGGCACGAACCGGACGCCGAGCGGCTCGCGGCGGCGCTCCTCGGGCGCGGTGTCGGTGTCGAGGCGGCCCTCCGGTCCGGCACGGACGGCCCGGCCCGCTTCGCCCGCTCCCCGCTGGCCCGCCGGGTCGTACGCGTACGGGCGCGGGCGCACCCCCCGACGGCCGCCGACGCCGTGACCTCGGCCCTGGAACTGCTCGCCGAGATCGAGCCCCCGCCCGGGGTGCCGCTTCTGCTGCACGGCGTGGACGGCGGCGCGTGGCCGGTGCTGCGCCTGGCCCGGCGCCTCGGTCTCCACGGCCGGATCGGCCTGGAGGACACGCTGTGTCTGCCGGACGGCAGGCCGGCGCGCTCGAACGCCGAGCTGGTGGCGACGGCCAGAGGGTGGTGAGGGCCCGAGGGTGGTGAGGGTCCTGGTCCCTCGGGCCGGGCCGGGCCGGCCTAGGCGTCGGCTTCGGCTTCGGCTTCGGCGTCCGCGGGGCGGCGGAGGGGGAGGAGGCGGGAGCCGGACATGCGCTCGCCGAAGACGTCGTCGGGGTTGGAGAGGACGCAGGTCTCCAGGGAGAGACAGCCGCAGCCGATGCAGTCGGTGAGGTGGTCGCGGAGGCGGCCGAGTTGCTTGATGCGCTCGTCGAGTTCGGTGCGCCAGGCGGCGGAGAGCCGGGCCCAGTCCTCGTTGGTGGGGGTGCGTTCCTCGGGGAGCTGGGCGAGTGCCTGGCGGATCGTGGCGAGGGGGATGCCGACGCGCTGCGCGGCCCGCACGAAGGCGACGCGGCGGAGGGTGTCGCGGGAGTAGCGGCGCTGGTTTCCGGTGGTGCGGCGACTGCTGATGAGCCCCTTCGCCTCGTAGAAGTGCAGGGCGGAGACGGCGGCTCCGCTGCGCGCGGAGAGCTGGCCGACGGTGAGCTCGTGGATCTTCTCTGGAATCTGCGGCACCCCGTGAACCCTACTGGGGCGCGGGCGGGGGCCGTTGGCCCGGTGGTCCTGGTCCGGGGCCCGGTCGCCCTGGTCCGGGGCCCGGGGGCCGTTGACAGGGGCCCCCTCACCCCACATGCTGAGCAAGCGCTTAGATACCGACCGTTGGGTATGCCGTACCAGAAGGGACACGAACATGGCCGAGCCGAGGATCTTCACCTCCGCAGAGGAGCTGCGCGCGGGGGTCGGCGAGCAGCTGGGGCACAGCGACTGGCTGGAGATCGACCAGAAGCGGATCGACCTCTTCGCCGAGGCGACGGGCGACCACCAGTGGATCCACGTGGACCCGGAGCGCGCCGCCACCGGTCCGTTCGGCTCGACGATCGCGCACGGCTATCTGACGCTGTCGCTGCTGCCGCTGTTCGTGCCGCAGGTGCTGCGGGTCGAGGGCATGAAGATGGGCCTCAACTACGGCACGGAGAAGGTCCGTTTCCCCGCCCCGGTGCCGGTCGGCTCGCGGCTGCGCGCCACGGCCGTCCTCACCAAGGTCGAGGAGGCGGGCGGCGGCGTGCAGGTGACGGCGGCGGTGACCGTGGAGCGCGAGGGCTCGGAGAAGCCGGTGTGCGTGGCCGAGTCGGTCTCCCGGTACTACTTCTGAGCTCCGACCATGCGGAGGACGAGGTCGGCGTAGAGCGCGCCGACCTCGTCGGCCGTCTGGCGGCCCTGCGCGTTGAACCAGCGCGAGACGTCGATGCAGAGGGAGAGCACGGCGACCGTGGTGCCGGGCACGTCCGCCACCTCGAACTCGCCGGCCGCCACGCCCTCGTTGATGATGCGGCGGATCACGGCCTCGGACTCGCGGCGCAGTTCCACGATCTCGGCGCGGTGCTCGGTGCCGAGGGCGTCGAGCTCGTACTGGACGACCCGCGCGGTGGTGTGGCGCTCGGCGTGCCAGCGGACGAAGGAGCGGACGGCGTCGGCGAGGCGCTCGGCGGCGGTGCCGTCACCGGCGGCCGCGGCCCGGAGGATCTCCAGGGCCTTGTCGTGGCCGATGCGGCTGATCCGGTGGAGCAGCTCTTCCTTGGTCTTGTAGTGGATGTAGAGCGCGGCCGGGCTCATGCCGGCGCGGCCGGCGATGTCCCGGGTGGTGGTGGCGTGGTACCCGCGCTCGGCGAAGGCCTCCACGGCGGCCACCAGCAGCCGCCGGGCCGCCTCGGGCGTGACCTCGCCCCAGGGCATGTCCTCGCCCCCGGGCGTCTCCTCCGCCACGCTCATCCCACACTCCTTCTCGGACCCCGTCAGGACGAACACCATACAACGAGGGTGAGCAAGCGCTTAGATCTCCGGGGCCGCCGGGGGCTCGCGCTCGTGCCCCTCAGAGCTTCTGGAAGGGGTCGTGCTCGGCGAGGAGCTTCTCCAGGCGGGCCTGGTCGACCCGGCTGACGATCTGGCCGGCCTCCTGGCGGTCGCGGACGACCTTGGCGAGGGTGAAGGCCGAGGTGGTGAGGTAGAGCACGGAGACCGCGAGGAAGGCCCGCACCCAGGCGCTGGCTTCGAGCTGGTAGATCCCGATGGCCACGGCGGCGATGGCGATCCCGAAGGAGATGACGGCCTGCATGTAGTAGGCGGCGGTGTTCTGCTGCTTGACCGGTGTGTCGCTCATGCCGGACAGCATCGGACGGATGTGGCACGTGCCACATCCGTCCGCGTACTCAGGGACGTACTCAGAAGGCCGAGACCCCGGTCAGCGCGCGGCCGATGATGAGCTTCTGGATCTGGCTGGTGCCTTCGTACAGGGTCATGACGCGGGCGTCGCGCAGCAGCTTGCCGACGGGGTACTCGTCGATGTAGCCGTAGCCGCCGAAGACCTGGAGGGCGTTGTTGGCGGCGCGGACGGCCGCCTCGGAGGCGTACAGCTTGGCCTTGGAGGCGGCGGTGGCGAAGTCCAGGCCGCGGTCGATCAGGTCGGCGACCCGCCAGGTGAGCAGCCGGGCGGCGTCCACGTCGACGGCGATGTCGCTGATCAGCTCCTGGACGAGCTGGTAGGAGGCGATGGGCTTGCCGAACTGCTCGCGCTCCCCCGCGTACCGGACGGCGGCGTCGAGCGCGGCCTGCGCGATGCCGACGCAGCCGGCGGCGACCGACATGCGGCCCTTGGCCAGGGCGGACATGGCGACGGAGAAGCCCTTGCCCTCGGGGCCGAGCATCGCGGAGGCGGGGACGCGGACGTCCTCCAGGACCAGTTCGGCGGTCGCCTGGCCGCGGAGGCCGAGCTTGCCGTGGATGGCGCGGCGGGTGAGGCCGGGGGTGTCGGTGGGGACGAGGAAGGCGGAGACGCCCTTGTGGCCCGGGGTGTCGCCGGTGCGGGCGAAGAGGAGGACGACGTCGGCCCAGGTGCCGTTGGTGATGAACATCTTGCTGCCGTTGACGACGTAGTCGTCGCCGTCCCTGACCGCCCGGGTGGCGAGGTTCCCGGCGTCGGAGCCGGTGCCCGGTTCGGTGAGGCCGAAGCAGCCGAGCGCCTCGCCTGAGGCGAGCCGGGGCAGCCACTCGCGCTGCTGCTCCTCGTTCCCCCAGGAGGCGATCGTCTTGGCGACGAGGCCGAGGGAGACGGAGACGATGCCGCGCACGGAGGAGTCGCCGCGGCCGAGCTCCTCGGTGACGAGGCAGTACGCGAGGTGGTCGCCGCCGGAGCCGCCGTACTCCTCCGGGATGGTGAGGCCGAGGAAGCCGACGGCGCCGAGCTTCTTCACGATCGCCCGGTCGACCTCCTCGGCGCGGTCCCAGGCGACGACGTGGGGGGTGACCTCACGTGCGACGAAGTCCTCGGCGAGCCGCCGTACGGCTTCCTGCTCCTCGCTCAGCGCCAGATCCACCGCGCACCACCTCGTCCAAGCATTTAATTACCACTGCTAGTTTTCTAGCGCAGGCCTACTATGTGCGCCATGGCCCGACCGCGCAAGCCCCTCCTCAGCCGAGACCGCATCGTCGAGACGGCGGGAGCACTGGTCGACGCGGAGGGCCTCGCCGCCCTCTCCACCCGCAGGCTCGCCGCCGAACTCGGGGTGAGCGGGCCCTCGCTCTACAACCACTTCCGCACGAAGGACGAGATCCTCGACGCGGTCGCCGACGCCGTCAGCGCCAAGATCGACCTGTCGATGTTCGAGGAGGACGACGGCCGGGACTGGCGGACCGCGCTCCACGACTGGGCGGTCTCCTACCGCGCCGCCCTCGCCGACCACCCGCACATCGTCCCGGTCCTCGCCCAGGGCCCCGGCCGCCGCCCGGCGGGCCTCCGCGTCGCCGACGCCGTCTTCGGCGCCATGGTCCGCGCCGGCTGGCCGCCCGCCCAGGCCACCTCCATCGGCGCCCTCATGCGCTACTTCGTCACCGGCTCCGCCCTCGGCTCCTTCGCCCGCGGCTTCGTCGACGACGAGACCGCCTACGACCCCGCCGACTACCCCCACCTCGGCCAGGCCCACCTCCTCGCCGAACACCGCCAGAAAGTCGACGAACGCGCCTTCGACACCGGCCTGCGCGCCCTCCTCGACGGCCTCACGGCCCAGTACGAGACACGGGGCGGCAAGCGGGACTGAGTCCCGTCGCCGGTCACGATTCGGCCGCCGCCGAAGGGTGGGTGCGGCAGGCTGGGGGCATGGCAGCCAGTGATCTCGCCGCGCTCGCGGCGCTCTTCGCGGACGAGAGCCGCGCCGCGTTCCTGCTCGCCCTGCTCGACGGGAGGGCCTGGACGGCGGGCGAGCTCGCCCGGCACGCCGGGGTGGCGCCGTCCACCGCCAGCGAGCACCTCGGGAAGCTGGTCGCGGGCGGGGTGCTCGCCGAGGAACGGCAGGGCAGGCACCGGTACGTACGGCTCGCCGACCCCGGGATCGCGCACCTCGTCGAGGACCTGGCCGCCCGGTCCGAGCCCGAAGTGCCCCGGCCGCCGCGCTCGCTGCGCGAGGCGAGCGCCGGGGAGGCGATGGCCCGCGGCCGCACCTGCTACGACCATCTGGCCGGGCGGCTCGGCATCGCCATCACGGACGCGCTGACCGAGCGCGGACTGCTGCGCCAGGACACCGGTTTCGCGCTCACGGACCGGGGCCTCGCCTGGTTCGACGAGCGGGGCATCGCCCTCGTACGGAAGGGGCGGCGGCCCGTGGCACGGGGCTGTCTCGACTGGACCGAGCGGCGGCCGCACCTCGCCGGGGTCGCGGGCGCCGCGCTCTGCCGGCACGCGCTCGACGCCGGGTGGTGCGTACGGATCGGGTCCGAACGGGCCGTGAAGGTGACCGCCGAGGGCGAGTCCGCGCTGTACGCGTCCCTGGGCATCGCCCCGGCGGCGCTGCGGTGACCCGGCAGCGGGGAGCCGGGGCCGTACGGTTCCGGGCCCCGGCGATATTGCGGTGAGCGCCGAAGGGTTCACGCCCTACGGTCGAGCCATGCAGAAGGAATCCTCCGCACGGCTCGCGCTCGTCGCCGCCGGTGTGACCGTGGTCCTGTGGGCCTCCGCGTTCGTCTCCATCCGCAGCGCGGGGGCGGCCTACTCCCCCGGCGCGCTCGCGCTCGGCCGGCTGCTCGCCGGGGCCCTGGTCCTGGGGGCGGTGCTGCTCGTGCGGCGCGAGGGGCTGCCGCCCCGGGCGGCCTGGCCGGGGATCGTGGTGTCCGGGCTGCTCTGGTTCGGGGTGTACATGGTGGTGCTCAACTGGGGCGAGCAGGAGGTCGACGCGGGCACGGCCGCGATGGTGGTGAACATCGGGCCGATCCTGATCGCGCTCCTCGGCGCGCGGTTCCTGAAGGAGTCGCTGCCGCCCCGGCTGCTCGCCGGCATGGGGGTGTCCTTCGCGGGCGCGGTGGCCGTGGGCCTGTCGATGTCGGCCTCGTCGTCGGGCGAGCACGCCTCGGTGCTGGGGGTCGTGCTCTGTCTGCTCGCGGCGATCGCGTACGCGGGCGGCGTGGTGGCGCAGAAGCCGGCGCTGGCGCACGGCAGCGCGCTCCAGGTGACGACGTTCGGGTGTCTGGTGGGGACGGTGGCCTGTCTGCCGTTCGCCGGGCAGCTGGTCGAGGAGGCGGGGCGGGCGCCGCTCTCGGCGACCCTGAACATGGTCTACCTGGGGGTGTTCCCGACCGCGCTGGCGTTCACGACCTGGGCGTATGCCCTGGCGCGTACGACCGCGGGCCGGATGGGCGCGACGACGTACGCCGTGCCGGCGCTCGTGGTGCTGCTCGCCTGGGGGTTCCTGGGGGAGCTGCCGGCGCCGCTGACGCTCGCGGGCGGCGCGCTGTGCCTGGCCGGTGTGGCCGTATCCCGCTCCCGGCCGCGGGCTTCCTCCGCCGCCGGAACGGCCGAATCCACCTGACAGTCGATACCCAGGGTTCCGGTCAGTTCGCGGGGGTCCGACGGCCCCTGGGCGTCCACGACCTGGAGGGGAGATGCCCGTCAAGCCCCAGTTTCGGCCGGACGGGCGAGAAGGCACGTTTCGTCGCCGCCCGGCCGGATAGTTTCGTCTCGGTCACAGGCGCGGGCCGGAAGTCTGCGGTCCGCCACCTTCCGGAGAGCCGACGGGGGAGCTCATGGCGATTCAGCAGCGGGCGGAGCGGACGAGACGGGAGATCCTCTCGTCGGCGGCCAGGGTCTTCGACAGCCTCGGCTACGAGCGGGCGTCGCTGGCCCGGATCGCCGGCGAGGCCCGGGTGACCACCGGCGCCCTGGTCTTCCACTTCGCGACCAAGCCCGACCTGGCGACGGAGGTACGGGGCCGGGCGCGCGCGGTCACCCGGTACACGGTCGAGTCGGCGTGCCTGTCCACGGAGGGGGTGGGCGGCACCGCCATCGACAAGCTGGTGATCACCACGCACGCGCTGATCCGGCTCTTCGAGACCGACCACATGGCCCGGGCCGGGGAGCGGCTCGCGCGCGAGCTGCACGCTCCCGGTTCCGGCCCGTCGCGGGACTGCCCCTGGCGGCGCGAGGTGGCCCGGCTGGCCCGCTACGCGGCGGCGGAGAACGCGCTGCGTCCCGGGGTGGACGCGACGGCCGTCGCGGCGCTGATCGGCTATGTGATCACGGGGGTCGAGCTGGAGATGCGCTGCCCGAACGCCGCCGGCGACACCCCCTGGCCGCCGGAGCGCGGCCCCGCCGGGGACGCGACGCCGCGCCGGGCCGTGGAGAGCGGCGCGCTGTGGGGCCCGGCCGAGGAACGGCTCGGTCGCATCTGGGAGTTGATCCTGCCGGGTCTGGTGCACCCGGGCACGCGGTCGTACGGCTCCGCCGCCGGGCACGGGGAGCCGGGCGCGGCGGGCGGGCCGTCAGTCCCCGTCGCCGGTCTCAAGGAGTCGGCGGGCGAAGGCCGTCAGTGAGCGGCCGATCCGCTCGGCCGACAGGCCGAGTTCGTGCCGCTGGAAGCTGAAGAGCTCGGGTGACAGCGGGCTGAGCGCGATGTCGATCAGCGGGTCCGGGTCGCGGACCCCGTGGGCCACGAGCAGCGTGCGGACGTGCACGCGCCAGAAGCCGTAGGCGCCGGTCCGGAACCGCGCGGGGCCGGTCTCCGCCCCGAGCGCCAGCGGGAGATGACGCTCCAGCAGATCGAGCATGGCGAGGTAGAAGGCGGCGAGCCGCTCCCCCGCGGGCGCGCCGGGGCCCAGGGGCGGCGGGCCGTAGATGAGCTGCCCCTGGAGCCGGCGCTCGTGCTCGTCGAGCAGCGCCACGGCGACCGAGGACGGGTCGGGGAAGCTCCGGTACAGGGTGGCGCGGCCCACGCCCGCGGCCTTGGCGATCCGGTCCATGGTGACCGTGCGCGGGTCCTGTTCGGCGAAGAGCCGCTCGGCCGCGGTCAGGATCTGGGCGCGGTTGCGCTCCGCGTCCGCCCGTCGCCGCGGGGCGACCGGCTGCTCGTCCGCGGCCTGCAGATCCCCCAGGAGCCCGCCGACCGGGTGCACGGAGGCGGCTCCACGTCCGCGCTGCTCGTCCTCGCTCATGGACCGACCTTACTTCCCCCGGGAACAAGTGGACACCTTGTCCGTTTGCCATTCCTCGTGGCATGCTAAACGGACTCAGTGTCCACTTATCCGCTCGCCATCCCCGCCCCAGGGAGATCCAGATGCACACCGCGCTTCTCGCCGCGGCCCTGCTGGTCGGCTGCCTGCTGGCCGTCCAGGCCTCGGTGAACCTCCAGCTCAACTCGGCCGTCGGCACCCCCTACGGCGCCTCGACCATCCAGCTCGGCGTCGCGACCGGCCTGCTCGTCGTGCTCGCGGTGGCCGCCGGCGCCCTCGGCGCCCTCGGCAAGCTGCCCGACGTCGAGCCCTGGCAACTGCTCGGCGGCCTCGCAAGCCCGCTCTACATCACCAGCGGCATCCTGCTCTTCCCACGGCTCGGCGCCCTCGCGGCCGTCGGGCTCTTCGTGACCGGCCAGATGTTCGCCTCGCTCGCCCTCGACCTCTTCGGACTCCTCGGCCTGGAGCAGAAGGACCTCAGCGCCGGAATCGTCCTCGGCGCCCTGGCCGTCCTCGCCGGCATCGTCGTGATCATCCGGGGCATGAAGGCCGCGGCACCGCCCGGCGCCCCCAGGATGTCGAGCGCGGGACGGGCCGGCTGGCTCGCCCTCGGCGTCGTCGCCGGCGGCGTCCTGCCGGTGCAGGGCGCGGTCAACGCCCAGCTGCGCGCCCAGCTCAAGGAGCCGCTCACCGTCGCCGTGATCAGCTTCGCCGTCGCGACCTTCACCATCGCCGTCGTCCTGCTCGTGCTCTACGCGACCCGGCGCACCCCGAAGCCCAAGGTCGCCCCGCTCAAGAAGATGCCCTGGTGGGGCTGGCTGGGTGGCGCCTGCGCCGCCGCCTACGTCACCGGCACCTTCCTGCTCATCCCCTCGATCGGCGCGGCGGTGACGATCGCGCTCACCGTCACCGGCCAGCAGCTCACCTCGGCGCTGATCGACCACAAGGGCCTCTTCAAGCTCCCCCAGCGCTCCCTGACGAAGCCGCGCGCCCTGGGCCTCGCCCTGCTGATCGCCGGCTCCCTGACCATCCAGCTCGTCTGAAGCCCCGTCACGAGAGGTGCGGCATGAAACCCTCCTACCCGGCCGGCCCCGACATCCAGGTCCTGCCCTCCGCGCTGCCGATACCCGGCCTCGGCGACCAGCCCGTGAACGCCTTCCTCTTACGGTCCGGGCAGCCGCTCCTCGTGGACACCGGCATGCCCGTGGACCGGGAGGGCTTCCTCGACGCCCTGTGGTCGCTCGTCGACCCGGCCGACCTGCGCTGGGTCGTCGTCACCCACGACGACCGCGACCACACCGGCGCCCTCGCCCGCCTCCTCGCGGCCGCGCCGCGGGCGAAGGTGCTCGCCAACGCGATATCACTCACCCGAATATCGGAGGAGTTCGGAATTCCGCAGGAGCGGGTAGTTACCGTGAACCCGGGCAGCCGGGCGAAAGTCGGCGACCGCGAACTGAGTTTCCACCGGCCGCCCACCTTCGATTCACCCGGCACCCTCGCCGTGTTCGACCATTCCGATGGCACGCTCTACAGCTCCGACAGCTTCGGCACCGTCGTCGAAGAGATCACCCAGGAATTCACCGACCTTTCCGAGGAGGAGTTCTTCCGCGGATTCGACGTCCTGAACCGGGCCATCGCCCCGTGGACCGCCCTGGTCGACGAGGCGAAGTTCCTCCGGCCGGTGCGCGAACTGGCCGCGCTGCGCCCCGCGCGGCTGCTGAGCGCCCACGGGCCGACCGTCCGCGAGGACGCCGTGCCCCGGCTCTTCGACGCCATGGCCCGTATCCCCGCCCTGCCCGCCTGGCTGCCGGACGCCGACCTCGACCTGGAGGCGGCGCTCGACGCCCACGAGTCCCCCGCCGCCTGAGCACCGCCCCACCGCCCCACGAACCGAGGAGAACCATGCCCGACCCGACCACCGCCGACCTGACGCCGCAGCGCGGAGTCATCACCGTCTTCTCCGACATCTGGTGTTCCTTCGCACACATCGCCGTCCACCGGCTGCACGCCGCGCGCGACCGCCTCGGCCTGGCCGAGCAGGTCTCCTTCGACCTGCGCGCCTTCCCCCTGGAGCTGCTCAACGACGCCCCGAGCCCGCGCCCCGGCACGGACAGCGAGGTGGCCCGGATGGCCGGCCTGGAACCGGCCGCCGGCTGGCAGTTGTGGCAGGCCAAGGACTGGCTCTACCCCTCGACGACCCTGCCCGCCCTCGAAGCGGTCCTCGCCGCCAAGGAACAGAGCCTGCACGCCTCCGAGCAGCTCGACCTGGGGCTCCGCCGGGCCTTCTGGGCCGAGTCGCGCTGCATCAGCCACCGCAAGGTGATCCTGGACGTGGCCGCCGACACCGGTGTCGTCGACGTCGACGCGCTCACCGAGGCCCTGGACGACGGGCGGGCCCGCCGGACGCTCGCCGACCAGGACGCCGTGTCCAGGACCGATCGGGTGAACTGCAGCCCGCACCTCTTCCTGCCGGACGGCTCCGACCACGCCAACCCGGGCATCGAGGTGGGCTGGGAGGGGGCGTACGGCATCGGCTGGCCGGTCGTCCACTCGGACGACCCGAAGGTTTTCGAGGACATTCTCCTGCGGGCCGCCACTGAATAACCGAATGTGCCGCCGAGAGCGGCATCAATAACCGGACGACGGTCAGGCATTCCCTTTCGCGGAATGCCTGGCCGTCGTTTCTTTTTTCGCCGCGCAGAACATCGCGGTGATTATTAATTGCGTGACCCTGCCGTTATTCGAAAGGCAGGTCGAACCTCATACAGTCATTCCCGCCACCGGAATTCCGGATGGAGCTTCGTATCGAAATCGGGAGTTCTTCATGTCACTGACCGAGAAGGCGGACGTCAGCACCTTCGTCGACCTCACCCAGCACGAGATCGAGGCCCTCAAGACCCGGTTCAACCTCGCCGACGCGCACACCCACCAGCGGCAGTCCGCCTCCCAGGAGCGGATCGTCTCGCGGCTGCCCGAGCTCTGGCACGAGTCCGAGTCGAAGCAGCAGGCGCACTTCGAGCGCCGGTTCCTGGACGCCTTCTTCCGCCTGCACCAGCAGCCCACCGCACGGGCGATGGACCGCACGCTCCTGTCGTACTCCGCCAGCGTCTCCACCATGGTCGCCGGCATGTTCCTGAAGCAGCGCGGGATGTCGGTGCAGCTGGTGGAGCCCTGCTTCGACAACCTCGTGGACCTGCTGCGCAACATGCAGGTGCCGATCTCCCCGCTCGCCGAGTCGACCCTCCACGACAAGGACCTCATCCACCAGCGGCTCACCGAGCAGGTCGACGCGGACGCCCTCTACCTCGTCGACCCCAACAACCCCACCGGCTTCACCTTGCTCGCCGAGCAGCTGGAGGGCTTCCGCGAGGTCGTCCGCTACTGCGTGGACCACGGCAAGGTCCTGGTGATGGACTTCTGCTTCGCCTCCTTCGCCCTCTGCGACGAGGGGATCGGCCGGGTCGACATCTACCGGCTCCTGGAGGAGTCCGGCGTCACGTACATGGTCATGGAGGACACCGGCAAGACCTGGCCGATCCAGGACGCCAAGTGCGCCATGATCACCGCCAGCCGGGACATCCAGGAGGAGGTCTACAACCTCCACACCAGCGTCCTGCTCAACGTCTCGCCGTTCGTCCTCAACATGGTCACGGAGTACGTCGAGGACTCCATCGCCGACGGCTTCGCCTCCGTGCGCGACATCATCACCACCAACGGCGAGGCCGCCCGGGCCGCGCTGCACGGCACCATCCTGGAGTTCCAGGAGCCGGTCGTCGGCACCAGCGTCGCCTGGTTCCGGATCAAGCCCGAGCACCTGACCGCCACCCAGCTGCAGGCCGTCCTCTTCGACGAGGAGGTGTACGTCCTGCCGGGCACCTTCTTCTACTGGAACACCCGCGAGAAGGGCGAGCGCTTCCTCCGGCTCGCCCTGGCCCGCGAACCCGAGCTGTTCGCCGGCGCGATGGAGCGGATGCGGAAGGTGCTCGAGCGCTATGCCGGCTGACACGACTCCCGCCCTCTTCATCGACGCCACCCTCTTCATGGGCATGCACAGCGCGGACGAGGCCGTCCGGATCGCCTCCAAGGCCTTCTTCGCGGACCGGCTCGCCGCCGGTGACGCCGGCCGGATCGTCATGAGCTGGGAGCAGGTCGGCCGCTGCGACGACCTCGTGTGGTCCTATCCGCGCGCCGAACAGGACGCGTACTACCCCTTCATGGACGTCCTCCACACCGACCTGGCCGTCGACCGGGTCGGGTACGAGGAGGGGGACGTCCGCCGGGCCTTCACCGCACCCGGGCTCGACGGACTTCCCACTCATGAACGGCTCGTCCTCGCGCAGGTCATCGGCAAAGGGGGTCTGCTCCGCACAGCGAGCCCCCGGCTGCTCCGTACACCCGGACTTCCCGTCGAACCGATCGTGCGGGAGGGCGCTCGCGGCCCGGTGGAGGAACCCTCGTTCCCCGCGTACCTGGAGGAGCTCTACCAGCGGTCGCTGGCCCTGAAGGTCGCCTCCGCACGCCTCTGAACGGCCCGCGCCACCCGCCTCCGCGCGCCTCTGAACGGCCCGCGCCACCCCTCCGAACCACCTCTGGACCCATTCCGAAGGGCACCCCACTCATGCCTGGCACCTACTCAGGGACCATCGTCCCGCTGATCACCCCGCTCGACGAGCACGGCACCGTCGACGAGCGGAGCCTGGTCCGCCTCCTGGACCACGTCCGTCCCGAGGTCTCCGGCCTGATGCCGGCCCTGACCTCCGGCGAGGGCTGGAAGCTCGACGCGCGGCAGTGGCACGACGTCGTCGCGTACACCGTCGAGCACGCGGGCGGACTGCCCGTCCTCGCCGGCATCCAGCTCCCCGACACCGAGGCGGTGATCGAACGGGCCCACACAGCCGCAAGACTCGGCGTCGACGCCGTCGTCGTCACCACGCCGTTCGGCGCCGACGTGACGCAGGACGGGATCGTCGCGCACTACCGGGCCATCCGCGCCGCCCTCGACCTGCCGGTCTTCCTCTACAACGAGGAGGCGCTGTCCGGCAATCGCATCGAGTTCGACACCCTGATCCGCATCTGCAAGGAGATCCCCGGGATCGTCGGCATCAAGGAGTCCAGCGGCGACGCCGCCTTCACCCGCGAGACGGCCGAGGCCGGCACCGGGATACCGGTCTTCGAAGGCTGGGAGAACCTGCTCGTCGACGCCCGCGGCATCCAGGGCTTCATCGGCCCGCTCGCCAACCTCGAACCCGGACTGTGCAACGCCATGCTCGTCGACCCGACCCCCGACCGGCAGGCCGAGATCAACAGCGTCTGCGAGCGGTACGGGGTCTTCCGCGACGACTGGTACCGCTGGGTCAAGCGGGAGCTGCACCGGCGCGGCGTGATCAGCTCCCCCACCACGCACGACGAGGCCGCGGCATGAGCGCCGCCCCCTCCCCCGTCCCGGTGGCCGCGCACTCGGTCGCGGCCCCGGCGGCGACCGCCCAGCGCGAGCTGCACGCCCTCTACCGGCGCATGCCGAGCCTGGGCGACCACGGTTCGATGACGGCGATCGAGGAGCGCTGGATCCTGCCGAAGGCCCGCGCCTACGAGGCCTCCGCGCCCCGCTTCGGCTCGGCCGGCGAACTGCTCCAGGCGCTCAAGGAGTTCCTCGCCGAGGAGGAGGCCGCGCTCCCGGAGAGCGCGACCTTCCTCGCCGAGCACGCGACGCTCGGCCAGTTCAAGTCCGTGGTAAGGGAGTTCGCCCTCGACGGCCTCACCGAGTCGGAGTCGCTGCTCCCGGTGGTCCCCCGGCTGCCGTACCGCTCGGCGATGGCGGTCTTCCGCGTCCTCATCGACGAACTCGGCTGCGGCAACGAGGAGAAGGCCCACTCCCAGCTCTACCGCAACCTGCTCACCGAGCTCGGCATGAGCCTGCGCCTGGACGACTACGTCGACGGGACGAGCCCGGAGTGCTTCGCCTACGTCAACATGTTCCACTGGCTGGCCGGCCGGGCGCCCTCACCCCAGTACTTCCTGGGCGCCTACGCCTACTTCGAGACGAGCGTGCTGTACGCCTTCCAGAGCTTCGCGCGGGCGGCGAAACGGCTGGGGATCGTCCAGGACGCCTACTACACCGAGCACCTCTACATCGACGCCTACCACAGCAACCACATGCGGACCGCGATCCGCGCCCTGGAGGAACCGGACCTGGCGAAGATCTGGGCCGGCGTCCGGCTGGCCTCCGAGATCGTCGGCGAGGCCACCGAGACGGCGATCGCCCGGGCACGGGAGACCGTCGCATGACGGCCGTGCCCGCCGGGCGTCGCCGGGAGGGCGGCGAGCCCACCGTCCGCCAGGTGACCGAGGACCTGGTCCTGGTCGAGGCAGGCGGCCGCAAGGTCCTCGCGGCCGCCGTCTGCCCGCACCGCGGCGGCCGGCTCAAGTACGGCCGGGTCGACGGGGACAGGCTGCGGATCACCTGCCCCCTGCACCACACGGTCTTCGACCTGAAGAGCGGTGAGCGGCTCTCGGGGGCGGCCTGCGCCGACCTCCGGGTGGTCGACGTGCTGCCCGGCGACCCCGGCGAGCGGGACCGGGCCGGGGGCGCCCCATGACCACCACACCGACCGGGGCGGCGTCCACCGTGACGCCGCCCCGTGCGGCCGCCGGCCACGACGGGATCGACCCGGTGCCCGCGGTCGAACGCACCTCTGCACCGGCCGCGTTCGGCTGGATCTGGCCGTCCGCGCAGTTCTCCTTCGGCACCGTCGTCCTCGGCGCGCTGCCGGTGGTCTTCGGACTCGGCTGGTGGGCGTCGGCGAGCGCGATCGCGGTGGGCGTCGCCGTCGGCACGGCGCTCCTCGCGCCCCTCGCCCGGTTCGGCGTCCGGACCGGCACCAACGACCCGGTGGCGAGCGGGGCGCACTTCGGGGTGCGGGGCCGGGTCGTCGGCAACGCCCTCACCGTCGTGACCGCGCTCGGCTTCTTCGCCATCGCCGTGTGGACCGGCGGCACCGCCGTCATGGTCGCGGGCCACCGGCTGCTCGCCACCCCGACCGGCCCGGGCGCGCTGACCGTCGCGATGGCCGTGACGGCCGCCGCGGTCGCGCTGGTCGCCGTCCGCGGCCACGAGACGCTGGTCCGTACGTACCGGATCACGGCGGTCACCGGCGGGGCGGTCCTGCTCGGCACCGTCCTGGTCCTCGCGCCCCGGTTCGACGCGGGGTACTCCGGCGGGACGCTCGCGCTCGACGGCACCGCGCGCACCTGGCTGCTCGCGGCGACCGCGTCCGCGACCGTGCCCCTGTCGTACGCCACCTTCCAGGGCGACTACACGCGCTTCATGCCGGCCTCCACCCCGGCCGGCCGGGTGGTGCGGGCGAGCGGGATCTCGATGTTCCTCAGCAGTCTCGCCGCGCTGCTCACCGGCGCCTATGTGACGACCCTGTTCCCGGTGCCCGACGAGCCGTGGCTCCAGGGCCTGACGGACGCGGTGCCCGGCTGGTTCGCGGGCGCCGTCGTGGTCTTCGGCTTCGCCGGCACCCTGCCGCAGGCCGGACTCTGCCTGTACGCGGCCGGGCTCTCCGCCAACTCGGTGTTCTGGCGCGCCTCCCGGGCCGCCGTGACCTCGGTGGTCGCGCTGCTCGCGGCGGCCGTCCTCTACCTGGGGGCGGTGGTGTACGACGCCATGGACGCGATGACGGCGTTCGTGACGCTGCTCCTCACCGTCGTGGCCCCGTGGGCGGCCGTGCTCTCCGTCGGTTACGCGCTCCACCGGGGCCGGTACGACGCCGAGGCGCTGCGCGCGTTCGCCACGGGCGGCGGCGGGCGCTACTGGTACACGGCCGGGGTCAACCCGAGGGCCGTCGCGGCCTTCGCGGCCGGTTCGGCCGTCGGGGTCCTGTGGGTCGACAACCCGCTGTACTCCGGGCCGCTGACCGCCGTCACCGGCGGCGTGGACCTGAGTCTGCCGGCCTCCTTCACGGTCGCCGCCGGCCTGTACGCGGCGCTGTGCCTGCGCTGGCCGGAGCCGCTGCTTCCGCCGTCCCCCACGCCGAGGTGATGCCATGTCCGCGGTCCGGCTCACGGTCCGTTCCGTCGTCCGCGAGGCCGAGGGGGTCCTGGGCCTGCTGCTCGCCGACCCCTCGGGGGCCGAACTCGCGCCCTGGGAGCCCGGCGCCCATCTGGAGGTGACGCTGCCGTCCGGCGCGGTCCGCCACTACTCGCTCTGCGGCGACCCCGCCGAGCGGAGCGCGTACCGGCTCGGGGTGCTGCGCGAACCCGCGGGCCGGGGCGGCTCCGAGGAGATCCACACCAGCGTCGGCGCGGGCACCGTCCTCGGTGTGCGCGGCCCCTTCAACCGCTTCCCGCTGGTGCCCGCCGAACGCCACCTGTTCATCGCGGGCGGCATCGGCATCACCCCGCTCCTTCCGATGGTCCGCGCCCTGCCGGCCGGTTCGTGGTCGCTGCTCTACGGCGGCCGGAGCCTGGCGTCCATGGCGTACCGCGAGGAGCTCGCCGGACTCCCCGGGGTGACGCTCGTCCCCCGGGACACGGCCGGACCGCTCGACCTGGACGCGGCCCTCTCCGGACTTCCGGCCGGGACCGCCGTCTACTGCTGCGGCCCCGAGGGGCTGCTGCGCGCGGTCGCGGAGCGGTGGCCCGGCGCGCTGCACGTCGAACGGTTCGGTGCGGCTCCGGTGGAACGGGAGTCCGGCGAGGGCGGGTTCGAGGTGGAGCTGCGGAGGTCGGGGCGGTGGGTGCGGGTGGCGGCCGGGCGGAGCCTGCTCGATGCCGTGCGCGAGGTGGTGCCGGGTGTCGCGTACTCCTGTGGGGAGGGGTGGTGCGGCACCTGTGAGACGAAGGTGATCTCCGGGACGCCCGAGCATCACGACTCCGTGCTCGGCGAGGAGGAGAAGGCCTCGGGGACGACGATGATGATCTGCGTCGGCCGCTCGCGCGGCGGCCCTCTGGTGCTCGATCTCTGAACCGCGCGGGCCCGTGCCGGTGCTCCGGTACGGGCCCGCGCGCCGAAGGTCAGAAGACGACCAGGGCGCGGCCGCCCTTGCCCGCGAGCATGTTGGCGAAGGCCCCGGGGATGCCGTCGAGGGTGATCCGCTCGGTGACGAGCGCCCCGAGGTCGAACCGGCCGGCCCTGATGTGCTCGGCGAGCACGGGCAGGTCCTCGGCCGGGTTCGAGTTCCCGTACACGCAGCCCGACAGGGTGCGGCCCCAGTGGAAGAGTTCCAGGGCGTTGAAGGTGACCTGCTGGTCCTTCCCGCCGATGCCGACGACCGTCGTACGGCCGCCGCGCCGGGTGGACTCCCAGGCGGTACGGATCGTGACGGCGCGGCCGACGCACTCGACGGCCACGTCGACGCCCTGCCCGCCCGTCAGCTTCCGGATCTCCTTCGCCGTGGTCTCGGACGCGACCACGTACTCGGTGGCCCCGGCCGCCCTCGCCAGCTCCTCCTTCTCCGGGGAGACGTCGACCGCGACGATCGTCGACGCGCCCGCGATCCGGGCCGCCTGGAGCGTCGCCAGGCCCACCCCGCCCACACCGAACACCGCGACGGTCTCTCCCTCCCGCACCCGAGCGGAGTGGTGGACCGCGCCCCAGCCGGTGAGCACGGCGCAGCCGAGCAGCGCCGCGTCGGTGAGCGGCACACCGTCGGGGACCGGCAGCACGCACTTCGCGTCGACGACCGTCTCCTCCGCGAAGGCCGCGACGTTCAGTCCGGGGTGGAGCTCGGTGCCGTCCTCGGTCCGGGCGTGCACGTTCGCCGCGCCGGTCAGGGCGTCGGCGCAGAGCCAGACCTCGCCGAGCGAGCAGGGGTGGCAGCTGCCGCAGGACGGCGCCCAGTTGAGGACGACGCCGTCGCCGGGTGCCACGTGCGTGACTCCGGCGCCGACCGACACCACCGTCCCGGCACCCTCGTGGCCGAGGACGGCCGGGACCGGCACGCGCATGGTTCCGTTCGAGAGCGACAGGTCGGAGTGGCAGACCCCGGCGGCGGCGAGCCGGACGCGGACCTGGCCGGGGCCGGGCTCGGGGAGTTCGATGCCGGTGATCTCCAGGGGAGAGCCGACGGCGGGCAGGACTGCGGCGCGGATCACGCGTCTCTCCTCGGATTCCTAGAACTGCAGGGACTTGGTCTGGAGGTACTCGGCGAGGCCGTGCGCGCCGAGCTCCCGGCCCACGCCGGACTGCTTCCAGCCGCCGAACGGCGCGAGCGGGTTGAAGCGGCCGCCGTTGATGTCGACCTGGCCGGTGTCCATGCGGCGCGCGAAGGCGACGGCCGCCTCGGGCTCGCCCCAGACGGCGCCGGCCAGGCCGTAGTCGGTGCCGTTCGCCAGGGCCAGCGCCTCGTCCTCGTCCTCGTACCGGAGCATCGAGACGACCGGCCCGAAGATCTCCTCCCGGGCGATGGTCATGTCCGGGGTGACGTCCGCGAAGACGGTCGGCGAGACGTAGTAGCCGGTCTCGCGCGGGGCCTCCGGGCCGCCGGCGACCAGCCGGGCGCCCTCCTCCACACCCTTCTGGATGTAGCCGCGGACGCGCTCCTGCTGCTTGGCGTTGACCAGCGGGCCGACGCGCTCGCCGGGCACGTACTTGGCGACGGCCTCCGCCGCGAGCGCCACCGCCTCCTCGTACCGGTCGGCGGGGACCAGCATCCGGGTCCAGGCGCTGCAGGTCTGGCCCGAGTTGGACATGACGTTGGCGATGCCGACGGCGACGGCCTTCGGGAGGTCGGCGCTCGGCAGGATCACGTTCGCGGACTTGCCGCCGAGTTCGAGCGCGACCCGCTTGATCGCGCCACCCGCGAGGGCGCCGATGCGGCGGCCGACTGCGGTCGAGCCGGTGAACGAGACCAGGTCCACGTCCGGGTGCTCGGCGAGCGCCTGGCCCGCGACCGGGCCCAGGCCGGTGACCAGGTTGAACACGCCGGCCGGAATGCCCGCCTCGTGGACCGCCTCCGCGAACAGCTGCGCCGTGAGCGGCGTGTCCTCGGCCGGCTTCAACACGGTCGTGCAGCCCGCCGCCAGCGCCGGTGCCACCTTCGCGACGATCTGGTGCAGCGGGTAGTTCCACGGCGTGATCGCGGCGACGACGCCGACCGGCTCCGCGTAGACGGTCGAGTTCCCGACCTTCTCCTCGAAGACGTGGGTCGCCGCGAGCTCCGCGTACGTCCCCGCCACGGCGATCGGCAGGCCCGCGTGGACCGCCGCCGCGAGCTGCGGCGGAGCCCCGAGCTCGGCCGTCACGGTCGCGGCGATCTCCTCCGCGCGCGCGGCCAGCGCGTCACGCAGCGCGGCGATACGGGCTCCGCGCTCGGCGGGCGCGGTCGCCGCCCAGCCGGGCAGCGCCGCCCGCGCGGCCCGCACGGCGGCGTCGACGTCCTCGGCCGTCCCGGCCGGGACCCGGCCGATGACCTGCTCGTCCGCCGGATTGACCACCGGGATCGTCTCCGCCGAGGACGCCGGCCGCCACTCCCCACCGATGTACATCGCGTCGCGCGCCTTCATCCGCTCTCTCCTCACCTCGCCGCTTCCCCGTCCCCCTCAAACTAGCGCTGATAGTTTTTCCGCGCCAGGGCCGGTGGACGTGCCCCGGGTCTCACCCGCGGCCCTCCGCACCGTCCCACCCGCGCCCCGGTCCGTCCGGCCCCACGAGTGCCGCTCGATCGTGCCGCCCGCGCCGACGCTTTGTCCACGGGGGCCGGGCGTGCCGTCGCCCACCCCCGTGCGGGCCACCGTCCCGCAGGGCGGCGGGCGTCCAGTAATTCCCCAGTAACGGCCCGGTCCTAGCGTCCCCGACCGAGCCCCGCCCCGACCCCGGGGGCGACGGCTTCCCCCCGTACCAGCGATGGAGGAGCCCCACATGCAGCTGCCCCGCTCGCCGCTCCGGTCACCACTCCGGCGCAGAACCGCCACGGCCGCCGCCGCCGGCGCGGCCGTCGCCACCACGGTGGCCTTGCTGACAGCCCCGGCCGTGGCCGCCGCGCCCGTCGCGAGGGCCGCGGCAACCGCGGCAACCGCGCCCGCGCACAAGGCCACCGTGGACGCGGATCTGGCCGCGGCCGTCGAGGGCGGAGGTGAGGCGACGTTCTTCGTGGTGCTCGCGGAGCGGGCCGATCTGTCGCGGGCCCGGTCCCAGCGCGGTCACGAGAAGAAGGCGCGGGCGACGTTCGAGACCCTGCGCGGCGAGGCCGGGCGCAGCCAGGCCTCGCTCACCCGGTTCCTGGACGGGGCCAAGGTCGGCTACGAGTCGTACTGGATCGCGAACGCCGTCAAGGTCACCGGCGACAAGACGCTGGTGACGAAGCTCGCCGCCCGCACGGACGTGGCCGCCCTCCGCAAGGAGCGGCATTACGCCCTCGACACGGTCGAGCAGGCGTCCGCGGCCGCCGGGGAGTCCGTGACCGCCGAGTGGGGCGTCAAGGACATCAAGGCGGACCAGGTGTGGTCCCAGTACGACAGCCGCGGCGAGGGCATCGTCGTCGCCAACATCGACTCCGGCGTCCAGTTCGACCACCCGGCGCTGAAGGGCAACTACCGGGGCAACCTCGGCGACGGCACCTTCAGCCACGACTACAACTGGTACGACCCGACCGGCCAGTGCGCCGGCGGCACGCCCTGCGACAACAACGGCCACGGCACCCACACGATGGGCACCATCGCGGGCGCGGGCGGCATCGGCGTCGCCCCGGGCACCCGGTGGATCGCCGCCAAGGGCTGTGAGGCCCGCAGCTGCTCCGACTCCTCGCTGCTCAAGTCCGGTCAGTGGATCCTCGCGCCGACGGACCGCACGGGCCAGAACCCGCGCCCCGACCTCGCCCCCGACATCGTGAACAACTCGTGGGGCGGCGGGAACACCACCTTCTACCAGGACATCATCACCTCCTGGAACGCCGCCGGGATCTTCGAGGCCTTCGCCGCGGGCAACTCGGGCAACGGCGTCAGCTGCTCCACCACCGAGGCCCCCGGCGCCCAGGCCCCGGCCTACGGCGTAGGCGCCTACGACGTCAACGGCAAGATCGCCGACTTCTCCGGTTTCGGCCCCTCCCTCGTCGACGGCTCCATGAAGCCGAACATCTCGGCCCCCGGCGTCGACGTCCGCTCCTCCTGGCCGGGCGGCACCTACCGCGCCATATCCGGTACGTCGATGGCGACCCCGCACGTCGCCGGCGCCGTCGCCCTGCTCTGGTCCTCGGCCCCCTCCCTCATCGGGGACATCGACGGCACCCGCGCCGCGCTGAACGGCTCCGCCCGTGACGTCGACGACACGCACTGCGGCGGCACCGCGGCCGCCAACAACGTCTGGGGCGAGGGCAAGCTCGACATCCTGGCCGCCGTGGACCGCGCCCCGCACACCGCGGCCACCGTCACCGGCACGGTCACCGACCGGGCCACCGGCGCCCCGCTCGCCGGCGTCACCGTCTCCGCCACCGCCGACGGGTCCGAGCGCTCGGTGACCACCGACGCCTCCGGCGCCTACCGGCTGACGCTCGCCGCCGGCACGTACACCCTGACCGCCGAGGGCTACGGCTACCGCGCGCTCTCCGAGGGCGGCCTCACCGTCACCACCGGCCAGGCCCTCGGCCACGACCTGCGCCTGGACGCCGTGCCCGCGCACGCCGTCACCGGCACCGTCCTCGACGTCACCGGAAAGCCCCTGAAGGGGGCCACCGTCCGCTTCACCGACGCGCCGCTCGCCCCGGCCGTCACCGACGCCTCCGGCGCCTTCCGCTTCCCGGCCGTCGCCGAGGGCTCCTTCACCCTCAGGGCGACCCCGGCCGCGCCCGTCCTCTGCAACGGCGTCTTCACCTCCGCCGTCGCCGTGGACGGCGACGAGAACGTGACGGCCGCGCTGCCCGCCCGTACCGACACCGCCGGGAACGGCTGCCGGCCCGCCGCGTACGCCTGGACCCCCGCGACGACGAAGCTCGCCCTCTCCGGCGACGAGAACGCGAAGACGATCGCCCTGCCGTTCCCCGTCTCCTTCTACGGCGTGAGCTACGGCCAGGCGAGCGTCACCACCAACGGACTGGTGAACTTCCTGGCGCCCCGGCTCGGCGACTACGCCAACACCGCGCTGCCCTCGCCGGGCCAGCCGAACGGCATCCTCGCCGCCTACTGGGACGACCTGACCCTGGACGCCAAGTCGGCGGTCAGGACCTCCGTGAGCGGCACCACCGGCCAGCGGCGGTTCGCGATCGTCTGGGAGAACGCGGCCTTCGCCGCCGACACCGCCAAGCGCGTCACCTTCGAGGCGGTCTTCGAGGAGGCGACCGGAGCGATCGTCCTGCAGTACCAGTCGATCGGCGCGAACGCCCTGGAGGCGGGCGGCGGCGCGACCGTCGGCATCGAGAACCAGGCGGGCACGGACGCCCTCCAGTACTCCTTCAACGAGTCGGTCCTCGCGGACCGTTCGGCCATCCGTATCTTCCCGAAGGCGGCGTGATGACCCACCGTTCCCGGCGCGGACCGCGCCTCGCCTCCGCGCTCGTCGCGGCCGGCCTCGCGCTCACCGCGCTCCCCGCGACCGTCGCCCACGCCGACGACACCCCTGCCCCCCAGGTCCTCACCGGACCCGACGGCGCCCGCGTCCTCACCGACGCGCAGGCCGACGCCCTGGAAAGCCGCGCCGAGGCCCCGGAGCCGCTCGACATCACTCCGCAGATCAGCCCACAGAACACTCCGCAGGACAGTCCGCAGAACGCTCCGCAGGGCAGTCCGCAGAACGCTCCGCAGGGCCAGGAGTCCTCCGGGTCCCTCCTCGGGGCCGACTCCGGCAGCGCCGCCACGGCCTCCGGTGTGGCCGTCGCCCAGGCCTCCGCCGTGGAGACCTACCGGGGCCTGGCGGACACCGCCCAGCTCGGCGGCGGGCGCGGCGACTTCCTCGCCGTGCACAGCCTCGGCACCGTCACACGGCTCACCGAGGACGGCCGCACCGTCTGGAAGCGGGACAACGCCTCGCTGTACGCGGACTGGCAGGTGAAGAACATCCGGCCGTGGCAGACCGACCCCTACCCGGCGCGGATCACCACCGGCTTCCACGCCAACAGCCCGTTCGCGGACTCCTCGGACCGGGGCTGGGCGCAGGGCGACCTGACGGGCGACGGCGTCGCGGACGTCGTCTTCACCGCCGACGTCGGCACGAGCCCGTACCGCCCGTTCACTTCCCCCGGCTCGACCCTGACCACCGGCACCTTCGTCACGGTCCTCGACGGCGCCACGGGCCGGACGCTGTGGTCGAAGCTGTTCGCGGACGCCCAGCAGGTGACGCTGGCCGGCGACACCCTGCTCGTCGGCGACCAGCCGTCCACCAACCTCAACTCGGCGAAGGACGCGACCGCGTCCCTCCAGGCCTTCCGCTTCTCGTACGCCGACGGGAAGCTCGCCGCGACGGCCGTCTGGACGTACCGGACGGACCAGCGCCACGGCCGGTGGGGCTCCACCCTGCCGCTCGGGAACGGGCGCGTCGCCGTCTCCTGGTACGTGAAGAAGACCGCGACCGCCCCGGCGGCCGGTCACACCCTGGTCCTCGACACGGCCGACGGCACGGTGGCCTGGCGGACGGACGACGAGCTGTACTCGCGCCAGCTGGCCTACGACCCGGCCCGCCACCGGATCGTCGCCGTCGAACAGGCCGACTACCGCGACGGCGTGCGGTACGAACTCGCCGCCTACGACCCCGCCGACGGCCGCCGCACCACCCTGGACACCCGGGTCAACGCGCTCGGCGTCGGCCTGCGGATCGGCCAGCTGCGCGGGGACGCGGCGCCGGAGTACGCCGTCAGCGAGTCGACGCTCGACGAGTACCTGTACGTCAACACCGCGACCGTCCGGGCCCTGGACGGCGGCGAGGCGACCGAGCTGTGGTCGCGGACGGTCAAGCGCGGCGAGGACGACGCCAAGGACGGCGACTCCGCGCTCGGGCTGCGGATCGTCGACGGCAAGGTGCTCGCCTCGTACTTCACGACCGTGGGCAAGGACACCGCCGCCAACCCGGGCGGCGGCCGCTACGGCACCCTGACCGCGCTGAACGGCCGGGACGGCGAGGTGCGCTGGCAGCACCAGGGCGCGAACGCCTCCCCGATCTACGCCCAGCCGTACCGCGAGGACGACGAGTGGCGGGTGCGGACCGTCGACAGCGAGCAGAACATCCGCTCGTACCGGCTCGGCAGCGGGCGTCAGGCCTCCGTCACCCCGCTCCAGGGCGACCTGAGCACCGGACTCGCGGCCGATGTCGACGGCGACGGGAACGAGGACGTCATCGTCGGCGGCCAGTCACAGGGCCTGTGGGCCTACGACGGCCCCTCCCTGGCCGCCGGGAAGCCCCGGGTGCTGTGGCGGGCCACCCTGCCCGGCTCCGTGCAGGGCGACATCCTGATCGCCGACACCGACGGCGACGGGCGGCGCGACGACCTCGTCGTCGCGGCCGACACGGCGGCGGCGGTCGTCGACGCCCGCACCGGCCGCGTCCGCGCCACCATCGACGGCAAGGGACAGTTCGTCCGCTCCGTGACGGTCGCCGACCTCGACGGGGACCGCGACGACGAGATCCTCGTCCCCACCGACGCGGTCCGCGCCTACAGCGGCAACGGGCGGGCCCTCTGGGAGTACGCCCCCGCCCCCGGCCTCGCCTTCTCCGACCTCGCCGTCGCCGAGGGCAAGGTCCTGGCCTCCTACCAGACGCGCGGGGTGAGCGACGGCACCGCCACGGTCGGCGGGACCGCCCTCGACACCCGGACGGGCAAGGTCCTCTGGTCGGCCGACCCGTCCTGGACCGGCGACGCGGACACCAAGGTGTACGCGGCCCAGCTCTACCACGGCGTCTACGCCTCCCCCGCCATCCCGTACGCCGACGGGCACGCGGTCGTCCACTCCTGGATCGTGAAGGAAGGCGCCTACTGGACCACCTACTTCGAGTTCCGCGACCTCCGCACCGGACAGGTCGTGCACACCGCGACCGGCGGCGGCGCCTGGACGGTCGGCAACTGGTTCACCGGCGACGAGGGCCTGGTCCTCGCCGGCACGGCCTCGCTGCGCACCTTCGCCAAGGACGGTGCCCAGTACGGGATCTTCACCCTGCCGACCCTGCACCGGGCCGAGTTCGCCACCGGCCCCGGCGGCCGCCGGGTGATCGTCGGCGGCACCGAGGGCGCCGCCTACCTGTGGGACCCGTCCGTCCTCACCGCCGGCCGCAATTACCCCGACCACACGGGCAAGCTGAGCGGCTACGCCACCCAGAACCTGGTCGTCGCCGACCTCGACGGCGACGGCGTCGACGAGGTCGTCGGACTCGGCAAGGACGACACCGGCTTCGACCGCACCATCGAACTCTCCGGCGGGCGCTACCTCCTCTCCGACGACGCCCTGCACGGCATGCTGACCGGCCGCCTCACCACCGGCTGACCGCCTTCCGACCAGTCGAGACCCCCGCCCGGAGCTCCGGGCGGGGGTTCCCGGCTTCTCTGGACCGCACCATTCCGGTGCACGGGGCACCCATTACAGTGGGCGCCCTCATGAGCGCAGACATACCAGCGGTCGCACCTCCGGTGCTGCGGGTGCACCTCCTCGGCGGGTTCCGGGTCGACCGGGACGGCGGGCCGCCGCTCTCCGAGCGGTGGCCGCGCCCGAGCGCCCGGACACTGGTGAAGCTGCTCGCGGTCTCCCCCGGCCACAGCCTCCACCGTGAGCAGGCGATGGAGATCTGCTGGCCGGACGCGGACCCGCAGGCGGCGCTCGGCAGTCTGCGGGTGGCGCTGCACGCGGCCCGCCGGGCGATCGAGCCCGAGCTGGCGCCCCGGGCCGCCTCCTCCTATCTGACCGGTGAGGGCTCGCTGTTGCGCCTCGATCCGCGGACGGTACGGATCGACGCCGACGAGGCCGAGGCCCTCGCGGAGGCGGCGCTGGCCCACGGCGGACGCTCAGGACTCACGGCCGCCCTGGAAGCGTTCACCGGCGAGCTGCTCCCCGAGGACCGCTACGCCCCCTGGGCCGAGGCCCGCCGCGAACGCCTGGCCGCCCTGCGGGAACGCACCCTGGTCACGCTCGCCGCCGCCCACCTCGAAGCCGGCTGCCCCGAGGAGGCCGTCGCCGCGGCCGAGCAGGTCCTCGTCGCGGCTCCCGCCGAGGAGGAGGCCCACCGCATCCTGATGGCCGCGTACGTCCGGCAGGGCCTGCGCCGCCGGGCGGTCGCCCAGTACCACCTGTGCCGGGAGGCACTGGACGCGGAGTTCGGCGTACGGCCTGGGCCGGAGACCGAGCGGCTGCACCGGGACGCCCTGGCCACGCCCCCACCGGCCTCCCGGTCGGTGGGCCCCGCGCTGCCGGCCGTGGTGCGGCAGCCGCCCGGCACTCCCCTGCGCGGCCGGGACGACGTCCTCCCCGGCCTGCTTGCCGCCGGCTCCCCGCCCGTGCTCCTGCTCACCGGGGAGGCCGGACTCGGGAAGACCCGCCTCGCCGGGGAGGCCGCCCGGCGCGCGGCCGCGGAGGGCACGGCGGTTCTGTGGGGTGCGGGCCACGACGCGGAGGGCCACACGCCGTACGGTCCGTTCGCCGAGGCCCTGGACGGCTGGCTGGCGGACCGGCCGACCGGGGAGCGGGCCAGGACGGGCGCGGAGTATCCCGAACTGGCTTCGCTGCTGCCGTCCTTGGGGCGAGTGCCCGCCCGGAGCGGGCGCAGTCCCGAGGAGGAGCGGGACCGGCTGTTCCGGGCGACGGCGGGGCTGCTCGGGGAACTGGCGGCGGAGCGGCCCGTGATGGTGGTGCTCGACGATCTCCACGCGGGGGACGCGGGTTCGTTCCAGCTCCTCAGCCATCTTGCCCGCCGGGCGCGGGAGGGCGGAAGGGCTTGGCGATTTCTCGCCACCGTCCGCCCGGAGGAACTGCCCGCGGCCGACCCGCGCCGCCAGGTCCTCGACGCGCTCGTGCGGCAGTCCCTCGCCACCGCCGTCGAACTCCCTCGCCTGTCCCGCGAGGCCTGCCTGGCGCTGACGGCGGACGCGCTGGGCCCCGGCGGAGCCGTACCGGAGCGGGTGTGGGAACTGTCCCTCGGCAACCCGCTGTTCGCGCTGGAGCTGGCCCGCGCGGTGCGCGACGGGGAAGAGGAAGGGGACGGGGACGGGGACGGCAAGGTCGGCGCCCCGGAGGGCGTACGCCAGCTGGTGGCCGAACGTCTGGCCCGCCTTGATCCGGCGGCCCGCCGGGTGGTCGACGCCGTCGCGGTCGCCGGCCAGGACGCCGCCCTCACCGAAGTACTCGACGTGGCCCGGCACGGCGGTCACCCCCGGCTGTCGGCGGCGGAGGCCGCCGAGGCGGTGGAGGCGGCCGTCGCCGCCTCGGTCGTCGAGGAGCGGCGGGTGGTCTCCGAGGGCCGGCCCGTCGCGGGCCTCGCCTTCCGCCACCCACTGGTCAGGCTGACCTGCTACGACGGACTCTCCGCCGCCCGCCGCCGCCTCCTGCACTCGGCCTACGCCGAAGCGGTGCTGCGCCGGCGGCCCGAGGCGGTGGACACCCTCGCCGCCCATCTGGCCCGGGCCGACGACCCGCGCGCCACCGGCTATCTGCGGCAGGCCGCCGAGCGTGCGGCGGCGCTCTACGCGAACGACACCGCCGACCGCTACTACGCCGAGCTCACCGACCGACTCGACGCCCTCGCCGCCGACTCCGCCCGCGCCCGCATCGACCGCAGCGCCGTCCTGCGCCGCCTCGGCCGCTTCGACGAGGCGGCCCGGCTGCTCGTCGAGGCGCTGGACGAGCTGCGCCGGCGCGGCGACGCGGACGGCCGTGTCCTGGCGGCCGCGCGGCTCGCGGAACTCATGCCGAAGACCCGCGGCACCGACGAGGGCTTCCGCCTCCTGAAGGCCTGCCCGCCCGGTCCCGGCACCCCGGCGGCGGTGGCGAGCGCCCACCATCTGGCCCGCGGCGTGCTGTGCTTCGTCGCCGGCCGGTACGAGGAGGGCGTCACCGCCGCGCGGGCCGCGGAGGACGCGGCGCAGGCGGTGACCGGACCCGAGCGGCGCGGCCTGCTGGCCAGGGCCTTGGCCGCGCAGGCCACCTCGCTCGGCCTCGCGGGCCGGTTCGGCCAGGCGGGGCCGGTCGCGGACCGGGCGCTGCCGCACGCGGAGGCGTACGGCGATCCCCAGCTGCTCACCTCGGTGCTCTCGGTGCTGCGCGAGACGGCCCGGCGCTCGGGTCGCCTGCGGGAGGCGATCGAGACCGGGCGCCGGGCGCTCGCCCTCGCCGAGCGCTCCGGCGATCCGACGGCGACGGTCTTCGAACGGGCCAACCTCGCCGAACTCCACCTCCTCATGGAAGAGGTCTCCGAAGCCCGCGAACTCGCCGAGACGGCCGTCCGCGACGCCCGGTCCTCCACCGGCTGGTGCGCCCCCTACGCCCTGGTGGCGCTCGCCCGCGTCCGCATCCGGGCGGCCGAACCCGGCGGCGCCGAACTCCTCGATCCCGCCGAGCGGATGGCCCTGGCCCAGGGCGACCACCAGGCCGGGTACGAGGTGCGTTCGGCCCGCGCCGAACTCGCGGTCCGCGAGGGCAGGCCCGAGGAGGCGCTCCGGCTGCTCGACGGATACCGGGAGTCCGGCGCCGCGCATCTCACGGCCTGGGCGCTCCTTGCCTGCGGCCGGGCCGCGGAGGCCGCCGGCGCGGCCGGCCGCGAGGTGATCCGCGCGGAGCTGGCCGGGGAGCGCCTCGCCGAGACGGAGGCCCGCGCCGCGCACGCCGCCGCGCTCGCCGCGCTCGGCCGGCCCCATGACTCCGCGGCCGAGTTCGACCGCGCGAGCGCCCTGGCCGATGCCCTCCCCTATCCGGCGGGCGCCCGCCGGGTGGCCTGGGCCCGCCGGGGCGGACCCGGCGACCCGGGGCGGACCTGACCCTGCGCCCCGCCCGACGGAGCGGCTGGCTTCCGTCGGACGGGGCGCGGCACAGGGGCCTCGGGGGCCGGGGCACGGCGGTGCGGACCGGGGTCAGATCTTCTGGGCGAGATCGGTGAGATGGGCGAAGACGACGATGTTCGCCTCGTAGCCGTTGCGGCGGTCGAAGGCTCCGCCGCAGGTGAGCAGCCGCAGTTCGGGCCGCCCGGTCGGGCCGTACACCTCCTTGTCGGGGAAGTCGGCCTTGGCGTACGTCCGTACGTGGTCGACCGTGAAGACGGCGACCTTGCCGTCGGCGCGGGCGACCCGGATGGTGTTCCCGGCGCTGAGGGAGTCGAGGTTCAGGAAGACGGCGGGGCCGGTGCGGGTGTCGCGGTGGCCGACGACGACGGCGGTGCCGCGCTCGCCGGGGGTGACGCCCTTCGCGTACCAGCCGACGACCCGCGGGTTGTCGACGGGGGGTGTGGCGAGCCGTCCCGCGGCGTCGGTGCCGAGTTCGGTCACCGGGGCCTCGATGGTGATGGCCGGGACGGCCAGGGTGGTGGGACGCGAGCGGGACAGCGGCGCGGGCGGGGGCGTGGGCCGGGGTGGCGGGGTGGCCTTCGCCCGCGCCCTGGGCTTCGCCTTGTGGTCGAGGGCGGCGGGCGCCCCGGCCGCCGCCGGGCCGGCCCGGCCGGGGGCGGCCGGGCCGACGGCGAGCGGCTGGTCGGCCGGCTCGCCGTCGTCGGCCCACCAGATGCCTCCGGTGACCAGGACCGTGGTCACCGCCACGGTCCTGGTGAGCCGGAGGATGCGCCGCCTGCGACGCGTGAGGCGGGACCTACGCGGCGCCATTGTCGCGGCGGCGCGAGCGGCGGATCAGGACCAGTCCGGCCGTGCCGGCGAGGCCGGCCGCGACGGCCGCCCCGATGCCGAAGGCGGAGGAGTCGTCGGCGGCGATCTCCGCGCTGCCGCCGCCGCCCGCGCCGACCGGTCCGTGCGGGCCGTGCGGGGGCTTGCCGTGGCCGTTGCCGCCGGGGCCGCCGTTGGGGCCGCCGGTCGGCGGGTTGCTCGGGTTGGTGATGACGTCACCTGGGCATTCGACCTTGAAGACCTTGTGCTTTCCGGCCCCGTTCTCGCCCTCGAAGGTCCACACGAGCTTGTACTGGCCGCTCGGCAGCGACAGCTGGCCGGTGTGGCCCTTACCGGTCGTCAGGGTGATGTGGCCGCTGAGGTTCGGGTCGTCGGCCTTCGGTGGCTGGGGCATGATCTCCCAGTCGACTTCCTGGAGCGTGTCGAAGTTGAAGGCCGCCAGGTAGAACTTGCAGACCTTCGGCTCGTTGCTCTGGTCGTCGAAGGGCGTGCCGACCTTGTGGATCTTCACGTCGCCGTTGTCGCCGGGAGCGGCGTACGCCGTCGGCGCACCCGCGAGGGCGAGGCCGCCGACGGCGAGTGCGGCTGCTGCGGTGGCGGCGAGGGGCCGGGCGGTACGAGCGGGCATGCGGGTTCCTCCGGAGAGAGATCGTCGGACGGATTTACCGATAATCCGACCATCTGTCACGACACGACCACGGAGAGTGGCGACATGCGCACGCCACCCTCCGAAGTCGCCCGTCCGGCGCACACCCGACCCCTGAGCCGGACCCGAACCCGTAGCTGTGGCTGTGGCTGTGGCTACAGCTCTAGCCGAATCCGTCAGATGATCCCGAAGAGGATTCCCGCCGCGAGGACGACCAGCGAGGTCAGCGCGGCCCACTTCACCGTGAACCGGGTGTGGTCGCCGAACTCCACCTTCGCCATGCCGACCAACACGTACACGGCGGGCACCAGCGGGCTCGACATGTGCAGCGCCTGGCCGACCAGCGACGCCCGGGCGATCTCCAGGGGCGACACGCCGTGTGCCGCGCCCGCCTCGGCGAGCACCGGCACGACGCCGAAGTAGAAGCCGTCGTTCGACATGAAGTACGTGAGCGGGAGGCTCAGGACACCGGTGACCACCGCCATGTGCGGGCCCATGCCCTCGGGGATGGCGCCGACGAGCCAGTCGGCCATGTGCTTGACCATGCCGGTGCCGGTGAGGACACCGGTGAAGACGGCGGCCGCGAAGACCATGCCCGCGACGTTGAGGACGTTGTCGGCGTGGGCGGCGATGCGGGCCTTCTGCTCGGCCATGTTCGGGTAGTTCACGGTGAGCGCGAGGGCCGCGCCGAGGAGGAACAGGACCGGGATCGGCAGCAGTTCCAGGATCATCGCGGCGAGCAGCGCGACCGTGAGCCCGGCGTTGAACCAGTACAGCTGCGGGCGGAGCGTCGAACGGTTCGGGTCGAGACCCTGGAAGCCTTCGGCGGCGGGTGCGGTGCCGGTGGAGCCCGTACCGCCACTCGCGTCGGTGGAGCCCGTACGGGCACTGGCGTCGGTGGAGCCCGTACCCGTGGAGCCGGCGCCGCCCGCCGCGACCAGGACGGTCTCGGTCTCCGGCTGGAGGGCCTCGTCGAGGGTAAGGTAGCCGATCCGCTTCCGCTCGCGGCGGCCGAGGACGTACGCGAGGACGAAGACGAAGAGCAGGCCCACGGCGAGCGCGGGGATCATCGGTACGAAGATGTCGGCGGCGTCGAGCTTCAGCGCCGTCGCGGCGCGGGCCGTGGGACCGCCCCAGGGCAGGGTGTTCATGACGCCGTTGGCGGTGGCGGCGACACCCGTCATGACCACCAGGCTCATGCCGAGCCGCTTGTAGAGCGGATACATGGCGGAGACGGTGATCATGAAGGTGGTGGAGCCGTCGCCGTCCAGCGAGACGATCGCGGCGAGCACCGCCGTGCCGACGACGACGCGCACCGGGTCGGCCTTGCAGAAGCGCAGGATGCCCCGGACGATCGGGTCGAAGAGGCCGACGTCGATCATGACGCCGAAGTAGACGATCGCGAACATCAGCATCGCGGCGGTCGGCGCCAGCTTGCCGACGCCTTCGATGACGTAGTCACCGAGCTGGGCCCCCTGCCCGACCGCGACGCAGAAGAGCGCGGGGATCAGCACGAGCGCCGCGATCGGCGACATCTTTTTCATCATGATCAGCACCAGGAAGGTCGCGATCATGGCGAAACCGAGGACGGTCAGCATGGAGGACACCTCACGTTCACCCTTGAACTGCCGCCGAGCGGCGGTCCGGATGACGGTAGGTGCCCTCTTCCGCCGTTAACAAGACGTTGACGCGTGAGCAATACGAGCAAAACCCCAGGTCACGGCAGGGGCGACACCTCGACGGGGAATCCGTTCAGGACGGCGGTGCCGGAGAGGGGGTCGATCCGGGAGCCGTCGAGCAGCTGGTTGACGTTGACGCCGGGGCGGGCGGACGCCACGGACAGCCGGGTGCCGGGCCGGTCGTGGCCCCAGCCGTGCGGAAGGCTCACCACCCCGGGCCGTACGCCGTCGGTGACCTCCACCGGCACCTCCAGCTCCCCGCCCTCGCCCTTGACCCGGGCGAGCCCGCCGTCGGCGAGCCGCAGCCGCTCGGCGTCCACCGGGTGCACCTGGAGGGTGCACCGGTTCGAACCGCCGCCGAGCGCGGGGGTGTTGTGCAGCCAGCTGTTGTTCGACCGCAAGTGCCGCCGTCCGACGAGGTGGAGAACGCCCGGCTCCGGTACGGCGTGCAGCGCGGCCCGCAGCCGGGGCAGGTCCGCGGCGAGGGGGGCGGGGAACAGCTCGATCCGTCCGCTGCGGGTCTTGAGGAGCCCGGGGATCCGGGGCTTCAGCGGCCCGAGGTCGATGCCGTGCGGGTGGGCCTTCAGCTCGTCGAGGGTGAGCCCGTACGGGCCGAGGCGCAGCATCAGGTCGAGCCGCCGCTCGGGGCCGCTCTCACCGGAGAGGCCGGCCGCGAACTCCTTGGGATCGGCGCCGTACGCGGGCGAGTGCTCCTGTGTCACGGCCTTGGCGAGGGTCGCGTCGATCGCCGTCTCGTCCACGGCGGACGGCGGGGCGCCGTGCAGCCCGGACACGGCGAGGATCAGCCGGGCGTGGATCTCGCACTCGTCCATGCGGCCGGCGTCGAGGGGGACGGCGGCCGGGGTGTAGCGGGCCTGGTTGCGGACGGCGAAGCCGTTGAAGGCGAAGTCGAAGTGGGCGCTCCGGGAGGGCGGCGGCGGAGGCAGCACGACGTCGGCGTGACGGGTGGTCTCGTTGAGGTACGGGTCGACGGCGACCATGAAGTCGAGGGAGCCGAGGGCCGTGTCGAGCCGGTCCCCGTCGGGCGCGGACAGGACCGGGTTGGCGGCGACCGTGATCACCGCCCTGATCCGCCCCTCCCCCGGCGTCTCGATCTCCTCGGCGAGCGCGACCAGGGGCAGTTCGCCCTTCACCTCCGGGTGGCCCGACACCCTGCTGTGCCGGCGGCCGAGCGCGAACCCCTTGCCCGGCCCGGCGGGGCGCGGCGCGGGCGCGGTGGCGGAGAGCGGGAAGAGGGCGCCGCCCGGCCGGTCGAGATTGCCGGTGAGGACGTTGAGGACGTCGACGAGCCAGTTGCCGAGGGTTCCGTACGCCACGGTGGAGCTGCCCATCCGCCCGTACACGGCGGCGGTGGGCGCGGCGGCGAGTTCGCGGGCGAGCGTACGGATCGTGGCGGCGTCCACATCGCAGGCATCGGCGACCGTCTCGGGGCTGAACTCCCCTACCGCCGACCGCACTTCCTCCACCCCCTCGACATGGGCGGCGAGCGGACCGAGGTCGGTGAGGTCCTCCTCGAAGAGGGTGTGCACGAGTGCGGCGAGGAGCAGCGCGTCGGCGCCGGGGCGGATCGCGACGTGCCGGTCGGCGAGGCGGGCGGTGCGGGTGCGCCGCGGGTCCACGACGGTGAGGGTTCCGCCGCGGCGGCGCAGCGCCTTGAGCCTGCCGGGGAAGTCGGGGGCCGTGCACAGACTTCCGTTGGAGTCCAGCGGGTTGGCTCCGAGGATCAGCAGGTGGTCGGTGCGGTCCAGGTCCGGCACGGGGACGGCGAAGGGATCCCCGAAGAGGAGGCCGCTGGAGACATGCTTGGGCATCTGGTCGAGGGTCGACGCGGTGAACAGGTTCCGCGTCCGCAAGGCACCGATCAGCAGGGGCGGGTAGAGGGAGCCCGCGACCGTGTGCACGTTGGGGTTACCGAGCACGATACCCACGGCATCGGGCCCGTACTCCTCGATCAGCGGACGTATTCGCGCGGCAATCGTCCCGAACGCCTCGTCCCAGGTGGCCTCCTGGAGCTCCCCGTCCTTCCGGACCAGCGGGCCCCTGAGCCGATCCGGGTCCGCGTCGACCTCGGGAAACGCCGCGCCCTTCGGGCAGATGAACCCCCCGCTGAAGACGTCCTCCCGGTCACCCCGAGCCCCGGTGACCCGGCTCCCGTCGAGTGTCAGGGTCAGTCCGCAGGTCGCTTCACAGAGCGGGCAGATACGCAGGGCCGTGGACATGGCGTCTCCCTGGGGCGTCATCGGGTGGCGCCGAGCATACCGACCGGTAGGCACGTACGGGAGGGGGCGGGGGGACGCCGTACGGACCCCGCGCGTGCGGAGCCGCGTAGAGGATCTGCGAGCGGGGCTTTGCCGCGGATCTTGGCCTACGGGCGGGCCGCGGGGTACTGGGGGTCCCTATGGGCGAGTCGTGGGGCCCTGGGGGTCTCTACGGGCGGGCCGTGGGGCCCTTGGGGCCCCTAGCGGGCCGTGGGGTCCTGGGGTCCCTACGGGCGGGCCGTGGGGCCCTGGGGGGACAGCGAGGACGCCAGGTACCCGTGGAGCAGGTGGCGCGTCTCGTCCACCAGCGCCGGATCGCCCGCCGGGTCGGTGCGGAAGGCGAGCCGGACGAGGGCGTCGGCGGTCTCGACGCCGACGAGGACCTTCCGGCGCAGGTCGTCATCGGCGGTACTGCCGAGGTGGGTGGCGAGCAGGGCGCAGATCCGGTCGACGACGAGACGGTTGGGGTCCTCGGCGGCGGCGTCCTCGGCCGCGGGCCCCCCGGCGCCGCCGGACCCGTCGAGGGGGTCCTCTCCCGATTCTCCGGATTCCCCAGATTCCCCTTCCGGGCGCGCGCCCAGCTCCTCCCCCGAGCCCTCCCCTGAGCCCTCCCCTGAGCCCTCCCCCGGGGTGTCGCCGGGTGCGGCGGCGGGGACGCCGAAGTCGATGAGCGCGAAGCCCGGGACGGTCCGCTTCATCGCGATGAATTCGTCGAGGACGCCGTCGATCGCCCCGTGGGCATCGAGCAGCGGCGTGGCGGCGAAGCGGGCGGAGATCCGCTCGGCGTACTCGTCGAGGTTGCGGTGGGCGAGGGCGGCGACCATCGCCCGCTTGTTGCCGAAGAAGCGGTAGACGGATCCGATGGGGACCCCGGCGCGGGCGGCGACGGCACGGGTGCTCAGCTGCTCGTACCCGGTCTCGTCGAGGAGTGCGGCGCAGGCGTCGAGGATGCGGGCGAGCCGCTCCGCGCTGCGCTGCTGCACGGGGGTGCGGCGGAGCACCGGGGGCGTCTGCGGGGCGATGTGGGGAGTGGTGTGGGGCACGGGGACCATGATGCCGCTCCGATCGGGGGTCGGGCGAAGCCGGGCCTCAGGCGATGAGCAGGCCGATGCCGCCGAGGGTGTACGCGATCATCAGCACGAACAGCGGGAGTTGGCCGGCGACCGCCCGCTCGGGCGGGAAGAGGCGCACGGACCGGTCGTGGGCGGCGACGACACCGAGGACGTGGCCGGTGACGATGGCGACCACCTGGAGGGTCGCGAGGCCGCCCGGACCCAGTGGTGGGGCGGGCGAGAGGGCGTTGTCAGTGCCCCCTGCCATCATGACTGTGCGTGGTCCTTCGGTGACGAAAAGTGAGAAGTAGTGGGCGACGAGATAGCCGAGGGCGATGGGCAGGAGCGAGTGGGCGAAGGAGGTGAGAGGGGTGGTGAGGTCGCGTTGCAGCAGGCGGAGAGCGCCCGCGCAGAGGCCGTAGCAGGCGGCGGCGAGGGTGATGGCGGCAAGGAGTCCGAGGGTGGCGGTGACGGTGGGGCCGAGGGGTGAGGTCTGGAGGGTGGTGATCCAGCGGGGGTTGTCGGAGAGGCCGTCGTAGGCGGTGGAGCCGAGGAGGACGCAGACGGTGGCGACGAGACCGGGGGTCTGCGGCGTGGAGTCGAGGCTGTGGAAGGGGGAGCGCAGGACGAGCCGGCCGTCGGCGCGGCGGCCGAGCGGTGAGAGGTGGGCGAGGAGGGAGGAGTAGACCTCGAAGGGGTCGGCGTGGGCGAACCACCGTTCGCCGTAGCGGGCGGCGCCGAGGAGCTGGATGGCGAGGTGGACGGCGAGGGCGATGAGGAGGGTGGCGGTGGACGCGTTGTCTGGCGCGACGAGTTCGAGCCAGGTGAAGAGGAGGAGCCCGCCGGCGGCGGGGCGGATGCCGAGGGCGGCGGGCAGCGGACGTGGGTGACGCGGCGGGCGCAGCGCCTGGAGGGCACGCAGCGGGTTGAGGAGGCACCAGACGGGGCCGAGGAGGAGGGAGGCGGGGACGAGACCGACCCAGAGGAGGACGTAGAGCGCGCCGGGCGCGGGATTGCGGTCCGGGTCGTCGGGGCCGAGGAGGAGGTGAAGGAGGAAGAGCAGCGCGGCGGCGGAGCCGAGGATCCGCAGGGCCGTGCGGGTGGCCGGCGCGTCGGCCACCCGCTGGACGGCGGCGGGGAGCGGCTGGCCGGCTTGGTCGCCGCGGAAGCGGGAGGTGGACCAGAGGAGCCCGAGGGCGAGGAAGGAGACGAGCAGGGCAGTGAAGGCCCCGGCGTACGCGTAGAAGGGAGAGAGGGGCAGGTCATGCCGGGAGCCCACGCCGTGGGCGAGCGGGAGTCCGAGCGACTCGGCGTGGGCGTGGGCGAGCGGGAGTCCCAGTGACTCGGCGTGAGCCTGGGCGAGCGGGAGCCCCAGCGACTCGGCGGGGGCCTGGGCGAAGGGGAGGCCCACCGGCTCGACGTGGGCCTGGGCGAGCGGGAGTCCCAGCGACTCGGCGGGGGCGGCGGAGGGGGCGGCGGTCATCGGACGGCGAGTTGGGTCAGTACGAGTCCGGACTCGTGGGTCTCGACCTCGAAGAGACCGGTGCGGTCGGCCGTGAAGGTGAGGGTGGCGGGGGTGCCGCGAGAGAGGGGGAGTTCGCGGTCGTAGCCGTGCACGTGGACGGTGTCGGCGCGGTCTCCGGTGACACGGAGGGTGAGGCGCTCGCCCTTCTTCAACTCGATGCGGGAGGGAGGTGGTTCGACGGTCTTGCCGGTGATGGTGAGGGTGACCGTCCGGCCGGTGTCGGCCGGCGGGGGGCTCAGCGGCGCGGACGCGGGGGCGGTGGGGGTGCCGTCGAGGCGCACGGTGGCCTGGACGGGGGCGCCGGCGGCGGCCCACACCGTGCGGTCGTCCGCGTGGAGCCGGACGGTCAGGGTGTGGGCGCCGGGCGGCACGTAGCCCCACGGGCCGTACAGGCGGCCGGTCTCCCGGCCGTCGATCAGGAGGCGGGCGTGGCCCCGGCCCGGGAGGGCCGCGCCGCCGGTGCTCTCGGGGGTGAAGCGGAACCTCTCCACGGTGAGGTGGACGTTCCAACCGCCCTCGGGGTCCGGGCTGGCCTCGGCCTTCACGGTCGGCGCCTCCCCCGCCGGCAGCTCCCGCAGCCGGTGGCCGGCCTCGTCCTTGGCCGCCAGCAGCGTGCCGCTGCTCCCGCTGGCCTCCTGGTGGCTGGTGCCGGGCTTGTGATGCGTGGTGGCCCGGCCGCCGCAGCCCGCGACAGCGGGTACGGCGGCCACGACGGCCATGGCGGCGAGCAGGGAGGTCGCCCCGCGCGCCCGCCTCACGCCGCACCGTCCGCGGACGGCCCGGCGGTGGAGTTGCGGGGCGCCGCACCGTCCGCGGACGGCCCGGGCTCCTGCGCAGGCCCTGCGGGCGCCGGGGCGGCCGACTCCGCCGCCGGGTCGTCCGACGAGGGACGCTCCGCCCCCGGACCCTCGGGCGCCGGGTCACCGGAGACGGGGGCGGCCGGGGTGGGGCGTGGGGGGCGGGTGCCGGCGGCTATGACGGCCCAGAGGACCCAGATGACGCCGAGGAGGAGGCGGAACCAGGCGGGGCTGAGGGGGATGCCGGGCACCATGAGGACGGCCTTGTCGAAGGCGTCGAGGAGGGTGAGGGCGCCGAGGGCGACGGTGGTCCAGGCGAAGACGGGGCGGGTGGGCCGCAGGGCGAGGCCGATGAGGGTCCACCAGACGCCGGTGAGGAGCAGCGCGAGGGCCGGGACGACGGTCGGGGTGAGGGCGAGGGTGGAGCCGGCCACGTCGAGGGCGAGGCCCGCGAGGCCGAGGAGGGTGGCCGCGCCGGCGAGCCGGTTGCCGCGCAGTCGGCGCCACCACAGGGCGCAGCCGACGAGGGCGAGGAGGAGCGCGCTGCCGAGGGCGAGCTGGGTCTCGACGCGCTGGAGGCCGCGGGCGCCGTACCAGTCGCAGCCTGCCGGGAGGCGGCGCGCCTGGACGTTGTAGTCGGCGCAGACGAGGAGCTGGGCGAGCTTGACGGGTTCGCCGGCGAGGCGGTCGGTGTTTCCGGAGACGTCGCCGCGGCGGGTTCCGCAGCCGGGCAGGGCGCCGGGGCTGGTGGCGCCGGCGTCGGTCTGCCAGCAGTTGCCGCTGCCCTGGCCGTCCCACCAGACGTCGGAGCGGTTGGGCCGGGAGGTGCCGGCCTTGTCGACGCCGAGGTGGTTGCCGGCGTAGCGGTTGTGGTGGGAGGTGTCGGCCTGCTTGGCCCAGGCGGACTCGCCGCGGATGAAGGCGGGGACGGCGTTCAGGTAGAAGGCGGTGCGCTGGTGGCCGTAGATCCAGTTGTCCTCGTAGAGGTTCCAGTTCCCGCCGGCGGTGATGATGCCGCTGCCGGGGGGCATGGAGATCTGGGGGCAGACGACGCCCTGTTCGTAGCCGCGGTCGACGGGGGCCTTGGCGCAGGTGCCGTCGCGGACGTACCGGTAGTAGTTCTCGTTGTTGTCGTGGATGAGGTTGCGTTCGAAGCGGGCGTGGTTCTGGGGCAGTCCGGGGTGGCCGGGGAAGGCGGAGTCCATGGAGGCGCCGCCCATGTTGTGGTCGAACTCGTTGTCGTGGACCCAGACGGAGTCTCCGGCGGTTCCGGAGTAGCCGACCATGTTGTGGTGGCTGCGGCAGCCGGTGATCTCGATGGAGTAGCGGGGGACGTCGTAGCCGTAGCCGTCGTTGATGTTCGAGGCCGAGCCGGGGTAGATGCCGGAGTCGCCGTTTCCGTAGGACTCGCAGTTCTTGTAGAGGCCGTGGTCGGAGGCGAAGGTCAGGAAGCCGTACTCGTCGTTCCAGCGGGTGAGGACGTCGTCGATGACGAAGCCGTCGGCGGCGAGGACGTACAGCGAGTTGAAGGTGGTGCGCTGGGCGGTGAAGTTGCGGAAGTAGATGCCGTCGGAGCCGTCGGCGCGGAGGGCGTTGAGCTTCTGGTACTTGGCGTCGATGACGACGTCGAGGCGGGAGGCGCCGGTGCCTTCGATCTGGAGGTTCTTCTTGCCGAGGATGGCGACGAGGTTCTGGTTGTGGGGGCAGCGCCGCTGCTGTTCGTAGCTGAGGATCTGGTAGCCGAGCGAGGAGTTGGGGGCCTTGAGGGCGGCGCACTCCCCGGTGGGCTTGGGCAGGGAGGGCTCTTCCTCGTAGAGGCCGGGGAGGATCGCGATGGTCATGCCGGGCCGGTCGACGGCGTCGACGGCCTGCTGGAGGTGGCGGTAGCCGGCGCGTGCGCAGCGTGCGTAGAGGGCGAGGTTGCGGGCCTTGAGGTCGGCCGGGAAGGCGGCGACGCGGCGGTCGAAGTCGGCCCGGTCGGTCTTGCAGACGAGGAGGTCGGGTTCGCCGGTGCGGAGTTTCGGCACGGTGCCGGTGCCGTCGGGCAGGGTGACGGGCCGCTCCTCGTGGGCCTGGGCCCCGGGTGCGGTGAGCAGGGCCGCGGCGAGGGCCGCGAGCACGGCCGTGAGCGCGAGGACGAGTCTTCGGGTCCAGGACATGCGCGTGAGAGTAGAGCATTGTTCATCTTTTTTGACCCCCTCGCGCACGCCTTCGTAAGCACCCTCATGCACCCCCTCGCGCACGCCTTCGTAAACGCCCGTATGCACCCCCTCGCGCACGCCTTCGGCGCCGCCGCCGGCCGAGTGCCCCGTTGACGGGAGGCGCGCGGAATCCTACGGTCATCCATAGGATTCCCTTGTGGCCTCAGGCCAGGGGCTCAGGACAGGAGCGGGCGATGACCACGGAGCAGGCCAGGAAGACGGCCGAGGCGCTCACCTACAGCACCGGATTCGGCAACGAGCACAGCTCGGAGGCGGTGCCCGGGGCGCTGCCGGACGGCCGTAACTCGCCGCAGCGCGCGCCCCTCGGGCTCTACGCCGAGCAGCTCAGCGGCAGCGCCTTCACCGAGCCGCGGGCCCACAACCGCCGCTCCTGGCTCTACCGGATCCGCCCCTCGGCCGCGCACCCGCCGTTCACCCGGACCGACAACGGCGCCCTGCGCGGCGCCCCCTTCACCGAGACCGTGCCGGACCCGAACCGGCTGCGCTGGAACCCGCTGCCCGACCCGGCGCCCGGCACCGACTGGCTGGCCGGCCTGTGGACCCTCGGCGGCAACGGCGACGCGGCCCAGCGCACCGGCATGGCCGTGCACCTCTACCACGCCAACGCCTCCATGGAGCGGGTCTTCGGCAACGCGGACGGCGAGCTGCTGATCGTCCCCGAGCGCGGCGGTCTGCTGCTCCGCACCGAGCTCGGTCTGCTCGCCGTCCACCCGGGCGAGATCGCGCTGATCCCCCGCGGGGTCCGTTTCCGCGTCGAGCTGCTCGACGCCGTGTCCGAGGGCGGGCAGAGCCCGACGGCCCGCGGTTACGTCTGCGAGAACTACGGCGCCCCCTTCCAGCTCCCCGACCTCGGCCCGATCGGCGCCAACGGCCTGGCGAACGCCCGCGACTTCCGCGCCCCGGTCGCCGCGTACGAGGACGTCGAGGGTCCCGTCGAGGTGGTCAACAAGTACTGCGGCAACCTGTGGTCGGCGACGTACGGCCACTCCCCGCTCGATGTCGTCGCCTGGCACGGCAACCACACCCCGTACGTCTACGACCTGCGCCGCTTCAACGTCATCGGGACGATCTCCTACGACCACCCCGACCCGTCGATCTTCACGGTCCTCACCTCGCCCTCCGACACCCCGGGGCTCGCGGGCGTGGACTTCGTGGTGTTCGCCCCGCGCTGGCTGGTCGGCGAGGACACGTTCCGCCCGCCGTACTTCCACCGCAACGTGATGAGCGAGTACATGGGCCTGATCGAGGGCGCCTACGACGCGAAGGCCGAGGGCTTCGTCCCGGGCGGCGGCTCGCTGCACAACATGATGTCCGCGCACGGCCCCGACCGGGAGACCTTCGACAAGGCCAGCGCCGCGGAGCTGAAGCCGCAGAAGATCGACGACGGCCTTGCCTTCATGTTCGAGACCCGCTGGCCGATGACCGCGACCGCGCAGGCCGCGGACGCCGACCACCTTCAGAAGGGATACGACGACGTATGGCAGGGTCTGGAGCGCCACTTCCGGCCGTAATGTCTCGGCCGTAAGCCCGTAGCCTTCGTACGGAGATCCCGTGACCGCCTTCGCTCCCGACTCGCTGGTCCTGAACCGCAAGCTGCCGCTCTGGTATCAGGTCTCGCAGTCGCTGCGCGCCTCGATACTGGGCCGCACGCCCGACGCCTCGCTGCGGCTGCCCACCGAGGAGCAGCTCGCCGCCCACTACGGCGTGAGCGTGCTGACCATGCGCCAGGCCCTCAAGGAGCTGGAGGAGGAGGGTCTGATCAGCAGGCACCGGCGGCGCGGCACGTTCATCGAGCCGGGCGCCCGGCGGTCCACCCCGCGCCGGCTGCTCGGCTCGATCGACGCGATCGTGGCCCAGCAGTCCGGCGAGCGGACGACGGTCCTGGGGCACGGCCCTGAGCCGGTGCCGGGCGAGCTCGCGGAGTACTTCCCGGACGTCCCGGAGATCGTGGCGTACCGGCGGCTGCGCCGTGACGGGGAGAGCGACGAGCCGACCAACTGGGCGGAGAACGCGGTGCTGCCCGAGCTCGCCGCCGCGATCGACCCGGGCGATCTGGTCCGCTGGCCGATGACGAAGGTGCTGCGGGACGTCGTCGGGGTGCGGATCAGCCGCATCACGGACACGGTCGAGGCCCGCCTCGCCGACCCGGAGACGGCGGGGCTCCTCCAGGTCCCGCTGCTCTCCCCGATCCTCCACTACACCGGTGTGACCTACGACGAGGACGGCCGGGTCGTCGACGTCGCCCGCATCCGCTACCGCGGCGACCGCTTCTCCTTCACGGTCACCGTCGGCCCCCAGTGATCACCCGGTCACCGTCGGCCCCAGTGATCACGCGAGCACGCCGGCCCCCAGTGATCACCCGGGCACGCCGGCCCCGGTCACTGCCGATGCCGCGACGCCGATGCTGGAACCCCACGGACCGCCGTCGTTAGCATGCGGGGCGTGACGAGAGCCCCTGGATCGGAAGCCCGCGGAGCGAGTGACGCGCTGCCGCTGCTCGACGAGCTGATGCCGTGGTCCGTGGCACCGCTGCGGTTCGGGCGGTCGTGGATCGTCGCCCCCGACGCCCGTACGCTGCGGGCCCGCTGGGACCGGCTGACGGCGGCCGAGGGGGCCGAGCGGGAGGCCTTGTTCCGGCCGAGCCGGGCGCGGACGCCGGTGAGCGCGGTGGCCGCCCTGCCCGGGCAGCGGACCGGGACGGCCCGGTTCGCCCGTGAGTCAGGGCCGTGCCCCGAGCCGGTGCGGGTGGCGCAGGGGCCGTTCGACGAGCAGTGGCTGCTGCCCGACCACCGGCTGATCGACACCGCCCGCCCGGAGCTGTGGCGGGTGGCGGGCGAGCCGCAGCTGTTCGCGGTGGAGCAGGGGTACGTGCCAGGGGCAGCCGGTCCGGCGCTCCTGGTGACCGCCGCGCTGCCCGAGGGCCGTTCCCCGGCCGGCCGCCCGGGCCGGATCCGGCCGCTGTTCCGGCGTCCCGGGGGCCTGGAGCCCAATCTCGCGCCCGGCCTCCTCGATTTCCTCGGGGAGCGGTACGGGTGCGAGGTCGACGCCCATGACTGGCTGGCGTGGACGGTGGCGGCGGCACTCCCCTCCCCCGCCGGGTGCCGGGTCCCGCTGCCCGGGGACCCTGAGGTGTGGGCGGCGGGCGTGGCGCTCGGCCGTGAGCTGGTGGACGTGCAGGCGCGCGGCGCGCTGAGCGGGACGAAGCCTCGGCTGCCGGGCGGGCGGCGGCCCTATGTGCGGGCGGCGGTTCCGGCGCGGCCTGCGGCGCTGGCGTACGAGCCCGGGGACGAGGTGCTGGACATCGACGGGGGCCGGGTCTCCCCCGTGCCGGCGGAGGCCTGGGAGTACCGGGTCGGTGGGGTGCGGGTCCTGGAGCAGTGGTTCGCGCACCGGACGGCGCCGGCGGAGCCGGGGTCGCTGGACGCGATCGGGCCGGGCGAGTGGCCGCAGGAGTGGACCTCGGAGCTCCTCGACCTGATCACGGTGCTGGCGCTGCTCGGTGCGCGGGAGCCGGAGCGTGCGGCGTTCGCCGCCGGGGGGCTCGACCGGGCGGCGCTGCGGACCGCCGGGGTCCTGCCGCCGCCGGACCGGGCGCGCCGCCCGGCCTCGGTGCTCGACCATCAGGAGGAGGGCCCGGAGGGGCAGTTCGCGCTTCTCTGATCACGCGGCCGGGGCGAACGACTACGCGGTGGGGGCGAACGACTACGCGGCCGGGGCGAACGACTCCAGGAGGCGGGCGATGGTCATGGCGAAGATCTCGTCGGCGTCGACGGGGGCGGCCGGGGCTTCGGCGAACAGTCCGGCGAGGTGCGGGTAGCGTCCGCTCGCCAACTGTCCCATGAGGTAGGCGCCGCGCACCGCCTGTTCCTCCGCCTCGGACCAGGGCAGTCCGCGGGCCCGTTCGGCGATGGCCTGTTCGTTGGCGACGGTCGCCATGACGGTGCCGTTCACCATGGCGATGAGCTGCATCTTCAGCCCGGCGGGGACGTCCAGGGGCGTGAGGCAGCCGAGGCACCATTCGAGGAAGCGCAGGGCGTTGGGGCTGAAGCCGTAGGCGGTGGTCATCACCCGGGGGAGCCAGGGGTGCCGGTACATGATCGCGCGGCTCTGGTGGGCGATGGCGGTCATGTCGGCGCGCCAGTCGCCGGTGGGTTCGCCGTCGAGTTCGTACTCGCCGCTGACCGCGTCGACCATCAGCTCGTAGAGGTCCTCCTTGCGGGGGACGTAGTTGTAGAGCGACATGGTGCCGCAGCCGAGTTCGGCGGCGACGCGGCGCATGGAGACCGCGTCGACGCCGTCTGCGTCGGCGATGCGGACGGCCGCCGCCACGACGTCCCGCCGGCTGTACGCCGGTTTCGGGCCGCGGCCCGTGCGCTCGGGGCGCGCCCAGATCACTTCCGGTTCGGCCGCTCGGCCCGCCATCGATCATCACCTCGCTCACCATCGTAGTTACGTACACCGTACGTAGTGAGCTATGGTCGCCTCATGACAACTACGTACGCTGTACTTAGTGAGGGTCTGCAGAAGCGATACGGCGAGGTCCACGCCCTCCGCGGCCTCGACCTCGCCGTCCCCGAGGGCACCGTCTGCGGCGTCCTCGGCCCCAATGGCGCCGGAAAGACCACGGCGGTCCGCGTCCTCACCACCCTCGTCGCACCCGACGCGGGCAGCGCCCGGGTCGCCGGGCACGACGTGGTCCGCGACCCGGCCGGGGTACGGAAGCGGATCGCCGTCACCGGGCAGTACGCCTCCGTCGACGGAGACCTCACCGGCGCCGAGAACCTGCGCCTCTTCGCCCGCCTGCTCCGCGCCCCGCGCTCCCGCGCCGACGAGCTCCTGGAGCGGTTCGGCCTGACCGCCGCCGCCGACCGGCCCGCCCGCACCTACTCCGGCGGCATGCGGCGCCGCCTCGACCTGGCCGCCAGCCTGCTCGTACCGCCGCGGGTCCTGTTCCTCGACGAGCCGACGACCGGCCTCGACCCGCACAGCCGCAACGAGATCTGGGACGCCGTAAGGGAGTTGGCGTCCGACGGCACCACCGTGCTGCTCACCACCCAGTACCTGGAGGAGGCCGACCAGCTCGCCGACGACATCGTGCTGATCGACGAGGGGCGGGCCGCGCAGCACGGCACCCCGGCCGAACTCAAGGCGCTCGTCGGCAGCTACGCCGAGGTCGTCGTCGCCGACCCCTCCTCCCTCGAAGCGGCCGCGGCCGTCCTCGATCGGCTGACCGGCTCGGCCCCCGTCCTGGACGCCGAGCGGCGCACGGTCGGCGCGGTCACCACGGACACCACGCTCACCCTCCCCCGGATCGTCCGCGCGGTCGACGCCGCCGGGGTCCACATCGTCGACGCCTCGCTGCGTCCGCCCACCCTCGACGAGGTGTTCCTGCGCCTCACCGACCCGAAGGAGCTCGTCGCATGAGTGCCCTCGCCCACGACGGGACCGCCGTCCTCGGCCGCCACCTCCGGCGGATCAGGCACGCGCCCGCGATCACCGTCATGACGCAGACGATGCCGATCGTCTTCCTGCTCTTCTTCGGATACGTCTTCGGCAGCGCGCTCGCCACGCCCGGCGCCGAGTACCGCGCCTTCCTGGTGCCCGGCATGCTGGTCGCGACCGCGGCGGGCGGCCTCATGACCGGCATGTTCCAGGCCGCGCAGGACTCCCACCGGGGCGTCATGGACCGCTTCAGGACCCTCCCCATCAGCCGGTCCGCCGTCCCCCTGGGCCAGGCGCTCGCCGACCTGCTCGCGAGCGCGGCCGGCACGGTCCCGCTGATCCTCGTCGGGCTCGCCATGGGCTGGCGCGTCGAGGGCACCCTCCCGCAGGCGCTCGGCGCCTTCGGCCTGCTGCTGCTCTTCCGCTTCGCGACCACCTGGGTCGGCATCCTCCTCGGCCTGGCCTCCCGGAGCGAGGAGGCGGCGGGCCAGCTGGGCAGCGCCACCTTCATGCTGCCGCTGCTCTCGAACGCGTACATCCCGACCGCCGGCATGCCCGGCTGGCTGCGGACGATCGCCGAATGGAACCCGATCTCGGCGGTCACCACGGCGGTCCGCCACCTCTTCGGCAACGCGCCCGTCCCCGTCGACGCGGCCTGGCCCGTCGCCCACCCGGTCGCCGGATCGCTGCTCTGGTCCCTCGGCCTGATCGCCGTCTTCGCCCCGCTCGCGGTCCGCAGGTACGCGGCCCGCTGACGGCTTCGTCCGGCGGGCGGCCGGCACCGGCGTGACACAGCCCCTGATGACAGGAGCCGCCCCGGCAGGGTAGGCAGGGCTGTCATGAGCACCCAGCCACTCCCCCTCGAAGGGGTCACGGTCGTCGCCGTCGAACAGGCCGTCGCCGCCCCCTTCGCCACCCGGCAGCTCGCCGACCTCGGGGCCCGCGTCGTCAAGATCGAGCGTCCCGACGGCGGGGACTTCGCCCGGGGTTACGACACGGCGGCCCGCGGCCTCGCCTCCCACTTCGTGTGGTGCAACCGGGGCAAGGAGTCCGTGGCGGTCGACCTCAAGGACCCCCGCGGCCTCGCTCTCGTCCGGCGGATGGTGGCCGGCGCCGACGTCTTCGTGCAGAACCTCGCCCAGGGCGCCGCGGCCCGCCTCGGGCTCGACGCCGCCACCCTCTGCGCCGCCCACCCGTGGCTGATCGCCGTGGACGTCTCCGGATACGGGTCGACGGGACCGTACGCGCACAAGCGGGCCTACGACATGCTCGTCCAGTGCGAGGCGGGCCTGGTGTCGGTCACCGGCACCCCGGAGCAGCCCGTCAAGTCCGGCATCCCCGCCGCCGACATCGCGGCCGGGATGTACGCCTTCTCGGGCGTCCTCGCCGCCCTGGTCCGGCGCGGCACGACCGGCCGGGGCGGCCCGGTGGAGATCTCCCTGCTCGACTCGCTCGCCGAGTGGATGGGGCACCCGCTGCACCACGGGTCGCACGGAGGCGCCGCCCCGGCCCGCACCGGGCTCGCCCACGCGGTCATCGCCCCCTACGACGCCTACCCGACGGCCGACGGGGGCCTGGTGCTGCTCTCCGTGCAGAACGACCGCGAATGGCGGCGGCTCGCCGACCAGGTCATCGGCCGGCCCGGTCTCGCCGACGACCCGGCCTTCGCGACCAACACGGCACGGGTGGCGGGACGCGCGGCGACGGACGCGGTCGTCGCGGCGGCGCTGGCCCCGCTCACCACCGCCGAGGCACTGGCCCAGCTCGACGCGGCCGGCATCGCCTGCGCCCGCCTCAACTCGGTCGCCGAGCTCGCCGACCACCCCCAGCTGACGGCCCGCGACCGCTGGCGGGAGGTCGGGTCACCGGTCGGCCCGCTCCGCTCGCTGCTCCCCCCGATCGTCTTCCCCCACGCACCTGAGCCGCGCATGGACCGCATCCCGGCCCTCGGCCAGGACACGGACGCCGTACTCGGCGAGCTCGGGGTGCCGGAGCGGGAACGGAAGGAGCTGCGGAGCGAGGGCGTGATCGCCTGACGGAGCCGAGCGGAAGCCGAGCGGGAGTCGGGCGGAAGCCGAGCGGAAGCCGAGCGGAGGCCGGCCCGGCGCCGCGTCGACGCCCGGCCACGAGGGCGGGGGCACGGCATGGCTCCGGACATGACTGAACGCCTGAAGGCCGGCGGCACGGGATGGCTCCGGACACGACTGAACGCCTGAAGGCCGGCGGCACGGGGCGGCTTCGGACATGACTGAACGCCGGACGGGCGGGGACACGTCCGGCGGGGTCGCAGTCGGGGCCGTACGGGCGGCCCGGGGTCGCTAGCGGCGGGCGCCGAAGAGCGAGCGGCGCAGTCGGCGGAGCGGGGCGAAGAGCGAGACCCGTGCGCTGCGGCTGCGGTGACCGTGCACCGGCGCCTCGTGCGTACGCGTCGTCAGTTCGCGCATCAGCAGCGTCGCCTCGGCCACCTCTCGCTGGGGCACGGCGGGGCCGCCGAGCACCGCGAGATGGCGGTCGAGCCGCGAACTGGTCGCGCTGCTCCCGCAGGTGATGGCAGGCACACGCGGCCTGCTGCGCATTGCTATCTGTTCCATGTCACTCCCCACCCGTACAAGGGCACCCGGCCCGGGCAGGTTAACCCTATCGCCCCACCGTGACACGCGTGTATCCCGGCGGCGGGATTCACCGCACTCGTACGGGGGTTGACGATCACTGTCCGAATACGTCTGATTCCAGGGCGAGTTGGACAGCGCTCGAACACCTGCCGAACCGTCACGAACCATCCTGCACTCCCGACCCACCCCGGCGGACGCGCGGGCCGGTGTGATCTCCGACACCAAGATCGTCGGAGGGTTCCCGCCGCCGGACCGGGGGCAGGAGGGCACCCCTCGGGCTACCGTGGATCCATGACGGTGATCGCGGGTCGTTACCGGCTTCTGGACGTCCTGGCCGAGGGGGCGACGGGCACCGTCTGGCGCGCCCTGGACGAGACGAGCAGGCGCGAGGTCGCGCTCAAGGAGCTCCGGCTCCCGGACGGCGTGCCCGCCGACGACATCCCCCTCCTGTACGCGCGCCGCGAGCGCGAGGCGCGGGCGGCGGCGCGGCTCTCCCACCCCGCGGTGGTGAAGGTCCACGGCGTCGCCACCGAGGACGGCCGCCCCTGGGTCGTCATGGATCTCGTCCGCGGCCTCACCCTCGCCGAGACCCTTGAAGCCGACGGCCCCCTCCCGCCGCGCGAGGCCGCCCGCGTCGCCCTCGACGTCCTCGGCGCCCTCCGTGCCGCCCGCGAGGCGGGCGTCCCCCACCGGGGCGTGACCCCGGACCACGTACTCCTCGGCAACGACGGCCGTGCCGTCGTCACGGGCTTCGGCACCGACCCGGCCGCCGGCCCCACGGACTCCTCCGGCCCCACCGGCACGTCCGCCCGCGCGGCCGACGCGCGCTCGCTCGGATCCCTGCTCGCCACCATGACGGGCGGGGCCCCGACCGGACCCCTGGCCTCCCTGATCGAGGAGCTGCAGGGCGAGGACCCGAAGGCGGACCACGTCGAGGCGGAGCTGCGGCGACTGGCCGGGCGGGCGTCCGGGCCGCCCACGCCCGGTGGCGCGGCGAGCGGGCCGGACGCCAAGAGGCGTACGAGGAGCGGCGGTTCACCTGCCCAGGAGCCGGGTCGCGAGTCCGGTCGCGAGTCGAGCCGTGAGTCGAGTGGTGAACCGGGCGGCGAGCCGACGCGCCGACCGGGCGGCCGCGGACCTGACGGCACCTCCGGGCCGGGCCCCCGTTCCGAGGGCCCGGCGACGAGAACCGGCCCCCGCCGGGGTCCGGTTCTCGTCGCCGGGCTCGTGGGCGCGCTGTTGATCGCGGGGGTGCTGGTGTATCAGGCGGTGCGGGGGGACGGGGAGGGCACCGGGCCTGGGCCGGCGGGGGTGACGAGCACCGCTCCGGCCAGTCCCGGTGCCACGGGTACGGGCGAGGGCCCGGTTACACCGCGCCCCTGAAGGAGGGCAGGTAGCCGCCGGACTGGCCGGAGGCGGTCGGGTGGTAGGACTCGCCGATGTTGAGCCAGTTGACGCTGTGGAGCCAGGCGGAGCCGGAGCAGATCTCGTGTCCGGTGAAGGCCGGGACGACGCTGGCGAAGGCGAAGCCGTGGTCGGCGGCGCGCTTGGCGACGGCCGCGTTCAGGTAGTCGGAGGCGCCGTTGATGGCGGCGCGCTCGCCTTCGCTGAGGCCGGCGACACAGCTGCCGCTCAGCTGGTAGAAGCGCGGGTAGCCGAGGACGACGACGCGGGCGGAGGGCGCCTTGCCCCTGATGGCGTTGTATACGGAGTCGAGCTTGCCGGGAAGCGTGGTGTCCACGTAGCTCTTGGCCTGGTTCACGCGGCTGATGCAGGTGGACTCGGACTGGAGTACGCAGGTGGTCATGACGTCGGCGAAGCCGGCGTCATTTCCCCCGATCGTGATCGACACCAGGTCGGTGGCGGCGGAGAGGGGGCCGAGTTGATTGGCGGTCACATCACCCGTTCGGGCGCCCGAGCAGGCGGTGAAGGCGAACGAAGAGGGGGCGTTCGCGTTCTTCCACAGCACGGGGTAGGCCTTCGTGGAGCGCTTGCAGTCACCGCTGGCGCTGTCGTAACTCCCGGCGCCGACACCGGAGGAGTACGAGTCCCCCAGGGCCACGTAGTCGAGTGCGGCGGTCTCGGCGGCCTGTGCGGCGCTCGCCCCGGTGAGGGCGAGGACGGCACCGAGCAGGAGCGAGGACGAGAGTGCGGTGAATCTGGACAGTCTCATGTGACCTCCTGTAGCAGGGTCTCTGCGTTACCAGGTAGTAGCATCGGAACGCTTGCGCCGGAAGTGTTCATGTCAAAAATGGGAGTCGAGAGGGGCTGATCCTCCGTCACCGGGCGGGGAGAACGTCCCGTTCAAAACACGGTGCACGGAATGCCCGGTTGCCGGATCATGGGCGCCATGGCTGACACCCCACCAGCACCGTCCGAGCCGCAGCGGTCGCTGCCGATCCGGCTCAACCTCGACGACAGCGACTCCCCCTCGGACGTCGTCGACGCGCTGTTCCTCGGCCGCTTCGCGACCGGCGAGCAGCCCCACTCGCACAGCACCACCGTGGACCGGGTCAAGCCCGAGGCGACGCTCCTCCCGGCGGGCGCCCGGGTGCTGCGGGCCGCGAAGGACGACGACCGCAGCGCCCTGCTCGCCGAGGGCGAGGGCTGGACGCTGCTGGTCTCCCGCTGGAACCGCGGCGCGGACGTCACCGTGACCGCCGCCGACCCCGAACTCGCCGAGCGGATCCTCAAGGAGGCCACCGACGGCGCGAAGGACGAGCCCGAACCGCAGCCCGAGAACGTGACGATGGGGTTCTGGTACGTGTCCCCCCGGCGCGGCCCGCACCGCACCACCCGCCAGATCAGCGCCGGCACCTGGGACGAGGTCAGGCCCAACTACTCGGCGCCGGTCGCCGAGTCCATGGACCGCCTGATGAAGGTGACCCCCGAGTCCATCGCCGGCCGGCTCCTGCTCCTGCACGGCCCGCCCGGCACCGGCAAGACGTCCGCGCTGCGCACGCTCGCCAGGTCCTGGCGCGACTGGTGCCAGGTGGACTGCGTCCTCGATCCGGAGCGGCTCTTCAACGACGTCGGCTATCTGATGGACATCGCCATCGGCGAGGACGAGGGCACGGCGAAGGGACGCTGGCGGCTGCTGCTCCTTGAGGACTGCGACGAGCTGATCCGGGGCGAGGCGAAGCACACGGCGGGCCAGGCCCTGTCACGGCTGCTCAACCTGACGGACGGCCTGCTCGGCCAGGGGCGCAACGTCCTCGTCGGCGTCACCACCAACGAGGACCTGGAGCGGCTCCACCCGGCCGTCGTCCGGCCCGGCCGCTGCCTGGCCCGGATCGAGGTCGGGCCGCTGACCCGGGCCGAGTCGGTGGCCTGGCTCGGCCGCGAGGAGGACGTGCCGCGCGAGGGCGCGACGCTGGCGGAGCTGTTCGCGCTGCGCCGCGGCACGCCCCCCGCGGACTTCCCGGAACCCCGCACGGCGGGGGCGGGGCTGTACCTCTAGAGCCCCTGAAGGCCCTGCCTCGGTGTCCTCGTCTCAGTCGTCGTCAGTCATCGTCAGTCTTCTTCTCGGTCGTCTTCTCGGTCGTCTTCTCAGTCGTCGTAGGCGGCGCGCAGCGCTTCGCTGAGCGCCGCCTCGGCCGCCTCGCGGCTGAGACCGAGGCGGCGGGCCTCCTCGGCGAACTGCGCGGCGGCGGAGGCGGCCCGGCGGGTCGCCGCGTCCCCGGCGGCGGCGACGAAGGTGCCGTGACGCCCGCGCGTCTCGATCACCCCGTCCGACTCCAGTGCCTTGTACGCCTTGGCGACCGTGTTCGCCGCCAGGCCCAGCTGTTCCGCGAGCCCTCGTACCGTCGGCAGCTTGTATCCGACCGGCAGTCTGCCCGACCGGGCCCGCTCCGAGATCTGGGCACGCAGCTGTTCGTAGGGAGCGGTGGTGGATTCGTGGTCCACGGCGATGGTGAGTGTCACCCCGCCGATTCTGCCCCCACCCCACCGGAAAATGGGAGGCGGCGGCGCACCCCCGGCCCGTAGCGTCCGACCACATGACTGTGATCGTCCGTGATGTGACGCCCGAGGACGCCGAGGGCTTCGCCCGGGTCCGCCGTGCCGCTCTCCCCTTCATGCTGGCCACCGCCGAGCAGGCCGCGTTCGACTGGGCGCACGCCCACCCCGCGGCCCACGAGCGTCCGCTGGTGGCGGTGACCGAGGAGGGTGAGGTCATCGGGACCGTCCAGCTGCGGATCGCCCACGACGCCCCGGAGCCGGGCATCGGCTCCGTGAACGTGTACGTGGACCCCGCGTACTTGGGGCGGGGCGCCGGCACCCTGCTGCTGCGCACCGCCGAGGAGCATCTCGCCGAGCACGGCGCCCGGACCCTGTACAGCTGGGTCCTGGACGCCCCGGAGAACCTCGCCTGGGCCGAGCGCCGCGGCTACTCCTCCCGACGCTCCGCGTACTTCCTCCGGCTCGACCTCGCCGGCGCGGAGCTGCCCCCGCTCCAGGCGCCGCCGGCCGGTGTCGAGCTGCGCACGGCCGCGGACTTCGCCGCCGACCCGCGGCCGCTCTTCGAGCTGGACGCGCTGACGACCGCCGACGAGCCTGGCGACGTGGGGATGGAGCTGGACGACTACGCGCACTGGCTGGCGACCACCTGGGAGCACCCGCTGTTCGACCGGGGGCTGACGACGGTCGCGGTGGTGGACAGCGTCCCGGCCGCGTTCAGCGCGGCGCAGACCGACGGTCTCGGCCGGTACAGCTCGGGGATGACGGGCACCTCGCCCGCCTTCCGGGGCCGCGGTCTCGCCAAGCTCGCCAAGAACGCCTCGCTGCACCTGGCCCGCGCGGCCGGCTGTACGGAGGCGTTCACCGGGAACGACACCGGCAACGAGCCGATGCTGGCGATCAACAAGTGGTTCGGTTACGAGGTCGCGGCACGGGAGGTGCGGCATGTCCGGACGATCGGTTGAGGTCACCCTGACGAAGGCGGGCCGGACGAAGATCCGCTACCCGGCCGAGGTGCTCGCGGAGGACGGCGTACGTCTTTCGGTGCGTGCACCGTGGGCGGCCGAGGGCGTACGGGACTTCGGCTTCGTGCGGTTCGAGCCGGGTGACGTCTTCGTGGAGCACTACTGGCGCGACCGCTGGTTCACGGTCAAGGAGGTGTGGTCCGCCGACGGTTCCCTCAAGGGCTGGTACTGCGACATCACCCGTCCGGCCGTGATCGACGGCGCCGGGGTGGTGGTCGAGGACCTCGACCTGGACCTGTGGGTGTCGGCGGACGGCAGCGAGGTGCTGCGGCTCGACGAGGACGAGTTCGCGGCGAGCGGCCTCACCGCCTCCGACCCGGAGGCGGCGGCCCGCGCGGTCGTCGCCCTCGACGAGCTCGAACTGCTCGGCCGCGAGGGCCTGATCGCCCTGCTGCACTGAGCTCGCCGTGGTGCGGCTCGGCTTTCCTCGGGCTCAGCCTTCGTGCAGCTCCACGTCCGAGGAGTCGGCGGCGAGGAAGCCGGGGGTGGGCAGGCCCGTCTCGCCGGTGGTGAGCTGCATGAGGGTGGCGCGGACGTGGGCGGCGCCCGGCTGGTAGGCGGGCTCCTTCACGACGGAGGTGTTGACCCACTCGTGGACGCGCCCGTCGCAGACGGCCCGGGTGCCGCCGATCCCGGCGGACCGGCTCCCCTGGACGAGGGTGGAGCTGACGAAGACGGGGCCCGCGCTGTCGTCGAGACAGGTGTACGTGCCGGACAGGGTCACCGTGCTGTCGGCGGCGACGATGCCGTGCGCGTCGACGGAGAGGCCGTCGGCGCCTTCCGCGTGGGCGAGCGGGGCGACGGCGGCGGCGAGCAGGGCCGCCGCGGCGAGGGCGATGCGGACGCGCATGAGGGGATCCCTTCGGGGTGTGGGGGTGGTGCTGCCCGCCAGGGATACCGGATCAAGCCGCCCGCTGTCCGAAACTCACCCCATCGGGGGCGAGTTGGACAGCGGGCGCGCATACCGTCGTACGGTCAGTGCGGGGTGCGCCGGGCGGTCGCCTTCCGCACCAGCGGCCAGGCGAGCAGGAGCACCACGACCGCGTACACCGTGATCGAGAACGGTGTGTTCACCAGGCCCGTCAGCGATCCGTCGCTGATCTGGAGCGCGCGGCGCAGCTGCTGCTCGGCGGCCGGGCCGAGGATCACCCCGATGACGGCCGGCAGCACCGGCAGGCCGTAGCGCCGCATCCCGAGCCCGAGCAGCCCGATGACCAGCAGGACGACCAGGTCGAGCGCCTCGCCGCCCACCGCGTACGCGCCGACGGCGGCGAAGAACAGGATGCCGGCGTAGAGGTACGGGCGCGGGATCCGCAGCAGCTTGGCCCAGACGGGCGCGAGCGGCAGGTTGAGCGCGAGCAGCAGCACCATGCCGACGAACAGCGAGGCGATCAGGCCCCAGACCAGCTCCGGTTCCCGCTCGAAGAGCAGCGGGCCCGGCTGGATGCCGTACTGCTGGAACGCGGCCAGCATCACCGCGGCGACGGCCGTCGTCGGCAGGCCGAGCGTCAGCATGGAGACGAGCGTGCCCGCGGCGGAGGCCGAGGCCGCCGACTCCGGTCCGGCGACGCCCTCGATGGCGCCCTTGCCGAACTGCTCCTTGTGCTTCGAGAGGCGCTTCTCCGTGACGTACGAGAGGAAGGTCGGGATCTCCGCGCCGCCGGCCGGGATCGCGCCGAACGGGAAGCCGATCAGGGGTCCGCGCAGCCAGGACTTCCAGGTGCGCCTCACGTCGTCCCGGCCCAGCCAGGGCCTGCCGACGGGGATGGCCTCGCCGGCCGTGCGGCGCAGGTGCGCGGCGACCCAGAGGGCCTCGCCGATGGCGAAGAGGCCGACCGCGACGATGACGACGTCGACGCCGTCGGCGAGCTGGAGCGAGCCGAAGGTGAGGCGCTGCTGCCCGGTCATCTGGTCGAGGCCGACCAGGCCGATCGTCAGCCCGATGAGGAGGGAGGCGAGGCCGCGGATGCGGGACGAGCCGAGGACCGAGGTCACCGCGATGAAGGCGAGGACCATGAGCGCGAGGTAGTCGGGGGCGCCGATGTCGACGGCGAGCGCGGCGACGGTCGGGGCGAGGACGACGAGCAGGATCGTGCCGATCATGCCGCCGGCGAAGTGGCCGATGGCGGCGGCCGCGAGGGCCTGGGCGCCGCGTCCCGCCTTGGCCATCGGGTTGCCCTCGATGGCCGCGACGACGGCGGCGCTCTCGCCCGGGGTGTTGAGCAGGATCGAGGTGGTGGAGCCGCCGAACATGGCGCCGTAGTAGATGCCCGCGAACATGATGAACGCGCCGGTCGGTTCCAGTCCGTACGTCACCGGCAGGAGCAGGGCGACCGCCATCGCGGGTCCGATGCCGGGCAGGACGCCGATGGCGGTGCCGAGGAGCACGCCGATCGCCGCCCACAGCAGGTTCATCGGGGTGAGGGCGGTCCCGAAGCCGTCGATGAGGGAGTTCAGGGAATCCATGGGTCAGATCACTCCCATCAGCGGGCCGCCGGGCAGCGGGACGCCGAGCAGCTGGTCGAAGACGGCGTAGGTGAGGAGCGAGAGGCCGGCCGCGATCAGCGGGTCGCGGGTGAGGTGGCGGCTGCCGAGGGCGTAGGCCGCGCCCCAGAAGAGCAGGGCGCCGGCGACGGGGAAGCCGACGGGGCCGATGAGGACGGCGAACGCGAGGAAGACCCCGGCGAGGAGCAGGACCGTGCGCCAGTCGGCGGGCTCGGTCAGGTCGACGTCCTCGCCGGTCTCGGACTCGCCGCGGCCACCGCGCAGCACGTCGACGGTGAGGAGCACGGCGACGAGCAGCAGGCCGCCGCCGACGACGAGGGGGACGGTGGCGGGGCCGACGGGGCCGCGGCCCGTGACGTCGGCGTCGAGGGTGAGGGCGTCGGTGAGGACGAGGATCCCGAGGAGGAACAGGAGGGCGCCGACGCCGAGTTCGGACCTCCCGCGCAACAGAGCCTTCACAGTCCCAACTCCTTGAGGACGGAACCGACCCGCCGGTCCTGCTCGGTGAGGAAGGTGCCGAACTCCTCGCCGGGCAGGAAGGCGTCGTTCCAGCCGTGGGTCTTCAGCGACTCGCGCCACTGCGGGGAGTCGTGCAGCTTCGTCACCAGGCCGACGAGCTTGTCGCGCTCGGCGTCGGAGAGGCCGGGCGGGGCGACGACGCCGCGCCAGTTGGTGAACTCGGTGTCGAGGCCCGCCTCGCGGAGCGTGGGGGCGTCGAGGCCGGGGACCCGCTTCGGTCCGGTGACGGCGAGCAGCCGCAGCTCCCCCGCCTTGATCTGGTCGAGGTACTCGCCGACCCCGGAGACTCCGAAGCCGACCTTGTTCCCGAGGATGGAGGCGAGGAGCTCACCGCCGCCGTCGAACGGCACGTAGTTGACGTCCTTCGGGGCGATCCCGGCGGCCTGCGCCATCAGCATCGGAGCGAGGTGGTCGGGACCGCCGGGCGAGGAGCCGCCGCCGACGGGCAGCTTGCCGGGGTCCTTCTTCCAGGCGGCGAGCAGCTCCTGGACGGTCTTGTACGGGGAGTCCTTTCCGACCACGACGATGTCCTGCTCCTCGGTGAGCCGGGCGATCGGGGTGGTGTCGGCGAGGGTCCTCGGCGTCTTGTTGGTGTGGACGGCGCCGACGACGCCGAGGCCCATGGACATCGCGAGGCGGCCGTTGCCGCGCTCGCCGACGAGCCGGGTGAGGCCGACGGTGCCGCCCGCGCCGGGCAGGTTGAAGACCTCGATGTCGCCGGTGAGGCCCGCCTCCTCGGCGTTCTTCGCCGCGGTGCGGGCGGTGATGTCGTAGCCGCCGCCGGGCGTGTTGGGGACCATGAAACGCAGGCCGGGTATCTGTGTGCCGGTGTCGGAGCCGCTGCCGGGACTGAGCAGCGGGGGACCCACCAGCACGAGCAGCGCCGCCCCGAGGAGGGCGAAGGGGGTGCGCAACCGCACGGGAGCCGCCTCTCAGGTAGAGGGATGGGGGTGTGAGGTGGCCCACATGTTGCCGGTACGTGAAGAAGCTGTCTCTCTTCCGCAATCAACGGACGTTGTGGTCGTTGTGGTCGGGACCTAGCGTGTCGGCGTGACGAATGTGCTGGTGGTGGACGACGACTTCATGGTCGCCAAGCTGCACTGCCGCTATGTGTCGGCCGTGCCCGGCTTCCGCGTGGCCGGCGTCGCGCACAGCGGCGCCGAGGCCCTGCGCGCCGCCGAACGGCTCCGCCCCGACCTGGTGCTGCTCGACGTCTTCCTGCCCGACATGGACGGCGTCCGCGTGCTGCGGGAGCTGCGGGCCGCCGGTCTGGGCATGGACGCGCTCTTCATCACCGCCGCCCGGGACGTCGGCACCATCCGCTCGGCCCTCCGCGCCGGCGCCCTGCACTACCTCATCAAGCCGTTCACCCAGGCCGCCCTGCACGAACAGCTCCGCCACGTCGCCTCCCTCCGCACCCGCCTCGACGAGCTCGACGAGGCCCGCCAGGAGGACGTCGACCAGATCTTCGGCACCCGCCCCCGCGGCTCCCGCGAACTCCCCAAGGGCCTCGCCGCCCACACCGCCGACCTCGTCGACTCCGTCCTCCGCGCCCACCCCGACGGCCTCTCCGCCACCGAATGCGCCCAGGCCGGCTCCCTCTCCCGCGTCAGCGCCCGCCGCTACCTCGAGTACTTCGCCTCCACCGGCCGCGCCGAAGTGACCCTCCGCTACGGCGGCACCGGCCGCCCGGAACGCCGCTACCGACGCCTGGGGTAGGTCAGGCCCGCTCAGGAACCGGCCGCGTCCTCGCGGAGGGCCCTGCGGATCGCGTCGCGGGCATCCGCGTCGATGGACGTGTCCTCGGCCAGGGAGACGAGGGCGGCGCGGGCGGACGGGAGCGCGCGGACGACGACGAGGGCCAGGGTGGCCTGTTCGACGGCCATCCGCCGCCGGATGTAGAGCGCGGCCAGCTCGGGGAACCAGGGATCGAGGGCGTCGAGGTCGTCGGCGATGCCGCACCAGTACAGGGCCGGTTCGACGACGAATCCGGCGATCCGCCACGTCCAGCGGCCCTCGCGGAAGTCAGTGGTGTCCAGGCCGTCGGCGGCACAAGCGGCCTCGACCTCGGTCAGCTGCCCGACGGTGAGGCGGGGCAGGTCCTTCACCTTCTCGCGCAGGATCTCGTGGCAGAACCAGTCGTCCGACGGATCCTCGTCGTCGGCGAAGAACTTGAGGTCCGGGTAGTCGCGCGGCTCCGGCGTGTCCAGCCGGGCGGGCGGCAGTCCGGCCTCCAGGACGCCGCGGACGAGCGCCCACCGTTCGGGCGTCTCCTCGTCGGGCCAGTGGCCCCAGCTCCTCGGGAGCGCCCGCAGGCCCTCGGGGAAGACGGGGGTGTCGTCGGCCATCCGGCCCCTTTCTCCGCGGTTCAGGGCGCTGTTCCTCAGTCGCCTCTTACCTGCGCCTTAACGCCGCCCTAAAGGCCGTCATGCGGGCTTCCTCCGGGGCTAGTTTGCTGGGCATCCCCCCCACACCACCCTCATGAAGGAGTGTTCCATGACCTCTCGCCGTACGACCACGGCCGCTCTCACCGCGACTCTCGTCCTGTCCGGTGTCGCCGCCGCGCCCGGGGCGTTCGCGCACGGGTCGATGACGGATCCGGTGAGCAGGGTGGCGGCCTGTTATGCGGAGGGGCCGGAGGCGCCGAGGTCGGCGGCGTGCAAGGCGGCGGTGGGGGCGAGTGGGGCGCAGGCGTTCTACGACTGGAACGGGGTGAACATCGGGGACGCGGCGGGGCGGCACCGGCAGTTGATCCCGGACGGGAAGCTGTGCAGCGCGGGGAACGAGAAGTACCGCGGGCTCGACCTGGCGCGGGCCGACTGGCCGACGAGTGCGATGAAGTCCGGTGCGCACACGTTCCGTTACAAGGGGACGGCGCCGCACAAGGGGTCGTTCGCGCTGTACGTGACGAAGGACGGGTACGACCCGTCGAAGCCGCTGAAGTGGTCGGACCTGGAGGAGCGGCCGTTCGTGACGGTGACCGACCCGGGGATGCGGGACGGCGACTACGTGTTCCAGGGGACCGTGCCGAAGAAGTCCGGGCGCCACCTCGTCTACTCGATCTGGCAGCGCTCGGACTCCCCCGAGGCGTTCTACACCTGCTCCGACGTGGTGTTCGGGCAGGACGGCGGGGGTACGGCTCCGGTCCCGGCGCCGAGCGCCCCGGCGTCCGGCGCGTCCGCAGGAGGGCATTCCCAGCACTCCGGGCACGCGACGACCGCGCCGGCCACCACCGCCCCCGCCCCCGCCACCACCGCGCCCGCCGCCGGTGAGTCGGCGAACGCGCCCGTTCCCGCCGCCGGTTCGGGTTCCGGGGTGGAGCTGGCGGAGACGGGCGGGGACGGGAGCACCTCGTATCTGGCGGTGGGGGGTGCGGCGGCGCTGGCTGCGGGTGCGGTGGTGCTGTTCGGGGCGGCGAGCAGGCGGCGCCGGGCCCGGGGCTAGCCGATCACCGAGAGACAGGTGGTGGGGGTGGCGTGGGCCGGGTCGAGGGCGTTGGCGACCTCGTGGAAGGTGACCCGGTCCACGGTGCCGATGGCCACGTGCTCGGAGAGGTCGAGGGCGCACTTGTCCTGGATGAGGACGTTGGTGACGTTCGGGCCGCTCAGGAACTGGGAGCGGTAGGGGGTGACGACCTCGTCGTACTGGCTGGCGATGACGTGGTAGCGGACGCCGGGGACGGTGTCGCCGCCTTCGTTGAGCTTGGTGATGAAGGCGGAGCCGGCGATCTGGTCGGCGAGGCCCGGGGTCGTGGAGCTGATGACGTCCTCGGCGCCGGGGAAGTACGGCAGGAGCTTGGTGAGGCCGAGCAGGGTGGTGCCGTGGTTGTCGGGGGCGATGCCGACGAGCGTGTTCACCTTCTCGGCGCCGCCGAGGAACTTGAGGTACCAGCGGGGCATCATGCCGCCCTGCGAGTGTCCGACGAGGTCGGCTTCGGGGGCGCCGGTGGCGGCGAGGACCCGGTCGACGTAGGTGTCGAGCTGTCCGGCGGAGGCGGCGATGGGGCCGAGCCCGTTGAAGAGGGGGACGCCGGGCAGTTGGCCGTAGTCGAGCGAGAAGACGCAGTAGCCCCGGTTGACCAGGTAGGGCGCGAGGGCCAGCCAGTTGTCGATGGAGTTGCCGAAGGTGCCGTGGACGAGGACGACGGGGCGCGGGTGTTCGGCGGAGGGCTTGCAGGAGAAGTCGTTCCAGCCGCGGCTGGGGGCGGTGCCCGCCTGGGCGGCGGCGGTGGGGGCGAGGGTGGCGGCGGCGGTCAGGAGCAGGACGGACAGCGCTCTGACCGTGCGCTTCCAGGACTTCGCGGACAGCATCGGGCGATCTCCTTGCGGCTCAAGGGGAAGGTGGGGGTGCTGTGCCCTGCGGTCCGGACCACAAGTGGGGATGGCGCGATGGGTATGGTCGCGCTTCAGCCAAGCTACGCACCGGTAGCCTCGGCTGGGAAGTTACGCGTCGGTAAAAAGTGATGTGTCGTCACGGAGGCGCGATCAGGCCGCCAGTGAGCCCGGCAGGATCGCGTTCGGGCCGAACCTCGCCCGTGCCCGGTCGGCGACCGCCTCGATCCGCCGGGCCTTCTCGTCCGCCGGGTCGAAGGACAGCTGGTGGGCGGCCCCTTCGGCGTCCGTCAGGCCCTCGGCGCGGAGCGCGATGCCCCGGACCCGGGCCCGCTGGAGGCCGAGGGAGTCGTGGAGGGCGTACGCGAGGGCGGTGAGCGCGGCCGAGTGGGCGGTGGGTTCGGGCAGGGTACGGCTCCGGGTGGTCGTGGTCCGGTCCGCGTACCGCACGGTGACCGCGAGCGAGCGGCACACCTGTCCTTCGGCGCGGAGCCGGGCGCCGAGCTCGGTGGCGAGCGAGAGGAGGGCCCTGCGCTGCGCCGGCCGGTCGGTCTCGTCGTGCGGGAAGGAGCGCTCGGCGGCCGCCGACCGGGCGGCGGCGTTCGGGACGACGGGGGTGCGGTCGATGCCCTGGGCGCGTTCCCACAGCTCGCGGCCGGTCTTCGCGCCGACGAGCCGCTGGAGCACGGCGAGCGGGGCGTCCGCGACGCGGCCGACGGAGTCGAGTCCGTAGCCGCAGAGGGTGCGGGCGGTGGCGCGGCCGACGCCGTCGAGCAGGGTGACGGGGCGGTCCCGCAGGAAGGCCGCCGGGTCGTCGACGACGAGGGTGACGCCGGGCCGGGCGTCGCGGGCCGCCATCCGGGCCAGCATCGGGTTGGGTCCGGCGCCGATGACGCAGTCGACACCGTGGAGGGCGAGCGCGCGGACCCGGATGATCGCGGCGAGTTCGGCCGGGCCGCGGCCGAAGTAGCGCAGCGCGCCGGTCATGTCGGCGAGTGCCTCGCAGGGCGGGGCCGCTTCGACGACGGGGGTGAACTCGCCGAGCAGGTCCACCAGTCGGGGCAGTACCGCTTCACCGGCGGGTTCCAGCCGGAACCGTACACAGAGGATCATCCCGCGCTCCCCGGGCTGCTGTGCCAGAGTTTCCGCGCCGGTGTGGCGGCGCCTTCCCCGGCCGGTCTGAGGTCGGCCCAGGGGTTCATCTCGTAGCCGGTGGGCATCGTGATCCGGCGGCCGGGGTCGGTGTTCCCCCCGGTGGCCGGCGTGGAGGCGGCCAGTCGTTCTCCCACCGCTTCCAGGCCGCCGGAGGCCCGTAGTTCGGTCAGTTCGGCGAGGTTCCAGGCGGCGGAGCCGACGACGCTGAGGCTGCGCGGGCCGCGCCGCTGCACGACGCCCCTGACCAGGAGGAGCCAGGAGTGGAAGACGGTGTGGGCGCAGGCTTCGTGGGCGTCGTCGAAGAAGGCGAGGTCGACGAGGCCGGTGCCGTCGTCGAGGGTGCTGAAGATGACGCGTTTGCCGGAGCGGATGGGCGGGGTCTGGGTGGCGGCCTTGGCGCCGGCGACGAGGACGGTCTGGCCGTGCGCGGCGGAGCGCAGCCGCTGGGCGGTGACGACGCCGAGTTCGCGGAGGAAGGCGTGGTGGTCGCTCATGAGGTGGCGGGAGGCGTCCATGCCGAGGATGCCGAGTTCGGCGCTGAGGCGTTCGGTCTCGTCGAGGTCGGGGAGGCCGACGGGGGCGGTCTTCCCGCCCTGGGCGAAGGGGAGTTGGCCGCCGTGGGAGGCGGCTCCGCGCTGGATGCGGCGGAGTTCGGTGAGGTGGAGCAGCAGGTCGCGGCGGTTGGCGCCGAAGGCGTCGAGGGCGCCGACCTGGGCGAGCCGTTCGGCGACGGGGGTGCGGGGGCGGGCCCGTTCCCAGAAGTCGAGCAGGGAGGCGTAGGGCTGTCCGGCTTCGATCCGGCCGCTTTCGGCCTCGCTGATGCCGTGGACGTCGGTGAGGCCGAGCCGGAGTCCCCACCGCACGGGCTCATCGGACACCAGTTCGATCCGGTGGGCGACCGCCGACCGGTTCACATCGAGCGGCAGCACGGGCACCCCGCGCCTGCGGGCGTCCGCGAGCAGCAGCCGTTTGGGGTACATGCCGGGGTCGTGGGTGAGCAGCCCGGCGTAGAAGGCGGCCGGGTGGTGCGCCTTGAGCCAGGCCGACTGGTAGGTCGGCACGGCGAAGGCCACCGCGTGCGCCTTGCAGAAGCCGTACGAACCGAAGGCCGCCACGATCTCCCAGGTGCGGGCGACGACCTCGGGGGCGTAACCCCGCTCCGCCGCCGCATGGGCGAACCAGGCCTCGATCCGGCCCTGCGAGCCGGGGTCGGAGAGCCCGCGCCGGACCTGGTCGGCCTCGGCCCGGTCGCAGCCGGTCATGATCCGGACGATCTCGATGATCTGCTCGTGGAAGACGACCACGCCGTACGTCTCCTTCAGCGTCTCCTCCAGGTCGGGGTGCGGGTAGCGGACGGGGGCGCGGCCGTGCCGGGCCTCGATGAAGGGGCGGACCATGTCGGCGGCGACCGGGCCCGGCCGGAAGAGCGAGATGTCGACGACGAGGTCGTGGAAGGTGGCGGGCTGGAGCCGGCCGACCAGGTCGCGCTGGCCCGGCGACTCGATCTGGAAGCAGCCGAGGGTCTCGGTGGAGCGGATGAGGCGGTACGTCTCGGGGTCGCCCTCCGGGACCGCGTCGATGTCCGGCCGGGTGCCGGTGGCGCGCTCGACCTCGGCGACGGCGTGGGCCATCGCGGACTGCATCCGCACGCCGAGGACGTCGAGTTTGAGCAGCCCGAGCTCCTCCACGTCGTCCTTGTCGAACTGGGACATGGGGAACCCCTCGCCGCTGGTGGGGACCACGGGGGTACGGGTGAGCAGCGAGGCGTCCGAGAGCAGGACCCCGCAGGGGTGCATGGCGGTGCCGCGGGGCAGCGCGTCGAGGGCTTCGACCAGCTCCCAGAGGCGTCCGAACTTCTCGCGTTCGCCCGCGAGTTCGCGCAGTTCGGGCAGTTCGTCGAGGGCGGCGAGGGCGTCCCGGGCGCGGATGTGCGGGAAGGCCTTGGCGATCCGGTCGATCTCGGCCGGGTCCATGGAGAGGGCGGCGCCGACGTCCCGTACGGCGTGGCGGACCCGGTAGGTCTCGGGCATGGCGACGGTGGCGACCCGTTCGGTGCCGAAGCGGCCGATGATCGCCCGGTAGACCTCCAGGCGGCGGGCGGACTCCACGTCGATGTCGATGTCGGGCAGGGCGGTGCGGCGTTTGGAGAGGAAGCGCTCCATGAGCAGGCCGTGCTCGACCGGGTCGGCGTGGGCGATGCCGAGGAGGTGGTTGACGAGGGAGCCGGCGCCCGAGCCGCGGGCGGCGACCCGGATGCCCATGTCCCGTACGTCGTCGACGACCTGGGCGACCGTCAGGAAGTAGGTGGCGAAGCCGTGGTGGGCGATGATGTCCAGCTCGTGGTGCATCCGGTCCCAGTAGGCGCGCCGCTTCTCGTACCCCTTGAGGATCATCCCGGCGGCGGCCCGGGAGGCGAGGACGCGCTGGGCGGTGCGGTGCTCGGCGCCGACGAGGTACGGCTCCGGGAAGTGCGCGGAGCCGATGCCGAGGTCGTCCTCGGGGTCGACGAGGCAGTCGGCGGCGACGGCCGCGGTCTGCGCGAGGAGCCGGTGGGCGGCGTCCCGGCGGAAGCCGGCGGCCTCGACGATCCGCTCGGCGGCGGCCAGCATCCCTTCGGCTCCCCCTGAGCCCTTGGCGCCCTTGGTGTTCTCCAGCCCTTTGAGCCAGGCCTCGCCGCTGTCGAGTTCCTTGCGGGGGTCGACGGGGACGAGCCGGCGGGCGGAGTCGAGGACGTCGGCGACGGGCCCCTGGCCGGGGTCGGCGTAGCGGACGGCGTTGGTGAGGACGGGGCGGACGCCCTGCTCGGCGGCGAAGCCGACGGTACGGGCGGCGAGCCGCAGCGAGCCGGGGCCGGCGCCGGGGCGCCCGTGGTGGACGGCGGCCAGGCGCAGCGCGTCGCCGTACCGCTCGCGCCAGGGGGCGAGCAGCCGGGCGGCCCGGTCGGGGCGGCCGGCGGCGAGGGCGCGGCCGACGTCGGAGTCGGGGCCGAGGAGCACGGTCAGGCCCTCGTCGGCCAGGCCGTGCGGGGGCAGCAGGGGGCGGTCCCCTCCCCCGGTGTGGGCGGCGGTGACCATCGCGCAGAGCGAGGCCCAGCCGGCGCGGGAGCGGGCGAGGAAGAGGGCGCGGGGTGCGGACTCGTCGACGAAGGCCCCGCCGCGTACGGGCACCCGCCGGGTGGAGCCCTGGCCGGCCCCGCCGCTTCCCGTCCCTTCCCCCTCCTCCGGTGCGCGGTAGGCGAGGTCCACGCCGAAGAGCGGGCGGACGCCTTCCCTCGCGCAGGCCTTGGCGAAGCGGACGGCGCCGGCGAGGGTGTCGCGGTCGGTCAGGGCGAGGGCGTCCATGTTCCGCTCGGCGGCGCGTGCGGCCAGCCGTTCGGGGTGCGAGGCGCCGTAGCGCAGGGAGAAGCCCGACGCGGTGTGCAGGTGCGTGAATCCCGGCATGGCGCGCCTCCCGCCTCTCCCGCATCGAATTCGTACGTACGTTCCCACCCCCTGAACCCCAGCGTAGCCTACTTTCGAACATCCGTACGATAACTCGTTCGGCCCCTCCCCACCTGCGGAAACACCGCCCTCCCCCGAGCCTGGGGGGCATGAGTCTCGTCGATGAACTGAAAAGCGCCGTCACCCCACGAGCCGCCCTGCTCGTCGTCGGCGTCTTCGCCCTCCAGCTGCTGTTCATCACCTCGTACGTCGGGGCCCTGCACCATCCGAAGCCGACCGACGTGCCCTTCGGCGTCGTCGCCCCGCAGCAGGTCTCCGCCCAGCTCGTCGGGCAGCTGGAGAAGCTCCCCGGCGACCCCCTCGACGCGCGGACGGTCACCGACGAGGCGGAGGCGCGGAAACAGATCCTGAACCGGGACATCGACGGCGCCCTGATCGTCGACGTCACCGGCCGCACCGACACCCTGCTCGTCGCCTCCGGCGGCGGCACCGTGCTCTCCTCCGCCCTGGAGAAGATCCTCACCGCGGTGGAGGCGCCCCAGCAGCGGACCGTGAAGACGGTCGACGTGGCCCCCGCGTCACCACAGGACTTCGACGGGCTCTCGGCCTTCTACCTGGTCGTCGGCTGGTGCGTCGGCGGCTACATCTGCGCCGCGATCCTGGCGATCAGCGCGGGCTCCCGGCCCGCGAACCGCGAGCGCGCGATCATCCGCCTCGGCGTCCTCGCGCTCTACTCGGCCCTCGGCGGTCTCGGCGGCGCGATCATCGTCGGCCCGATCCTGAACGCCCTGCCGGGCAGCGTCGCCGCCCTGTGGGGCCTGGGCACCCTGATCGTCTTCGCCGTCGGCGCCGCGACCCTCGCCCTCCAGTCCGTCTTCGGGATCGTCGGCATCGGCCTGGCGATCCTGCTGATCGTGGTCGCGGGCAACCCGAGCGCGGGCGGCGCCTTCCCGTCGCCGATGCTGCCCCCGTTCTGGCGGGCCATCGGCCCCGCCCTGCCACCGGGCGCGGGCACCTGGGCGGCGCGCTCGATCGCGTACTTCAAGGGCAACGACATGACCGCCTCGATGCTGGTCCTGTCGGCCTGGGCGGTCGTCGGCTCGGTCGTCACCCTGGTGCTCTCCTCACTGAAGCGCAAGCCCGAGTCGGAGCCGATCGCCGAGGAACTGGGCGAGGTCAAGGCCTAGAGGTGTCTTGAGCCCGGACACGGAGCAGGCCCCCGCCGGTCGGCGGGGGCCTGCTCCGTGTGTGGGCTCCGGGGTCTACTCGCCGTAGTACGCCCGGGTCATCAGTTCCTTCATCTCGTCGATCATCGGCATCCGCGGGTTGGCGGGCGCGCACTGGTCGGCGTAGGCGTTCATCGCCTGCTGCGGGAGGGCCTCCAGGAAGGCCGCCTCGTCGACGCCCTCCTCCCGGAAGGAGGCCGGGATGCCGCACTTCTCGCGCAGCTCCTCCACCGCGCGGGCGTAGGACTCCACGCCCTCCTCCGGGGTCGCGGCCGGCAGGCCGAGCATCCGGGCGATCTCCTGGAAGCGCTCCGGGGCCCGGTAGACCTCGGCCTTCGGCCACGGCACGGCCTTGTGGGTGACGGTGCCGTTGTGGCGGATCACGTGCGGGAGCAGCAGCGCGTTGGTGCGGCCGTGGGCGACGTGGAAGGTGTTGCCGAGGGTGTGGGCCATGGCGTGGACCAGGCCGAGGAAGGCGTTGGCGAAGGCCATGCCGGCGATGGTGGACGCGTTGTGCATCTTCTCGCGGGCCTCGGGCGCCTTGGCGCCCTCCGTCACGCAGGTCTCCAGGTTCTCGAAGATCAGCTTGATGGCCTGGAGGCACTGGCCGTCGGTGAAGTCGTTGGCGTAGGCCGAGACGTACGCCTCGGTGGCGTGGGTCAGGGCGTCGAAGCCGGAGTCGGCGGTGACCGTGGGCGGGAGGTGGAGCGGGAGGACCGGGTCGACGATGGCGACGTCGGGGGTGAGCGCGTAGTCGGCGAGCGGGTACTTCTGGGCGGCCTCGGGGTCGGAGATGACCGCGAAGGGGGTGACCTCGCTGCCGGTGCCCGAGGTGGTGGGGATCGCGACCAGCTTCGCCTTCTCCCCCAGCTTCGGGAAGCGGTAGGCGCGCTTGCGGATGTCGAAGAACTTCTCCTTGGTGTCCGCGAACTCGACCTCGGGCCGCTCGTACATCAGCCACATGATCTTCGCCGCGTCCATCGGGGAGCCGCCGCCGAGGGCGACGACGGTGTCCGGGCGGAAGTCCCGCATGGCGGCGGCGCCGGCCCGGACGGTGGCGAGTTCCGGGTTGGGCTCGACGTTGTCGATGACCTGGATGGTCACCGGCTCCTGGCGGCCGCCCAGGATGTCCGTGACCTTCCGGACGAAGCCGATGGCGCCCATCGTCTTGTCGGTGACGATCGTGACCCGGTGGATGTCCTCCATCTCGCCGAGGTAGCGGATGGCGTTGCGCTCGAAGTAGATCTTCGGCGGGACCTTGTACCACTGCATGTTGGTGTTGCGCCGTCCGATCCGCTTGACGTTGATCAGGTTGACCGCGGTGACGTTGTTGGAGACGGAGTTGTGTCCGTACGAGCCGCAGCCGAGCGTGAGCGAGGGGAGGAAGGAGTTGTAGACGTCGCCGATGCCGCCGAAGGTGGAGGGGGCGTTGACGATGACGCGGATCGCCTTGACGCGCTTGCCGAACTCCTCGGCGAGCGCCTCGTCCTCGGTGTGGATGGCGGCGCTGTGGCCGAGGCCGTGGAACTCGACCATGGCGGCGGAGAGTTCGAGGCCGTGCTCGGTGCTGTCGGCCTTGAGGGCGGCCAGGACCGGGGAGAGCTTCTCTCGGGTGAGCGGCTCGGCCTCGCCGACCTCGGCGCATTCGGCGAGGAGGATGGAGGTGTTCTCGGGGACCTCGAAGCCGGCCTGTTCGGCGATCCACCGGGGGGACTTGCCGACGACGGCCGCGTTGAGCTTGGCGCCGCCGCAGTTGGTGGCGTAGGCGGTGGTGCCGAAGACGTACTCCTCCAGCTTGGTCTTCTCGGCGGCGGTGACGACGTAGGCGCCGAGACGCTCGAACTCGGCGATGCCCTCCTCGTACACCTCCTTGTCGAGGATGACGGCCTGCTCGGAGGCGCAGATCATGCCGTTGTCGAAGGCCTTGGAGAGCACGATGTCGTGGATCGCGCGCTGGAGCTTGCCGCTCCTGGTGACGTAGGCGGGGACGTTTCCGGCGCCGACGCCGAGGGCGGGCTTGCCGCACGAGTAGGCGGCCCTGACCATCGCGTTTCCGCCGGTGGCGAGGATGGTGGAGACGCCTTCGTGGTTCATCAGGAGGCCGGTGGCCTCCATGGACGGCTCCTCGATCCACTGCACGCAGCCCTCGGGTGCGCCGGCGGCGACGGCGGCGTCGCGGACGATCCTGGCGGCCTCGGCCGAGCACTTCTGCGCGGAGGGGTGGAAGGCGAAGACGATGGGGTTACGGGTCTTCAGGGCGATCAGCGCCTTGAAGACGGTCGTCGAGGTGGGGTTGGTGACGGGGGTCATCGCGCAGATGACGCCGACGGGCTCGGCGATCTCGGTGATGCCGTTCAGCTCGTCGCGGCGGATGACGCCGGCGGTCTTCAGACCGGCCATCGAGTGCGTGACGTGCTCGCAGGCGAAGAGGTTCTTGACGGCCTTGTCCTCGAAGAGGCCGCGGCCGGTCTCCTCGACGGCGAGCTTCGCCAGGTCGCCGTGCGCGCTCAGCGCGGCGAGCGAGGCCTTCTTGACGATGTGGTCGACCTGGTCCTGGTCGTAGGTCTCGAACCGGGCGAGCGCCGCGAGGGCTCCTCCGACCAGTCCGTCCACCCTCTCCTTGGCCTCCATGGCAGGCACTCCTTCTCCGGGTCCCTTTGTCTCTGATGTCTCCATTCGACACCCGTTGACCTGCGAAAAGGGGCGGAAAAGGGCCCGGAGGGAGGGGCCGGAAGTCCCTTTGTGAACGGATTCACAAGCGCACTTCCGGCCCCGTGCCGCCTAGTACACGCTCACGCCGTAGGCGCTCAGCGCCTCCGTCACGGGCTGGAAGAACGTCGTACCGCCGGAGGAGCAGTTCCCGCTGCCTCCGGAGGTCAGGCCGATCGCCCGGCTGCCCGAGTAGAGCGGGCCGCCGGAGTCGCCCGGCTCGGCGCAGACGTTCGTCTGGATCATGCCGTACACGATGTCGCCGCCGCCGTAGTTCACGGTGGCGTTCAGACCGGTCACCGTGCCGCTGTGGATGCCGGTCGTCGAACCGCGGCGGGTGACGGACATGCCGACCGTGGCGTTGGCCGCGCTGGTGATGTCGACGCTGCCGACCGCGCCGGACTTGGTCACCGAGGTGTTGGTGTAGCGCACGATGCCGTAGTCGTTGACCGGGAAGCTCGACCCGGCCGTGGAGCCGAGCACCGTGGTGCGGGACGAGTTGGAGTACCAGGTCCCCGCGCCGTCGGTGCAGTGCCCGGCGGTGAGGAAGTAGTAGTTCCCCGCGCTGTCCCTGACGTTGAAGCCCAGCGAGCAGCGCCAGCTGCTCGCGTAGATGGCGTCGCCGCCGGAGATCAGCTTGTTGAACCTGCCCGGGGTGCGCTCGACGCGCAGCGCTCCCGCGTTGGCCCCCGCCTGCCGCTTGATCTTCGCGATCTCGGCCGGGGAGACGGTGGAGTCCGCGGTGACGACGACCTCGCCGGTGGCCGTGTCGACGCGCCAGGCGGTGCCGGCCACGTCGGCGGCGAGGACCGCGTCGCCCGCGGCGGTGAGCTGGGTGGCGCTGAACGTCCGCGCGGAACCGGCGTCCGCGGAGTCGGCGTTCGCGGTGGGGACGCCGAGCGTCGCGGCGGCGGCGACGAGGCCGGCGGTGAGGGCGAGCAGCCGGAACTTCTTCGTGGGGGTGGTGCGCATGGTCGTCACTTCTCGTTCCTCCTGGAAGGGGAATGGGGGGATCGGTGAACGGTCCGTGCGGGTGTGCGGATCAGCCGGGGATCAGTACAGGCTGACGTTGTACTTGGCGAGCGCCTCGGGCACCGGCTGGTAGAACGTGGTGCCGCCGGTGGAGCAGTTGCCGCTGCCGCCCGAGGTGATGCCGAGCGCCTTGGTGCCGTCGTAGAGCGCGCCGCCGGAGTCGCCGGGCTCGGCGCAGACGTTCGTCTGGATCATGCCGCGCACGGTGCCGCCCCCGGAGTAGCGGACGGTGGCGTTCAGACCGGTCACGCTGCCGCTGCGGGTGCCGGTGGTGGAGCCGGAGCGCTTGACGGACTCGCCCACGTAGGCGTCGGCCGCGGTGAAGCCGCCGGGGTGGGTGAGCGAGGCGTTGTCGTAGCGCACCAGGGCGTAGTCGTTGCCCGGGAAGCTGGAGCCGACGGTGGCGCCGATCAGCGTGGACTGCGCCGAGTTGGTGTACCAGGTGTTGGCCACGTTGCCGCAGTGGCCCGCGGTGAGGAAGAAGTACGTGGAGCCGCTGCGCACGTTGAAGCCGAGCGAACAGCGGTAGCCGCCGCCGTAGATGGCGTCTCCGGCGCCGAGGAGCGGCTTGAAGACGCCGGTGGCGCGCTGGACGCGGAGCGCCGCGGCGTCGGCGCCGGCCGCTCTGCGGATCTTCGCGAGCCCCGCGTCGGTGACGGTGGAGTCGGCGGTGACGACGACGCGGCCGGATGCCTCGTCGACGTACCAGGCGGTGCCGCCGACCCCGGCGGCGTCGACGGCCGACTCGGCGCGGGCGAGCTGCGCCGCCGCGGCGGGGCCCGGGGTGGGGGCGGCCTGGGCGGCGGGGAGTCCGAGGGCCGTGACGGCGGCGAGAGCCGCGGCGACGGCGAGCGGACGGGTGCGGTTGTTCCTCACTGTGCTCCTCATCGTTCTCCCTTCGGGGAAAAGCGGAGGGGCCCGTGGATGACGGGCCCGTGAGGCGCCATCAGGTGACGTGTTCCTGACATGCACCGCAAGTGATAGTGGCCCTACCGGGACGCCCGCACAAGACCGCCGTACCGTCGGCCCCGGAAACGGAAGCGGTGACCGGACGGCGCGTCAGCAGCCGCAGTCACAGCCACAGTCGCAACCTCCGCAGCAGCCGTCGCCCTCGCAGCAGGAGGAACAGTTGCTGCAGCAGTCACAGCAGTCGCAGCAGCTCCCGGGGTCGCACTGCTGACAGAGCCCTTCGCGCCGCTGACGGCTCCAGGGGTCCTCGAAGGTCCCACAGCACATCTGGCAGGTGCAGGCCAGGCCCACCCAGAGCGCGCATCCGGCGATCAGCCCGCGCCGGTTCGGCGGTTCGGGCGGGAACGGCCCACCCGGGCCACCCGGGCCACCGGGACCCGGGGCGTACGGGTTCCCCGGCACCGGACCACCGGGGGTGGCGTACGGGTTCCCCGGCACCGGGGAATGGCTCGCGCTCACGGCGCCGTGCGAGCAGCCGGCGGTGCCGAAGGCGCGGTCGACGGAGGTGCGGAGTTCGTGGGCGAGGAGGACGTGCGCGAGCTTGCCGTCGGCGAACTCGGCGTCCTTGAGGGCGAGGCGGATGCCGTGCAGGGCGTCGTCGGCGAGGCGGCGGGCCTCCGCGCGGGAGGTGCCGGTGGCGGTGAGCGGGTTCCAGGCGCCGCTCTCCGCGTCGGCCGCCTGGTCCTCGACGGCGTCGAGGAGGTGCGCGAGGCGGCCGAAGAGGCGCCCGGCCTCGGCGAGCGGCTCCGCGTTGCCGGGGCGGCCGGCGAGAACGGCGGTGTGCGCGAAGGCGGCGGCGGTCGCGGTCTCGGTCGGCTCGGTGACGGTGAGCAGCGGGGTGCCGGGGCCCGCGAGGGCCTCGATGCCGGTCTGGCGGTCGACGGCGTCGACGAGGACGGCGGTGTCGAAGCCGAGCGCCCGGCCGGTCCTGGCCCCGGCCTTGTCCCAGGAGCGGGCGACCCGGCGGGCCGCGGCGGCGACGGGCCTGCGGGCCAACAGGCCGTCCCGGTCGGCGACGTGGTCCCGCACCTTCGCCGAGGCGAGGACGAGCGAGACGGCGGCGGCGAGACGGGCTCCCTCGCCGCGGGCGACGGGCGCGGTGCGCAGGGCGCGCAGCGCGCAGGGTCCCGCGGTGCGGCGGCCCGCCTCGGTCACGCCGGTCTGAGCCTCCGTCAGGACCGAGACGATGAGCCCGTCGTAGTTGGTGACGACCCGGGCGAACTGGCCGTGGTCGGCGCGGAGTGCCAGGCAGAGGCCGCAGAGATGGGCCATCCACTCGGTCTTGAGACCGTCGGTGAGCCGATGGGTGCAGGGCCTGACGATTCCGAACAAGGACTCCCCCGTGAGTCGTGGGCGGTGGCCGGCGAGGGTCCGCCGGGCGGCCTCGCGGCATCGTAGCGAGGCGGTTCGTTCACCCGTACGCGCCCATCGTCACCCATCCGGCCCGACTTTCATATTTTCAGCTGCATGGCCCTCCCTCAGGCCCCGCATACCGCAAGTTTCCTGACGAATCGCCAGAAAATCGCCCTCACGTTCTGCACCAGTACCGTCACGAAACCCCTGCGCGCCGACTATCCACTTGGCGCGCGATCCGCATCATGAAGGACGATAGGGATTGCGGAACCACAAGTGACCGCGCTGAAAGGAGGCGTCCATGGGATCGGTGCGCAAGGCGAGTGCCTGGCTGGGACTCGTCGAGGACAACGACGAGCGTTACTACGACGACGAGTACGCCGACGCCGCCGAGAGCGGCGACGCCTGGGTGACGGACCCCCGGGTCCGGGTGGCCACGGACACCGCCGAGGAGCGGGGCCGCCGGATCGCCACCGTCTCCCCGGACGGCTTCCGGGACGCCCGGGGCATCGGCGAGCTCTTCCGGGACGGCGTCCCGGTGATCGTGAACCTGACCGCGATGGAGGCCAACGACGCCAAGCGCGTCGTCGACTTCGCCGCCGGTCTCGCCTTCGGCCTGCGCGGATCGATCGAGCGGGTGGCGACGCGGGTCTTCCTGCTGACCCCCGCCGACACCCAGATCGTCACCGGTGAGTCGGGCCGGCGTCGGCAGGACGGTTTCTTCAACCAGAGCTGACCGAGCCCGCCGGCCCGGTCCCCCGGCTCAGTGCGCCGGACGCCCCGAGCCGGCGGCCTCGATCGCCTCCCGCGAGCCGGGCACCCGGTAGTCCGGTGCCCCCGCCTCCACCGGCCGCCCCTCGGCCCTCGCGCAGTCCGATTCCGCCGACTCCAGCGGCCGGCCCAGTCCCTCCAGGACCAGGGCCGGCTTTCCGGTCTCCACCACCTGCGGATCCAGGTCCACGCCCGCGACGGCGTCCGCGTCCGCCGGGCACTCCATGACGCGGGGCAGGCGGCGGGCCATGAAGGCGCCGAGGAGCAGGAGAGCGGCGCTGACGCAGAGGGTGACGTGGAGGCCGTTGACGAAGGAGTGGCGGGCGGCCTGGTGGAGGGCGTCGCCCGCGGCGCCGCCGAGCTGGTCGGCGACCTGGTAGGCCTCGCCGAGCGAGTTCGCCGCGGCCTGGCTCGCCTCGGCGGGGACTCCGGGGACGTGGGCGAGCCCGGGGGCGTACGCCGCGTTCATCACGCTGCCGAGCAGGGCGATGCCCATCCCGGCGCCCAGCTGGTAGGAGGTCTCGCCGATGGCGGCCGCGCCGCCCGCGCTCTGCTGCGGCGCCTCGCTGAGCATCGACTCGTACGCCGAGAAGAGGGTCGTCTGCAGCCCGAAGCCGAGCAGCACGAAGCCCGTGGTGAGCAGCAGCGGCCGGTCGTGCTGTCCCATCAGGGTGAGCAGCAGCACGGCGGCGGCGGTGAGCACGAAGCCCCAGCCGACCATCCGGCGCGGCCCGATCCTGCGCAGGGTGTACGAGCCGGTGGCGCCGGCGGCCATGGCGGCGAAGGTGAGCGGGAGGAGCCGGAGGCCGGTCTCCAGGGGGCTGAGTCCGAGGACCAGCTGGAGGTACTGGACGGCGATGAGTTCCAGGCCGACCAGGGCGAGCATGCCGATGACGATGCAGCCGACCGAGGTGGTGAAGGCCGCCCGGGAGAAGAGCCGCAGGTCGATCAGCGGATGCGGGCGCCGCTTCTGGCGTCGTACGAAGAGGACGAGGAGCGCGGCGCCGACGAGCAGCGGGCCGGCGGTCGAGAGGGAGAGCGGCGGCTCGCCCGCGCCGGCGCGCTTGACGCCGAGGACGCAGCCGAGGACGCCGGCCGCGGCCATGAGCGCGCCGAGGACGTCCCAGGGGCCGTCGGTGCCGCCCCGGGACTCGGGGAGGAGCCGGCGGCCGAGCGGCAGGATGAGTGCCATCAGCGGGATGTTGATGAGGAAGACGGAGCCCCACCAGTAGTGCTCGACGAGGAAGCCGCCGAGGACGGGTCCGGTGGCGGCGCCGATCGCGGCGGTCGCGGTCCAGATGCCGATCGCGGTGGCGCGTTCTCGCCGGTCGGGGAAGACGGCCCGGAGGATGGAGAGCGTCGCGGGCATGATCATCGCGCCGCCGACGCCGAGCAGCGCGCGGGCCCCGATGAGCACCGAGGGTTCGGTGGCGAGCGCGGCGACCGCCGAGGCGATGCCGAAGAGGGCGTAGCCGAGGAGGAGGATCCGGCGCCGTCCGACCCGGTCCCCGAGGGTGCCGAAGAGGATCAGCAGCGAGGCGCAGATCAGGGGGTAGGCGTCGACGATCCAGAGCAGCGCGGTGGAGCTGGGGCGCAGGTCCTCGGTGAGTGAGGGGACGGCGACGTGGAGGATGGTCGCGTCGAGGGCGACCAGCAGGAGGCTGACGCAGAGGACGACGAGGACGACCCAGCGGTTGGCGCTTCTGCCGACAGTGGCACGCGATCCCCCTTGGGCCGTGTTCGTCCGCGACATGTACGTACCTCCCAATGAAGCTCTCGCGCTCGGCGGGCCCCGGACCAGGGCGTTTGCCCCTGGGGCGGCCCGGCATCGACGGGCGAGTGAGCCGTCAGCGTACGCGAGTTCAAGCCCCGAGCGCGTGGTGCAGCTCTCACCCCGGCGGGCCTCCCCGTGTGGCGTACGCCACTCCGCGTGGTCCGCGCGTCGCATGGAATTCCGCACGGACACCAGTTTGAGGAAATTCCGTGGCGTTCAAACAAGCTTCCGGAATCGACGCCCGTGACAATAGGGCTGAAGGTCATCGGATTTCCCGACGGGTGCCTGGAATAGACCAGTCACTGAGACCTACTCCACATCACATCGTCATCACGAAGGGAGCGGATCGACCGGGTCTGCTTCTCACTCCCTGTAACGTCGATTGGGTGCGTACCGACATCTTTGCCCGGCTGGACCGGGAGCCGGAACCGCCGAAGATAGAGGTCCCGCGGATGACCCGCACGCGTCTCGCCCTCTTCGGCGGGACGTCGGCGTTCTATCTCGCCATCGTCGTGGCCGTGTTGCTGTCGACGTGGCTGGTGACCCTCGACTGGAAGATCATGCTCTTCCGTCCGTACCAGCAGTGGCCCGAGATCCACGGATTCCTCGACTACTACGTCGTCCTCGGTCAGCGCGGCCCCACGGCCGTCATGGTGGCCGCATGGCTGGGCTGGCGCTCCTGGCGCCAGCACACCCTGCGGCCGCTGCTGTGTCTCGGCGCCGCCCTGCTGCTGCTCAACGTCTCGGTCGGCGCGGTCAAACTCGGACTGGGCCGCCTCGGCCCCCACTACGCGACGCAGGTCGGCTCCGCCGAGCTCTTCGCCGGCGGCGACATATTCCCCTCGGGTCACACCGCCAACGCGGTCGTGACCTGGGGCATCCTCGCCTATCTGGCGACCACCCCGCGGGCCCGCCGTTATCTGTCCGCCCTGTCCGCCGTGGTCGCGCTCGGCGTGGGCCTCACCACCGTCTATCTCGGCACCCACTGGCTGAGCGACGTCCTGCTCGGCTGGGCCGCGGGACTGCTCGTCCTCCTCGCCCTGCCGTGGTGCGAGCCGTTCCTCGCCGTGGCCGAGTCCTGGATCCTCGCCGCCCGCGACCGTGCGCGGGAGCGGCTGCGGGACCGCCGCCGCCTCGTGCCCTCGCTGCCCGTGGCCTCCGGAGGTCCGCGCCCCGGCTTCTTCCCGCCGCGCCCGTCCGGGACCGAGGAGCCGGTCCGCGAGCCGGTCCGCGAGCCCGTGGGGGTGGCCGGCGGCCGGCGCGCGCCGGCGACCCGCGGCTGACGCCTCACGCCGTACGAGAAGGGCCCCGGCCATCCGGCCGGGGCCCTTCCGCGTGTGCCCGTGAACGCGGGTCAGCCGAGCCAGCAGCGGGTGACGGAACCGTCCTCGACCTCGAAGTTGATGCGCCCCGACAGGTACTCCATGGTGATGATCGAGCCGGGCGGGAGGGACCTGACGACCTTCCAGCCGCGTGCCCTGGCGAGCCGCTCGGCGCCTTCCGCGTCGAGGCCCACATAGGACTCGGGGGCGTCGTGCGGCGGTTCGGGAGTGCGTGATGTGGGTGACATGGACCTCACGTTAGTACCTCGGCGGTCACGCTTGTGTCACAAGTTCTCGACATATGTTTGACACGCCCACGGTCACTCGTAGGAACCATTTCCGGCCGTTTCTCCAGCAATTCCGAAGCCCTTCCGGCAGTTCCCACGAAGCCACGGGAAGTGGCCTTCCGCGCCTGGGCAATTACCTCTTCGCGCCTCTTCGCGTGCTCCCGCACCGAATTGCGACGGCGACGCGCACGCGAGCCGCCCACCGTTCCCTTACAGAATGCTTACGCTGGCCGAACGCCCGGAGACGCGGAGCCGGGAGGACGGCGAGGCGGAGGCAGCGATGGGCAACGGGACAGCGACCGCGACCGCCGAATCGGCCGGGCAACGGCACGGCCGCATCCTGATCGACTGGCTCACCACGACCGACCACAAGAAAATCGGCCACCTCTATCTGGCCACGTCGTTCGTCTTCTTCCTCATCGCCGGGCTCATGGCGATGCTGATGCGGGCCGAGCTCGCCCGCCCCGGACTCCAGCTCGTCACGAACCAGGAGTTCAACCAGGCCTTCACCCTGCACGGCACGATCATGCTGCTGCTCTTCGCCACCCCCACGTTCGCCGGCTTCGCCAACGAACTGGTGCCGCTCCAGATCGGAGCGCCCGACGTCGCCTTCCCGCGGCTGAACATGTTCTCGTACTGGCTGTTCCTCTTCGGCGGCCTGATGGTGGTCGGCTCGCTGCTCACCCCGGGCGGCCCGGCCGCCTTCGGCTGGACCGCCTACGCCCCGCTGAACAGCCTCGAACGCTCCCCCGGCATCGGCGCCGACCTGTGGATCATGGGGCTGGCGCTGTCCGGCTTCGGCACGATCCTCACCTCGGTCAACTTCCTCGCCACCATCATCGGGATGCGGGCGCCGGGCATGACCATGTTCCGGATGCCGATCTTCACCTGGAACGTGCTGTTCACCGCGGTCCTGGTGATCGTCGCCTTCCCGGTGCTCGCGGCGGCGCTGCTCGTCCTGGAGTCGGACCGGCGCCTCGGCTCCGTGGCCTTCCAGCCCGAGAACGGCGGGGCACTGCTCTGGCAGCACCTCTTCTGGTTCTTCGGCCACCCCGAGGTCTACATCATCGCGCTGCCGTTCTTCGGGATCGTCAGCGAGATCATCCCGGTCTTCGCCCGCAAGCCGATCTTCGGCTACACGACCCTGATCGCGGCCACCATGGCGATCACCGGCCTTTCGGTGGTGGTCTGGGCCCACCACATGTTCGCCACCGGCGCGGTGCTGCTGCCGTTCTTCTCGCTGCTGTCGTTCCTCATCGCGGTGCCCACCGGGGTGAAGTTCTTCAACTGGACCGGCACGATGCTGCGGGGCTCGCTCTCCTTCGAGACCCCCATGCTGTGGTCCGTCGGCTTCCTGGTCTCCTTCCTCTTCGGCGGCCTGACCGGGGTGATCCTCGCCTCGCCGCCGATGGACTTCCACGTCACCGACTCGTACTTCGTCGTGGCCCACTTCCACTACACGGTCTTCGGCACGGTCGTCTTCGCGACCTTCGCCGGCTTCTCCTTCTGGTGGCCGAAGTTCACCGGCCGGATGCTCGACGAGCGGCTCGGGAAGATCCACTTCTGGACCCTCTTCACCGGCTTCCACCTGACGTTCCTCGTGCAGCACTGGCTCGGCGCCGAGGGCATGCCACGGCGGTACGCCGACTACCTGGCCGCCGACGGCTTCACCACCCTCAACACCCTGTCCACCATCGGCGCCTTCCTGCTCGGCGCCTCCACGCTGCCGTTCCTCTACAACGTGTGGCGGACCTGGCGGTACGGCGCCCGGGTGGAGGTCGACGACCCCTGGGGCTTCGGGCGCTCCCTGGAGTGGGCGACCTCCTGCCCGCCGCCCCGGCACAACTTCGACGCCGTGCCCCGGATCCGCTCCGAGTCACCCGCCTTCGACCTGCACCACCCGGAGTTCGCCGCCTACGAGCGGATGCGGATCACGAGCCCCCCGCCGGCCCGCCTTCCGTCCGGTCGAGAGCACGGGACAGACGGTCCCTGAGCAGCCGGACCCGGTCCGTCAGCTCCGGAGGCTCGATCACCTCGAAGTCGAAGCCCATGAACGACACATGGACCACCATGGCGTCGAGGCTGTACGCCCCCGCCCGCAGCAGACAGCTCCCCTCGCTCTCCGCCTCCAGCGTGCCGTCCATCGGGCCGACGACCGAGGCCGCCTCGGCGAGCGGCACGAACAGCCGGACCGTCGCCTCCGCCGCGTACGCGGTCCTCGACACGCCCTTCGACACATAGGCGGCGAGGTCGTCGGCCGGCGGCTGCCGGGGCGGGAAGCGGGGGCCGTGCGGCGGCGTCGGCTCGATCCGGTCCACCCGGAAGGTACGCCAGTCCCCCCGGTCCACATCCCAGGCGACCAGGTACCAGCGCCGCTCCGTGCACACGAGCCGGTGCGGCTCGACGGTCCTGCGGGTCGCCGCGCCACCGTGGTCCCGGTACGCGAAACGCAGCCGCTCGCTGTCCCGGCAGGCGTTCGCCAGCTCGGTCAGCACCGCCGGATCCACCCGGTCCTTCGGCGTGCGGACCATCGGCACCGTGAACGCGTTCAGCGCCGAGACCCGCCGCCGCAGCCGCCCCGGCAGCACCTGCTCCAGCTTCGCCAGCGCGCGCACCGAGCTCTCCCCGATGCCCTCCACGCCCTGCCCCGCGGCCGACCTCAGGCCCACCGCGACCGCCACGGCCTCCTCGTCGTCGAGCAGCAACGGCGGCAGCTCCGCCCCGGCCCCGAGCTGATAGCCCCCGCCCGTGCCGGGACTCGCGTGCACCGGATATCCGAGCTCCCGCAGCCGGTCCACATCCCGCCGTACCGTCCGCGCCGTCACCCCCAGCCGCTCGGCCAGATCGGGCCCCGTCCACTCCCGGTGGGCCTGAAGCAAGGAAAGCAGACGCAGCAGCCGCGCCGAGGTCTCCAACATGCGTCCGAGTCTGCCAGCCCTCGCGGACAACTACGGTCCGCGAGGGGAGCCGCCCGGCCGCCGGCGCGACGGCACGGGAGGCCGCGTCAGCGGAAGCGGCGGACGATCCGCCCCGCCCTCGCCTTCTGGACGTAGACCGCGTCGATCACCCGGCCCACCGCCCGGTGCGCCGCCACGCGCGCGGGGGGATGGGTGCGGCGGCTCGCGCCGCGGGAGACGAGCTCCGACCAGAGGGCCTCGTGGCGGGCGGCGATACGGCCCGGGTCGAAGCGCTCGGACGCCGCGAGGGCGGCGCGCGCGGTCTTGGCGCGCAGTTCGTCGTCCTCGACCAGCTCCCGCAGGGCGCGCGCGAACGCGGCGACGTCGTCGACCGGCACGAGCCGCCCGTCGACGCCGTCCTCGATGATCTCGCGGGGCCCGTTGGGGCAGTCGGTGGAGACGACGGGGAGGCCGCAGCGCATGGCTTCGACGATCGTCATGCCGAAGGACTCGCGCTGCGAGGTCACGGCGGCGAGGGAGCCCTTGGCCCACTCGGGCTCCATCGGGGTCACCGAACCCATCAGGAAGACCTGTTCGCCGAGGCCGCGTGCCTCGATCTGACGGGACAGCGGGCCCTTGAGGTCCTGGACGGCGTCGCCGGTGCCGTAGATCCGGAGCTTCCAGTCGGGGTGGTCGGCGGCCACGTCGGCGAAGGCGTCGATGAGGAGGTCGTAGCGCTTGACCCGGGTCAGCCGGCCGGCCGCGACGACGGTCCTGGCCGCCGGGTCGGCGGGCGGCACGGTGGGCGCGGGCACGCTGTTGGGCACGGCCTCGATCCGCACGCCGGGGAGCTTCAGCCTCCGGTACGCGCGGGCGTCGGCCTCGGTGACGGTGGTGACGGCGTCGAGCAGCGCGTACTCGTGGGCGATGTCGCGGCGCAGCCGGTAGCTGTGGCCGTCGAGGATCAGGTGCTCCTGGCCGATGAGCACGGGCCCGCGCCTGGCCTGCCGGGCGAGGTGGACGTTGAGCCCGGGGCGGGTGGAGACGAGGACGTCGGCCTCGACGCCGCGGAGGTGCTCCCCGATCCGCGCGTCGGTGAGCGCGCTGTACTGCTTCCAGCGTCCGTCGCCGCGCGGGAAGACCTCGGCGGGGCGGTGGAAGTCGGGGTGGTCGCCGTCGTATCCGGGGCTGTCCTTGCGGAGGTCGACGAGGTGGCGGAGGGTCACCCCCGCGGGGAGGCCGAGGAGTGGACGGTCGCGGTGGCGGAACACCGAGACGATTTCCACCTCGTGGCGTTCCGCCAGTTCCTCCGCGAGCGTGAAGGTGGTCCGGATGGTGCCGCCGTAGTGGTAGCCGTTGTGGAGCAGAAAGGAGATACGCATCGCGCTGCCGGTTCCCCCCGGTCAGTCTGTGGTTCGGTCGCCCGACTTTACTGCCGGTGCGGGCGGCTGTTTCACGGGCGGTAGGCGAGCTGGGGGACGGTGGCGCAGTTCTCCGTCATCTCGCCCTGGCTCACCCAGCCCCGTCCGTCCTGCCAACGGGCCACGGACAGACAGGTGTTCCGGGTCGCGGGCGGGCGCGCCAGGTGCTCGAAGCGGACGGGGAGCAGCAGTCCCCGGGCGGTGTACGGCTCCGGACGGTTCATGAACTCCTCGACGCACGCGCGCGTGAGGCCGGCTCCGGCGAGACAGGAGCGGGCCGCGTCCGTGAACCACATGGCCGCCGCCCAGCCTTCGAGCTGCCACTGGGAGAGCGGCCGCCCGCCCATGGCCGTACGGAACTCGCGGACGGCGGGGTGGCCGGTGTCCTGGTGGTTGCGGCTCGTGCCGGTGACCCAGAGCGCGTTCCGGCAGCCGGGCGCGCGGGCGTAGTCGCGGGCGACGGAGGAGGACCAGTTCTGCACGTTGGTGACCTTGGCGGCGACCCGTACGCCGAGGGCCTCCATCGCCTCGCAGAGCCGCGCGTTCCCGTGGGTGTCCATCGCGTCGAAGAGGACGTCGACGTGCCGGTCGCGCAGATCGGCGGCGACCGCGCGGAAGTTGGGCAGGGCGAAGTCGACCTGTTCGTCGACGACCCGGTAGCCCTCGGCGCGCAGCCCGTCGGCGACGAGCCGGGCGTAGGCGGCGGAGGCGGTCTGGTTGTACGAGACGACGGCGGCGGTCCGCGCGCCCTTCTCGCGCGCGAACCAGCGGTAGACCTCGGTCCCGCCGTACAGCGTCCCGTCCCAGCCGGGTTTCCCGCCGGTGCGCGGGGCGGAGCTGCCGTAGATCCCGTAGAGGTGCGGGTAGGTGTCGTAGGCGGGGGTGAGGGGCTGGCCGCCGATGTCGGGGACGCCGGCCCGGGCGACGAGGGGGGCGCCCGCGTAGTTCAGGGCGGTGGTGGCGACGAGGGCGAAGACCCGGCGCTCGTCGACGAGCCGGTGCACGCACGCGTTGTCGCCGACGCCGCTGCCGCCGTCGTCGCAGGTCTCGACCTCGATCCGGCGGCCGTCGAGGCCGCCGCGGGCGTTGAGCGCGTCGAAGTAGGCGCGGGCTCCGTCGCGCGGTCCGGTGAAGGCCTGTCCGCCGACGGGGCTGGTGGCGCTGGTGATGATGCCGACGCGGAGCGGCTCACCGCCGGAGGGGGTGGCGGTGGGCCGCGTCTCGAAGGCGCGTTCCGGGAGCCGGCTTCCGCACCCGGTGAGGAGCGCGAGGAGCGCGGCCAGGAACAGCGCCGCGGCCGCCTCAGCAGCCCGGAACGGTGACACCGCTCAGCTCGACCAGGCCGCACAGGGTCTTCACGGAGACCTTCCAGGTGCCGTCCTGGAGGATCGAGGTGCCCTGCGAGCCGGGCAGGGCGGGGGCTCCGCCGACCAGCAGGTCGTAGGTGACGTCGGCGTCGGTGGCCGAGGTGAACTCGACCCCGGTGACCTTGGCCGCGGTCATCGCCGCGTTCTTGTCGCCGGCGAAGGCGGCCACCACCGGCCGCATCTCCTCACCGTTCTCCAGGAGCTTCACCTTCTCGTCCGCGGAGGTCTTCGGGTCGAAGAACGCCGTCCAGTTCTCGGTGATCTCCGCTTCGGCGGCGGCGGGGTCGTCGGGCACGGCGTCCGGCGGCTCGGCCGTCATGCCGGGGGGCGGGGCCGTCGACGCCGTGCCGCCCGAGTCGTAGCCGTCGTCCGAACAGCTCGCCAGGGCGGGGGTGAGGACCAGGACGGCGGCGGCCGCGAGGGCCGCGAGGCGGGGGCGTCGACCTCCTCGCACTCGAACCATCTGGCTCACCACCGGGTGTCGCTCCGCACCGCAGGACTGATGCTTCCAGAGTGGGACGTAACGGGGCATAGTGCAAGGAAAAGGCGGACAGCTCGGGGGGCGAGACCCTAGGAGGGAGGCCCGTGCCGACGGCCCGGATCCTGTGGTGGAGCGGTCTCACCGCGGCCGCCGCCGGCGCGGTGCTGTGCGTCCTCGGCTGGTACGGGATCTCCGGCGAGCGCTTCGCCGAGCGTCAGCTGCCCTATCTGGCCTCCTGCACGGTGCCCGGCGCGGCGCTGATCGTGGCGGGGGCGGTGCTCGCCGGGACGGCCGCGCTGCTTCCCGTACGCCCCCGGGCACCGGAACCGGCCGACGCCGGGGAGACTCCCCCGCCCTCCTCGGACGGCCCGCCGCTCCGGGTGCCCGGCGGGACCCTCGCGCACCGGCCGGACTGCCCGCTGATCGAGGGGAAGGCCGAGGCGACGGAGGCGGGGGCCGCGGAACTCGCCCCCTGTCCGGTGTGTGAGCCGTGGCCTCCCTGACGTACGAGCTGACGCTCGCCGGCCTCGCGATCGGCAGCGCCGCCGCGCTCACCGGCATCAGCCTGATCGTCACCCACCGGGCGACCGGGGTCCTCAACCTCGCGCACGGCGCCGTGGCCATGATCTGCGCGTACGTCCTGCGGCAGCTGGTCGTCGAGTGGGGCTGGCCGCTGCCCATCGGAGCCCTCGTCACGCTCCTGCTCGTCGCCCCGGGCATCGGACTCGCCCTGGACCGCGGGGTGTTCCGGCCGCTCGCCCTCATCGGCTCCGGCCCCGCGCGCACCCTGGTGGCCTCCATCGGCGTCTTCGTCCTGCTGATCGGCGCGGCGGTACTCCTCTGGGGCCCCGGCGCCCGGGACGACGCCCCGGTGCTGCTCGGCGACGACCCGTGGGCACAGCTCGGCGCCGTGATCGCGCTCGCCTGCCTGGTGACGGCGGTGACCCGGTGGACCCGGTTCGGGCGCGAGCTGCGGGCCGTGGTCGACAACCGGCCGCTCGCGGTGCTCTCCGGGATCGACGCCGACCGGGTCGCGGCGGCGGGCTGGGCCTTCGGCTCGTTCACCGCCGGGCTCACCGGGGTGCTCCTCGCCCCGTACGTACGGCTCGACCCGTACGGAATGCCGCTCCTCGTCATCGAGGTGATCGCGGTCGCGGTGATCGCCCGCATGCGGTCGCTGCCGGTCGCGGTGGCGGCCGCGCTCGCGATCGGCGTCGCCCAGGCCCAGCTGACCCGGCTGCACCCGGACGGCTGGGCCGGACCCCTCGTCCAGGCTCTCGGCGCCAACCTGTTCGTCGTCGCGCTCCTGGTGGCGGCGCTCGTCCTTCCCGGCGTCGGCGGCAAGGGGCGGGACGCCCTGCCACCGCCGGTGCGCGGCACGCGCGTGCCGGCCGGACTGTGGCTGGTCGTGGGCGTCCTGTTCCTGCTGCCGCTCGGTCTCGCGGGCTCCGACCTGCACACCGCCGTCCAGGTCCCCGCGCTCGCCGTGATCCTGCTGTCCCTCGTCGTGGTCGCCGGCCGGGGCGGCCAGATCGCCCTCGGACAGGCCGCGTACGCGGGCCTCGGCGCCCTCTTCACCGCCCTGCTCACCGCGCGCGGGACACCCGCCCTGCTCGCCCTGGCCCTCGCGGTGCCGGCGGTCGCCCTGGTGGGCCTGGTCACGGGCCGGCCCGCCATCCGCCGCCACGGCCTCGCCCTGGCGCTCGCGACCCTCGCCGTCGGAGTGGCCGTCAGCCGCTTCGTCCTCACCCAGCCGTACGCCACGGCCGGCCTCTCCCTCGGCCGCCCCGCGGGCTTCTCCGACGACCGCGCCTTCTACGCCCTCGAACTCGTCGTCCTGACCGGCTGCCTGGCCCTGGTGGCCGCCCTGCGCCGCGGCCGCACCGGCCGCGCCCTCGCCGCCCTCCGGGACCACGAACCCGGCGCAGAGGCCGCGGGCGTCCCCGTCTCCGGCCTCAAACTCCTCGCCTTCGTCCTCGGCGCCGCGCTCGCCTCCCTCGGCGGCGGCCTCCTCGGCATGGGCCTCCGCGCCTTCGACCCCGAGGCCTACGACCCCGTCCGCGGCCTCCTGTGGTTCGCCGCCGTCCTCGCCCTCGGCGCCGACAGCCTCCTCACCCCCCTCGCCGCCGCCACCCTCCTCGTCACCCTCGACGCCGGCCCCCACGCCGGCCTCGCCGCCGCCGTCATCGGCCTCCTCGCCACCCTCACGGGCCGGATCCCCCCACTGCCGAGGCTGCTGCCGGCGGCCAAACCCCACCGAGCGCCGGAAACCGCCGCCGGCGCCGAGCCCCCCACGGAAAAACCGGCGCCTCTCTCGCTGAGCCGCGCGGGCGGCGCGCGGGGCAACCCCGGTCCGGCCGGAGACCGGCCGCACCCGCGCGCGCCCGCCGGCCCCCGCCTCCGCGCCCACGACCTCACCCTCATCTACCCCGGCGGCACCACGGCGCTGTCCCACGTCACGCTCGACCTGGCCCCCGCGCGCGTGACGGCGCTGGTGGGCCCGAACGGCGCGGGCAAGAGCACCCTCTTCGACTGTCTGGCCGGCACCCTGCGGCCCCGGGAGGGCCGGATCACCCTCGACGGGGCCGACATCACGAGCCGCTCGGCGCACGCGAGGACCCGGCTCGGGATCGCCCGTACCTTCCAGCGGCTGGCCCTCTTCCCCTCGCTGACCGTCGAGGAGAACGTGCGGATCGGCGAGGAGAGGGGCCGGGTGCGCGGGGGCGCGGAGGCGGTGGAACGGAGCCTGCGGCTGGTGGGGCTCGGCGGGGCCGTACGGGACCGGGTGGCGGCGGAGCTGCCGACCGGGACGCTGCGGAGGGTGGAGCTGGCGCGGGCGCTGGCGGGGCAGCCGCACACGCTGCTGCTGGACGAACCGGCCGCCGGGCTCGACGCGGCCGAGACGGCGGCGCTGGCCCGGATCCTGGCGGCCCTCGCGGCGGAGGGCCTGACGATTCTGGTCGTCGAACACGACCCGGACCTCGTCGAGGGCATCGCGCACACGGTGCACACCATGGAAGGGGGCCGGCTCCTGTCATGAGCGTAGAGATCGCGCTGCGCGCCGCCCGGGTCCGTTACGGCCCGCTGGAAGTCCTGCACGGCCTCGACCTGCCGGTGCCGGCCGGCACCGTGACCGTGCTCCTGGGACGGAACGGGGCGGGCCGGACGACCGTCCTGCGCGCCCTCGCCGGCACGGTACGGCTCTCGACGGGCCGCGTCCTGTGGCGGGGCGCCGACGTGACGCGGCTGTCGGCGCACGAGCGGGCCCGGCGGGGCCTGTGCTTCGTCCCGGACCTGCGGGCGGTGTACGAGGGCCTCACGGTCGCCGAGAACCTGGCTCTGACGGCCCCCGGCCCGGCCGCCCCCGACACCGTCCCGTACCCCGAGCTGCTGCCCCTGCTGTCCCGCACCGCCGGCACCCTCTCGGGCGGCGAGCGCCGGATGCTCGCGCTGACCCGCGCCCTGTCGGCACCCGCGCGCGTGGTGCTGGTCGACGAGCCGTCGCTCGGCCTGGCGGCGGACATCGCGGCCCGTACGTACCGGCTCCTCGCGGCGCTCGCCGTGCGGGACGGGACGGCCGTGGTGCTGGCCGAGCAGCGGGTGCCGGACGCCCTTCCGGCCGGCTCGGTCGTGCACGAGCTGCGGCGCGGGTCCCGCGCGTGGAGCGGGGAACCCGCCGAGCGGCGCGGCTGAGGGCGCGGCACGGGGGAGGTCGTCAGAGTGGTGCGATCCGCAGCATGGTGCCGACGACGATCCGGTTCGGATCGGCCCCGATGACGCTCCGGTTCGCCGCGTACAGCGCCTGCCAGCCGCCCTTGACGGCGAACCTGCGGGCGATCGAGCCGAGCGTGTCCCCGGGCTGGACGGTGTGGACGCGGCCGCTCAGCCCGTACCGCCTGGAGCAGACGGGCCACGCGCCCCATCCCTGGGTGCGGAGCACCTCCTCGGCGATGCCGATCTGCTGCGGCCGTGTCGCCAGGTCGGCCCGCGGGGCGTACCGCAGTCCGCCGTGCTCGACCCAGGTGGGCTGCCAGAACTGGAGGCCGCCGTAGAAACCGTTCCCGGTGTTGGTGTCCCAGCGCCCGCTGGACTCGCACTCGGCGACGCAGCCCCACGGCCACTGGTCCTTGGCGCAGGCGTACGAGGGGACCGAGGCGGCCTCCCTGATCGCGTCCGACACCTCGAGCAGCGCCGTGGCGGCCTCCCCGGCCGCGTCGGGCACGTCCCGGGCCCGGGCGGGTGCCGGGGTCAGGGTCAGGAGCGCGGCCGCGGACGCCGCCACGAGCGCACCGGCTGTCCAAAATCGGATCTTCGACATCGGGGCAGGCTAGGCAGCCGCCCCGCACCCCCGGCCCGTGCCGCGCGGAACACTGTTCACACCCCACCCGGTCGGAGTCACCGGCCGCCGGGGCCGTTCCGCACAAGCCGTTGGCAAGTTGCCCCGCTTCCGCGCGTGACCCCGGCCGAGCCTGACCCGTTGAAGTCGTCATGAGACGCCCGGGAACGGCCCGGCGTCCCCCCGTACCGAGTCCAGGGAGCCCCCCGTGCCGCGCATGCTCGACGTCAGCGAGGACGTACGCGCCGAGATCGGCGACGAAGAAGCGGACCGGCTGCTCGCCGGCGACAACGCCCCGGGCAGCTACGACTGCACCTCCTGCCGCACGCCGGGTGACTCCGATCAGGAGCGCACGAGCACGGTGCTGTTCGTCGGCGAGGAGACCGCGGTCCTCGCGTTCGCCCACGCCAGCTGCATCCCGTCGCAGGTCGTGAAGGTCGCCGAGGACCAGCTCCAGGGCGCCGTCGCCTCCATCACGGCCTCGGACGCCGCCGACGCGCTGAGCGCCGCCCACCCCGAGCAGGCCGTGCTCGGCGTCACCAGCGGTCTCGTCCTGATCGACGGCGAGCTGCACCCGGCGCTGGTCGTGGAGCCGACCGCGCCGGTGGCCCGTCCGGGTTCGGACGGCCTCACCGACGAGTTCCTGCCGCTCCTTGCCGACCAGGGCTTCCAGCAGGTGATGGACCTGGGCGAGAAGCCCGCGGTCCTGCCCGGCTGGTCGGTCCTGGTGGCCATGGGCCAGCTGCACTCCGTGCTCCAGCCGGGCCCCGGCGGCGCCGGACAGGCGGCCTGGTGGCAGGCGCACCAGCCGCTCCAGGTCACCGAGGGCTGGCGCGCGGCGGCCAACAAGTCGCACACCGTCCTGGTCTTCGCCGCCCCGGTGGGCTCGATCGGCCAGCAGCCGCGCGAGGACCTGCTCCGCGACGCCCTGGAGAAGGCGGCGGCGAACGGCCGCCTGGTGGCCGCCGCGATGCCGCTGGCCGGTACCTGATGGAGGACGGCCGGCCGGGCATAGAGCCCGCACGGGCCCCCGGGGCGGCGCGCCCGGGTCCGCCGGCGGGCGGCCTGGGCGGGCCGACCGTGCCGCGCCCCCGGCGGGCGCCTCTTTCGGAGAGCCGCCCGCATCCGACGGGCGGCGGGGTCGTTGGCACGTACGTGCACGCATACGACCCCTTCCTCCAGCCGTATCCGAGTCAGATCCCGGCCATGCGCCCCGCGCAGGACGTCACGGCGGGCGCCTCGCCCACGCCGATCTACGACGCCCTGTACTCGGAGTACCGCAGGTCGTTCCGCACGCTGCCGGGTGACCGCAGCGGCGAGGAGGAGCTGAGCTTCCGGGCCTTCGGTACGGCCCTGAGCACCGGCGTGTACGGACACGGGCAGGGCCTCCGGCACACCGGGGCGTACCCGGCGGCGTGGGCGGCGCCGCACCCGCAGCCGTACACGCACGGACATCCGCATCCGCAGGCGGCGCTGCCACCCGGCCCCCGCAGGGGTCTGTAGGGGCGGGTCGGGGGAACGGCCGAGGGCCGGGGCTCGTCACGAGCCCCGGCCCTCGGTCCGTCTCCACCGTGCGGGTGTTACTTCTTGCGGCCGCGCTTCTCGCGCACCCGGACCGAGATGTGGATCGGGGTGCCCTCGAAGCCGAACTCCTCGCGCAGGCGGCGCTCGATGAAGCGCCGGTAGCCGGCCTCCAGGAAGCCGGAGGCGAACAGCACGAAGCGGGGCGGCTTGGTGCCGGCCTGCGTGCCGAAGAGGATGCGGGGCTGCTTGCCGCCGCGCACCGGGTGCGGGTGCGAGGCGACGATCTCGCCGAGGAAGGCGTTCAGCCGGCCGGTGGGGACGCGGGTCTCCCAGCCGGCGAGGGCGGTCTCGATGGCCGGGACCAGCTTCTCCATGTGGCGGCCGGTCTTCGCCGAGACGTTGACCCGGGGGGCCCAGGCGACCTGCTGCATCTCGGTCTCGATCTCGCGCTCGAGGTAGTAGCGGCGCTCCTCGTCGAGCTCGTCCCACTTGTTGTAGGCGATGACGATGGCGCGGCCCGACTCGACGGCCGTCGTGATGATGCGCTGGTCCTGGACCGAGATGTTGTCGGTGGTGTCGATCAGGATGACGGCCACCTCCGCCTTCTCGATGGCGGCGGCGGTCCGCAGCGAGGCGTAGTAGTCCGCGCCCGCCTGGAGGTGGACCTTCTTGCGGATGCCGGCGGTGTCGACGAACTTCCAGGTCACGCCGCCGAGCTCGATGAGCTCGTCGACCGGGTCGCGGGTGGTGCCGGCCAGCTCGTTGACGACGACGCGGTCCTCGCCCGCCACCTTGTTGAGCAGGGAGGACTTGCCGACGTTCGGGCGGCCGATGAGGGCGATGCGGCGGGGGCCGCCCACCGCGTTGCCGAAGCGCTGCTCGGGGGCCTCGGGCAGCTTGCGGAGGACCTCGTCGAGGAGGTCGCCGGTGCCGCGGCCGTGCAGCGAGGAGACGGGGAACGGCTCGCCGAGGCCCAGCGACCACAGCGTGGCGGCGTCGGCCTCGCCGGACTGGCCGTCGACCTTGTTGGCGGCCAGGACGACCGGCTTGCCGGCGCGGCGGAGCAGCTTGACGACGGCCTCGTCGGTGTCGGTGGCGCCGACGGTGGCGTCCACGACGAACAGGCAGGCGTCGGAGGCCTCGATGGCGTACTCGGCCTGGGCGGCGACGGAGGCGTCGATGCCGAGGACGTCCTGCTCCCAGCCGCCGGTGTCGACGACCTTGAAGCGGCGGCCGGCCCATTCGGCCTCGTAGGTGACGCGGTCGCGGGTGACGCCCGGCTTGTCCTCGACGACGGCCTCGCGGCGGCCGATGATGCGGTTCACCAGGGTCGACTTGCCGACGTTCGGGCGGCCGACGACGGCGAGGACGGGGAGCGGGCCGTGCCCGGCCTCCTCGATCGCGCCCTCGACGTCCTCGACGTCGAAGCCCTCTTCCGCGGCGAGCTCCATGAACTCCGCGTACTCGGCGTCGCCAAGTGCCCCGTGGTCGTGCTGGTCGTTCATGAAGTCCGTTCCTTGATCATTCGTGGTCGGTGGGTCCCCGGGCCGCGGGGCCCACTACTGAAAGTCTCGCTCAGCGCCCGGTGAGGCGCCTGGCGTTTTCCAGGTGGCCGGTGAGCCGGTCCTGGATCCGTACGGTGGCCTCGTCGAGCGCCTTGCGGGTGCGCCGCCCGGAGCCGTCGCCGGCCTCGAAGGCGTCGCCGAAGACGACGTCGACCCGGCCGCGCAGCGGCGGCAGTGCCTTGACCAACCGTCCCCGGCGCTCGGTGCTTCCCAGCACGGCGACCGGGACGATCGGCGCCCCGCTGCGTACGGCGAAGTACGCGAGGCCGGCGCGCAGCGAGGCGAAGTCGCCGTCGCCGCGGGTGCCCTCGGGGAAGATCCCGAGGACGCCGCCCTGCTCCAGGACGCCGAGCGCGCTGGCTATCGCGCCCCGGTCGGCGCTGTGCCGGTCGACCTTGAGCTGCCCGATGCCTTCCAGGAAGCTGCCGAGCGGGCCGACGAACGCCTCCTTCTTGATGAGGAAGTGCACGGGCCGCGGGGCGGTGCCCATGAGCATGGGGCCGTCGATGTTGTGCGCGTGGTTGACGGCGAGGATGACGGGGCCGGCGGCCGGCACCCGCCAGGCGCCGAGGACGCGCGGCTTCCAGAGGCCGTACATCAGCCCGATGCCGATGCGACGGCCGACGGCGGCGCCCTTCTCGGAGGGCAGGGTCACTTGGCGGCCGCCCTCTTCTCGTCCACGAGGGTGACCACGCACTCGATGACCTGGTCCAGGGTGAGGTCGGTGGTGTCGACCTCGACCGCGTCCCCGGCCTTGGCCAGCGGGGAGGTCTTGCGGCTCGAGTCGGCCGCGTCCCGCTTGATCAGCGCTTCCTTCGTCGCGTGGACGTCGACGCCCTTGAGCTCGCCGGAGCGGCGGGCGGCGCGGGCCTCGGGCGAGGCGGTGAGGAAGATCTTCAGGTCGGCGTCGGGCAGGACGGTCGTGCCGATGTCCCGGCCCTCGACGACGATGCCGTGCTCGGCGGCCTTCGCGATGGACCGCTGCAGCTCGGTGATCAGGCTCCGCACCTCGGGGACGGCGCTGACGGCGCTGACCTTCGAGGTGACCTCCTCGGTCCGGATCGGGCCGGAGGCGTCGGCGCCGTCGACGGTGATCGTCGGGCGGGCCGGGTCCGTGCCGGAGACGATGACCGGCTTCGAGGCGGCGTTGGCGACGGCGTCGGCGTCGGTGACGTCGACCCCGTTGCTGATCATCCACCAGGTGATCGCCCGGTACTGCGCACCGGTGTCGAGGTAGCTGAGCCCCAGCTTGGCGGCGACCGCCTTCGAGGTGCTCGACTTGCCCGTGCCGGACGGCCCGTCGATGGCGACGATCACGGATTCCACGGTGGGAACACCTTCCTGGGGGTTCGCGGTAGGGCGCGGCGGACATGCCGGCGCCCCCACAAGGTTACCGAGTCCCCGGGCCCGTCCCACCCGCCCTCTCCCCCACCGCCGCGCGGGCCCCGCACGGCGGGGGCGGAGGGGTGCGGCGGGTCAGGGGGTACGGAGGGACCAGCCGCGCTCCTGGAGGGAGGTGGCGAGGGTGGCGGCGGCGGAGGGCTCGACCATGAGCTGGACGAGGCCGGCCTGCTGGCCGGTGGCGTGCTCGATGCGGACGTCCTCGATGTTGACCCCCACCCGCCCGGCGTCGGCGAAGATGCGGGCCAGCTCTCCGGGCTGGTCGCTGATGAGGACCGCGACGGTCTCGTAGACGGTGGGGGCGGCACCGTGCTTGCCGGGGACGCGGGCCCGGCCGGCGTTGCCGCGCCGCAGGACGTCCTCGACGCCCGCGGCCCCGTCCCGGCGCTTGTCCTCGTCGGCGGACTGGAGGGCGCGCAGGGCGCGGACCGTCTCGTCGAGGTCGGCGGCGACGCCGGAGAGGACGTCGGCGACGGGGCCGGGGTTGGCGGAGAGGATGTCGATCCACATGCGGGGGTCGGAGGCGGCGATCCGGGTGACGTCCCTGATGCCCTGCCCGCAGAGGCGTACGGCCGACTCCTCGGCCTCCTCCAGGCGCGCGGCGACCATGGAGGACACCAGCTGCGGGGTGTGGGAGACGAGGGCGACCGCGCGGTCGTGGGCGTCGGCGTCCATGACGACGGGGACGGCCCGGCACAGGGCGACGAGTTCCAGGGCGAGGTTGAGCACCTCGGTGTCGGTGTCCCGGGTGGGGGTGAGGACCCAGGGCCGGCCTTCGAAGAGGTCGGGGGTGGCCGCGAGGGGTCCCGAGCGCTCCTTGCCGGCCATCGGGTGGGTGCCGATGTACGGGGTGAGGTCGAGGCCCAGCGCCTCCAGTTCCCGCTTGGGCCCGCCCTTGACGCTCGCTACGTCGAGGTAGCCGCGGGCGAGCCCGGCGGTCATGGCCTCGGCGAGGGTGGCGGCGACGTGCGCGGGGGGTACGGCGACGATGACGAGGTCGACGGGGCCCTCGGGCGCTTCGTCGGTGCCGGCGCCGAGCGCGGCGGCGGTGCCGGCGCGCGCGGGGTCGTGGTCGCGGAGGTGGACGGTGACGCCCCGGCCCGCGAGGGCGATGGCGGCGGAGGTGCCGATCAGTCCGGTGCCGATGACGAGCGCTGTTCTCACTGGGCGATGTCCTTGCGCAGGGCGGCCGCGGCGCCGAGGTAGACGTGCGCGATCGCGGACTTGGGCAGTTCGGTCTCGACGTGGGCGAGGAGCCGTACGACCCTCGGCATCGCCCCCTCGATGTCGAGCTCCTGTGCGCAGATCAGGGGGACGTCGACGATCCCGACGTGGCGGGCCGCGGCGGCGGGGAAGTCGCTGTGCAGATCGGGCGTGGCCGTGAACCAGATGCTGATGAGGTCGTCGTGGGTGAGCCCGTTGCGCGTGAGGACGGCGGTGAGCAGCTCCTCGACCTGCTCGCGCATGTGTCCGGCGTCGTCCCGTTCCAGCTGGACGGCGCCTCGGACCGCTCGTACCGCCACGTCGTGCTCCTTCGCCTGCGTCAAGTGCTCCGTTCAGCCTAGTCAGCGGTGGGGTCGGCGCGTCGCGGCGCCCGCCTTCCGAGATGGAGCGGCCCGGAAGGCGGGTGGCCTGCGGCGATCAGAGCTGCTGGCTGCGGATGATGTCCTCAAGGGAGCCGCCCTGGGGCAGCGAGCCGTCGGGGGTGAGCTTGTCGACGGCCTGCGGCAGCGACTTGGCGATCTCGTCGGCGGCCTCCTGCGGGCTGACGCCGGCCTCGGCCGCGACCTTCTGGAGGGTGTCGTCGGGGAGGGCCTCGGCGATCTGGGCGCCGCTGACGGGCTGGTTCTCACCGGTGCCGACCCAGGACTGTGCCTGGTCGACGAGGCCGGACTTGGTCAGCATGTCGATGAGGCCGCCGAGCGGGTTCGAGCCGTCCGCGCCCGTGCCGCCGCCCTTGCCGCCGCCCGCGAGGGCGCCGAGCAGGGAGCCGAGGAGGCCGCCCGCGCCGCCGGCGCCGCCCTGTCCGCCGCCTCCGAGGAGACCGCCGAGGAGACTGCCGAGGTCGTTTCCCGCCATGGTTCTGCCTTTCGTCCGGTACGGAACACGCCCAATGTCACCCGAACCGGAACGTTCCGCCACTCGGCGTACACGCCGGACGGGGGCGGCGGCCCCGGTGGGCGGCGCGGTAGAACTGTCGGATGCTGCTGCACGTCGTACCGCTGGCCGACTGGTCCGCCGCCCCCGAGGCGCCCGATGCCCCCTACGCCCCGCCGTCGCTCGCCGCCGAGGGCTTCGTCCACTGCTCCGCCGACGAGGCCTCGGCCCTGGCGGTCGCGGACGCCTACTACCGGGACGTGCCGGGCCCGCTCCTGGTGCTCGTGATCGACGAGGCCGGTCTCGGCGGCGAGGTCCGCTGGGAGGGCTCGAAGGGCGTGCTCTTCCCGCATGTGTACGGGCCGGTCGAGCGTGCGGCGGTGACGTCGGTCCTCGAGGTGCGGCGGGACGAGGACGGCCGTGCGAGGGAGCTGGTCCCGCGGGCGTAGGCGTGTTGCGGGTGCCGGCACCGGGCCGCCGCCAAGCTGGCCGTATGACTTCACGCGCCACCACCCGCCGTACCGTCCTCTTCGCCGCCGCGGCCCTGACGACGGGCTGCGGCTCGGACGACGGGGACGGGGGCGACGGCGGTACGGCGACCACCGCCCCGGCCGAGCCGTCGGCCGGCCGGTCCGCACCGTCCACGGCGAGTACGCCGAGCAAGGGCGCCCAGCCGCTGGCCAAGACCACGGACATCCCGGTCGGCGGCGGCAAGGTGTTCCCCGCGAAGAAGGTCGTCGTCACCCAGCCCGCGGCCGGCGACTTCAAGGCCTTCTCCGCGATCTGCACCCATCAGGGCTGCACGGTGAACAAGGTCGCCGACGGCACCATCGACTGCCCCTGCCACGGCTCCAAGTACCGCATCGCCGACGGCTCGGTGGCGGCCGGACCGGCGCCCCGCCCCCTGCCGGCGGAGGAGATTATTGTCTCGGGGGAAACGATCACCCTCGCGTAATCTGCCCGGCATGACTCCGGAAGCGCTGGTGCGCGAGCACACGATCTACTCCTGCGTGATGGGCTCGCGCGCCTTCGGTCTCGCCACCGAGGGCAGCGACACCGACATCCGGGGCGTCTACCTCGCCCCGACGCCGCTCTTCTGGCACTTCGAGAAGCCCCCGGCCCACGTGGAGGGCCCCGGCGAGGAGCAGTTCAGCTGGGAGCTGGAACGCTTCTGCGAACTCGCCCTGCGCAACAACCCGAACGTCCTCGAATGCCTCCACTCCCCCGCCGTCGAGTACGTCGACGACCTCGGCCGCGAGCTCCTCTCCCTCCGTTCCGCCTTCCTCTCCCGCCGGGCCCACCAGACCTTCGTCCGCTACGCGGGCGGCCAGCGCCGCAAGCTCGACGCCGACGTCCGCCAGTACGGCCACCCCCGCTGGAAGCACGCCATGCACCTGCTCAGGCTCCTGACCAGCTGCCGCGACCTGCTACGCACGGGCGAGCTCCGCATCGGCGTCGGGGAGGAGCGCGACCGCCTCCTCGCGGTCAAGCGCGGCGAGGTGCCCTGGTCGGAGGTCGAGTCCTGGATGAACCGCCTCCAGGACGAGGCCGACCGCGCCCACGACTCCACCCCGCTCCCGGACGCCCCCGACCACGCGCGCGTGCAGGACTTCCTGATCCGCGCCCGCCGGGCATCGGCCCTCGCCGAGCTCTAGGGCGTGCTCAGTCGGGCCCGTACGACCAGGTCGTGGAGCGCGTCCTGGACATCGTGCGTGGCCTCCGGGAGCGCCGTGGCCGCCTGGGCCTCGTCCAGAAGCCCGTGCAGGGCCTCCGTCTCGGCGTGTACGTCCGCGACGGAGACCTCCGCGCGCCCGTGCTCGGCCTCGGTCTTCGCCGCGACGAGGTCGGCCAGCCGGGCGGGCGCTTCGGCCACCTCGCCGGCCAGGGTCGGCAGATGGGCCTGCACCTCGCCCGAGCGCATCAGGTGGATACCGGTGAGCAGCGCCCGGTAGGTGTAGAGCAGCGGCTTGAGTTCGCCGCTGCTCTCGAAGAGCCGCCACTGCGTCCCGGCGAAGCCCCGGTAGTGGTGCGCGTGGTGACGGGTGAGCAACCGGGGCACGAGGGAGACCAGCTCCGCGTGGGTGTCCGTGGTGTGGGCCACGAGCGGCGAGGTCAGCTGCTCCAGGACGTAGCCGTTGCGACGCAGCATCAGCCGGGCGAACTTCCGCAGGTCGTGGGTGACGAGGTCCATCTCGACGCCGTCCCGGTCCCACATCCTGCTGCGGGTCTCCTCCGGCTCGCGGAGGCCTATGAGGGCGTCCACGGGCAGCAGGTGCGCGCCGCGCAGGTCCACGTCCGAGTCGCGGGACGGGAAGCCGTAGAGGTGCGCGCCGGAGACCGTCGCGAAGAGCAGCGGGTCGGGCTGCTCGGCGACGACGGCCGACAGGTCCAGGTCCAGGTCCAGGTCCAGGGTGAGCGTCATGGGTCAAGCGTCCCAGAGCGCGCCGAAGGTGAGCAGGTCACTGCGGTACTCGACGCGCTCCGCCCAGTCCTTGGGCCAGGCGTCCGCGCCGAGGTGGGCGCCCGCGAAGGCACCGGCGAGGGCGGCGATCGAGTCCGAGTCGCCGCGGGTGCAGGCGGCCCGCCGGAGGGCGGTCAGAGGCTCGTCGGGGAAGAGCAGGAAGCAGAGGAGGCCGGTCGCCAGGGCCTCCTCGGCGATCCACCCGTCGCCGGTGTACTCGCACGGGTCGATCTCCGGGTCGGCCGTGCGCTGGACGGCGTCGAGCCGCTCCAGGACGGCCAGGCACTCGTCCCAGCCCCGCTGCACGAAGTGCGCGGCACTCGGGTCCTGCGAACGGGTCCACAGGTCGCCGAGCCAGTGGTCGTGGTAGCGGGAGCGGTTCTCGTACGCGTACGAGCGCAGCTGTCCCACCAGACCGGCCGGGTCCACCCCCTGGGCCAGCAGGTACACCGCGCGGGCGGTCAGGTCCGACGCGGCCAGCGCCGTCGGATGGCCGTGCGTCAGCGCCGCCTGCAGCTGCGCGGCACCCGCCCGCTGCTCCTCGCTCAGACCGGGGACCAGGCCGATGGGCGCGACCCGCATGTTGGCGCCGCAGCCCTTGGAGTGGATCTGACTGGCGTCCTGCCAGGGGCGGTCGCCGTCGAGGAGGGCGCAGGCCGTGAGGCAGGTGTTGCCGGGCGCCCGGTTGTTCTCCGGGTCGTGGTACCAGGCGACGAACTCGTCGCGGACGGGCCCGGCGAGCGCGTGCGGCGAGAGCACCTCGCGGTCCATGGCCGTGCGAATGCCGCGGGCGAAGGCGAGGGTCATCTGGGTGTCGTCGGTGACACGGCCGTTGGCGGGAAGTGCCATCTGCCGCCACGGGCCGAACCAGCTGATGATCAGCGGCACCTCGCTGAACTCCGTGGGCCGGCCCAGCGCGTCGCCGAGCGCCAGCCCGATCAGGGTGCCGGTCGCGGCCTGCTTGGTCGCGTGGCGTGCGAGGTTCATGCGGGGCGTCCTTCCGGTCGCAGGAGGGGCGGGTGGAGGGTGGTGGCCTCGCCCGCCCGGTAGAGGGCGGCGGGTTTTCCCCGTCCGCCGGTGAGGCGCGGGGGTCCTTCCACGGCCTGGACGAAGCCGGGCGTGGCGAGGACCTTGCGCCGGAAGTTGGGGCGGTCGAGCGTGACGCCCCAGACGGTCTCGTATACCTGCCGCAGCTCGCCGAGGGTGAATTCGGGCGGGCAGAAGGCGGTGGCGAGACAGGTGTACTCCAGCTTGGCGCCGACCCGTTCGTGGGCGTCGGCGAGGATCCGGTCGTGGTCGAAGGCGAGCGGGCCGTGCGTCCCGTACGGGACCCACCGGGCCTGGGCCGCGTCGCCGCCGCCGCGCGGTTCCGGCGGGTCGGGCACGAGGGCGGTGAAAGCGACGGAGACGACCCGCATCCTGGGGTCGCGGTCGGGCTCGCTGTAGGTGCGGAGCTGTTCGAGGTGGAGGCCGGCGACGGTGTCGGCGGTGAGTCCGGTCTCCTCGGCGAGTTCGCGGCGGGCGGCCAGTTCGGCAGACTCGCGGGGCAGTACGAAGCCGCCGGGCAGGGCCCAGGAGCCGGCGTACGGCGCCTCGCCGCGCTCGACGAGGAGGACGTGGAGGCGCTCCTCGCGGAGGGTGAGGACGGCGAGGTCGACGGTGACGGCGAACGGTTCGTAGGCGTGCGGGTCGTACCCCTCGGGCACGCCGGACGGCGTGCGGGGCCCGGTCACCGTCGCTCCGGCAGCGGGTCGGCGAGGCGGCTGCCCTCGGCGAGGAGGGCGTCGACGGCGGCGACGGCGGTCGCGAGCCGCTCCTCGTGGGGGCCGGTGAGGACGGCCGTGCGGCGGCCCGAGTGGGCGAGCTGGGTGAGGAACCGGGCGGTCATCCAGGGCCGCAGGTGTTCCCCGTCGCGCAGCCCGTCGTCCTCGAAGTCGACGCCCCGGTGGTCGGTGAGCAGCCAGAGGTGCTGGCGGCCGCGGGCGGCGATCTCGCCGGTGTCGGGGCTGGTGGTGCCCATGTACCGCTCGTGCCAGATGGTGGTGGCGAAGGCGTCGGTGTCGCAGAAGAGGACGGGTGAGCCGTCGCGGGCGGCCTCCTCCTCCAGTTCGGCCTGGCGCTGGGCGATGACGGGGAAGTCGGAGGAGCGGAAGGTGACGTCGGACCAGGTGGCGCCGGGCCGTGCGGCGCGGAGTTCGGCGAGTTTGAGTTCGCTGTACTCGCGCCCGTACTCCGGTACGTAGCGGGTGCGGGCCCAGACGCCGCCGCGCCGCCGGTAGTGGTCGGCGAGCGCGAGGGCCAGGGTGGTGGTGCCGGTGGACTCGGCGCCGAGGACGACGATCCGGCGGGTGAGGGCGGCGCGTACGGGGGGTTCCAGGAAGTCCCAGCAGCCGGCGGGGTCCGCGCGGACGGCGGTGCCGGAGACGGGGAAGCGGGTGCGCTCGGGGTCGACGAGGACGGATTCGGCGCCGAAGCGGCGGCCGAGCTCCTCCCCGTACGGCTCGGAGGTGAAGACGGCGTCGACGCGTTCGGGGACGGCGGCCCGGAAGACGGCCATGTGGGCGGCCCACACGTCGGGGTCGTGCAGGTCGACGGGGACGTCGTCGACGGCGCCCACGACGAGGACGTCGGGGTGGACCTCGCGCATCCAGGCGACCCGGTCCTCCAGCGGGAGGCTCTCCACGGAGGAGGCGCAGACGAGGACGGTGAGGCGCTCGCAGCGGTCGCGCGCGGTGCGGACGAGGTGGTGGTGGCCGGCGTGCGGCGGATAGAACTTGCCGAGGACGAGGCCGTGGCCGTAGCGCTTCACGCGGTCGCCCCCGCGGGTCGTCCGGCACCGGCGAGGTCCCGGGTCCAGCCGCGCAGGCCGATGACGCAGAGCGTCATGAAGCCGACGTACAGCAGGGAGGTCAGGTAGAGCTCCTTGTAGGCGTACAGCGGTACGTAGACGACGTCGGCGGCGATCCACAGCCACCAGGACTCCACCAGCTTGCGGCACTGGCCGTAGGTGGCCGCCAGGGAGAGCACGGTCGTGAGGGCGTCCCAGAAGGGGACGGTCGAGTCGGTGACGCGGTCGAGCAGGAGGGTGAGGGCGAGGGTCCCCACCACCCCCGCCGCGAGCAGCCACGTCCATTCGGTGCGCGTGGTGCGGCGCACCGGGAGGTCGTCGGAGCCTGGTCCACCCCCGTGGGTCCAGGTCCACCAGCCGTACACGGCGAGGGTGATGAAGACGATCTGGAGGCCGGCGTCGGCGTAGAGCCCGGCCTGTGCGAACAGCAGGACGAAGAAGAGGTTGTTGGCGATGCCGATGGGCCAGTTGGCCACGTGCTGCCGGGCGACGAGCCAGACGCACAGCGCGCCGCTGCCGAATCCCAGCACCTCGGTCCAGCTGACCGGGGTGTCGAGGACGGTGAGCAGCGGCTGCTGCAGGGGTTCGAGGATGTCCGCGAGGCTCACACCCGCCTCCTTAAGAGTCATGTTGACTATAAAGGTCGGCGGACCGCCCCCACAAGGGCTCGCCGGGTCCGGACGCGGGGGGGGGGGGGGGGGGGGGGGGGGTGGGGGGGTGGGGGGGGGGGGGGGGGGGTGTCGCAGCCTGCCCCCTTCCGCCTCCCTCTCGCCCCC
>NZ_JBVJVO010000009.1:269329-299103 GCF_055603625.1 Streptomyces sp. NPDC037273
ACACCCCCCCCCCGAAAGGTCCTGTGGACGAGAGAGGTCAACGCACCCCCCCAAAAGGCCCCCACCGAACCAGAACCCGAAAAGCCCCGTGGCCGCCGGGGCGGTCACGGGCTTCGTCGGTACGGCAGGGGCCTTACATGCCGACTTCCTTCATCAGCATGCCGACCTCGGTGTTGGTCAGGCGGCGCAGCCAGCCCGACTTCTGGTCGCCCAGGGAGATCGGGCCGAAGGCGGTGCGGACCAGCTTCTCGACCGGGAAGCCGGCCTCGGCCAGCATGCGGCGCACGATGTGCTTGCGGCCCTCGTGCAGGGTGACCTCGACCAGGTAGTTCTTGCCGGTCTGCTCGACCACGCGGAAGTGGTCCGCGCGGGCGTAGCCGTCCTCCAGCTGGATGCCGTCCTTGAGGCGCCGGCCGACCTCGCGGGGCAGCGGGCCCGTGATGGCCGCCAGGTAGGTCTTCTTCACGCCGTACTTCGGGTGCGTGAGGCGGTGGGCCAGCTCACCGTGGTTGGTGAGCAGGATGATGCCCTCGGTCTCCGTGTCGAGCCGGCCGACGTGGAACAGCCGGGTCTCGCGGTTGGTGACGTAGTCGCCGAGGCACTGGCGGCCGTCCGGGTCCTCCATGGTGGAGACGACGCCGGCCGGCTTGTTCAGCGCGAAGAACAGGTGGGACTGGGTGGCGACGGTCAGGCCGTCCACCTTGATCTCGTCCTTCTCCGGGTCGACGCGCTTGCCCTGCTCCAGGACGATCTCGCCGTTGACCTCGACGCGGGCCTGCTCGATGAGCTCCTCGCAGGCGCGGCGCGAGCCCATGCCGGCACGGGCCAGGACCTTCTGCAGGCGCTCGCCCTCCTGCTCGGCGCCGGGGAAGGTCTTGGGGGTCTTGATCTCCGGCCGGTTCTCGTACCGCTCCCGGTTGCGCTGCTCGATCTTGGCGTCGAGCTCGCGCGAGCGGGCCGGGGCCTGCCGCTGCCCGTGCGGGCCGCGACGGGGCGCGGTGCCGCCCTGGGGGGCCTTGGGGCCGCCCTTGGCGCCGCCGCGGGCCGAGGAGCCACGGCCCTTCTTCGGGGCCTCGGAGGGGCCGCCTACGTCGTAGGAGCGCTCCTCGGGGCGCGGCCGACGCGGGTTGCCGGGGCGCTGGTCGCCGCCGCCCTGGTAACCGCCGCCACCGCTGCCACCGCGGTAACCACCGCCGCCGGAGCCGCCGGAGCCGCTGCCGCCCCGGTAGCCACCGCCACCGGAGCCGCCGGAGCCGCTGCCACCGCGGTAGCCGCCGCCACCGGAGCCGCCGGAGCCGCTGCCACCGCGGTAGCCGCCGCCACCGGAGCCGCCCGAGCCGCTGCCACCGCGGTAGCCGCCGCCGGAGCCGCTGCCACCACGGCCGCCGCCGCTGCTGCCGCCGCGGCCGCCGCTGTTGCCACCACGGCTCCCGCCGTTGTTTCCGCTGCTGTTCCTGCCGCTGCTGCTTCGCATCAAACTTCCGTCTTGTCGTCGTCCTCACGATCCGGCGCATCCGGATCGAACGACGGAACCCCTTCCAGGGAGTCCGGCTCGACCGCCTCCGCCTCGGGGAGGAAGGGCGCGAGCTCGGGGAGTTCGTCCAGGCCCCGCAGGCCCATCCGCTCCAGGAAGTAGTTCGTCGTCCTGTACAGGATCGCACCTGTTTCGGGTTCCGCGCCCGCCTCCTCCACCAGACCCCGCTGGAGGAGGGTCCGCATGACGCCGTCGACGTTGACCCCGCGGACGGCCGAGACGCGGGAACGGCTGACGGGCTGGCGGTACGCGACGACCGCGAGGGTCTCCAGGGCCGCCTGGGTGAGCCGGGCCTGCTGCCCGTCGAGGACGAAGGCCTCGACGGCCGCCGCGTGGGCGGCGCGGGAGTAGTAGCGCCAGCCGCCGGCCACCCGGCGCAGCTCGAAGCCGCGGCCCTGCGCGGTGTACTCCTCGGCCAGCTCGTGCAGGGCGTCGGCGACCTCGCCCGGGGTCCGGTCGAGGACCTTGGCGAGGTGGGCCTCGGCGGCGGGCTCGTCGACGACCATGAGGACGGCTTCGAGGGCGGGCTTGAGGTCGCTCACGCGGTGTCCTCCTGGTCGAATTCGTCGGTCACGGCCCCGGACGGGTCGGTCTCCCCGCCGGTCCAGGAGACCGTGAGGTCGCCGAGGGCGGTCTCCTGGTCGAGGCCGACGGCCTTCTCCCGGTAGAGCTCCAGGAGGGCGAGGAAGCGGGCGACGACGGTGAGGGTGTCGCCGGCGTCCTCGATCAGCTCCCGGAAGACCGCCGTGCCCCGCTCGCGGAGCAGCGCGACGACGACGGCGGCCTGCTCGCGGACGCTGACCAGCGGGGCGTGGATGTGGTCCACGTACACCTGGGGTTCGGGCTTGGGCCGCATGGCCTGGGCGGCCAGTTTCGCGAAGCCCTCGGCGCCGATGGAGATGACGACCTCGGGGAGCAGCGCGGCGTGGTGCGGTTCGAGCCCGACGGTACGGGGGTGGCGGTGGCCCTCGGCCTCCCAGCGCTCCTCGAAGATCTCCGCGATGCGCTTGTAGGCGCGGTACTGGAGGAGCCGGGCGAACAGCAGGTCGCGGGCCTCCAGGAGCGCGAGGTCGGCCTCGTCCTCCACCTCGGCGGCGGGCAGCAGGCGGGCGGCCTTGAGGTCGAGCAGGGTGGCGGCGACCACCAGGAACTCGGTGGTCTGGTCGAGGTCGCCGTCGGGCCCCAGCGCCTTCAGGTGCGCCATGAACTCGTCGGTCACCTGCGACAGCGCCACCTCGGTGACGTCCAGCTTGTGCTTGGTGATCAGCTGGAGGAGCAGGTCGAACGGCCCCTCGAAGTTGGCGAGCCGCACGGTGAACCGCCCGTCCCCGGCCGTCTCCCCCTCCGCGGCCACGGGCTCCCCCACGGACTCCGGAGCGGGCTCCGGGGCGGATACGGGCTCCGCCTCGCCCGGGCCGCTGCCCAGGAGGCGGCGGCGCGGCGGACGGGACGTTTCGTCAGAGGCGTGGTGCATGGGATCCAGGGAGAACGGGGAACGCGGCAGCCCGCAGGCTATCGTCAGCGGCCCCGCAGGCGGCGGACCAGGATGCTCGCGTCGCCGCGGGACTCCAGGTCGGCCAGGACGACCGCGACGGCCTCCCGGACGATCCGGCCCCGGTCGACGGCGAGACCGTGCTCACCGCGGAGCACGAGCCGGGCGTGCTCCAGGTCCATGAGCTCCTCGGCGGAGACGTAGACCGTGATCTTCTCGTCGTGGCGCTCGCGGCCGCTGGGCCGCCGGTTCGGGGTACGGCCGCCACCGCGGCGCCGGGCGGCCGCCGGGGCGGGCGCCGCCGCGGCGGGCGCGGCCTTCGGAGCGGTGCTCTCGGGCTCGACCGTCCGGGCGCGCGGCTCGGCGGCCTCGGAGTCGGCGGCCGTGTGCTCCGCGGAGCTCTCGGCCGCCGCCGTGTCGCTCTCGCCCGCCGGGGCCGGGACGGCCCGGCGGGGTGAGGACGACTGGAGCGCCGTCCCCCCGGTCGTACGGAAGAGTTCGTCGGCGCCGGGCAGACTCACTCGGCGTGACACCGGGCGAGCACCTCCCTGGCGAGCTGGCGGTAGGCGGCGGCGCCCACGGAGTTGGAGGCGTAGGTGGTGATGGGCTCGCCGGCGACCGTGGTCTCCGGGAAGCGCACGGTCCGCCCGATGACCGTGTGGTACACGTGGTCGTCGAAGGCCTCGACGACGCGCGCGAGGACCTCACGGCTGTGCACGGTACGGGAGTCGTACATCGTGGCGAGGATGCCGTCGAGTTCCAGGTCGGGGTTGAGCCGCTCCTGGACCTTCTCGATGGTCTCGGTCAGCAGGGCCACTCCGCGCAGGGCGAAGAACTCGCATTCCAGCGGCACGATGACCTTGTGAGCGGCCGTCAGGGCGTTCACGGTCAGCAGGCCGAGCGAGGGCTGACAGTCGATCACGATGTAGTCGTAGTCGTTCATCAGCGGCTTGAGGGCGCGCTGCAGCGTCGACTCGCGCGCGACCTCGCTGACCAGCTGGACTTCGGCGGCCGAGAGGTCGATGTTGCTCGGCAGCAGGTCCATGTTGGGCACGGCGGTCTTGAGGAGGACCTCGTCCGCCGACATGCCCCGCTCCATGAGCAGGTTGTAGACGGTGAGGTCGAGCTCCATCGGGTTCACGCCGAGGCCGACCGACAGGGCTCCCTGCGGGTCGAAGTCGACGAGCAGCACCCGTCGTCCGTACTCCGCGAGCGCGGCACCCAGGTTGATGGTCGACGTGGTCTTGCCGACGCCGCCCTTCTGGTTGCACATCGCGATGATCTTCGCGGGTCCGTGGTCGGTCAGGGGACCCGGGATCGGGAAGTACGGCAGTGGCCGTCCGGTCGGGCCGATCCGCTCGCGGCGCTGGCGGGCAGCGTCGGGTGCGAGGGTGGCCGCGTACTCCGGGTCGGGCTCGTACTCGGCGTCGGGGTCGTAGAAGTGCCCCTCGGGCACCTCGTCGTAGGCGGCGAAGTGGGTGGACTCTCGGCCCATCTCGTTGCCGGCCGTGGCGTTCACGTGTAGGCCGTCCATCGTCTTCATCGTGTGGGCTGTCGTCATGGGCTGGTGCGTCGCGAAGGTCCGCACCGCGACGGAGCCGATCGGAGCACCTGGCGCACCGCTCCCGGGAGTAATTGTCGACTCATTCACAAGTCGTCTTACCTCCTTGGATGTCACCAGGAACATTTATCGATAGGTCAGCGTGGCACCATGCCGACGGTTGGCGACTCTATGGCGTGTCACCGCTCCGCAGCAACACAATCCGCCGGACCCGGCCCGATGTGTCGGCAACCGAACACGTCTCTGTCAAGGGTGCGCAGGCATGCATCCACACGTTTCAGGGGTGTGCGAAACGGTTAAACAGTTACGTTCGAGGCGAGTTGGCCGAACGTTCCGGCGTGGCCGGAGACACAGCCGGCCGGACCTCGTGAACAAGGTCCGGCCGGGCGTGTGGCATTGACGGCACGCGTTGACGGTCGTGCCCTCAGGGTCAGCCGAGGAGCGTGCTCAGCTCGACGTGCTCGAGGCCGTGCGCCTCTGCGACCTCCTTGTAAACCACCTTGCCGTCATGGGTGTTGAGGCCCAGACCGAGGGCGGCGTCGCGGCGCAGCGCCTCGACCCAGCCGTTGTTCGCCAGCGACACGATGTAGGGCAGCGTGGCGTTGGTGAGGGCGTAGGTGGAGGTGTTCGGGACCGCGCCCGGCATGTTGGCGACGCAGTAGAAGACCGAGTTGTGGACCTGGAAGGTCGGCTCGGCGTGGGTGGTCGGGTGCGAGTCCTCGAAGCAGCCGCCCTGGTCGATCGCAATGTCGACAAGGACACTTCCGGGCTTCATCTTGGCGACGAGCTCGTTGGTGACCAGCTTCGGGGCCTTGGCGCCCGGGATGAGGACGGCGCCGATGACGAGGTCGGCCTCGACGACGGCCTTCTCCAGCTCGTAGGCGTTGGAGACGATCGTCTTCACCTTGGTGCCGAAGATCTTGTCGGCCTCGCGGAGCTTGTTGATGTCACGGTCGAGCAGGGTCACGTGGAAGCCCATGCCGACGGCGATCTGGGTGGCGTTCCAGCCGGAGACGCCGCCGCCGATGACGACGCACTCGCCGGCGTGGGTGCCGGGGACGCCGCCGGGGAGGACACCGCGGCCGCCGACGGAGCGCATCAGGTGGTAGGCGCCGACCTGCGGGGCCAGGCGGCCCGCGACCTCGGACATCGGGGCGAGCAGCGGGAGCGCGCGGTTGGCGGTCTCGACCGTCTCGTACGCGATCGCCGTGGTGCCGGACTCGAGGAGCGCGTCCGTGCACTCGCGGGAGGCGGCGAGGTGCAGGTAGGTGAAGAGCGTCTGGTCCTTGCGGAGACGGTGGTACTCCTCCGCGATCGGCTCCTTGACCTTGAGCAGCAGGTCGGCGGTGGCCCAGACCTCGTCGGCGGTGGCGAGGATCTCGGCGCCGGCGGAGACGTACTCCTCGTCCGTGATCGAGGAGCCGACACCGGCGTTCTGCTCGATGAAGACCTGGTGGCCGTTGCGGACGAGCTCGTGGACACCAGCAGGGGTGATGGCCACGCGGAACTCGTTGTTCTTGACCTCGCGGGGGATGCCGACCTTCATCGTCGATCACGGTCCTTGAATCAGGGGGATAACTGGGGCACTGCGATACATACCCGGATGCACTGCGGCGCACCGGGGCAGACCACGTTCGAACGCGGCGGACCCAGTCTAATGAAGGAGTTCCCGGTGTCTAGCCTTTCAAAGTACTAATCTTTCTCGGACCCACTGCGGATTTCGTAGGCCATGGCTTCCGAATCCAGCAATCTCTCGGCCGCGGCCCGGTGCAGCCCCGCGGCGGCCGGGTCGCCGAGCCGGTCGAGGGTGTCGGCGAGCCGCAGCTGCAGCGCCGCCTGGAGCCTGGTGTCCTGCGCCCGGCGGGCCCACTCGACCGCTTCCTCGCAGGTCCGCAGCGATTCCTCGGGACGTCCGGCGTACTCCTGGACCCGGGCCGCCTCGCTCAACGCCCGTGCGTGGCCCGGGAGATCCGCGAGCCTGCGGTACCCGGCCGCCGCGGCCCGCCAGCTGCGCAGCGCCTCGCCGTACCGCCCGGCATAGGTCTGTACGGCTCCGAGGCGGGCGTACAGGCGCGCCTGGTCGGCGCGCTCGTCCCGGGCGAGGCGCTGCGCGAGCGCCCGCCCGTACCAGTCGCCGGCCCGCTGCCAGTCCCCCAGCTCCTGATACGCCCCACCTACGGATTCCATTGCGCGACCGGTCGCGTACGGGTCATTTGCTTCGCGTCCGGCATCCAAAGCCGACCGATATCGCAGCAGAGCGTCCTTCGTCCTGCCGGTCCTGGCATCGAGATCGGCCAGGTTCAGGAGGGCGGCGGCCCGCTCCCGGTGCAGCCCGCGCCGCTCGGCCACGTCGAGGACCAGCCGGTGCAGGCCGTACAGCTCGGGCGCGGCCGCCTCCGCTCCCCGGTGCGCGGCGAGCGCCCTGACCAGGGAGGCGACGAGCCGGCGGGCCAGGGTGTCGAGCTCACCGTCGGCCACGGCGAGCCGCGCGGAGGCCAGCAGGACGGTCTGCCGCGAGTCCAGCCAGGCGGCCGCGGCGGCCTCGTTCGGGAAGCGCAGGGCGCGCGGGAGCCCGGCCAGCTTCCGGCGGGCGGAGGAGCCCTCTGGTTCGGTGACCGCACGGCACGACTGGAGGAGCCGTACGGTCCGCTCCAGCATCCGGGCCCGGGCGAGCTGCACCTCGGCGGGCCGGTCGCGCTCCTCCAGCTGAGCGCGGAGCAGGGGTACGAGATGTCCCGGCACCTCGTACTGTCCGTCCTCGCCGGCGGAGACGAGCCCGATGGCGGCGAAGTCGGCGAGGGTGGTGGTGGCCGCCGAGACCGAGCAGCCGGCCAGGGCGGAGGCGGTGTGGGCGTCGGCCCGGCCCAGCGGGGCGAGGGCGAGGAATCGCAGTATCCGGGCGGCGGTGGTGGGCAGCGCCTCGTGCGTGAGCAGGAAGGTCCGGGTGAGGGGGTCGCCGGTCAGCCCGCGCAGCCGTTTGGCGAGGTCGGCGACCGAGGCCTTCGGCTGGAGGGAGAGCCAGCCGCCGGCGAGGACGACCGCGGCGGGCAGCCCGCCGCACTCCTCGACGAGGGTCTCGGCGGCCTGAGGGTCGACGGTGATGCGGACGGAGCCGGTGAACGCGGTGAGCAGCTCGATCGCGGACTTCGGGTCGAGCCCGCCGAGGGTGCAGGGCCGTACGTCCGGGATGCCGGTGAGCGGTCCGCGGGCGACGCCGACGACCAGGGACTCGGGGTTGTCGGGGATGAGGGGGTCGGCCTGCTCGGCGTCGACGGCGTCGTCGAGGATCAGGACGGCCCTGCGGTCCGCGAGGGCGCCCCGGACCAGTTCCGCCAGCTCGTCCTCGGCCGCCCCGGGGGGTTCGGCGACCCCGAGCGCGGCCAGCAGCTCCTGGGCGACCCGCGCGGTGGGGACCGGCTCGCCGCCCGGCTCGGTGAGCCGGGCCCGGAAGACGCCGTCGGGATAGCGGTCGGTGAGCCCGGCGGCCAGTTCCTCGGCGAGCGCGGTCCGTCCGGAGCCGGACTTGCCCGCAATGAGCAGGACCCGGGCCCGGGGTGCCTTGCGGCCGGTGAGGGTGTCGAGACCGGTCCGTTCGATGTCGGCGCGCAGGGCCTTCAGCTCCCGCTGCCGGCCGAAGAACTGCCGACTGCCGGCCGCCGCCACCGCCTGATCCGTCACGGGCCACGCTCCCGTCCACCTGCGCACGAGCCGAATCCGCGGGGGGCTCCGCGGCGGCGATTCCGAGCGTAGTTCAGGGGGCGGCACGGACCCGGCGGAGCAGGGCGGGCAGTTCCCTCGATCGGATCAGCGGATCGTCACACCGGCCGGGTTTCCCGGAGTGACGATCCGTCGGCGACGCGGCCCCGGTCCGGCGCGGAGCGACCGGCCCTACGCCTCGAACGGCCGCGCCGGCCAGGGTGCGGTGGGGGCACGCAGGGAGGAGACCCCGTCGCCGGCCCGGGCGGCGGCCAGCGCGAGGACGCCGATGACCAGGCAGCTGTTGTGGAGTTCGCCCGCGAGCGCGCCCCGCACCAGCTCGCCGAGCGGCACGCGCGCGATCTCCATGTCGGCCTCCTCGTCGGAGACCTCGTAGCGCTCGCCCTCCGCTTCCGCGAGGTCGCGGGCGAGGAAGATGCGGAGCGCCTCGTCCGTACCGCCGGGCGAGGTGTAGACGTCGGTGAGGACGTGCCAGTCCTCCGCCTTCACGTGCGCTTCCTCGTAGAGCTCGCGCTGGGCGGCGTGCAGCGGGTTCTCGCCGGGCACGTCGAGGAGTCCGGCCGGGATCTCCCACAACTTCTGCCGCACGGGGTGGCGGTACTGCCTGATGACCAGGACGCGGTCCTGCTCGTCCAGGGCGAGGACGGCCACCGAACCGGGGTGCACCTGGTAGTCGCGGCGGGCGACCGTGCCGTCCGGCATGACGACGTCGTCCGTGCGGACGCTCGTCTTCTTGCCCTGGAAGGGGGTCGTCGTCGCCGCGACCCGCCACTCCTCCGGGGTGTCCTGAAACTCCATCTGGTCCTCCCACCTACGAACACACGCGAAAGCCGGGGTACCGGTCCGCGAGGACCCGTACCCCGGCAACGTTAACGCCGTGTGCCGACAGCGCCGGCTACTTCGCCGGCTTGCCCGTCTTGCGCTCGACGGCCGCCTTGACCAGGCCCGCGAAGAGCGGGTGGGGGCGGGTCGGGCGGGACTTCAGTTCCGGGTGCGCCTGGGTGGCGACCAGGTAGGGGTGGATGTCCTTCGGGTACTCGACGAACTCGACGAGCTTGTTGTCCGGGGAGGTGCCGGAGAAGACCAGGCCGGCCTTCTTCTCCAGCTCCGCGCGGTACGAGTTGTTGACCTCGTAGCGGTGGCGGTGGCGCTCCTCGACGTACGGCTCGTCGGCGTAGGCCTCGCGGACGACCGAGCCCTCGGCGAGCTTCGCCGGGTAGAGACCGAGGCGCATCGTTCCGCCCAGGTCGCCGGCGCCCTCGACGTACGCCAGCTGCTCCTCCATCGTGGAGACGACGGGGTGCGCGGTCGCCGGGTCGAACTCGGTGGAGTTGGCGTCCGGGATGTCCGCGAGGTTGCGCGCGGCCTCGATGACGATGCACTGCAGGCCGAGGCAGATGCCGAGCAGCGGCACCTTCTTCTCGCGGGCGTACTGGATGGCGCCGATCTTGCCGTTCACACCGCGGTCGCCGAAGCCACCGGGGATGAGGATCGCGTCGACGTCGCCGAGCTGCTTCTCCGCGCCCGCCTGCGTCTTGCAGTCGTCGGAGGTGACCCACTTGACCTTGACGCGGGCCTTGTTGGCGAAACCGCCGGCGCGCATCGCCTCGGTGATGGAGAGGTACGCGTCGGGCAGGTCGATGTACTTGCCGACGAGCGCGACGGTGACCTCGTGCTCCGGGTTGTGGACGCGGTCCAGGAGGTCCTCCCAGACGGTCCAGTCCACGTCGCGGAAGGGCAGGTCGAGCTTGCGGACGACGTAGGCGTCCAGGCCCTCGGTGTGCAGCACCTTCGGGATGTCGTAGATCGACGGGGCGTCGATGGCGGCGACGACCGCGGCCTCGTCGACGTCGCACATCAGCGAGATCTTGCGCTTGATGGCGGTCGGGACCTCGCGGTCGGCGCGCAGCACGATCGCGTCGGGCTGGATGCCGATGTTGCGCAGGGCGGCGACGGAGTGCTGGGTCGGCTTGGTCTTCAGCTCGCCGGAGGGGCCGATGTAGGGCAGCAGCGAGATGTGCACGACGAAGACGTTGTCGCGGCCGACCTCGTGGCGGACCTGGCGGACGGTCTCCAGGAAGGGCAGCGACTCGATGTCGCCGACGGTGCCGCCGACCTCGGTGATGACGACGTCGACGTCGTCGGTCGCCATGCGGCGGATGCGGCCCTTGATCTCGTTGGTGATGTGCGGGATGACCTGCACGGTGTCGCCGAGGTACTCGCCGCGCCGCTCCTTGGCGATGACCTGCGAGTAGACCTGGCCGGTGGTGACGTTGGCCGAGCCGTCGAGGTCGACGTCGAGGAAGCGCTCGTAGTGGCCGATGTCCAGGTCGGTCTCGGCGCCGTCGTTGGTGACGAACACCTCGCCGTGCTGGAACGGGTTCATCGTGCCCGGGTCGACGTTCAGGTACGGGTCGAGCTTCTGCATCGTGACCCGCAGACCGCGGGCCTTGAGGAGCGCACCCAGGCTGGAGGCGGTCAGGCCCTTGCCGAGGGAGGAGGCGACACCCCCGGTGACGAAGATGTGCTTGGTCGTCGTGGTGTTGGGCGGCATCGCCAAGAGGGGGCTCCCGTGGTCGCGTTCTGGAGGTGCGTACCGGCGTCCCCTCCGGAAGAATCGGGGGGTGCCGTCGCTGCGGTTTCGGGGGTCTTCGGCTGTCGCCGTTTCCCACCGGTCCACGGGGTACCAGGGTATCAGCGACATCGGGAGACCGCTTCCGGCCACACGCGGCAGTCGGGTGTTCACGCACGGCGACGCGGAGGGCGCGGCGAGCGGCGCCGCGAGCGTGGGGCGACCCGCCCACCAGGGGAAAGGGCCGCCGGGCGGAGCAGCGCAGGAGGAGACGGGGGTCGTTCACCTGATCGGACCAATGACGTTACCGGCGTGATCACCGGGTCACTAGGGTGCGACGTATCCTGCTCGGACGTTGCCCGCCGAGCAGGCCGGCCTGTGGCACCACCCCGCCTCTCCTCCGGACCAAGCGCTCGTCGACGACCCCTTGACCGCTGACACACGCAGATCCGGCTGACACCCAGCCGGCGCATCAGAGCAAGCGCCCCGCGGGGCGGACATGGCCGTTCGACTGGAGTGAAGCACGTGGCCGGGCGCATCGAGGATTACGCACTCATCGGAGACATGCAGACCGCTGCCCTGGTCTGCCGGGACGGCAGCGTGGACTGGCTGTGTCTCCCACGCTTCGACTCGCACGCGGTCTTCGCCGGGCTGCTCGGCACCGAGGAACACGGTTTCTGGCGGGTGGGGCCCGTCGGTCCGGCGGACGCGGAACCGGCTTTCGCGGACCGGCGCCGCTACCGGGGCGACTCGCTGATCCTGGAGTCCGAGTGGGACACCCCGCGCGGCACGGTCCGGGTGACCGACTTCATGCCGCCGCGCGACGGCGCCCCGCAGCTGATCCGGATCGTCGAGGGCGTCTCCGGCCGGGTGCGGATGCGCTCCGCGCTGCGGATGCGGTTCAGCTACGGCCGGATCGTGCCGTGGGTCCACAAGGTCGGGGAGCGCACGGTCGCCGTGGCCGGGCCGGACTCGGTGTGGCTGGACACCGACGCCGAGACGCACGGCAAGGACCTCACGACGTACTCCGAGTTCACGGTCACCCCCGGTGAGCGGATCACCTTCACGATCTCCTGGCAGCCCTCCCACAAGGAGCCGCCCGCGCTGCCGGACCCCGAGGGCTCCCTGGCGGCGACCGCCGAGTTCTGGCGCGAGTGGGTCGATCACTGCACGTACCACGGCCCCTACCGTGAGGCGGTGATCCGTTCCCTGATCACCCTGAAGGCGCTGACGTACGCGCCGACCGGCGGGATCGTGGCCGCCCCGACGACCTCGCTGCCCGAGGAGATCGGGGGCGTACGGAACTGGGACTACCGCTACACCTGGCTGCGGGACGCGGCCATCACCCTCTCCTCGATGCTGCGCACCGGCTACCGCGAGGAGGCCCGCGCCTGGCGGGACTGGCTGCTGCGGGCGGTCGCGGGCGACCCGGAGAACCTCCAGATCATGTACGGCATCGCCGGTGAGCGCGAGCTCGGCGAGGCGGAGCTCGACTGGCTCCCGGGGTACGAGAACTCCGGCCCGGTCCGGGTCGGCAACGGCGCCGCCAACCAGCTCCAGCTCGACGTGTACGGCGAGGTCACCGAGGCCCTCCATCTGGGCCACATGACGGGCCTGTCCCGCAACGACTACGCCTCGCTGCTCCAGATCAAGCTGATCAACTATCTGGAGACGCACTGGAACCAGCCCGACGAGGGCATCTGGGAGGTCCGCGGCCCCCGCCGCCACTTCGTGCACTCCAAGGTGATGGCCTGGGTGGCGGTGGACCGCACGATCAAGCTCATCGAGTCCGGGGACGCGGACGGCCCGCTGGAGCGCTGGCAGGAGCTGCGCGACGAGATCCACCGGGACGTCTGCGAGAAGGGCTACGACAAGGAGCGGAACACGTTCACGCAGTCGTACGGCTCCAAGGAGCTGGACGCCTCGCTGCTGCTGATCCCGCAGATGGGCTTCCTGCCGCCGGACGACAAGCGGGTGATCGGCACGATCGAGGCGATCCAGCGGGAGCTGTCCACGGAGGACGGCTTCGTGCTGCGCTATCCGACGGCCGGCGACGAGGCCGGCGTGGACGGTCTCGAGGGCGACGAGGGCGCGTTCCTGGCCTGCTCGTTCTGGCTGGCGGACGACCTGGCGATGATCGGCCGGGTCGACGAGGCCCGCACGCTCTTCGAGAAGCTCCTCGCGCTCCGCAACGACCTGGGGCTGCTCGCCGAGGAGTGGGACTCGCGGCTCCAGCGCCAGGTGGGCAACTTCCCGCAGGCGTTCAGCCACGTCCCGCTGATCGACACGGCGCTGCGGCTGACGGCGAGCGGGGCGTACGGCGGCTGAGCCGGTCCCGCGCGGGGGACGGCACCCGGACCTACGATGAAGAGGTCCCGTCCCCCCGCACGAAAGGGGGGCTCCCATGGCTCCCCACGTCTCCGAAAGCGCCCTGGCCGGACTGGTCGAGGATCTGGCCGGCGAGGTCATCACGCCGGGCGGTCCCGGCTATGACGAGGCCCGGTCCCTGCACAACGGGATGATCGACCGGCGTCCGTCGGTGATCGCCCAGTGCGCCACCCAGGCCGACGTCTCCAACGCGATCCTCTTCGGCCGCCAGGCCGACCTGCCGATCGCGGTCCGCGGCGGCGGGCACAGCGTGGCGGGGACGTCCATGATCGACGGCGCGCTCGTCGTGGACCTCCGCCGGATGCACGGGGTCGTCGTGGACCCCGAGAACATGACGGTACGGGTCGAGGGCGGGGCGACGATGGCCCATCTCGACCAGGCGTGCCAGCCGTTCCACGTGGCGACCACCGGCGGGCGGGTGTCCACCACCGGCGTCGGCGGCTTCGTCCTGGGCGGCGGTTCGGGATGGCTGGAGCGGAAGTTCGGGCTCGCCAGCGACAACCTGCTCGGCGCCGACCTGATCACCGCCGAGGGCAAGCACGTCCACACGGACGCGGACGAGAACCCGGAGCTGTTCTGGGCGCTGCACGGCGGCGGCGGCAACTTCGGGGTGGCGACCTCGCTGACGCTGCGGGTGCACCCGCTGCCCCGGATGAGCATGGTGATGCTGTTCTTCCTGCCCGACCGGGCGCCCGAGGTGGTGCGCGAGTACCGCGAGCTCGGCGAGGCCGCGCCGGACGGGATCGGCGGTGGCACCATCTACGTGCCCGCTCCTCCGGAGCCGTTCATCCCCGAGGAACTGGTCGGCAAGCTGGTCTGCGGGGCGCTGTTCACGTACGCCGGTCCGGTCTCGGAGGTCGAGGAGTTCGCGGCGCCGCTGATCGCCATGCACCCCGAGGTGAAGATGATCGCGGACGTCCCGTACGCGCAGCTCCAGTCGATGCTCGACGACCCGCCGGGGCTGCGGAACTACTGGTCGGCCGAGTATCTGCGGGAGCTCCCCGACGAGGCGGTGGACGTCTTCTGCGAGCGGGGCGCGCGGATCCCGGCGGGGACGGCCACCCAGCACGTGCTGTTCCTGATGGGCGGGGCCGTGGCCGCCGGGGCCTCCCGGTACGCGCAGCCGTGGCGCACCGCTCCGTGGGCGGTGCACCCGTTCGCGACCTGGGAGGACCCGGCGTACGACGAGCAGGCGCGGCAGTGGGTCCACGACGTGCGGGCCGATGTGCGGCCGTGGGCGCTGGAGTCGACGTATCTGAACTTCGTCGGAGCCGAGGGCGAGCAGCGGATCGTCTCCTCGTACGGTGAGGAGAACTACCGCCGGCTCGCCGCCGTCAAGGCCGAGTACGACCCGGACAACGTGTTCCGGTTCAACCAGAACATCGTGCCGGCCGGCTGATCACCTCAGGGCGGTGATCACCTCCTTCGCGGCCCGCTCGCCCTCGGTGGCGCCGCCCTCCATGAAGCCCTGGAAGTCGTACGAGCAGTGTTCGCCGCCGATGTGGATCCTGCCCTGCGCGGTCCCCTCGTACTTGGCGTACCGGTGGAGGTATCCGACGGGCCAACAGGAGTACGCGCCGAGCGAGTACGGGTTCTTGTGCCAGGCGGAGAGCTGGGCGCGGCCGGTGTACGCCCGGGAGGTGCCGGGGAAGAAGGCGTCGATGCCGGCCAGGTAGCGGGTGACCAGGTTCCGTACGTACGGGTCGGACTCGGTGGAGAAGGGGGCCGCCGGGTTCAGGTTCCGGGCCAGGCTTCCGCCGCCGTACTGGAGGAGGATGCCGCCGGTGCCGCCCTGGAGCTTGGTGGTGTCCCAGGTCTGCTGGACCTCGGAGTCGGTGAAGCAGTCACCGGCGGAGACGCCGGGCCAGGGTCCGGTGCCGCGCCAGGGACGGGTGCCGAACTGCATGTTGAGCTTGGTGCAGTAGCCCATCCGCGCGTCCCGCAGCAGGTTGCGCATGAGCGGGTCGAACGCGGCCTGTGAGGTGTCCAGTTGCTTGAGGATCGGCAGCGGGACGCACAGGATGGTGTGGTCGGCGGTGACGGTCCTGGTGGCGCCGGCCTCGGTGAAGGTCAGCGTCTGGGTGCCGTCGGCGTTGGCCCGTACGGCGGTCAGGGACCAGCCCATGCGCAGGGTGCCGGGGGCGAGGGCGCCCGCGACCGCGTTCGGGAGCCGGTCGTTGCCGCCGACGATGTGGTACCGCTCGTTGGACAGGCCCCAGACGTTGAAGTTGCCCGGATTGGTCTGGTAGCCCATGAGCAGGACCAGGGCGAGCGAGGACTGCTCGGTGGTGTCGGCGCCGTACTCGACGTTGTAGGCGACGTCGATGAACTTGCCGAGCGGCGAGGAGTGCCCGCCGGGGACGCGGCTCTCGATCCACTCGTACAGCGACATGTTGTCGAGGGCGGTGCCGGTGGGGGTGGTCTGGTTCCAGGTGACCTCCCCCGCCTCGGAGAGGTCGCGGCGCAGCGCCTGGTAGACGCCGTTGAAGTCCTCGTCGGCCTGGCTGCGCGGGTAGTACGCGCCGCCGAACCAGAGGACCTCCTCGGCGCCGTTGGGGCCGCCGCCGAGGAAGTCCTCGGTGGCGAGGTCGAAGCGGCGGCAGAGCTCCAGGATCTTCTTGTGGCTGGTGTCGATCAGCTCGCCGCCGATCTCGGAGGTCTGCCCGTACGCCCAGTGGGCGCGCTGGGTCCACATGCGGCCGCCGACCCGGGACGGGTTCGCCTCGTAGAGCACCGGCTTGAGGCCGGCGTCCTGGAGGGTGAGGGCGGCGGTGAGGCCGGAGATCCCGGCGCCGACGACGGCGATCCGGGCGGTGCTGTTCAGCGGCGGGGTCGGGGCCGGGGCCGGGGTGGCCGCCGCCGCGGGGACGGCGGTGACCGCCGTTCCGGCGCCGGCGGCGATCCCGGCAGCCGCCGCGTACTTGAGCAGGGAGCGGCGGCCGAGGGCGTCGGCCCGCATGCCGCGGAGTTCATCGACGGGCAGGCCGAGGCGTCGGGCGGCGGCGTGCTCGGCGGCGAGGTGCTTCAGGAGGTGCATCGGGTTGGTGCGTGCCATGGGGCGCTCCTGGAGGAAGGAAGGGGGACGGGACCCGGAAGGGGTGGGTCAGCTCTGGGGTACGGGGGTGGGCTCGGCGGCCTCGTCGGCGGGGCGCTCGGTGGCGTCCTCCAGGACGATCCGGCCGATGATCTCGTACCGCTCGGGGCGCCTGGCCTTGAGGTAGAAGCCGAGGCCGAGGCCGCCGAAGAAGACCAGGCCGACGATCCAGGGGATCGCCTTGAAGAAGAGGGAGTCGGCGGCGAGCCCGGCCGCGGTCTCCATGTTCATGATCAGCAGCACGACGACGGCGATCATGCCGACCCCGCCGAGGATCGGGGCCGTGAGGGTCTTGAACCAGTGCCGGTCCTCGGGGTGGTTCTTGCGGAAGTAGCCGATGACGGCGAAGGAACAGAGCGTCTGGACGATGAGGATCGCCATGGTGCCGAGGATGGCGAGCAGGGTGTACAGGTGGATGTAGGGGTCCTGGCCGGTCAGCCAGAAGGCGGCGACGAGGGCCACCGCGATGGCGCTCTGCACGTACGAGGCGATGTACGGCGAGCCGTGCCGCGCGTGGGTGCGGCCGAGCGCCGGGTGCAGGAAGCCCTCGCGGCCGATGGCGTAGAGGTAGCGCGAGGCGCACTGGTGGAAGGCCATCCCGCAGGCGAAGGAGCCGGTGAGCAGCAGCCACTGGAAGGCGTCGACGGCCCAGGCGCCGATGAAGGTCTCGGTGGGCGCGAAGAACAGGTCGAGCGGCGAGGAGGAGGCGGAGAGCTTCACGGACCCGGCGAGCCCGTTCCCGGCGATCGTCATCCACGACACGTAGATGTAGAAGAGGCCGACGCCGATCACGGAGATCAGGGTGGCGCGCGGGATCACCCGCTTGGGGTCGCGGGACTCCTCCCCGTACATCGCGGTCGACTCGAAGCCGACCCAGGACCAGAAGGCGAAGAAGAGGCCGAGTCCGGCGGAGCTGCCGGTGAAGGCGTTCTTCGGGTTGATCGGCTCGACCGGGATGCCGTCGGGGCCGCCGCCGGCGATCAGGACGGCGGTGGCGACCGCGAAGAGCACCGCGATCTCGGCCACCAGCATCACGCCGAGCGCCTTGGCGGTCAGGTTGATGTCGAAGTACGAGAGGACGGCGGTGACGGCCAGCATGACCGCCGCGTACAGGATCCAGGGAAGGTCGACGCCGAGTTGGTCGGCGACGGTGGTCTTGGCGAAGTACGCGAAGACGCCGACGATCGACGCCTCGAAGACGATGTACGCGAGGACCGCGAGCATGCCGGACGCCATGCCGGCGATCCGGCCGAGGCCGTGCGAGATGTAGCCGTAGAAGGCGCCGGCAGCCGTGATCCGCTTGGCCATGGCCACGTAGCCGACCGAGAAGACGGTCAGGACGAGCGTCGCGAAGAGGTATCCGGCGGGCGCGCCGGTGCCGTTGCCGAAGCCGACGGCGATGGGGAGGTTTCCGGTCATCGCGGTGATCGGGGCCGCGGTGGCCACGGCCATGAAGACGACGCCGACAAGACCGACCGAATTCGCCTTCAGCCGGTGGACCTCTGGGGTGGAGTTCTCTGCCATGGCGCGAGAGCATCCTCGCGTGTGACACAGGCCACAATCGACATGCGGTCATACAATTCCCGCCACGACACGACGAGTTGTCGGCCAGGTGTACGAAGTGTCCGTTCCCGTAACCGTGGGGTGATGTCGCCGGAACACCGACGCGGGTAGCGTCCGGCCCCATGGACAATCAGGGCGGGATCACCGTGCAGCGGGCACTCGAACTTCCGGGCCTCCGCGGCGGACTCCCGGAGGTCGTCGCCGGCGCCGACCGGCTGCACCGCACCGTGCGCTGGGTGCACGCCGGCGAGGTGCCGAACATCGCCTCACTGCTCAAGGGCGGCGAGCTGCTGCTCACCACGGGCCTCGGCCTGGGCACCCGCCCGGCCGAACAGCGGGCCTTCGTCCGGCGCCTCGCCGACCGGGGCATCGCCGCGCTCGTGGTGGAACTCGGCCCCCGCTTCGCCCGGCTCCCGGCGACGATAGTGGAGACCGCGCGCACGGCCGGCCTGCCGCTCGTCCAGCTCCACCGCGAGGTGCCCTTCGTCGCCGTCACGGAGGAGATCCACACCGAGATCGTCAACGGCCACTACGCGCTCCTCCGCCAGGCCGAGGAGGTCCACCGGCAGTGCACGGAGGCCCTGCTCGGCGGCGGCGGAGTCCCCCAGGTCCTGCGCATCCTCTCCGACTTCGCCGCCAACCCGGTCTTCCTGGAGACCGCCGACGGCCAACTCCTCTACGCGGCGGGCACCGACAGCGCCCCCGCCGACCCGCTCCAGGTCTGGGACGGCCTGCGCGGCCAGCGCGCGGCCCGCGAATCCGGCCCGCCCACCGGCACCGTCCTCGTCGACGTGCCCGGCGGCGGCCCCGGTACGGCCTCGGTACGGGCCCGCCTGGTGCTCCTGGCGGTCGACGGCGCCCTCTCCCCCGTCCACCGGATGGCCGCCGAGCGGGCCGCCGGCCTCCTCGCGGTCGTCCTCATGCAGGCCCGCCAGGAGGAGGAGCTCGCCGCGCGCGGCCGGGGCGACTTCCTGACGGACCTCGCCGAGGGCCGGATCACCGCCGAGGCCGCCCCCGCCCAGGCCCGCGTCCTCGGCTTCAAACCGGGCGAAGGACCGCTGCTCCCCGTCGTCATGCGCCTCGCCTCGGAGCTCTCCCCCTCGGGCAACTGGGCCCTCCTCGCCCGCGCCGTCCTCGAAGAGCTCTCCTCCGTCGGCGTCCCCGTCCTCCTCGGCGTCCGCCCGGTGGAGGGCCGCGTCCCGCTGCTCCTCGGCCTGCGCTCGGAGTCGGAGCGCACGGCGGTCGCCGACCGGGTCGCGGCCGCCCTGCGCGCCGGCGTGGAACGGGCCGGTCTGGAACGCGCCGGAGTGCATCCGCCGGTCGTCGTCGTGGGCGTCGCCGGCAGCTGGGCGGCGGCCTCCGCAGGCCTCCGGCACGCCGCCGAGACCGCCACGGCCGCCCAGGGCCTCTCGGACCTCCCCTGGTACGACGCGCGGCGCCTCGACATCGACCTGCTCCTGTGGCGCCTCCACTACCACGGGGACACCGTGCTGCCGGCCTTCGTCGACCGCGCCATCGGCCCGCTGCGCGACCACGACCGCACGTCCCGCCCGCCGCTCCTGCCCACCCTGGAGACCTATCTGGCGCACGCGGGCCGCAAGGCGGAGACCGCCCGCGAGCTCCACCTCAACCGCCAGACGCTCTACAACCGCCTCGCCCGCATCTCCGAGCTCCTCGGCACCGACCTCGACGACCCGCAGACCGTCCTCGCCCTCTCCCTGGCGCTCAGGGCCCGCCGCCACACCTCCTAGGGGGTGGCCAGCTCGTCGTACACGCTCAGGACGTGCGCCACGGTCTCGTCCTCCGTGGGCCAGGACCCGGCCTGGACGCGCCCCGCCGCGCCCAGGTCCATCCGCCGTTCCACGTCCTCGAGGAGTCCGCGGACCGCGCCGGCCAGCGCCACCGCGTCCCCGTACGGCACCAGTTCCGCCGCGTCGCCGACGAGTTCGGGCACTCCCCCGACGGCCGTCGCGACGAGCGGGACGCCGAGCCTGAGGGCCTCCTGGGCGAGCAGCGAGCGGGCCTCCCAGCGGGACGGGAGGACGGCGACGTCGGCCGCGGCGAGCAGCTCGGCGACGTCCTCGCGGCGGCCGATGAGCCGCACCGCGAGGCCCTCCGCCGTGATCCGCCGCTGCAGGTAGGCCCGTTCGCGGCCCTCGCCGGCGATCACGAGCAGCGGCTGCGGGTCGAGGTCCCGCCAGGCCCGGGCCGCGTCGAGCAGCGTCCGGTACCCGCGGCCCCGTTCGAGCGCGCCGACCGCCATGAGCAACGGCCGGTCGACGGCGCCGAGTTCGGCCCGGGCCTTGCCGTCGTGGAGGCAGACGGGCCCGCGCGCGGGCGGCACGGTGACGGGAGCGAGCCGGGCGTCGCGGGCCCCGCGCCGCCGTGCCCGGTCGACGAGTTCGGAGGAGGTGGCCAGGACGACGGCGGCGGCCCGCACGGTCCGCCGCTCCAGGAGACGCTGGAGCCCGCCGCTCGCCCCGTCGAGGTGGCTGCGGCTGTGCCAGGTGGTCACCAGCGGCGGCCGGCCCTCGCCGGTCAGCGCGAGCGCGGCCCGCACGGAGGCCTGGAGGCCGTGCGCGTGGACGACGTCCGCGCCGATGGCGGCGTTGCGCAGCGCGGTGACGGCGGCGGGGTCGCCGAGCCGGGGCAGCGGCACGAAGTGCGCGCCGGCGCCGAGGTAGTCGTAGACGCGGTCGAGTCCCGCGGGGGCGCACACGGTCACCCGCACGCCCCTCGCCACCAGCCCCGAGGCAAGTGATCGGACGTGCGCGCTGCTGCCCGCGCTGCCGCCGCCCAGCACTTGGACCGTACGGAGCTGTGTCACGCGCCCAAGGATGCCAGGAGGTGCCCCCGACCGTACGCACGTTCCGACACCGAAGTGGCGTCGTTCCCTTGTGCGGAACGCGTCCGGCGTACGCGCCCGCCCCCACGTTTCACCCACTCGGGTGAGCGCGCGGAACGGCCCCGCGCGCCGGTCCCGTCAGGAGTCCGCCCTGGCCGTCGCGAGGAGCTCCTCGGCGTGCGCCCGGGCGGTTTCGGAGTCCTCCTGTCCCGCGAGCATCCGGGACAGCTCGCGGACTCGCTCCTCGCCCTCCAGGACCGTGACGCCGGACCGGGTGACCGAGCCGTCGTTGGTCTTCTCGACCAGCAGCTGCCGGTCGGCGAAGGCCGCGACCTGCGGAAGGTGGGTGACGACCACGACCTGCGCGCTCTTGGCCAGCTTGGCGAGCCGGCGGCCGATCTCGACCGCCGCCTTGCCGCCGACGCCCGCGTCGACCTCGTCGAAGAGGTACGTCGGCACCGGGTCGACCCCGGCGAAGACGACCTCGACGGCCAGCATCACGCGGGACAGCTCACCGCCGGACGCCCCCTTGGCGATCGGGCGCGGCGGGGCGCCCGGGTGGGGGGCGAGCAGCAGCTCGACCTCGTCGGCCCCGGACGGGCCGTAGGCGACCCGCCGGCCGCCGACCTCGACGCCCTCCGGGTCCTCGGCCTGGGTGATCGCGAACGACACGCGCGCGTGCGGCATGGCCAGCGAGGCGAGTTCGGCGGTGACGGCGGCGGCGAACCGGTCGGCCGCCTCCGTGCGGGCGTCGGTGAGCCGCTGCGCGAGGGCGGACAGCTCGTCCCGCAGCCGGTCCCGCTCGGCGGTCAGCTCCTCGATCCGGTCGTCGTCCCCGTCGAGCTCGCCGAGCCGGCCCGCGCTCTCCTCCGCCCAGGCGAGCACGGCGGCCGTGCCCTCGCCGTCCCTGCCGTACTTGCGGGTGAGCTGGGTGAGGGCCGCGCGCCGCTCCTCGACGGCGGCGAGCCGCAGCGGGTCGGCGTCCAGGTCGTCGGCGTACCCGGCGAGTTCGGTGGCCACGTCGGCCAGCAGGATGGAGATCTCCCCCATCCGGTCCGAGAGCGCGGCGAGGGCCGGATCGTGCGACCGTACGGCTTCCAGGGCCCGGCCCGCGCCCGCGACCAGGGTGGTCGCGTCGACGGACTCGGGGTCCTCGGGGTTGCCGGCGAGCGCGCCGTGCGCGAGCGCGGCGGCGGAGGCGAGGGCCTCGGCGTGCCCGAGCCGCTCGGCCTCGGCGGCGAGCTCGGCGTCCTCCCCGGGCAGCGGGGCGACGGCCTCGATCTCACCGAGCCCGAACCGCAGCAGATCGGCCTCCTGGGCGCGTTCCCTGGCCCGGGTGGTGATCTCCTCCAGCTCGCCCGTGACGGCCCGCAGCCGCTTGTACGCGTCCCCGTAGGCACCGAGCGGTACGGAGACGGCCTCGCCCGCGTACCGGTCGAGCGCGCCGCGCTGCCTGGCCGGCTTGAGCAGGCCCTGCTGGTCGGTCTGGCCGTGGACGGCGACGAGCTCGTCGGCGAGCTCCGCGAGCAGCCCGACGGGCACCGAGCGTCCTCCGAGGTGCGCACGTGAGCGCCCCTCGGCCGAGACGGTACGGCTGACGAGCAGCACGCCCTCGTCGAGCTCGGCCCCGGCCTCCTCGGCCCGTACGGCGGCGGGCGCGCCCGCGGGCACGCTGATCCGCCCCTCGACGACCGCCGAGCCCGCGCCGATCCGCACCAGTGCCGGGTCGGCCCGGCCGCCCAGCAGCAGCCCGAGACTGGTCACGACCATGGTCTTGCCCGCACCGGTCTCACCGGTCACCGCGGTGAAGCCGGGCGACAGCTCGACCACCGCGTCGTCGATGACCCCGAGCGACCGTATCCGCATCTCCTCCAGCACGCCCCAGACCATACGAGGTTTCCCGGGTCCGACGCGACATCGGCCCCGTCCGTAACCCTCCGGCGCGCCGATCGTTCAGTGCGGGGCGCCGCGCCAGCCGGACACGGGCAGCGCGAACTTCGCGACCAGCCGGTCCGTGAAGGAGGCGTGGTGCAGCCGGGCGAGCCGGACGGGCACGGCACCCCGCCGCACCTCGACCCGCGCACCGGCGGGCAGCTCCACGGTCCGCCGCCCGTCGCACCACAGCACCCCGTGCGGGGTGTGCGGCTCGACCTCGACGGCGAGCACCGACTGGGGGGTGGTGATCAGCGGCTTGGCGAAGAGCGCGTGGGCCCCGATCGGGACCATCAGCAGCGCCTCGACCTCGGGCCACACGACGGGCCCGCCCGCCGAGAAGGCGTACGCGGTGGACCCGGTCGGTGTCGCGCAGATCACCCCGTCGCAGCCGAAGCCGGTGACCGGGCGCCCGTCGATGGCGAGGACGACCTCCAGCATCCGTTCCGGGGACACCTTCTGCACGGCGGCCTCGTTGAGCGCCCAGTCGCGGTGCAGGACGTCGCCGTTCTCGTACACGACGACGTCGAGGGTCATTCGCTCCTCGACCTCGTACGCCTTCGTCACGACCCGGTCGACGACCTTGTCGAGGTCGTCGCGCTCGGCCTCCGCGAGGAAGCCGACGCGCCCCAGGTTGACGCCGAGCATCGGCACGCCGGAGGCGCGGGAGAACTCGGCGCCGCGCAGCAGCGTGCCGTCCCCGCCGAGGACGATGAGGAGTTCACAGCCGTCGAGCGCGTCGGAGCAGGCCTCGGGCACCCGCTCGACGGACGGCGGCAGCGGCAGGTCGGCTGCCTCGGCCTCCAGGACCCGGACGCCGATGCCGCAGCGCAGCAGCCCGAGGACGACCAGTTCGGCGCTGCGCACGGCGGCCGGCCGGCCGGTGTGCGCGAGCAGGAAGACGGTACGGGTTGTTGCCTCTGGTGCTGCTGCCGTTGAGCTCAACGAGGTCCTTCCGCCACGGCGCGGTCGACATCCGCCGGATCCAGCGCGGGCGCGCCCGCCCGCAGCCACAGAAAGTACTCGACGTTGCCGGAGGGACCGGGCAGCGGGCTGGCCGTGACGCCCAGGACGCCGAGCCCGAGTTCGCCCGCCCGGCGTGCCACGTTCTTCACCGCGTCGGCGCGGAGTTCGGCGCTCCGGACGACCCCGCCGGTGCCGAGCCGCTCCTTACCCACCTCGAACTGCGGTTTCACCATGAGGACCAGGTCGGCGTCGGGCGCCGTGCACGCCGCGAGGGCGGGCAGGACCAGGCCGAGCGGGATGAAGGACAGGTCGCCGACGACGAGGTCGACCGGGATTCCGTCGATCGCGTCGAGTGTCAACTCGCGTACGTTCGTACGGTCCTTCACGGTGACGCGCTCGTCGCTCTGCAGCGACCAGGCGAGCTGTCCGTAGCCGACGTCGACGGCCACGACATGGGCGGCGCCGGCGCGCAGCAGCACGTCCGTGAAGCCGCCCGTGGAGGCTCCCGCGTCGAGCGCGCGCCGGCCCTCGACCCGCAGCCCCTGCGGCACGAAGGCCTCGAAGGCGCCGGCGAGCTTGTGGCCGCCCCGCGAGACGTAGTCGGGATCGGAGTCGTCCTGGACGACGACGATGGCCGCGGCGGTCTCCACCTGGGTGGCGGGCTTGGTGGCGACGGTCTTGCCGACGGTCACCCGGCCCGCGGCGATCAGCTGGCTGGCGTGCTCGCGCGAGCGCGCCAGCTTCCGCCTGACCAGCTCGGCGTCGAGACGGCGGCGTGCCACTCCTGCCACGTTCGGTTCAGCTCCTGTTGTCGTGCGGACGGGGGGCGGGGTGCGCGTCGAGCGAGGTCAGCTCGTCGCGCAGCCCACGGTGTACATCCTCGTACACCGCCAGGTGTCCGTCCGCCGGGAGGTGGTCGACCTCGGCCAGCCGCCGGAGACCGGCGTCGACGGGGGCGTGCCCGGTGAGCTCCCGGTCCACGCCGAGCGGCGCCGCCGCGGCGGGCTCGTACGGCTCGTCGGCCGCCGGTTCTGAGGGGTCCGGGATCTCGTCGCTCATGCCCCGACGCTACCCCGAAGCCCTGCGGTACCGTCGACGGCGATGGCGACGATCACGGAGTGCCGCGATGCACTCGACAGACTTTCGGACAACCTCGCGCGCGCGGACGACGGCGTACGGGGTGCGGCCGCCCTCGACCGCACCCTGAGCTGCCACATCACGGACCTCGACACGACCTTCACGGGCCGCCTCGCGGACGGCCGGATCGAGGTCGTGGACACGGTGCCGGGCCCTCCGCCGGCCAAGGCGCAGATCCGGCTCGCGATGTCGGGCGACGACCTGGTGGCGATGGTGGGCGGCGAGCTGAACTTCGCGAAGGCCTGGGCATCGGGCCGGGTCAAGCTGGAGGCGGGTTTCCGCGACCTGATCCGGCTCCGCTCACTTCTGTAGCGCGGGCTCCTGCGCGGCGGGCTCCTGCGCCTGCGGCACCACGGTCCGCCGGGCGCGCGCCTTCCGCCCGGCGGGCACCACCAGCGGCGTGCCCGTCTCCGGGTCGTCGATGACCTGGCAGCGCAGCCCGAAGACCCGCTCGACCAGCTCGGCGGTCACGATCTCGGACGGCGGGCCCTCGGCGACGACCTCGCCGCCGCGCACGGCGATGAGGTGGGTCGCGTACCGCGCCGCGTGGTTGAGGTCGTGCAGGACCGCGACGAGCGTCCTGCCCTGCGTCTCGTGCAGCTCGGCGCACAGGTCGAGGACGTCGATCTGATGCTGGATGTCGAGGTACGTCGTCGGCTCGTCGAGCAGCAGCAGCGGGGTCTGCTGGGCGAGCGCCATGGCGATCCACACGCGCTGGCGCTGACCGCCGGACAGCTCGTCGACGTACCGCTCGGCCAGCTCGGCGACCCCGGTCGCCTCCATCGACTCCCGGGTGATCCGCTCGTCCTCCGGGGACCACTGGCGCAGCAGCCCCTGGTGCGGATAGCGGCCGCGGGCCACCAGGTCGGCGACGGTGATGCCGTCGGGTGCCACGGACGACTGCGGCAGCAGACCGAGGGTCTTGGCCACCTTCTTGGCCGGCATCGTCTGGATGGACTGCCCGTCGAGCAGCACCCGCCCGGCGCTGGGCTTCAGCATCCGGGAGAGGGCCCGCAGCAAGGTCGACTTGCCGCAGGCGTTCGGTCCCACGATGACGGTGAAGGAGTTGTCGGGGATCGCGACGGACAGATCGCGGGCGATGACCCGCTGCTCGTACGCGAGGGTGACCGATTCCGCGCTCAGCCGCTGCCCCTGCTCCATGCCCGTGCTCCTGATGTCCGCCAACCCCGAGAGAGTTAGGTTAGCCTACCCAACTTTCCCTTGGCTGCCCCCTCCCGTCCTCCCTGAAGGAGGGCACGGAGCCCGCCGGAGCGACCTCACATCCCCAGCCGCGCCAGCGCCTTCCCCGCGTCCGGCACACCCGCACCCGGCTCGTCCGCCGCCGACCAGGCGGCCCCGCACAGCGCCCGTACCGCGTCCATCACGTCCGCGCCGTCACCCTCACGCCCGTCCAGGACCAGCTCACCGCCGGCCACCGACGCCCGCCACCCCCCGCACAGGAAGCCGCCGTCCGCGTCCACCCCGACCTCGGGCTGCCCCACGAGCAGCCCCCGCAGATCGGCCGACACATACGTCGGCCGGTGCTCCGGCACCGCGGCGAGCAGCTGCGCCACGTCCGTCACCCCGGTCAGGACGAGCAGCGAGTCCACTCCGCCGTTGAACGCCCCCTCGATGTCCGTGTCCAGCCGGTCCCCGACCACCAGCGGCCGTTTCGCCCCGGTCCGCAGCACCGTCTCCCGGTGCATCGGCGGCAGCGGCTTCCCGGCGACCTTCGGCTCGAAACGGTGGCCCGTCGCGATCCGCACGACCTCCACCGCCGCCCCGTTCCCCGGCCCGATCCCCCGCGCCCCTGGAATCGTCAGATCCGTGTTCGACGCGTACCAGGGCACCCCGCGCCCCACCGCGTAGGCCGCCTCGGCGAACCGCGCCCACGGCATCCCCGGCCCGCCGTACCCCTGCACGACGGCCACCGGCTCGTCGTCCGAGGACTCCACCGGCACCAGGCCCCGCTCCCGCAGCGCCGTCCGCAGCCCCTCACCGCCGATCACCAGCACCCGCGACCCGGCCTGCACGTCGTCCGCGATCAGCCGGGCCACCGCCTGCGCGGAGGTCACCACGTCCCCGGGCTCCGCCGGCACCCCGAGCTCGGTCAGATGCGCCGCGACCTCGTCCGGCGTCCGCAGCGCGTTGTTCGTGACGTACGCCAGGTGCATGCCGCCGCCACGCGCCACCCCGAGCGCCTCCACGGCGTGCGGCACGGCCTCGCCACCCGCGTACACGACACCGTCCAGGTCCAGGAGCGCCGTGTCGTACGCCTCGCTCAACGGCACCGCGCTGCCGCCCGGCCGACTTCCGCCGCGCTGTCCCTGGCCGTTCCGCATCGTCACCGCTCACTCCTCGCTTCACCGGGTGAAATTCCCCCGCTCCCCCGATCATCGCGCATGGCCACCGCCCACATACGATGACGAGATGAACACCTCAGGTCACGCGGCCGCTGACGTCCGCGACGACGCCGGAGGGCTGCGCCTGGCCCCGTTCCGCGGACTCCGTTACGTCCCCGAGCGGGTCGGCAGCCTCGCCGCCGTGACGTCTCCCCCCTACGACGTCGTCGTACGACCTGACGGACTGCTCCATCTGGAGTCGGCCGACCCCCACAACATCGTCCGGCTGATCCTCCCGCAGGCCATCACCGCCGGCACCCGCCACCGCAAGGCCGCCGTCACCCTCGACCGCTGGCTCGCCGACGGCATCCTCGCCCCGGACCCCGAACCCGCGCTCTACGTGTACGAGCAGCACGGCGACGGCATCCTCCAGCGCGGCGTCATCGGCGCCCTGGAGCTCTCCACCCCGGACGCCGGCATCGTCCTGCCCCACGAGGACGTCATGCCGCACGTCGTCGAGGACCGCGCCGCCCTCATGCGGACCACGGCCGCCAACCTGGAACCGCTGCTCCTCACGTACGTCGGCGAGGAGGGCGGCGGCGCCGACGCCGTCATCGAACGCACGGTCCTGCGCGAGCCCCTGCTCTCCACCACCACCGAGGACGGCTTCCACCACCGCCTCTGGTCCGTCACCGACCCCGCGGAGCTCGCCGCCATCGGCGGCGACCTCGCCCGCCACCAGGCCCTCATCGCCGACGGCCACCACCGCTGGGCGACCTACCTGCGGCTGCGCGAGGAGCACACCGCGCCCGGCCCCTGGAACTACGGCCTGGTCCTCCTCATCGACACGGCCCGCTACCCGCTCCGCGTCCGCGCCATCCACCGCCTCCTCAACCGCCTCCCCGTCGCCGACGCCCTCGCGGCCCTCGGCGACTCCTTCCGGGTACGCCGCCTCGAACGCCCCCTCCCGGTCGCCCTGGAGGCCCTGGAGGCCGCCACCGCCGACGGCAACGCCTTCCTCCTCGCCGGCGACGGCGCCTTCCACCTCGTCGACCGCCCCGACCCGGCCCTCCTCGAACGCACCGTCCGCACCGACCGCCCCCACGCCTGGCGCACCCTCGACGCGACCGTCCTCCACTCCACCCTCCTGGAGCACGTCTGGCACATCCCCGACGCCCCCGAGGACATCGCCTACATCCACGACACCCAGGCCGCCGTCGACCAGGCCGAACGCCGCGGCGGCACGGCCGTCCTCATGCACCCCGTACGCGAGGACGTCGTCCGCGACCTCGCCCGCCAGGGCGTCACCATGCCCCGCAAATCCACCTCCTTCGGCCCCAAGCCCGCCACCGGCCTCGTCCTCCGCAGCCTCGCCCTGGACTGACCCGGCCCCCAAACGAAAAAGGGCGGTACCCCCACCGGGGTACCGCCCTTTCTCACCGCTCAAGCACGTCAGCCCTTGTCGCCGCCGCGCTCGTCGTCGTCCTCGTCGTCGTCCTCGTCGTCGTCCTCGTCGAGCTCGACATCCTCGACACCGGCCTCGTCGAAGTCGCCGTCCAGGTCGCCGTCGACGTCACCGTCCGCCTCGACGTCATCCGACTCGTCCAGGTCGTCCGAGTCGTCGAACGCGTCGACGAACTCGACACCGTCCATCTCCGCCAGCCGGTCCGACGCGTCCGTGGCGCCGTCCTTGTCGGCCTCCAGGGCCTTCGCGAACCACTCCCGCGCCTCGTTCTCACGACCGGCGGCGAGCAGCGCGTCGGCGTACGCGTACCGCAGACGCGCGGTCCACGGGTGCACGGCGCCGGAGGCGAGCTCGGGGCTCTGCAGCGTCACGATCGCCGCGTCGAGCTGCCCCAGGTCCCGGCGGGCACCGGCGGCCACGAGCCGCATCTCGACCTGACCGGCCTTGTCCAGCTTCTGCACCTCGGGCTCGCCGGCCATCGCCAGCGCGCGCTCGGGCCGGCCGAGGCCACGCTCGCAGTCGGCCATGACGGGCCACAGCTCGACGCCACCGCTCATCCGCCGCGCGGCCCGGAACTCGGCCAGCGCCTCGGAGTACTTCTGCGTCGCGTACGCCGCGAACCCGGCCGCCTCACGCACGGCCGCGACACGGGACGCGAGCCGCAGCGCGACCCTGGAGTACCCGTACGCCTGCTCCGGGTCCTCGTCGATCAGCTGCGCGACCATGACGAGGTTGCGCGAGACCTCCTCGGCGAGACCCTTCGGCAGGCTCATCAGCTCCTGCCGCACATCCGGGTCGATCTCCTCACCGGTGACCTCCGGCGGGATCGGCAGCCGCTTGATCGGCGCCCGGTCGCTCCGCTCGCGGTCGAAGTCCCGACCCCCACGGTCGTCCCGTCGCCCGTACCCACCACGGTCGTCCCGCCCACGGAACCCGCCACCACGGCTGTCGTCCCGACGGAACCCACCGCCGCCGCGCCGCTCGCCACCACGGCTGTCCCCACCACGGTCATCACGGCGGAAGCCGCCACCACGCTGGTCGCCACCACGGTCATCGCGACGGAAGCCACCGCCCCGGTTGTCGTCCCGACGGTCATCCCGCTGGTACGAAGGCCGCTCATCCCGACGGAACGACGGACGCTCATCCCGACGGTCATCCCGACGGAA
>NZ_JBVJVO010000009.1:299200-300442 GCF_055603625.1 Streptomyces sp. NPDC037273
CCGCCCCGGTTGTCGTCCCGACGGTCATCCCGCTGGTACGAAGGCCGCTCATCCCGACGGAACGACGGACGCTCATCCCGACGGTCATCCCGACGGAACCCACCGCCACGCTGGTCCCCACCCCGGTTGTCGTCCCGACGGTCATCCCGCTGGTACGAAGGCCGCTCATCCCGACGGAACGACGGACGCTCATCCCGACGGTCATCCCGACGGAAACCGCCACCGCGCTGGTCGCCACCACGGTCGTCGCGGCGGAAGCCACCGCCCCGGTTGTCGTCCCGACGGTCATCCCGCTGGTACGAAGGCCGCTCATCGCGCCGGAACGAGGGACGCTCATCCCGACGGTCATCCCGACGGAAACCGCCACCACGGTTGTCCCCACCACGGTCGTCACGACGGAAGCCGCCACCGCGCTGGTCGCCACCACGGTCATCGCGACGGAAGCCGCCACCACGGTTGTCGTCCCGACGGTCATCCCGCTGGTACGAAGGCCGCTCATCGCGCCGGAACGAGGGACGCTCATCCCGACGGTCATCGCGACGGAAACCACCGCCACGGTTGTCCCCACCACGGTCGTCGCGGCGGAAGCCGCCACCGCGCTGGTCGCCACCGCGGTCATCGCGGCGGAAGCCGCCACCACGGTTGTCGCCACCACGGTCGTCACGACGGAAACCGCCGCCACGGTTGTCGTCCCGCGAGAAGCTGGGACGGTCGCCACGGTCGTCACGGCGGAAGCCACCGCCACGGTTGTCGCCACCGCGGTCGTCACGACGGAATCCACCGCCACGGTTGTCATCGCGGCGGTCGTCACGACGGTCGCCACGGTCATCGCGGCGGAAGCCGCCACCACGCTGGTCGCCACCACGGTCGTCACGGCGGAAGCCGCCACCACGGTTGTCCCCACCACGGTTGTCGTCCCGGCGAGGCCCGCGGAAGCCGCCCCGGTCGCCACCGCCACCGTCCCTGCGACGAGGCTCGCGCTCCGGACGGTCGTCGGGAGAGTTGGTGGGCATGGTCGTGACTCCTGTCTTCGGGTACTGCAGTCATTCTCGCGCAGCCGGCACCCAGCCGCGCATCGGAAAAGTCAAGCAAAAAACAAAAGGACCCCTGGTCCCAGCGTGAACGCTGGGACCAGGGGTCCTGAAGAATTGTTCGGCGGCGTCCTACTCTCCCACAGGGTCCCCCCTGCAGTACCATCGGCGCTGAAAGGCTTAGCTTCCGGGTTCGGAATGTAACCGGGCG